>DATDIT010000112.1:0-23486 GCA_036520875.1 Candidatus Acidiferrales bacterium
TACCAAGGACGCTCAACAGGGATCGTGTGAATTCGATTGGGAAGCGGCGGCGCCGAAGACGCGCGGTTACCGTCCCGATCACTCTCCGGCGGAGAAGGCGTACGAAAAGGCGCTGGAGCTGATTCGCACGGCCAAGCGGCCGGTGATTCTGGCAGGGCACGGAATTTCGATTGCGGGAGCCGAGCAGGAAGTTCAAGCCTTTGCGGAGCGGACTTGCATCCCCGTGGCGATGACGCTGCTTGGTCTCGGCCACTTGCCCGCGTCCCACGTGCTGAACATGGGAATGATGGGTATGCACGGCGAGGCTTGGGTCAACAAGGCGATCCAGGAGGCTGATCTGCTGATCGCGCTTGGCATGCGCTTCGACGACCGCGTGACCGGCAACTTGAAGACTTACGCGCCGAACGCCAAGAAGATTCACGTGGAGATTGATCCTGCCGAGATCAACAAGAATGTGAAGGTAGATGTTGCGCTCGTCGGCGACCTGCGCAAAATTTTAAAGGAAATGCTGCCGCGCCTCGAACCTTTGAGCCACAACGAGTGGCTGGAACAGATTCGCGGCCTCAAGGGCGACACCGCTGTGCGGGACATTCAGAATCTTCCGGACAACGGTCATCTCTACGCAGCGCACGTGATCAACGATATCTGGCACGAAACGCTCGATAGAGACGCAATCGTGGTCACCGACGTGGGCCAGCATCAGATGTGGGAGGCGCAGTATTACAAGCACGAGAAACCGCGCTCGCTGGTCACTTCGGGAGGCCTGGGAACGATGGGGTTTGCGCTTCCCGCTTCGGTGGGGGCGAAGGTAGCGCGTCCTGATGCGGATGTTTGGGCCGTGGTTGGCGACGGCGGCTTCCAGATGACCATGGCCGAGCTTGCGACGATCGTGCAGGAAAATCTAAAAGTGAATATCGCGATTATCAACAATGGCTATCTGGGAATGGTCCGGCAGTGGCAGGAGTTTTTCTACGAACGCAATTACGAAGCGACTCCGCTGCTGAATCCTAATTTCGCGATGCTGGCGCAAGCCTACGGAATCCGCAATTTCGTGGTGCAAAAGCGGTCCGAGGTGATTCCGGCAGTCCGAGCCGCGCACGCGCACGATGGCCCGGTGCTGATCGATTTCAAAGTCGAGCAGGAAGATACCGTGTATCCAATGGTGGCGGCAGGCGCAGCGCTGCACGACATGATTCGCAGGCCGAATCCGTTGGTCGAAACGGCAGAGGACGAATAGCCCATGCTCCACACATTCGTGGTCTACGTTGAAAATAAACCGGGTGTTCTCTCGCGCGTGGTGTCCCTGTTTCGGCGCCGCGCCTTCAATATCGACTCGCTGACCGTCGGCCGGACGGAGAATCCGGACGTCTCGCGGATGACTATCACATCGGACGCGGATGAGGATCAGGCTCGGCGGATCGTCGCAAACATCTATAAGCTCGTAAACGTGCTGCTGGTCGACGATGTGACCGGACAGGGTGCGCTGCTGCGCGATCTATCGCTCGTCAAGGTGGGCGCGACGCAAGAGAATCGCGGGCAAGTGTTGCAGCTGGCTGAGGTGTTCAAAGCACGCGTGCTGGATATTGCCGCTGAGTCGATCACACTGGAAATGACCGGCGGCGAGGAAAAAGTAGACCGCTTCCTCGAACTTCTCGCGCCATACGGCTTGCTCGAAATGGTCCGCACCGGAATTGTAGCCATGCGGCGCGGAGCCAAGTCCCCGAACGTGACCTCGAAAGCGGCCCGCGTGGGGACGACGGACGACGACACCGTTTCCTACTCGGTGTAAACAGCTGCGACAAAGTACGTGTAATGCCTGAGTTCCTGTGGGTATTCACCGTATTGGAACAAAGCGTCCCGTTGGGGTAGGGTGGGGTTGACGGTCGTGCTTTAATAGGCGTCGCGATGAAGCAACCAGAGGCACTCACTCAAAGGCGCTTGGCGGTCGGATGGCTGCGATGCAAAGACGTGTTCGCAAACACAGTTGGCTGGTGCTTCGAAAAGCTGAAAGCACCAGCCATGTTGAAAGCATTTGAGTTTGTAGACCCGGAAACCGATCAGACCGTTTATCTTTCTACAAGCAAAAGGTTCGCGGTTCTCTGCGTCGGCCCTCGCCGGTTCTACTTTGATCGGCTAACAGGAAAATTCGACGGAATGTCAGCCGCCGCGTGTTCTGTTGCCGGGCGGGTTGAATTCCGCGATTAGCTGTCTCTCACGTAGACATCTTTGTCGTTCGGTCCCTAAGACTTCGGCAAAGAAGTGAGTGGTCCCGGCAATCGGCGGATTGTTGAAGTGCTCGGACAGTCGTCTCCGCAAGTTGTCGGTCTCGCCTACGTACAGACAGTCATACGAGTTGGGGCGGAGCGGATTTGCTCTGAACAAACCGTACACCGCCCCGACCTCGTTGACTGTGTTCAACGTGACTGCGTTAAACGCGTACTCAGTGTTTGGAAAAGGCATATTTTTATCCCTCCTGCCTAAGATTTATCTCCCAATCGCCCCGAGTATAATTCACAGCCCCACGTTTGTACAGTGTAGCGTGCAATTCGCGATGCACTTCCTAATAAAGGGAGACTTGACACTGTAACCATAAAACGTTATCGTTATCGCGTCATGAGAACAAGACCTCCTGGCAAGCCGACAAAGTCAGATCTCAGGGCCCAAATCGCTTGGGCCGAAAACGAGTTAACGGAGACCCTCGCACATGCCAACTCTCTGCGAGAGTACATAATAGCCACGCGCAAGCTCATAGGTAGGAAGGCACCGGAGTACGAACAGCAGGAGCTACCCGGTGTGACAGTTATTCCTCGTCGGCGCACGAAAGGGGCGGTATTGGCGAAGCAGGTTGAAGACATACTGCGCACTGCGGGTCCGTTGCACGTCAGGGACATCGTGAAGAGGCTCGCTGAAAACGGCAATCCTGTAATCGCAAAAAACCCAATTAACACGACGTCTGTATTGTTGATGCGACGCGCAGACCAGTTCAGGAGAGTGTTGCCGAATACATTTGATTTGGTGAAGAAAGAAGGAGCCGCCGCCGATACGGCTTAAAAGAGAAGGGCTGGGCGCTGGACACTCTGTAACGGATCATGTCTGCCCTACCAAAGCTAGCCACCTAAACCTGTATGTGCACTCCGAATTCCTTGAGATTTGTGGCTAGACGATCAAAGTCACTTTTCTTCAAAGAGTGAATTGTCCGTCTCAGCGCCTGCTTTCGCAAGGCATCCGCCACTTGGTCTTTTGGCAGGTCCAGATCGATTTTCTGGATCACTGCGGCGTGCTTGAATTTCCATTCCTTTTGCTTCCGCGCCTGACGCGAAAGGGACCGATGACTCTAGCTACTCCGTGAATGTGAACGTCCTTCTTTTGATTTGAGGTGTAACCACGGCAGAGGAGCACGATGTCGCTTACCTTCAAATTCACGAATTTACTGATTTGGGCTGCAGCGACATCCGCCTCTCTAGCCGAGTAGTTTCTATATGTCCCTCTGATCGCAGCACGGAGTTGTGCGTCCGTCACTTTCGACGGGTCCAAGGAGAGATCATTCCAACCCACCGCAATCACACTTTCTGCGAGGAACATAGGCCAGTGACTCTTGCCCGTCGAGCCGGAGGTAGCTTTGAGCGCCCAATAATGAATATCTGGGACCGCTTTCAGAGGGGGTTTTGGCACAAGGACGTATTGAGCCTGGCTATCGAAGATCAATTTTGCTTCATCAAGGTTGGGTACTTGAGCGCTTTGGAACAGAGAATCGAACCAGCCTCTAATCTCCAGCACGATCGTTGCATCTGCTGCATCGTTTGATTCCACGACGACGCAGGCCTCTTGATTTGAGAACATCCCTTGTTGGGTCAGGTTTGCCGAGCCTAAGAGAGCCCAGTACGAGCCGTCTCGCAGTTTGAGGATCAGGACTTTGGCGTGAAGCTTCCCGTTGTCACAATCGGGTGGGATTGAGCGGAGGGCGGCGGTTCTCAATTTCTCAAGCTTATAGGGATTGTTGATTGTGAATTCTTCGGAGATAACCAATCTCAACTTTTTGATGCCCACCAGCAGATTCAGCATGCGGTCGCTCGGGCTGAAAAAGGCGACTGCAAGGCAAGCCTCAACTGCTTTGTCCAATTTCTCTAAAACCAGCTCGCCGATGTGTTTTTTAAAGAATTTCACTGTAGAGTTCCGCAATATATTCTTGGAGGCCGCGCTCAGGCGGATTTGCGCTTGGCTGCTTTTGGCTTCGCTGATTCGGGCTTGGGCCTGAGAGCGGCGAGAAACTGTTCCACTGGCAGGGCATTGAGCACATCCTTTTTTTCAATCCAGCCGCGGCGCGCTGTGATTACTCCGTATTTCATCATTTGCAGGTGAAGCGTGGCGTGCGAGTCCGTGGAGATTACGATCTTCACGCCGCGGTGCTTGGCCGTTCGCAGATGAACGTCGCGCAGATCGAGCCGATCGGGATAGGCGTTGCATTCCATGGCAATGCCGCGCGCGGCGGCCGTATCGAGGATCTTTTCCATATCGTAATCGAACGGCTCGCGGCGCAGCAGAAGCCTGCCGGTGGGATGCGCGATAATCTGCGTGTAGGGATTTTCCATCGCCGCCAAAATTCTGTCGGTCATTTCGGCGCGTTCCAGATTCATGTAGGAATGAACGGACGCGACCACCACGTCAAGCTGCGCCAGCACCTCATTATCGAGATCGAGCGCGCCATTTTTCTTGATATCCACTTCGATTCCCGCCAGCAGGCGAACGCCGGGAACGCGCTCTTGGGCAGCATGGATTTTGTTGATCTGTTCGAGCGTCCGCTTTTCATCCATGCCGTTGGCGACCGTGACCGCCTGCGAATGATCGGTGAGCGCGATGTATTCGTAGCCGAGTTCGCGCGCCGCCTCGCCCATTTCCTCGATCGAGTTGCGGCCATCGGAGGCGGTGGTGTGCATCTGGAGGTCGCCGCGAATATCGGCCAGCTTCACGAGCTGAGGCAGCGTGCCCGTTTCGGCTGCTTCGATCTCGCCGGTCGCCTCACGTAATTCTGGTTCTATGTAGGCAAGTTTGAGTTTCGCGTAAACTTCCTCTTCGGTCTTGCTCGCCACCACTCGCCCACCCTTTAAAGTGGTGAGCGCGTATTCGTTGAGCGTCCAGCCCATGTCCAGCGCGCGACCTCGCAGCGCCACGCTGTGCGCCTTCGACCCCGTGAAATACATCAGAGCCGCGCCGAAAGATTTCTTCTCGAGCAGGCGCACATCCACTTGCAAGCCGGTGCCCAGCAGAAAGCTGACTTTGTTTTCGCCGTGCGCGAGTGTCTGATCGATGCCCGGATATTTCAGGATGTGCTCGGCCACCGCATCGATATCTTTCTGTTTGTCTTTTCCGGGACGCATGGTGACGAGCAGATCCAGATCGCCGACGGTTTCGCGACCGCGGCGCAACGATCCCGCCGCTGTCACCGACTCGACCATATCGCCCGCTTTCGTGATGTAGGCGCTCAGTTTCTGCGCCTCATCGTCGGCGACGTTCAGGCGTACGCGCCCCGATCCCGAAAGGTTCTTGTGCTGTTCGGCGGCTTTCAGGATGTTCTGTTCGCTTTTTTCGCCGAAGCCCGGAAGGTCGCGCAGTTTGCCCTCGCGCGCGAGTGCGGCAACTCCATCAACCGTAGCCACTTTGAAATTGCTCCAAAGAAACGCCACCTTTTTGGGGCCGAGCGATTGCAAATGGAGCAAGTCGAGCAGCGTGGGCGGATATTTCTTCAGCAGTTTCTGGCGCAGGCTGTAATCGCCGGTGGCGAGAATCTCACGGATGTGTTCGGCCATGCCCTCGCCCACGCCGGGAAGCTCTTTCAGTTTCTTGGGGTCTTTGGCCAGGTCTTCGATGCGCTCGTGGATGCTGTAAAGCAGTTCGGCCACTTTTTCGTAGCTGCGATAGCGGCCGATAATCGCGCCATCGATTTCAAGCAGCTGCGCCGTCTCGCGCAATATTCTCGCGACCTCTCTATTTTCCACCGCTGTTTCTCCGATTCGCCGGCTTAACTATTTTCCGCGCGCAAGAAATGTAGAGTAGTAGAGGATTCCCGCCACAGTCTTCGAGTCTCGAATTCTGCCGCTGCGAATCCACTTCTGGGCGTCAGCCAACGTCACAATCCGTTGCGTGATTTTCTCGTCCTCTTCCGGACGCGCCTTGCCCTTTGTGAGCCCCTCGGCCAGAAATATCACCATTTTCTCGCCGAGCAAACCCGGGGAAGGGAAGACTTCGAGCAGCTTGCTAATCGTGCGCGCGGTGTAGCCCGTCTCTTCCTGCAATTCGCGGTGCGCTCCGCGAAGGAAATCCTCGTCCGGCTCCTTGTGGCCGGCGACAAGCTCCCACAAATATTGCCCGGCGGCGTGGCGGTACTGGCGAATCAGCACGATGCGTCCATCAGGCAAAATGGGCAGAACCACCACCGATCCAGGATGCTCTACAAATTCGCGAATGGCCGTGACGCCGCCGGGCTCGAGCACGCGATCTCGCTTTAGCACGAAGACGCGGCCGCGAAAAAGAGTTTTGCTGCTCAGAACTTTTGGTTTCCGTGGCTGTTTACTCTTCCTCGATTTCACGCCTGCTCCTCGCGCCGCTTTGCGTTGCAATTCTACCCCAGGCTCCGTCCGGGTCCTCGATTTCCTATATACTTCTGGGAGGCGCACCATGCAAATCAACACGGTCATTGTGGACGATGAGCGTCCCGCGCGCGACGAGTTAGCCTACCTGCTGAAGAGTTTTTCCGAGGTCAATGTCGTCGCGCAGGGCAAAAATGGCCTGGAGGCCGTCGCGCTCATCAAGGAGTACGAACCTGACTTGGTGTTTCTTGATGTGCAGATGCCGGGCCTCGACGGCTTCGCGGTGATCAAAAAGTTGATGGAGCGCAAGCTGCGCATGCCTCAAATCGTCTTCGCCACTGCTTACGACCACTACGCGGTGCAAGCTTTCGAAGTGAACGCCGTGGACTACGTGCTGAAGCCATTCGACAGGGCGCGTATCGCGAGGGCCCTGCAGCGCGCCAAGAAAATGGTAGACGCGCACGAGTCGCACGTCGATCGGCTCGAGGCGCTCGTGGGACAGCTGGGCAAGGGCATGCCGAAACTGCAGCCCTTGGCGCCCGTGAAACTTTTGGTGAAGTCGCAGTCGCGCATGATTTTGATCGACGCGGACGAAATGATCTACGCGTCGATTCAGGATGGCGAGATCACGATATTTTCGCGCGACGCGGAGGGCGTGTCGAATTACCGCACGGTGGAGGAGTTGATGGATGCGCTTGATCCGAGCGTGTTCTGGCGGCCGCATCGGTCGTATCTGGTGAATATCAACCATATTAAGGAAGTGATGCCGTGGTTCAAATCGAGCTTCATGCTGAAGATGAATGATAAGCGCGCGAGCGAAATTCCCGTGTCGCGCAACCAAACCAAGCGGCTGCGGGAGCTGCTGAAGCTATAGCGCTGCGACTTTTGCCCTCAACTCTCAACTCTCAACTCTCAACTCTGAAGTGTGGCCTTCTGTGCTAGCATCGCGTGGAGCATTTCCTTTTCACATTTTAATTTCCTAGCTGAGGTTTTCCCAGAGAGTGGCGAAGCGCAAACGAGTTCTAAGCGGCATGAGGCCCACCGGCCGTCTCCATCTCGGCCATTATTTTGGGGCGCTGCAAAATTGGCTGAAGCTCCAGGAAGAATACGAGTGCTTCTTTTTCGTCGCCGATTGGCACGCGCTGACTACGCATTACGAGGATACTTCTTCCATTTCCGAAAACACGTTGCAAGTGGCGATGGACTGGCTTTCGGTCGGGCTCGATCCCGCGAAATCAACTTTGTTTGTACAGTCGAGCATACTGGAACATGCGGAGCTGTATGTGCTGCTTTCGATGATCACGCCGCTTTCGTGGCTTGAGCGCGTCCCGACATATAAAGAGCAAATCGAAAATCTGAAGGATCGCGATCTGGGCACCTACGGCTTCCTCGGCTATCCGCTGCTGCAGGCGGCGGACATCGTCATCTACGATGCGGATTTCGTGCCCGTCGGCGAGGATCAGGTTCCGCACGTGGAGCTGACCCGCGAAATCGTCCGCCGGTTTAACCTTCATTTTGGAATGCGCTTTCCCGAGCGAGAGGTCAGGGCTAATAAGAAACTAAGAGAACGGCTTCTTAGTGAACTTTTCGTTGCCGCCGAATCTGCGAAGGATAGGTTCCGAGGAGATTTGGACTCGGGATTAATTGCTGAATTAAAACAACAAACAGAGCTGCTTTGGCGATCCGAAGGAGGAGTCGGAGGCGCGGGTAGATTGGATTTCCTTACGAGGATGGCGGAGTTTGGTAAACCGTTTATTGACCCAATTCTTCACGAGCCCGGCCACCTACTAACAGAAACGCCACGCCTACCGGGACTCGACGGCCGACGGATGGCGAAGAGCTACGGTAACGCGATCTGGCTCAGCGATCCGCCCGATGAAATTCGCAAAAAAGTGCGCAACATGATCACCGATCCGCAGCGCCAGCGCCGCACTGATCCGGGGCGGCCGGAAGTTTGCCCCGTTTTCGCGTGGCACAAATTGTTTTCGCCTCCCGAGACGATAGCGTGGTCCGATCACGGCTGCCGCACGGCTGGTATCGGCTGCATCGAATGCAAAGCGACCATGGCGGATAATCTGGTCAAGTGGATCGAGCCGGTTCAGGCACGCCGCAAAGAATTTGAGGCCAATCCTCAGAAAGTTTGGGATATCCTCGGTGCGGGCGACAAAAAGGCGCACGCGGCCGCGCGCCGCACAATGAAGCGCGTCCGCACTGCGATATTCAAGTAGCATGAGGCGCAAGAAAGAAAAATGACGGCCATCACGTGGGACGCGAAGCTTTATGACGATAAGCACTCTTTCGTGTGGGAAAAAGCGAAGGGCGTCGTCGAGCTTCTGTCTCCAAAAGCTGGTGAGCGCATTCTCGATCTCGGGTGCGGCACGGGACGCCTAACGGCAGAAATCGCAGCAACGGGCGCAGACGTGATTGGCATCGATCTGTCGCCTGAGATGATTTCCGAAGCGCGCGCACTGTTCCGCGACATGCACTTTGAAGTCGCCGACGCGCGTCAGATGCATTTTGAGCGGCAATTTGACGCCGTATTTTCGAATGCCGTGTTGCACTGGATTCCGCAGCCCGAATTAGTGGTTCAGGCCGTGGCAAAGGCGCTGGTGCCCGGAGGGCGCTTCGTTGCGGAATTTGGCGGCAAGGGAAATGTCAGGCGTGTGACCGACGCCGTCAATAGGGTCTACGCCAAGTTTGGAATCGAGGGCGGACTCGCGGACAACACTTGGTATTACCCAAGCGTAGCCGAGTATTCATCGCTCTTGGAAAAGGAACGGCTCGAAGTTCGGGAAGCGCAGCTTTTCGATCGCCCCACGCGGTTAGAAGATGGCGAAAAGGGCCTAGAAGTTTGGCTGCGCATGTTCGCAAAATTTGCTTTGGACCGCGTGCCCGCCGAGCGCCAGCAGGAATTCCTGCGCGAAATCGAAAGGCAAGCTCGTTCGGAACTGTTCAGAAGTGGAAATTGGGAATTGGATTATCGTCGGCTGCGAATTGCCGCGTGGAAGCAAGCATAGGCTGAAAATGGCGACACCCTATCGCATTAATTTGCCGAGCTACGAAGGCCCGCTCGATCTTCTGCTCGATCTAATTCGCAAGCAGGAGATGGACATCCACAACATTCCGATCGCCAAGGTCACCGAACAGTATCTCGATTACCTTCACCAGCTCGAAAAGCTCGATATCGACGTCTCCGCCGATTTTATTTACATGGCCGCCACGTTGATTCACATCAAATCGAAGATGCTGCTGCCCGCCGATCCGCTTGCCGATCCGAATGCGCCGGAAGACCCGCGGGACGAATTGGTCCACCGCTTGCTGGAACACGAAAAGTTCAAAAATGCGGCGCAGCTTCTCTATCAGAAACAGCAAATCGAGGCGCACGTTTGGTCGCGTCCGGATCGCGCCCTTTACACGGGCGACGCGGTGGAAGGCGAACTCGTCGTCTCGCTCGTCGATCTAATCAAAACTTTCCAGCAGGTCCTCGAACGCCGCAAGGAAGTCAGCAAGTTCGAACTGCGCCACGAATCGGTAACCATCGCGCAGATGATGGACCGCCTCCGCCAGCGGCTGATGGCCAGCGACGAGCCCATTTCGTTGATCGGATTCTTCGACACCTGCGAAACGCGCAACGCCATGATCGTCGCGCTTCTGGCGGTCCTCGAAATGGTGCGCATGCAGGCTGTAATTCTGGTTCAATCGGAGCTGTTCGCGGATATCGCCCTGCGAAAACACAAAATGTTCGACGCTGTCTTCGCCGGTCCCGACGCCATGTCGAAAATCGAGGAGCAGTACTTGTGACCATAACGCCAGAAGAAATTCAAGCCGCGCTCGAAGCCATCGTCTACGCAGCGGACGAGCCCGCCACGCTGGACCAGATCGCCAGCGCGCTCGCGGTCGAGAAGACCATCGCGCGGGCGGGGCTCGATCTGCTTGTCGCGTCCCATCAAACCGACCAGCGCGGCATCGAAGTCCGCAAGGTTGCCGGCGGCTGGAAGTTCTACACCAAACCGCAGCATCACGACGTGGTGCGCAAATTCATCAAGAGCCTTCAGCCGCCGTTGCGCTTGACGATGCCCGCTCTCGAAACGCTCGCCGTGATCGCATACAAGCAACCGGTGACGGTTCCTGAAATTAATGAAATTCGCGGCGTCAACGTTGGCGGCGTAATCAAAACGCTACTCGAAAAGCGCCTCATCACCACGGCGGGCCGCAAGGAAGTGATCGGCCGACCCATCCTCTATCGCACCTCGAAACAGTTTATGATGCGCTTCGGCCTTTCCGATCTAGACGAACTGCCCAGCCTGAAAGAGTTCGAGCAGCTCGCGCAAGCCGCGCTCGGCTCCGATGCGGGCATCGCGCCCACCGATCCGAGCGACATTGCTGATCAATCAAGCCAGGATCTCACGGCCGCGGCGCACGGCGAACAACTAGCGGAGCCCGGCGGCATGTTGCCCTCCGATTCAGCCGAAGCCGCCAAAATTCGGGAATCCGGAGAAAACGACGATCTCGCTGAACTCGCGGATGAGACGGACGACTCCGCTGGTCAAAGTCGCGCCGCTTCCGCTAGTAACTCCGACGGATCCTAGCTTTTACCTCTTCGGCCTACCTTTAGTGCTTCGCCATCGGTATTGTTTCCGCTAAGCTGAGCCTCGCGGCAACTGCGCCGCACGAACACATGGAAGAGCGTCTCCAAAAGATAATCGCGCGCGCCGGGATTGCCTCGCGGAGGCGCGCGGAAGAGATGATGGCCTCGGGTCTGGTCACCGTGAACGGCCGCATCGTCACGGAACTGGGCACCAAGGCGGACGAATCTCGCGATCACATCAAGGTTGCGGGAAAGCTCCTGCGCCATGACGCCGCGCGAGTCTACTTGCTGCTTAACAAGCCGCCCGAAGTCGTCTCTACCATGAGCGATCCCGAAGGCCGCCGTTCGTTGCGCGATCTCTTGCACGGAATTCCCGAACGAGTTTTCCCGGTGGGACGCCTCGAATATCATTCCTCGGGCCTGGTTTTTCTTACAAACGACGGGGATCTCGCCAATCGCATCCTGAAGGCGCGGAATTTGCCGCAGGTATATCAACTCAAGCTAAAAACGCTGCTAACGTTCGAGGAAATTGAATCTCTCTCGCGCACCACAGGCGCTCGCATCTCGCGCGTGCGAGGCAAAGACGCCCCATGGTACATCGTCACGCTTTCCGATGCGCGCCGCGATGCATTGCGCGATAGATTATTTCAGACTAGCCATCCCGTCGAAAAGTTGAAACGACTCAGCCTGGCGAATCTCGATCTCGGCTCGTTGCCGCCCGGCGGCCACCGCTCCCTCTCACCCGGCGAAGTTGCTGCGCTCAAGCGGGCACTGGATGGCGATTCCGCTCCCCGAAAAACGCCTGTTCCCAAGTCCCGGCGGCACAAGCAACAGCGCTCGCGGTAACCGATCGTTTTGTCCGTTTTAGCGGACACGGCAAGCGGGGCTGCCGCTCTTCAGCTTTTCTTGCTGAGCAGGTGAGCGAGCCACGCAGCGGGTTTCGCGTCTTTCCTCGCGGGATTGAGGATTGCCAGCCGCTCGCAAGCCTTCGCATGTTCGGGGGAAATGTCGAGAAGCCTGGAATAAACGCCGCGTGCTCGCGATGAATGCCCCATCTTCTCCAGGAGTTCAGCGAATTGAAGGTAGACAGTCTCTTTCCACTGATCTAGGTCGATCGCTTTCTGAAAATGTTCGATCGCCCCGTTGTAGTATTGCGGCAAGGTTGCCAAGCTGCGCGCCAGCATAGCATGGTACAGCGCATGTTCCGGCGCCGCTTCGACGCATTTTCGCAGCCAGACAACCGAGCCGGCGAAGTTTTTAGCGCGCAGGCACTGGTTCGCGCGCTCGAGCCACCCTTCCACCGATTCCTCGGTCGCGCGCCTTTCTCGGTGGATGTTGAGGCAGCCCATTTTTGCGAGGGCTTTGTCGTAGACGGCTCGCGTCTCTTCGTTCGCAAGCGTCTTGTAAGCGTCGGTAATAACGCTCATCAACTCTTGGAGTCGTGAAGTTAAGTTGCCACTACGGGCATGGCTGTCCGGATGGAATTTGCGAGCCAGCGAATAAAAGGTCTTCTTGATCTCGCTGGCGCTGAATTCGGATGTAAGTCCCAGAAGCTGATAGTAGCTGCTCCTGCCGGTCAGTTCGATCAGATGCCTCACCTCCCGCTCGAATCGAAGTTGGGCCTGCTCCTCCCTTCGAGGCGAAATCACAAGTTTGCTATTTGCGGAGGATGGCTTTGCGGGCCGTGAGTTTGCCGCCGGGGCTGCCCCGAAAACTTTTGCGGGAACCTCCGGCGCGGCCAGGTACCGATGCAGCTTTGCCCGGTCCTCCGGCGTCATCTGGATAAACTGCAGGCCCATACCTTTCGCCGGCGTTGAGCGGCGCACCTTCGCGCGCGCGTATACCTGGCCCGCCGGCAGGTCAAGAACCACATCAATCATGGTGTCTTCATTCGCAGGGTTCGCGGAATGCAAATAGAGGCCTCCGAGTCCCACATTCTCCAAGCGCGACGCCATGGTTTTACCATCGGATTTCCAGCGGACGCGCATTCCTTTCGCGCGGATGCGCGGGAACTTTCGACGGTTTGTAGGTTCCGGTGCCATGCTCAGTGGATGCGCGCAGCAAGTGTGCACGGGCAGAAGAAGTCACCATTGAGCCGCGGATTAATCCGCCGGGTCGTCTTCTTACCTCCTGCCCTGGATGACATAGTGTCCTAATCGGCCAACTTGGCCTGCCCATTACCCCCCAAAATCCGGTATGATCGAATCAACAGCTTCGGGGGAATTCTAGAAAGTCATCTGAGGGCGAGCTGCTATCGCAGGCCGCGAATTTTATACGCAGGCGCTCTCCTGAAATCCATCGGAGAATCCTGCCATTGACGGGCTTGCGCGGTCATAATTCGAGAAATTATCTAAAGGAGTGGCATGGCTAAAAGCTTCGAAGACCCGAATTCAAGCGCTGGTCCGAATCGATTGACGGCCACGGGGGATCCGGCCAGCGACCTTCTCAAAAATAGCCGAGTGATCGCCATCGTTGGACTCTCAAGCCGCAGCCATCGTCCCAGTTACGGTGTTGCCGAATACTTGCAGTCAGTTGGCTACCGCGTGATTCCAGTAAACCCGGCCGAAACGGAAATTCTCGGCGAGAAGTGCTACGCTCGCCTCGAAGACATTCCGGATCATGTAGACATCGTGGATATTTTCCGGCGCTCGGAATTTGTCCCGGAAATTGTCGAATCGGCGATTCGCATCGGAGCCTCGGGCGTTTGGATGCAGGAAGGTGTAATTCACGCGGAGGCAGCCGAGCGAGCGCGCCGTGCCGGTCTCTTGGTTGTGATGAACGCGTGCATCCTGAAGGAGCACATCAGGCGCTTCCGGCTACAATGAATGGTGTCGGCCTTCATTCCAGCGGGTAAACCTTCAATACCCGCCTTCCCGGGTCGGTGACGGCGAGCGTTCCTCCGTCGGGCGCAATTTCGAAGTCGTGAAATACCAGACCGTGCAGAACAGATTTGAACGTCCCGTCGTGCAGTCCAACCCAAAGTAAAATATTCGACCGCTCCTCCGGACCTCGCTTGAGCAGAATGTGTTGCTCTTCGCGGCCCCATCCGAATCGCCCGTAACCCACCCGCATCTGCAGCGTTTGATCGGGGTGCGAAACGTTGATCACCTCCACCGTGTCGCCATCTTCGAAGAATCCCACCCGATCTCCCGAGGGTGACACCGTCAGCGATCCCTGATAATTCTTCACGTTCGCGATTTCGGTCACGAATTCGTGCAGCAGGTCCAGCTTTACCAGCGTCTGCTGTCCTCGAAGACTCAGATCGCCGATCGCAAACGCCTGGTTTCGCTTCGCGTCCCAAACCACGGCGTCGAACTTGTGGCCCTCGAATAGAACGCTGGTTTTTCCGTCTTCAGGTTGCACGCGGGAAATAGCCCACGGCGGACCGCCCGTCAGATAAACCGCGGTCTTGCCGTCGGCCAGCCACGTCGCGTCCACGCCACCTTCAATGAACCGCGTCTTCGAGTTGGCAACCTTGATTTCGCGGCCATCGTCTTCGAGCAGCGCGATGGCCTTCCCGCCGCCCCTCGGCATAACCGGCGTGTTCTCTTCGTTATCGTCCATATTGCCGCGTTTCTTGGCTTCCTTCTTGTCCATCGTGAATCCCGCGGGCGCTTGCTGCAGCGTCATGCTTACGGCGATTCGCCGCCCGTCGGGTGACCACGACAAGGAGTTCACGACGTAACCCGATGGCGGCGTGGGAGGTAAAAACCTGTCCGCGTCCACGATGCGTCTGATTTTCCCGGGAGGGACGGCGACCGACACATCGTCGCGTTCGAGAACCAATCTGCGGATTCGCTTCAGATGCGGCACCGCGTAGACAATGGAATTGTTCGACGCGATGTCGAATACCTGGCAGTCGTCGTTGATAACGAACTTGGGACTATCTTGCGCGGACAATCTCGCCGCATAAAATAACAGCCCTCCGAGAATCACCAGCAGGCCGAGCAGGGAAGTGAGCGGCCGCGTTTGCGCGCCGCGAAAGATTCGCGTCACTCGCCGGACCTCGGACCCTGTGTTTTCTTTTGAATGCGCCTGATCTCTTCGAGCCTCTGCCGGATTCGCGCCTCGAATCCCTGATCGGTAGGCTGGTAATACGTGCGGCCCGCCAGGCTTTCGGGCAGGCACGTCATGTCCGTCACTTTTTCCTCCGCATTGTGCGCGTATTGGTAACCTTTGCCGTATCCGATGTGCTTCATCAATCCGGTGGCGGCGTTTCTTAGATGCAGCGGAACAGGTTCCGCGATGGTTTGCTGCAAATCTTCTTGGACGGCGCCATATCCTGTATACAAGGCGTTCGATTTGGGAGCGAGTGACAGATAGACCGCCGCCTGTGCCAGCGCCAGATTTCCCTCGGGTGGTCCGATGAATTCAAACGCTTCTTTTGCCGCGATCGCTATCGCCAGCGCGCCGGGCTCGGCGAGGCCAATGTCCTCGCTCGCCATCCGTACCATCCGCCGCGCCAGGTAGAGCGGGTCTTCGCCCGATTCGAGCATTCGCGCCAGCCAGTAGAGAGCCGCATCCGGATCGGAATTTCGGACGGATTTGTGCAACGCCGAAATAAGGTTGTAGTGTTCTTCGCCGGATTTATCGTACGGCAGCAGCTTCTTTTGCAGCACGTCTTCAAGCCTGCCCTCCGAAAGGACGAGCCGTCCGTCCGCGCTCGCCTCGGTCCCAGCCACCAGCGCTTCGAGCGTGTTGTACGCGGCGCGCGCATCGCCATTCGCAAGCACCGCAATGCGCTCGATGATTTTCTCGCTCGCCTCAATCCGATCTCTTCCCAATCCGCGCGTTGGATCGGCAATCGCCCGTCGCAGCAGCTCCGCAATCTGCTCTTCTGCCAGCGCCCGCAGCACGTACACTTTCATCCGCGAGAGCAGCGGCGCAATCACTTCAAACGACGGATTCTCCGTGGTGGCCCCGATCAGCAAAATATTGCCCGCCTCCACGTGCGGCAAAAAAGCATCCTGCTGCGCGCGATTGAAGCGGTGCATCTCGTCAACGAAAACAATCGTCCGCTGCCCGTAATGGCGCGCGCGCTCCGCCTTCGCCATCACATCTTTGATTTCCTTGATGCCGGAGAGCACCGCGCTAAATGGTATGAATTCGCTGCGAGTGCGCTTAGCGATAATTCGCGCCAGCGTCGTTTTTCCGCATCCCGGAGGACCCCACAGCAGCATCGAGCCTAAGTCGTCGCGCTCGATCTGCGTGCGCAGCGGTTTGCCCGGACCGAGCAGCTCCTCCTGGCCGATGAATTCGTCCAGCGTTTGCGGACGCATTCGATCCGCCAGCGGGCGCCCAGCCTGCGGCTCCTGCTCCGGCTCAATCGCCCGAAATAGTCCCACGTTTGCCCTCGCAGCCGTCAAAGCTCAGATGCCGTCCGCGCCGCTTCCGTTCGCCGCCTTGCCGCCTCGTACAACACAATGGACGCCGCCACTCCCGCGTTCAACGACTCCACCGCCGCGCTAGTCGGAATGGAAATGATCGCATCCGCGGCGTGCAAAACCTGTTCCGGCACGCCGCTGCCCTCGCTGCCCACAAAAATCGCCGCCGGCTCGCGCAAATCCGCCTGCACGGAGATCTCACCCGCTGCGCCACCCGCATAAGCCACAGCCGCACCGGGCGCGGATCTCGCTGCATGGATTTTCACGCCGGCCATTCGCAGCTGCGCCAGCAAAATCGGTATCGCCAACCCACGCATCACCGGCAACCGCAGCGCCGATCCTGCCGAAGCGCGCAGCGCCTTAGGCGACCACGGGTCCGCTGTCCCTCGCGTGGCAATTGCCCCCGTCGCCCCGAAGGCTTCTGCCGACCTTAGCGCCGTTCCCACATTTCCCGGGTCCTGCACCTCCGCCAGCACAATCACCAGCGCTGCACTCTCGCGCATCGTCCCGGCGCCGCGCAGAACATCTTCCAGCGACCACTCCGGCTGACGAAAAAGCGCCGCTATCCCTTGCGGTGCGTCGGTTCCGGCCACGCCTTCAAAAAGTTTATCCGTGGTCCGCAGCACGCGACCTCGCGCAATTCCCGCCTCGCTTTCGCTAGCCGCTCGCAGCACAGCCGCTGCGTGCCGTTCACCCGACTCGCTCACCAGCAGCGCATCCGCCTCCAGCCCCGATCGCAACGCGTCTTCGATGAACTTCGGCCCTTCGACGCCAATTGCCTCGCCCGTCCGCGGTCCCGTTCCGCGCAGCGCAGCCCGAAATAATTTCAGCCACTTGTTGTCGCGGCTGCTGATCGTATCGCCACGCTCTGTGCCAGCTCGGCGGGACCCGCTACCCTCCCGCCGCGCAAAAGTCGCTGAATCGCGCTTCATTCCGCAAGCCTAGCAAATGGCCCTTCGCACGTAAACCTGCGCAACCGTCGCCACGCTGCCCCATTGCGCGATGGCCTCGGCGCCTGCGCCACTGTCTAACACATTGCAGCGGTGTACCTTGCATCTCGGCGGCTGGCTGTTATAATTTGCATCCGAAATCGATCAGGCGCAGCCCGCGCGAGTGAACATTGGCCCTGGAAATTCTGAAAGTTTCACGCGAAGCACCGGAGCGGCATGTCATCGACTACGCCGCCAGCTTCATCAAGCGCAGCCGCGTAATCTCCATTCCCACGGACACTTTCTACGGCCTTTCCGCCGATCCATTCAATCTCTATGCCATTGAGCGCGTTTTCCAGCTCAAGTCGCGCCCCGAGACCCGCGCCCTACCGATCCTTGTCAATTCTGTCGAACAGGCAGTCAGTCTCGCGCGCGACGTCTCGGATACTTTTCTCACTCTCGCAAATAAATTTTGGCCCGGCGCTCTCACTCTCGTCGTCGAAGCCACTCACCGTCTCCCCCTGAAGGTGACCGGCAATACAGGATGGGTCGCTCTTCGCTGGCCCAACTCCCACATCGCCTCGGAACTCATCGAAGCCGTCGGCGGACCCATCACCGGCACGAGCGCGAATCTTTCAGGGCATCCGTCCTGTACCAACGCGGCGCAGATCGTCAAGCAGCTCGGTGAGCGTCTCCCGCTGATTCTGGACGCCGGTGATACCGGTGGCACCCTTGCCTCGACTATCGTTCGCATCGATGGCGACGATTGGACCATCGCCCGCGAAGGCGCTCTCCCCGACGCCGAAATCCACAAAGCCCTCAGCGCCTAGCAGAAGCTTTCCAAGTTCCCGCTCTCGCAACCTTTCCCAGAATCGTCAAATGCCGCGCCCCCGTAGCCGACGGTACATTGCTCGGCCGCCCGTGGTACGTCTCATAGGCCATCAACGCAAATCCGAAAGCCTCCTTCGCCTCCACGGGCACGCCAAAGAGGTTGACGGGCACCACCTCGATTCCGGGCAGCGACGCCGCCAATTGCGCCATCATCAGCGGATTCCTAGCTCCGCCCCCGGCCACAATCAGCTCATGCACTTTTGCGCGCGGCAAAATAAACCGGCGAAAGGCGTCGGCAATTGAAAGCGCGGTAAAAACCGTCGCCGTGCGAATCAGGTCCGCTGCGCCCGCATGGTGCCGCTTTCCCCATGCCATCAAGAAGTCCGCGTACGCGCTTCCGAATTGCTCGCGGCCGGTCGATTTGGGAGGCTTCTTCAGCAGATACGGTTCGCGCATCAGCCTTGAGAGCAATTCCTGAATTGTCCGCCCGCCAAGCGCGACCTTTGCATCGCGGTCGTATGACGCGCGTCCTCGCGTGGTCCGTTCGACCAGTGCATCCACGATCATGTTTCCCGGCCCGGTGTCGAACGCAAACACGTCTTTAGGGCGCGCCTTCGCGGGAATCACCGTAACATTCGCAATGCCACCGATATTCAGCGCCACGCGCCCGCGCACCGCGTCGCGGTAAAGCAGATAATCAGCAAATGGCATCAGCGGCGCGCCCTGTCCGCCCGCAGCCATGTCTGCGGGACGGAAATCCGCCACCGTTGTGATTCCCGTGCGCTCAGCGATGATGCTGGCATCTCCAATCTGCAGTGTGGATGCGACGCGCACTTTGCCCTGAAACCGTCCATTCGCGCCCAGATGAAATATTGTTTGCCCGTGCGAACCGATCAAAGAAATCTTCTCCAGCGCCACGCGCCAGTGCCGAGCCGCCCGGATCGCCGCTTTGGCCAGTTGCTCGCCAAGCAGAAAATTCAACTCGCTGATCTCTGCCGTCGTCGTGGCCTTTCCATTTGCTAGGCGAAGGATCGTTTCCCGTAAGTAAGGCGGGAACGAGGTGTGAAAATGTCCTTGAAATCGCGCCTTCAGCTCCGGCGGCGCGCCCGAAATTCGCGCCAGCGCCACATCAATCCCATCCGCCGACGTCCCCGACATCATTCCCATCACCAGCATCGCTTCGTCATCGCTCCCCCCTCATCTTGAATCTCCACGCAGCTCAGCACGCATTCGCTTTTTTCCGTAGAGGCACAGCATGCTGCGCTCGGCAAACATGCTTGGCTATGCGTGCACCATTCGTCTCGCCCGCCGGGCGCCGACGTCATTCCGAGCGGAGTGTCCCGCGCTTTTGTTTTTGCGCGAAGCGCCGGGACACGCAGTCGAGGAATCTCTCTTCGATGTATCGCTCGTCTCGCTGGCAAATCGCTCTGCTTTCGGCCTTGGCGTGCCCCGCAAACATAGTTGGCTACGTATTGTCACGCAGTACCGGCATACGGTTGCGCCGTCCTCACTCCAATTGCTTCTGCATTGCCGCCAATAAATTCAACGCCTCCAGCGGTGTCAGCTTATCCAAATCCGCGCCCCGTAATGCGTCGAGGACCGATTGATCGAGCGCGGCAAAACTCGTCTGTTGCGGTTCCGGCGGCGCAGCCCCCGGCGACAGCTCCTTCGTAAGCCTTTGCTCGCTTCGTTCGTGACGCCGCAGGATTTCGCGGGCGCGCGAAATCACATTGTTCGGCAACCCCGCCAGGCGCGCCACTTCGATGCCGTAGCTCTTATCCGCGCTCCCAGGTTCCACGCGCCTCAGAAAAATAATGTCGTTCCCGGCTTCCTCCACCGATACATGCACGTTTTTCACGCCCGGCAGCAGTTGCTCGAGCTCCGTCAACTCGTGATAATGCGTGGCAAACAAAGTTCGCGGTTGCGCCCCGCCATGCAACGCTTCCACCACTGCCCACGCGATGGAGAGCCCGTCAAACGTTGCTGTCCCGCGCCCCACTTCATCCAGCAGCACCAAGCTCGAGGAAGTTGCCGTGTTCAAAATCGCGGCCACCTCGCTCATTTCCACCAAAAATGTCGACCGCCCTCTCGCCAAATTATCGGACGCGCCGATTCGTGTGAATATCCTATCCAGCAAAGGCAGTTTCGCCTGCGTCGCGGGAACGAAACATCCCATCTGCGCCAAAATCGAAATCAGCGCCGCCTGTCGCAAATAAGTGGACTTGCCGCCCATATTCGGTCCGGTGATGAGCAGCAGAAATGGCGACTCCTCGCCGAAGTACAAGTCGTTGGGAACGAACCGCTCGCCTCGCTGTTCCAGCAACTTTTCAATCACAGGATGCCGGCCTCCCGCGATCATCAACTCGCCGCGCGTCTCACGTGCCCGTGTTTTTCCCGGAGCCACCACATCTTCCGTGAATTCAGGCCGCGCGTAATTTCGCGCCGCCGCAATATGCGCGAAATTCCCCAGCACATCCAGTTGCGCGATGGCTGCCGCTGTTCGCCGCAGCCGTCCTGCCTCGTGCGCAATCGATTCCCGGATTTCGCCATACAGTCGTCGCTCGATTTCAAGTGAGCGCTCTTCCGCAGTCACCACTTTCCGTTCGTATTCGCTCAATTCGTCGGACGTGAATCGCTCCGCATTCACCAGCGTCTGCTTGCGTTGGTAATCGCCGGGGACAAGCGCCAGGTTTGGTTTCGACACCTCGATGTAGTAGCCGAAAACCTGGTTGTAGCGAATCTTCAGTGAACCAATCCCGGTGCGTTTCCGTTCACGCTCCTCCATCGCTGCGATCATTTGCCGCCCATGCGTCAAAATCTCGCGAAGTTCGTCCAGTTCGCCATTGAATCCGCGCCGGATGACGCCCGGGTCGCTGGCCACCGCCGGCGGATCGTCGGCAATTCCTCGCGCGATAATTTCCCGAACATCCGTCATCTCATCCAGTTCATCTCGCAGCGTTCTCAGCCGCCCAATAATTTCCGCATCCGCCGATCCATCCGAAGAAAGTAACTGACGCAATCGCGGAATCCGATCCAATGAGGCTCTCAGCGCGGTCAGATCTCTCGGCGTCGCAATTCCTAACGTGATGCGGCTGGTCAGCCGCTCGATATCGAGAATGTTCGACAGTTCTCGTCGAATTTCTTCGCGCGCGATGGTGCGCGACTTCAGTTCCGTCACCGCCTTCAGCCGCGCCTCGATTTCTTCGCGATCAATTTGCGGCCGCAACATCCAGGAACGCAGCAGCCGCGCGCCCATTCCGGTGGCCGTCTCGTCGATCGCTTTCACCAGCGTTGCTGCCGCATCGTCGCCCGCCCCCGCCGCCTCGACCAATTCCAGATTTCTTACAGTCACCTGGTCGAGGACCATCGCGTCTTGCTGCTCGTAGTATCCGATGCGATCCAAGTGCTCGAGCCCGCTCGGCGCGCTCCTCTCATGCGCGGCAGATTCGTTCGACCGCCGCGCTCCGATCGCGGAAGTCTCGCGCAAGTAATGCACGATCGCTCCCGCCGCTGCCGCTGCCTGAAGATGTTCGCTCAGACCCAATCCTTCCAGAGCCACGATGCGAAAATGCTCTTCCAGTTGCCGCACGGCGTAGCTGCGCTCGAAAACCCAATCATCCAGCCGCGTTTCCACTGGCCCCGAACCGTTCGCCGCCGTTGAGTGGGCTTCAGGAAAAAGGGTCACCGGCTTTGGCAGCAGAATTTCTCGCGGCCGCAAAATATCGAGTTCATCGCGCAGCCGCGCCTCCGCATTCGCGCCGGTAAATTCCGTGGCGCGAAATTCTCCAGTGGATAAATCTGCATAGGCCAGCCCGATTCTCGTTTCCGCATGCCGGTTTGCGGCGCGCCCGCTAGGGGCAGTGGCGGCTGCGGCTGCGGCCGCGGCGCTGCGTGCCACCGCGGCCAGAAAATTATTTTCTTTCGTGTCCACAAGCGAAGCGTTCGTCGCCGTTCCCGGCGTGACGACGCGTACCACTTGCCGCCGCACCAGCTTCTTTCCCGGCCCCGGCTCTTCCATCTGCTCGCAGATGGCCACCTTGTGCCCGGCGCGAATCAGCCGCGCGATATAATTTTCGGCTGCATGATAAGGAACGCCGCACATCGGCACTGGATCGCCTTTTTCTTTGTTGCGCGAAGTCAGCGTGATTTGTAAAACGCGCGCGGCAAGCACCGCGTCTTCAAAAAACAATTCGTAAAAATCTCCGAGGCGAAATAGCAGCAAGGCCGCCGGATGTTCTTTTTTCGCGGCGTGATACTGCTGCATCAATGGTGTGGTGGGTTCCGTCATCGGCGCACACAACCCCGGGCGGGGAAGCGTGCCAGGCAAGCGATTATGCTGACTCGCTCGCGCATTCGCAACATCTTAGGGAGCGAGGACTGCGGGTTCGCGATCCGCGGCTTTTGCAATCCGTTCCTTGCTCTTGCTATCCTGTTCTTGCCATGGAACTGACGCCTCAGCAGCTTGGATTTCTTGGTCAGTTGCGCTCTCGCGGCTTCGACATCGTCGGCTTTCCGATGTACGAGCAATACATCGGCGTGCGTAAAGGAAATTGCGGCGCGCTCCTCGCCCCCGTCAACGGCAGCGGCTTCAAGCTTTATGGCGAACCCTCCTACTTGGTTGCCGGAAGCCTTAGCGCCCGGACCATTCAATCCGACGGCCACTGGTTCGTCCGCAAAAAAGACAAAGTCGCCGCCACTCCCGAGCGCACCGCCGAACTCGAATCCTTCGCGGCGGAACTCGCCGATGCGCTGCTTCCGGTAGCATAAGCGAAGCTTCGATCTTGACGATCAGAGATACCCGTAACCCGCACAAAACAAAAGGCCCCGCCGGTCCCGCCTCGGCACGAATTCGTTTCAATTCAAAGCTTTTTGGGTGAAGCTTCCAACTAGACGCTTTGAAACACGCGTAACCCGCACAAAACAGAGGGCGACGCTCCGAATTTTGCCGCACGAATTACGTCAAGCTAGGTCCACTTTCTGCCACGCTCCGGCCGTGAATCCGGCCGCAGGCCGTCAAAACCGGGCACCGCAATAACACGGATTGACTTTTGCGGCCGGTAGCAGGATAGTCGCGGCGTCTGTCCGTCCCGACGCGGTCGGGGACGAAAAAATACTAATAGCAATCGGCTCGATTTTTTGAGCCGCCCAACCTGGTGACGAGAAACCTATC
>DATDIT010000113.1:0-10764 GCA_036520875.1 Candidatus Acidiferrales bacterium
GCAAATCCAGATTGGCGCTTGAATTGATCGCCCAGAAGGCGAGCGGACATAAGGTTAGGGCCCGCTATGGTTATAGTGATTGGAGCTCTACTTGAAGCACATGTGAAATTCATAGGGCACTCGACGAGAATACGAAAGGTCAGAAGCTGATTTCAGTTATGGGACCGGAGCTGGTTGGCCCGGAGGTTGATCCTGTTACGCGAACAAGACTGCCAATCCGGAGGTTACAATAGATAACTTGCATGTCAAGTGTCCTTTTTCGATCGATTCTATCCATTATTTCTCTAAGTTTGCGAAAGAAGATACCGTAGCGCGAGTCGCGTCCACCAGGACCACCCGTCTCTAAGCTTGCGTCAATCAGAGGAATGGTGCGGGCCTCGTTGTTTGTCGTGTCCTCCGCTGAAAGTTCGATATGCCTCTCGCCCTCTAAATCCGATACCTTCAGTTGGCGCCATTTCAGGCGAATGATTTGACTGGGGCGCACAGCGGTGTAGAAGCCCGTCGCGAGTATCGAGCGAATATATTCAGGGAGCGCGGCAAACCGTTTCTGGTAAACGGTCACTTCGAGAAATCGCCGGGTGAGAGCGTCGTAGAGGACAGGCAAGTCGCGGGGCGATCTTATTGTGTCGGCTGCATCAGCCAGTGCCACGATTTCAATTCGCAGTTGTTTCCTTCGACAGCGACTGCAGCGGCGTAGTCACGCCCCAGCGGCAGCGCGAGCAACGACCAGCCCGATTCCCCTGTGCTCAAAAATTCCACAGCTTCATGGGGAGCGAGCGAAACCTCGAAGCTTTGTAAGGAGATCTGTAAGCCGCCGCCGCACGCTTTCACGTAGGCTTCCTTTCGGGTCCAACAATTGAAAAACGCCCGAGGACGCTCGCTGGTATGAAGCGAGCGAAGCTTGGCAATTTCATTATCGGAGAAAAACTTTTCTTCAATGCCGTCGTCGACGAAGCTCGAGTCGATCCGTTCCACGTCCACTCCGACCTCACGGTTGTGCGTTACCGCATAAAGCGCCACGTTGCCGGAGTGGGACAGATTGAATCGTAAATCACTGGCGCAATCGTCTGCGAGGGACGGCTTACCGAATGGGCCGTATGAAAAGTGCAGCGCGTCGGGCGGTCGTCCAACATAACGCGCAAGAATGTCGCGGAGAATCCCGCGAGAGGCGATAAAACGCTGCTGGTCTCCGGCGAAGCGAAATCGAAAGGCGCGCTCGCGTTCGTCAGGGGAGAGCGTGTCGTGCAGGCGGCGTATCTCGTAAGGAGAACGATCGAGATCGGCGCTCCAAGCATGTACCGTGTTTTCTTCTAGCGTCAACGGCAGCGCTGATCGGCGCAATGCTTGAGCGCAGTTCATCGGTCTTTTGGACCGTTGCGATCTGCCGAGAATCTGGCTGCGTTTTCCAGCGAGACGGTCAGCCGCGTGGCCAAATGTTGAACGTGAGGTTCGAAAAATATCCCCATATGGCTACCGGGGATTTCATGCGTCTCGACGGGACCGGTTAGAAGGTCCCTCCACCCGCTTAATGCCGCGTCTAACTTTGTATCTGCCCTCAGAAGGGCCACCCTCCCCGGGTACTGCTTGGGCCGATGCATTGCGGTTGCGAACGCAAGTATCTCCTCGAGATCGGTGAGCTTGGCGCTGTTTCTGCGCGCCCGAGCCCGGGCGAAGGACGCTTCCAGCCGCCCAATGAGTTTTCGCCAGGCTACCTGCAGAAGGTGCGTTGCATAGAGGGCCGCCTCGGTTTTCTTCAATGCGCGCAGTTTAAGAATTTTGGAAACCAGGCGCTGCCGGAATGGTTTGCGGACAACTTGGTATGGATTGTGTCGAAAATAAAAATGATTGCGTGCGTCGACGATTGCCAGTAAGTCAACCTGCTGCCCTTGTTGCAAAAGCTGTCTCGCAGATTCATATGCGAGAAGAGCGTTGTCGCAGAACCCCCCAAGAAAATAGGGACCCTGAGGACGATATTCGCGAATCGCCCGAACGATATAGCCGGCGAGTTCCTCGAGCGAGTATGGTTTGTGCAACTCGCCGACGATCGACTGGTCGAAGTCCACGCAGAATATCGGCTGGTCGGCGCCTAAGTGCTCCGACACCGGCCGCCACAGAGAGCCCCAGCGAATTCCGAAGAAAGGCGGCTTGGACCCCGCCGTTTGAATGGGAATCACCCCGGTAATCGGGGCCGGAGCGCTTGCCTTGCGCAAAGCGCCAGCAAACAGCTCAATTGTGGGTGCTTCAAAAACCGACGCAAAGGTCATCCTTCGACCGAATTCTCGCTCAACTCGCGCGAGAAGCCGAGCGACCAGAAGAGAATGGGCTCCCAGGTCAAATAGGTTATGGCCGATGCCAACGTTCTTGATCCCGAGGGTTTCTTCCCAAATTTTTGCCAGCCGAGTTTCCACCTCATCGCGAGGAGCGGTGAACCCGATCGCCGGCAGTTCGACTTGATTGGGCACAGACATCGATAAGGCCCGCCGGTCAATCTTTCCGTTCGAAGAAAGGGGCAGAGCAGCGAGGAACACGAAGGTATCCGGAACCATGTAGGCGGGAAGCTTGAGTTTCAGCTGGTCCCGCAAGGTCGCGGGCGTCACATCTTGCCGATCTTGCGATACCACGTGAGCGACCAGGCGTTTGTCGCCGCGCGCGTCATCGACGATGGAAACGATCGCCGCGCGGACGCCCAGGCAAGCACGCAGCGTGGCCTCAATTTCACCTGGTTCGATGCGGAATCCGCGGATTTTAACTTGCTGGTCGATTCTGCCGAGATACTCAATATTGCCGTCCGGGAGGTAGCGCGCGAGATCGCCTGTCTTATAGAGGCTTCCCGGTTGATCGCTGAACGGGTTGGAGACGAACTTTTCTCTAGTTAATTCCGCCTGGTTCAGATAGCCCCGAGTAATTCCAGCTCCCGCAATGTGAAGTTCGCCGCGAATGCCCACAGGGACGGGCTGGAGGCTAGAATCGAGAATATAAAGGTGTGCATTCGCGATCGGCCGTCCGATCGGAACGCGAGCAGAACGCGACTCGGGCTCGCAACGGTAGACGCTGCTCCAGACGGTACCTTCCGTCGGTCCATACTCATTAAACAGCACTGCCCGCGGATTTGACCGGTAATGCTTTTCTACCAATTCCCTTGAACACGCTTCGCCGGCCACAATCGCGACACGCAGTGAGGGAACTCGATCAAGCGAAGCTTCGTCCAGAAGTTGGCGATACAGAGTAGGCACGCAAAGCACGTGCGAAACGCAGTGGCGAACCATCAAGTCGACCAACTCGGTGAGGTTGCAGCGCGATTCATCCGGAGGCAGCACGAGCGTGCCACCCGTACCGAGCGTCCAAAAGATACCCGCCAGGGAACTGTCGAAGGCAAAAGAAGGGAGCAGCAGAAAGCTGCCGACCGTGTCTTTGTAGTATGTGGTGCGGGCTAGCGTGGAATTCGCCAGGCCGCCGTGCGTGACCTGGACACCTTTCGGACGGCCCGTCGACCCCGACGTATAAATGATGTAGGCGAGATTATCAGGGCTGACGCAAGGCGCGGAGAGAGGGCTTTCTTGCATCGACCTAAGTTGTGGGTCCGCATCCAGGCAGACCACTTGCGCGTCGTGCTGTGGCAACCGCGGCTCGAGCTCCGTAGTTGTGAGTAAGATCGGAGCCTGTGTATCGGCCAGCATGAAACTCAATCGATCCGCCGGATACGTGGGGTCGAGTGGCAGGCAGGCGGCGCCAGCCTTGAGTATCGCGAGTAAGCCCACAACCATTTCGGGCGAGCGCCCAAGGTAGAGGCCCACCGGTGTATCCGGCCCTGCGCCCAAACTCTGGAGATAGCGGGCGAGCTTACTGCTTCGCGCGCCCAGCTCGGCATAGGTCATCTCTCCGTCTTTGAATTTCAATGCGATGGAGTGGGGGACGCGATCCGCCTGAGCGTCAAACAACTCGTGGACGCACTGGTTTTTTGGGTACTCGACCTGTGTGGTGTTCCAGTCCACCAACACCTGTTGGCGTTCAGAATCGGTCAGTAATGGAAGTTCTGCGATGCTGCAATCCGGCGCCGCAAGCGCACCCGCCAGCAGAGTTTGCCAATGCTGAACCAGCCGTGTAATCGTCGAGACATCGAACAAGTCGGGGTTGTACGTAATCGGACCTGAAATCGCATCCGGCCGCTCGTCAAGGACGATAGTCATGTCCAGCTTTGAGCCGCCGTTCGAAACTTCCTCGGTGATAAGCTCCCAGCCCGGCGCAAATGCGGGTTCTTTGGGCTGCTGCGAAAGAATCAACTGGAAAATCGGATTGCGGCTGGGATCCGGCCGAAGGCCCAAGTCCTCCACGATCTTTCCGAATGGAACCTCATCGTTTGCCAACGCATCGAGCACGGTGCCGCGCACCTGACGAACGAGGTCTCGAAAAGTCGGATTCTGGGAAAGGTTGATTCGCAGGGCCAACGGATTGACGAAGTAACCAATCGTCAACTCGGTTTCGGAGCGTCGCCGTCCTGCCGACAGACCTCCGATCACAATGTCTTGTTGTCCCGTGTAACGATTCAGCAATGCCGCATATCCCGCCAAGCACGCCATGTACGACGAAATGCCCTCTTGCCGACAAAAAGACGTCAACGGATCGGTCACCGTCGAATCAAATCTGAATCGGTGGATGGCTCCGCGATGAGTTTGATAAGCGGGCCGGGCGCCTTGGTTCGGCCATTGCAGTGTAGGAAGTTCGCCGGAGAGATGCGTACGCCAGAATGACAACTGGCGGGACCAATCATTAGTTCCGAGAGACTTCTGTTGCCAGTAGGCGAAGTCGCCGTACTGCAGAAGTGGATCGGCAAGGGGTGAAGGCTTTCCTGCTGAAAAGGCTTCGTAGAGGGCCGCCAATTCCGGCAAGAGGACACGATAGGCGCTCACGGCGTCAAACACAATTTGATGAAAGGTCACATACAGCCGGTACTCTTCATCTCTAGTTTGGACGAGTGTGGCACGCAGGAGCGGCCCTTTTTTTAAATCGAAGGGCTCGTGCGCGTCTTGCACCGCCAAAGACGTTGCTTCGATGGCTCGCTCAGAATCCGGTAAAGTCCGGAGATCGATGCTTGTCAACGGGAAATGATCCGAGGCTGGGTGAACCACCTGGAAGGGTTGTCCATCCTTGGCGTCGAACGTCGTTCTCCAGATTTCGTGGCGCCGGACAATCTCAACCAGGCAGCGTTCGAGAACCGCAGTGTCGAGTGGCCCGGTGCGGACGATGGTTATCGCTTCGTTGTAAACGGTGCTGTTGCCCGCCATTTTTGAATGCAGCCACACCTGCTGCTGCGAGAAGGAGAGTGGGATCGGCTCTTCGGCTGGCCGGCGCGGAATGGGCTTCGGTCCTGTCGATCCTTGAACCTCCCGGCGGCGCAGGTAACCATCAATCGATCTTCGATTCGCCTCGGAAAGCACTCCGATGTCCGGGATGGGATTGTGCACACTCATGTTTAGTCGTTCGCCCTATCGTCTTCGTCGCTGTTATCCCGTTTGTATAAATCTGACAATCGCAAATGCGGCTGCGAAGAACACCGTCTGAGCAGCATCTCCAGGTCCGTTAACATCCGCGCGATCGTTTCCTCTCGAAATATGTCCGAGTTGTATTGGGCTCTTCCGAACACGCCATCCGGGCAATCTATAAACGCGAGGTAGAGATTCCACATGGTTCCCCCGTTTCCGGCATCCATCGACGTAACGTCCCATTCAGCGCGGAGTGCTTCCGGAACCCGCGGCTGGAGGGAGATGGCCACGCTGAAAGGCAGCGGATCCGCGGACCCGCTTGCCACGCCCAACTTTTTGGCCACAACTTCGAGAGGAACATCGTCGTGAGAGATGGCTTCGGAAACCACGTCTCTGGTCTGCTGCAGCAGCTCACTGAAGGTCGGATTCGAAGAGAGATCGAATCGCAGCGCCACGGGGTTCAGGAAATATCCTAGGAGTTCTTGAAGTTCGGTCCGCTTTCGGCCGGCCGGTGAAAGAGTGCCTACCAAAATATCCTTTTGGCCTGTGTAATCCCGGAGGAGTGCGACAAATCCAGAGAGAAGCGTCATAAAAAGTGTGACGCCTTCTCGCTTGGCCGTGGCTTTTAACGCTTCAGAGACTTTGCCCGTGAACGCGAATGGGCGAATCACTCCGCGATGTGAGTAGCTTTTCGTTCGATCCCGGCCTTCGGGCCATTGCAACACGGGAAGTTCATCAGTAAGCCGGTCGCTCCAGTAGCGCATCTCTCGGTCGATCGCTTCGGTGTTTACTTGGTTTCGCTGCCAAACCGCATAGTCCGCAAACTGAATCGCGGGCTCCGCAAGCGGCGAAGGATTTCCCTTCGAGAAGGCCCCATACAGCGCCGCCAGCTCCGTAGGCAGAATTTGATACGCCGATACACCATCGACAATGCTTTGATGGGCGACCAACACAAGCCGGTGCGACGATTCGGTGAGCCGAATCAGCAGAAAGCGCAGTAGTGGACCGCGCAGCAAGTCAAATGGACGCTGAGCAAGATTTCCAACAGATCGAAGCACGCGGGTTTCTTGCTCGGATTTCGAGAGTCCCGTGAGATCGAGTACGGGCACACTCAACTCGGTCGGCGCCGGGCGAACAATCTGAACGGGCCAACCATTCACTTCCTCAAACGTTGTCCGCCAGATCTCGTGGCGGCGGACGATCTCGAGCAAGCAGCGCTCAATGATTGCCGCATCCAACGTGCCCCTGCGATGAATCGTGATCACTTCGTTGTAGAACGGCGGCTCGTCCGCGCTGTGTTGGGCGCGATAGAAAAGCTGTTCCTGAGCAAGTGAGAGAGGCGCTGCTTCAGCGGAAGATCGTCGAGCGCACCGCGGGACGGAAACGGGTGCAGGTCGCCGCGCGTCGCGCAGATACTTATTGAGGCGTCCACGTTCGGTCTCAGAGAGAGAAGGTGCGGTTGGGACGGGCCCTGTTTGATTGTTTATTTTGGCTGGGTTTAGCAATGTTTGGTGAATTTTTGGGTTCTTGGCTGCGACCTGCGGATCCCGAAGGCGATCCATCGACAGACGGATCCTGGAGGTCCAACGATGAAAATCCCACTCGCCACTTGATCATGGCAAGACCATGCACCAATCGGAAAAGCAAGTTCGATACCAATTATCTGCCCGGCATTCCAAAGGATTTAGGGTCAAAAGGAAGGAAAAGAGGCCGGATACGTGGTCGCGAATTGTCGATGCCGCCGCAAGTTGTCGTTTCGGGGCCCCGGGCGAAGGAGAATGTCTTCCTAGCATAGACAGTAATTCCCATCGACGGCCAAATTGTGGAATGAAGCGGGAACTATTTCCCACTGCGCTCCAGAAGCCCTTCACCTTCAATATGAAAGGATCGATTAAGGCGCTCAATCTTGGTATCCAGTTTGCTAGATACCGGCTGTCGGCCCCTTCGAATGCCCATGCTCATGCCCATGCCCCGTCCAAATGCGGGGCCAAGGAGAACGTGCTGAAGCCGAAAACAAAAATCAACGGGAGAACAACCAGGAATGGCTAACCCAGCCCAGACAGGCAACTCCGAAAGTGAACTTTGGCGGCCCGCGTTCAAGAATGCCGAATGGCGACGTACGATATGGAGCGATGATTCCGCCGCGTCGCAGAACACTTTCATCCCACAACTTTTTTCCACCGAGGCAGAGGCCACGCCCCAAGCGCTGGCTATTGCCGCCGGAACCGATTCGCTCACGTATCAAGAATTGAACTCTCGCGCGAATCGCTTGGCGCACTATCTTCAGAATTGGGGCGTTGGACCGGAAGAAGTCGTGGGGCTGTGCCTAGAGCGCTCATTGGAATTTGTGGTCGCCGCTTTGGGAGTCTTGAAGGCTGGAGGTGCCTACCTTCCGTTGGATGCAGCCGCTCCCACACCAAGGGTCGCTTCACTCCTGGCCGACTCGCAAGCTTCCGTATTGATTACCACGCGGACGATAGCCAGCCGCCTGCCTGCAGGTCCTTGGCGTGTGCTGGCAATCGACGCGGACTCGACTGCCATTGCCCAGTGCCCATCTCATTCGCCGGCTATCGAATTGGAGCCCGAAAATCTGGCCTACGTGATCTACACATCGGGTTCGTCCGGAGAGCCGAAGGGCGTCGAAATCACTCACCGCAGCCTGTCGAATCTCGTCTCATGGCATCGAAGCGCGTTCGGAGTGACTTCGTCCGACAGGGCAACGCAAATGGCTAGTCCCGGTTTCGACGCGGCGGTCTGGGAACTGTGGCCTTATCTTGCAGCCGGAGCGAGTGTGCATCTTGCCGATAAACTCACGATCGTGGCGCCGGCTGAACTGCGCGATTGGTTGGTGTCGCAAGGCATCACGATTGGTTTCGTTCCCACGGCGCTCGCGGAGCAATTAATTACTCTGGATTGGCCGGCCTCAGGCGCTCTGCGGTTCCTGTTGACCGGGGCCGATGCGCTGCGGCACTACCCGCCGCGTAATTTGCCGTTCGCTCTGGTAAACAACTACGGTCCCACGGAGTGCACTGTCGTAGCCACATCTGGAATCGTATCGCCCGTGTCGTGCCCCGATTCTGCGCCCCCAATTGGCCGGGCCGTCGCCAACACTCAAATCTACATCTTGGACAAAAACCGAGAAAAAGTATCAACACAGGTCGCCGGAGAGTTGTACATTGCGGGGATGGGATTGGCGCGAGGTTACCGTAACCGGCCGGATCTTACGGCTGAAAGGTTCATTCCAAATCCATTCAGCTCGCAACGGGGTTCGCGTATGTACAGGACCGGTGACCGCGCGTGCTATTTGCCCGACGGTCAGATCGCATTTCTGGGCCGAGTGGACGATCAGATCAAAATTCTTGGCTATCGCATCGAACCAAACGAAATTGAAAGTGCGCTCGATAAACATCCCGCCGTGCAAGTCAGCGTCGTCGTGGCGCGAGAGGATGCGCCCGGGGAAAAGCGTCTGATTGCATACGTATGCCTCGTGCCTGATTTGCACGTCACGGCGGGTGAGCTCTCTTCGTTCGTGGCCAAGTCCCTGCCTGCGTACATGGTGCCGAGCGGTTTCGTGCGCGTAAGGTCATTTCTCCCGACCGTCAACGGCAAGATCGATCGCTCCGCGCTTCCCGCGCCCGACGCGACTAACACTTTGCAAGACAGGATCATCATCTCTCCGCGAACGCTCGTCGAGGAGCAGTTGTCTGGCATTCTTTGCCGTTTGTTGCATCTCGACAGCCTCAGTATGGAAGACAACTTCTTTATGCTGGGCGGTCACTCCCTGCTCGGAACTCAGCTGATCGCGCGAATCCGGGACGTGTTCGGTGTTGAGATAACGCTCAGGGTGATGTTCGACAATGCCACCGTCGCCGGGATTTCGGCCGAAATCGAGCGGCTCATCCTTGCCAAGTTGGACAGCGAAGCCTACGCGACAGGCGAGAGCGCGTCCGACGCGTATGCACGGGAGAACTAACCAACTGTGAAGGGCGATGGCAACAGCCTCGCGCCGTCTGACAAACCTGCACCGGCTCCGAGCCTGTACCAGTTGCTCGATCCCGCCGTGCTGGCGGATCCCTACCCGCTATTCCGCCGCCTACGAGAAGAGGATCCTGTTCACTGGGACCCGTTTCTGCACGCCTGGGTGGTTACTCGATACGAGGACGTGCTGAGGGTTCTGCACGACTTTTCCGCTCAACGCACACCGACGCCCGAGCAGTTGGCTTCCATGGGACTTGCTCACCTGAGTCCCATCGCTCGCGTGATGGTAAAGCAAATGCTGTTTCTGGACGCGCCCGCTCATACTCGCCTGCGCAGCCTGGCGTCGTATGCCTTCACGCCACAGAGAGTTTCGGTGCTCCGAACGCGAATTCAGGAGATCGTTGAATCGCTCTTGGACGCAGTGCAGTCCACCGGACGGATGGATGTGATCGCTGATTTGGCCGAGCCGCTTCCCAATATCGTCACGGCAGAAATGCTCGGTGTTCCAGTCGAAGATCACCGGCAACTGAAAGCATGGTCTGCCGATTTCGCGGAGATGCTCGGCAACTTCCAGCACAATCCCGATCACGTGCCGAAAGTCTTGCGCGCTATCGAGGAGATGACTGCCTACTTCCGCGAGCGCATCAGAGAGCAGCGCATCCACCCCCGGGAGGGGCTGATTAACTCTCTGCTGACGGCGAAGGTTGATGGCGACTCTCTCACCGAAGAGGAGGTCGTGGCAAATAGCATCGTGACGATGGTGGGCGGCCAGGAAACCACGACCAACTTGATCGGCAACGGAATTCTTGCGCTTCTGCGCAATCCCGGCCCTTTTCAGATGCTACATGACGATCCTTCGCTCGTCCCTTCCGCCATCGAGGAATTGCTCCGATACGATTGCCCCAGCCAGCACACGGCGCGCTTGGCTCCCGCTGATGTGGTTCTTGGCGGCAAGACGATTCGCAAGCGGCAGGCGGTGATCGCAGTGATGGCTGCGGGAAATCGAGATCCAGAGCGCTTCCCGGATCCCGATACCCTGGACATCGTCCGGAAGGACAATCGTCACCTCGCCTTCGGTTGGGCCGCTCATTTCTGTTTTGGCGCAGCGCTGGCGCGCATCGAGGGGCAGATAGCTCTCGAAGCGGTTCTGCGGCGTATGCCCAACCTGAAGCTCCAGCCGACACCGCTAACATGGCGTGCGAACCTGGGTCTTCGCGGGCTCACAGCTCTCCCGGTGACCTTCTAGGGCTTGCCAGGTCGAATTGGATTGGCGACGATTCCCGTTTAAAACAAGCGCGGCGCCCGC
>DATDIT010000114.1:0-6010 GCA_036520875.1 Candidatus Acidiferrales bacterium
AGCTCGCGCGTTCCCATTGGTTCCGAGGAACTCATATCGATCACCAGCGCGCCCGGCCGCAGCGCCTTGGCGAAAGCGCCGCCTTCATCTTCGAGCAATGCCTGGCGGACGATTTGTCCGGTGGGTAGCATGGTGACGGTAATTTCATTCGCGGCAATTTCGCCAACGCTCGATGCCGCGTGGCAATTGTGCTCGCTTGCGAACCGCGCTCTGCGATCGGCGTCCACATCGAACACCGTCAGCTCGTGGCCAGCCGCTGCAATATGACCGGCCATGGGCCAGCCCATGTTTCCGATGCCAATGAAACCTACGCGCATGGCGTTATTCGCTCCCTACTCCAATCCTAATTCCTTCAGCACTTCCGTGGCGTGATTGAAACTGTCAACACCGGCCGGCACTCCCGCATAGATCATGCTGTGCATCAGCACCTCGCGAATTTCGTCCTTGGTGAGGCCGTTTTTCACCGCGCCGCGAACGTGCCCCTTCAACTGAGTCGGCTTGTTCAAGGCAACGAGCAGCGCCATGGTGATCATGCTGCGCGTTCTGCGGTCGAGCAGCGGCCTGGCCCAAACTTCGCCGAAACAATAGCGAGTGACCATTTCCTGCAGCGGCCGCGTGAAATCCGTGGCCGACTCCATAACTTTATCGGAAAGCGCCGGGCCAAACATGTCTCGCCGAATTTGCATTCCGGCGGCGAAGTCGTCTTTCTTATCTGCCGAGGCTTCTTTCGGTGGCAGCGACTGTGCGTCAAAGTGCACTATCGTGACGCCGCCCGTCGCGTAGTTCGCCACGTCCGCCGCTACTTTCTGACCGATCGGCGACTGCATCGCGGCGCCCATCGCCGCTGCGTCCGCAAATTCGCCCTCCCAAATACAGAAGTAGGGCGAAGGAGCGCCGACGGCGTCCACTGCGAAAGTGTAGCGGCTGGAGATGAGACCGGGCATTTGCGCGGCGAGCGGGAGATGCTTTTCCTCGTAATATTTTTTGAAATGCGCGGGATCTTTCGGCTGCGGGTACAGAGCGAGTACTTTGTGCATGATAGTTGATTCTCCTCTGAGGATATTTGTCCGGATCGAAATTCTGGAACAGTTTTGAAACCTGAATTGCGAATGCTTGGCTAAAGCTTAAAAACTCTTCGCGCGTTATCGCCCAAAATGTTGCGCTTGGCCTGCTCGCTCAGAAACGGCAGGCCCGCGATTCGCGCGGGAACGTCGAAATCCCAATGCGGCCAATCGGAGGAGTACATCAGCTGCGTTTCCGCGCGCACGGCCTTGAACGTGGCTTCCAGCATGTGCGGCATGGTCACTTCGAGTGGCTGGGAGGTGAAAAACATTTCCGCGATGTATTCGCTGGGCAGGCGCTTCAGGAGTGGAGCGTCGGATTGGCGCATCAGGTATTCGTGATCGAGCCGCTGCATCATGAACGGCACCCAGGCGAGACCGCTCTCGATCCAAATTACTTTCAACTTGGGAAAGCGTTCGGGCAAGCCGTTCACGATCCAATTGGTCATGTGCGTCATATTGCAGGTGACGAACGACATCGAATGCACTGCTAAAAAGCGATTCATCGTGGTGGTCATCGAGTCGCCCCAAGTGGGGCCGGCGTGAAACGCGAGGGGGAGGCCGCGTTCTTCGAGCTCTTTGTAAATCCGCATGTACATATTTTTGTGGACGCTCGCGTGACGCTGGCTGGTAATCATGAAGCCCACTACACCAGGCTTTTCGCCGAATTCTTGAATCGTCTTCATGCATGCTTCGGGATCGTGGAAGGGCATGCACAATAAACTTTTCACGCGCGTCTCGCGTGGCAGGATCGTATCCGTGAACCAGCGGTTATAGGCGAAGGTCATGGCCGTGACGATGTCCGGCTCGGGATGCAGGCCCATTTCAAGCATGGGCTGCGGAAAAATTACCTGCATCGTGATTCCCATCGAATCCATCGCGCGACGCACGAGAGTCAGATCGCGATGCTCGTCCGTTTTCTCGACGTACTCGCCGAGTTCGGCTTGGTGCGGGATGCGGCCGAATACATCCTGGAACGTGAGGCCGACCGGGTGATTGCTGAAGGCGAGTTGTTTCGCGTTGGGCCAGTGCTGCGTCATCGCGATGGCGTTGTGCCGCAGGACGGGATTTTCGAGGCGCTGCAGAATTTCAGCCCACGAATCGAATTCGACGTGATGCGCGTCCACGTCCACGATGAAATAGTCGTGCAGGTGGTAGCGCTCGATATCCTGGCGCGCGTTCGCGAGGATTTCGCGCGAATCGGTGCGCGTGGTGATCTGCTGGACTTTGTGTTCGGTGGCGCTGCTCACGCCGTTTGCTACGTCGGTTTTGCTCATCTTCCTAACCTCATCAATTGGTCCGCTTGTGGAACTTTCAACGACTGCGTTGTGCCGTGCGCGAAAACCATAGCGCGAGATCGAAGGGGTTCAAATGGTGCGCGCGCAGCAAAGCGCACGCGACCACCATCGCTTCTGTGGTTGAAACCGTGGCATCGATCACCGGCACATCCGATTCGGCTTCTTCCGCGGAGGTTGCGTAGAGCTTCACCGCGCCGCTTACCAGCGCGGTTACATCCGGCCGCGGTACATCGGCCACTTCGCCTGCCTTCACGGTTTCCTCGATCTTTTCGCTCAATTGCGCCACCAGGGCCGATAGCCGCGCGGCTTTCTCAGACGTTGACATAGATTCCGTCGGAGGCTTCTTCCACTGCCACTCGGATCAAGCGGGCTGCTGGGCGCCCTGGATGCACGCCCGTCTTGATGTCGTATTCGAAACCGTGCCACGGGCAGACGATATGGGGGCTGGATTCGTCGAACGCGAATCCGTGGCTTTCGCCGCCGCCATCGATCACTTCAGTGACGCGCGGAATAATCTTACCCTGGCAAACTGGTCCGCCCTGGTGCGCGCAGCGGTTGAGATAGGCGTAGAGTTTGCCATCGACGCGGAAAATCCCGATGGTCGTCTCGCCTACGTCAACCACCACGCGTCCGCGTTCCGGGACCTTTTCGCTGGGCCCCACGTAAACCCTCTGCGATGTGGCTGGCATATTGACCCTTAGTAGCGCCTCTGAAGCTCGGCAACCACCGCCAGAGCGCGAAAACTGGTCCGGCGGTGACCACGAAAAGCGCTACCCTTTCCCGAATCGTGGCTATTGTATGTTGAGAACAGGGGGTTATCAACTCACTCGACCTGTGGTATACTGCCTTTGCGCTTAATACAGCGGCTGTGTGGTGTGGTTGCTCTCGTCGGTTATCTGCTGAGAATGCCCCGCCTTTAGTCCCATCCGAAGTCTTCAGCGTAATTTAAAACAAGGAACGGAACTGCAGCTTAGACTGCTCGCTAGGACTCTATCCAGCGGGTCGCAGCTCGCAGATTCCAAAGAAAACACTTAGACAATGCAGAATTTTTCAGAATTACCAATTTCGGACTACAGCAAACAACGCCTGTCGTCCGCAAACTTTTCAATCCCGACCCCCGTGCAAGCTGCGGCGATTCCGCACGCGCTCGCGGGTAAGGACGTGCTCGCCACCGCTCAAACCGGGACGGGCAAGACGCTCGCATTCCTGATTCCCGTGATGGAGCAGTTGCTCCAGCACAACACTCCAGGGATAGCGGCACTCGCTCTTGTTCCCACGCGGGAGCTCGCCATGCAGGTCATCGAGCAGTACAACGCACTGCGAGGCAAGCAGCTTCCGCCAGCGGCTCTTGTGGTCGGCGGCCTTTCCGAAGGCCAACAGATTACCGCATTGCGACGCGGCGCCCGGCTAGTGGTTGCCACTCCGGGCCGGCTCGAGGATTTCCTCGATAGAAAGCTCGTGAATTTCAGCACGCTGCGCGTTCTCATCCTCGATGAGGCCGACCGCATGCTGGACATGGGATTCCTTCCAGCGATTCGCCGGATAGCGTCCGTGCTGCCGAAGAACCGGCAGACGCTCTGCTTTTCCGCGACGCTTGAAGCATCCGTTGCCCATCTGGTTCACGATTACATGCGCCAACCGGTGCGCGTCGCGCTCGGATCGACCCTGAAGCCTTCCGAGAATGTGCGCGTGCAGGCATTCGAAGTTCCCTCTGATCGCAAACAGGAATTCCTCGAAGGCTTACTCGCCAAGGAATCCGGGCGCTGCCTCATCTTTACGCGCACCAAGCGCGGAGCCGAGCGCCTCGCTTTGAGTCTCAGCCGCGAAGGTTTCTCCGCGGCCGCGATCCACGGGGACCGTTCGCAGTCGCAGCGAAACGCAGCTCTGGCCGGCTTTCAGCAAGGCCGCCACCAGATTCTGGTTGCCACGGATGTCGCCTCGCGCGGCATTCATGTCCAGGATATCGCGCACGTAATCAACTACGATCTCCCCGACCTGGCTGAGAATTTCATTCACCGCGTCGGCCGGACCGGCCGGGCAGGCGCACAAGGTCTTGCCTCCACTCTTTTTGGAGCCGATCAGCGCGGGGAATTGCTCGCGCTGGAGCGCACTCTCGGTATCCGCATCGAGCGAATGAAAACCGCCGATCTGCCCCAGCGAAAGGCGCGGGGAACATCCGACCTTCAGCGTGGCCTTTCGGCTGCGAGGTCCAGAATCAGCAGGCTCCCCGGCGAAATCCTGCAGGCCCAAGTCTAATTTCACTCACTCCTCATCAAGGAATGAAGGGTTAGATTCGACGAAGGGCTGGAAGTTGACACTTCCGGCCCTCTCGGCTGCTTGACTACTCTCTTCTCCACCTTTGCCAGCCGTCAGGTAGCCGGACTTTCGTTTTCTGGAGTTTGCTGACTTTCGTCTGTTTTGCGCGGGTTTTAGTGACATTTTGGGGACAGTCGCGAGTTTCAGTCCCCGGTCCACATGAGTGAGGGAATTCTGGTGTGACCTGCTTATGCGCGGAGAGGCTGGGCGGTTGTGTGCGAAACAGTGCTCCAGCCAATTCGCTTCTCCTTCTGAAAAAGCACCGGGCGTGGTCGAATTGGAAACTGATCACGAGATCGCACCTCTTATCCGCGTTGGTCATTCTCAGCAGAGTAGCCCTGAGCGGCTCCTGTTTTGCCTGTCCCGAACTTCCAAAATGCCGACGGCGCAACCGTCCACACAAGGAACGAAATAGGCAAGAACGCGGCCAGGGGAAAGACGCCAAAACTCTCGAACTCGATGAGCCAAGCGGCGAATCCAAAGGCAATTCGAGGCACGACCGGCACGCCCAGAGTATTAGGCGCAGTCGACGCCGAATACAGAGCTGCCAAGACACAGAACGACTCGAACGCACAAAACGTTGCGGCGATGCCGTAAAGCCCTCCTCGCAACATAAACCTTGAAGGCCGCATAGGTCCGCGTCCAGCCAAATTTTCTAGAAGCCGCGACATAAACACCCAGCCTGCAATGCCGCCAAGTACCGTAATAGTCCAGTTTGTTAGCGGATTGTCTGCGAACATGCGTGAGCCTACTGGGCTCCCAACGTATGCGAAATAAACATACAACCTCCAGGTCAGAAAGTGCTGCAGTGCACCTAGGACGAAAAACCCAATGGCCCATGTCAGATGACGGTTCATTGAATTGAGTCTAAGGCCGAGTAGCCCAGGCTTCCCGTCTCTTTTGGTCTCGGCTCATTGCTGAACACCAAAGGCATGATACCATCTCCGATACGTCACTCGATGGTAGGACGTCACGGGTGCTCCATGCTCGGTTTGTGAGCGTGGGGGCTTTCGCTTCTGCGCTATGCCGAAACGGCTGAAACGTATCTACGGATTCGTTCACCTGCACAAGTGCCACACCTGGGCCACCCGCCCGTAGTTGGAAACTGACCCATTACCGGCCCTCTCGGCTGCCTGACGGCTCTGTTCTCCGTTTCCCTTTCGCATTCCCGCTGGTCTTACGGTATATATGGCGCTGCAAATTCGCTCGCTGCTGAACCGTAACCCCGACCAGGAGATGTGCCGCGATGTTTGAGCAAAGCCTCAATCCGACGGGCCATCTTTGGTTGACGATCGTGGCTGCATTAGTCCCGCTGGTTGCCTTGATTTTCATGCT
>DATDIT010000115.1:0-12501 GCA_036520875.1 Candidatus Acidiferrales bacterium
GCGGACGGAAAAAACAACATGCCTCCATTCAAGAGCACCCTGACCGACGACCAGATCAAAGACGTCGTGACGTACGTTCGCACTACGTTCGGTAAGAAGAAATAGGCGCTTCAGGTTGGCATCCAGCGCGGATGGGCCCGATGTGGATGGCTGGGCTCATCTGCGCTTTTATTTTCCTGCTACTAAGTTTCCTTTCTGATTCGAAACGTCCACGCATTGAATTATCCGGCGTATTCCTTCTGCGAATCCCTCTGCTGGCGTAAGAAGACACACGACTAGGTAGCCATCGTCCGCAAAATCGTAGAAATGTCCCGGATGCGCGAGCACGCAGTAGTCCTCCAGCAGGTGAATGGCGAGTTCTTCATCCGATTGCACCGCGGGCACGCGGAGCACCACGCACCATCCTCCTTCAAATTCGAGCCGCGAGACCAGGTTTTGCGGTTTGAGTTGCTCGTCCAATTTCCGCAGATTTTCTTCGATGCGCCGCATGATTTGCGGCTGCATCATGCCGCGCTGAGCAAGCAACGTCGGCAGCGCATGCTGTACGGGAGCGTTCAAGGAAAGGTACGTGTCCGCTATGATCTCGAGCCTCGCGACTGCCTCGTGCACCAGCGGATAGGGACCAGCCGCCGCAATCCACCCGACCTTCATTTGCGGCAAACCCGCAGTCTTGCTCAAACCGTTAACGACAAAGGTGAGAGCCTCGGCATCGAAAACGAAACTTCCGTGCTTCGGGCGCGAGTCGGCGATGGGAATTCCATAGTCAAAAAAAACTTCATCAACCACCAGCGCGATTTCGCGTTCCAGGCATAACTTCTGCAGCTCGTCGGCCTCACTCTCTGAAACGAAGTGCCCCGTCGGATTATTGGGATGGACCAGGATGACGGCCCGCGTGCGCGAGTTCATCGCTTTGGTAAGAGCGGCGAAATCAATCTGCCAGCCATGATCGTAGACCAGCCGGAATGCGCTAAGTTTCACGTCGTGAATCGCTGCAAGAAACTCCAAGAGGGGATAGCTTGGCTGCGCGATCACAACTTCGTCGCCCGGCTCGCACAGCAAGCGAAAAAGAAAAGAGTAGGCCTCGCTTGTGCCAGTGGTAAGGATTAAACGCTCCAGATCAAGGCGCGCGTCGGAAGTTTTTTGAAGATAGTACTGCGCCACAGCAGCGCGCGCTTGCGGCAGCCCTTTCGGCTGCGGATCGTACCGGAGAGCCGCCGGAGCCGCGAGGGCGGCGAGAATTCCCGCTTCGTCATACTGAAAACCGCATGCCGTCGGATTCGACACGGTGAGATCAATTATCGGCTTGCCGCTTCCGCGATGGCGGTGCAACGCACGCGTGTAGGCGTTTTCTTGCCGAGGCCAATTGGTGCGTTTCGAAAACATGAGGCGATGGCTGACGCGTGCGTATTCAATTTCGACTACGCCATCAGAGGATGCGCTCGTGGGCGTAGCCGGCGTCGTCAAGCGCGGTCATCAGTTCCGCGACATGATCCGGCCCGCGCGTCTCCATAGTGATGTCGATGGCGGTATCACCCAGCAGCACGCCGTAGTAGGCGCGATCGTAATTCGTTTCGACGATGTTGCCCTTGTGCGCGGCGATCACGTGCGCGACGCTTTCGAGCGCCCCCGGATGGTCCGGCAGGTGAATCCTCAATCTCACCAGGCGCCCGTCTTTCACCAATCCCCGTTCTATGATGCGCGAGAGCAAAGAGACATCGATATTCCCGCCGCCGATCAACACCCCGACCTTCTTCCCGGTTTGTAGAATTTTTCGTTGTAAGACCGCCGCGGCGGCCACCGCGCCCGCGCCTTCCGTCAACGTCTTCTCTTTTTCGAGCAGCAGTAAAATCGCATTCGCAATTTCTTCGTCATCCACGGTCACAATCTCGTCCACATATTTCTTCACGATGGGAAACGTGACGGCCCCCGCGCAGCGCACCGCGATCCCATCCGCAATCGTCACTTTAGGCTCCAGCGTTACGGGTCCGCCGTTTTCGACCGCAGCCTTCATCGACGGCAGCTTGGAAGTTTGCACGCCAATCACGCGCACTTTGGGATTTGTCTCCTTCACCGCGCACGCCACGCCGCCAATCAATCCGCCGCCGCCAATCGGAATCACCAGCACCTCGATATCAGGCTCCTGCGCCAGCATTTCGATGCCCAGCGTGCCCTGGCCCGAAATTACCGCCTCGTCATCGAAGGGATGTATGAACGTCAGGTTCTGTTCCGAGCAGCGGCGCAACGCCTCGTGGCAAGTCTCATCGTAATTCGCGCCCGCAAGAATTACTTCCGCGCCGTAGCCGCGCGTAGCGGATACTTTCACCAGGGGCGTTGTCAACGGCATGCAAATTTGCGCCGAGATTCCCCGCTTCGCGGCGTGATAGGCCACTGCCTGCGCGTGATTCCCGGCCGATGCGGCGATCACTCCACGCCGGCGCTCATCGCTCGTGAGCAGCAGAATTTTATTCAACGCCCCCCGCTCCTTGTAAGAGCCGGTCATCTGCAAGTTTTCGAGCTTGAAGAAAATCGAATTGTCGGTAAGCCGCGAAAAAGTTTCCGAGCGCACGAACGGCGAAAGGAAGATCGAATCGCGAATGCGGCCCCCGGCCGCCTTGATCGATTGAAGTGTGACCATCTTGAACGCGCTACTCCAGACGCAATTTTCCATTGTATACGCACGCGGTGCCGCGCACAGGCCGAAAGTGCAATTTAGTTTTCCGCGAGGCCGTTCCGGCCAAGATATCGCGGCACGCGCTTTGGCGGCGCGCGCCAACCACTCCGCACGCTTCGCTTGTGAGCCGTCGTATGCTCGCGTATGCTTCGTCACTCCAGCACATGCGCAACAAACCAATAGCGGGCCTGCCACCCACCACGGACCGCCGCATCGACGCGCTGCTCTCGCTCCTCGCCGAAAACTCCACCATCGTGATCAGCGGCGCGAAGGTCGCCAAAGAAATCGGCGTCTCGCGCCAACAAGTGTGGCGATGGATTCAAAAACTCCGCACCCTGGGCGTTCGAGTGCAAGGTCATCCCCGCACCGGCTATCACATCGAACGCGTGCCAGATGTGCTCGTCCCTCAGATGCTCGGCAGTCGGCTGCATGGCACGCCCTTCGCTCGACGCATCCACCACTTCTTCAAAATTGACTCAACCAATTCTGTGGCCATGCGTCTCGGCGAATCCGGTGAACCGCATGGCGCCGTTGTAGTCGCCGAGGAGCAAACCGCCGGACGCGGACGCGCCGGCCGCAAGTGGGCGTCGGAGAAATCGTCCGGCATCTACTGCAGCATTCTGTTGCGGCCGCCCATTTCTCCCGCGCACGCCCCGCTTCTCACGCTTGTCGCTGGCCTAGCCGCATACGACGCAGCGGCGGAAGATCTCGATATGCAGCCCGACATTCGTTGGCCGAATGATCTCCTCGTCGGCGGACGCAAATTCTGCGGCATACTTACCGAGATGCGCGCCGAGCCCGATCGCGTTCATTATGCCGTCGCCGGAATTGGCATGAACGTGAATCAAGCCAAGATGCCGGACAATCTCGCCGATACGGCCACCTCTCTCCGAATTCAAACCGGAAAGCCTCATTCGAGGCTCAAACTCCTGATCCGTTTGCTGCGCCACCTCGACCGCTACTACAATCAATTTCTCTCTGATGGCGCGGCGCCGATCCTGCAACGCTTCGCCGAGCGTTCCAGCTATTTCAAGGGGAAGCGCGTGCAGATCACCACAGCCACCGAAAGTTTCTGCGGCGCTACTGCCGGACTCGATCCCAGTGGAGTCCTTCGCGTTGCGCGCGACGACGGCCGCGGAATAGTCTCCGTGCTCTCTGGCGATGTCACGGAGGCTTCCTGATGCTCCTCGCGCTCGATGCCGGCAATACCAATACCGTCCTGGGAGTTTTTCGCAAGAAGGAACTCGTCGCCAATTGGCGGCTCACCACGGCCAGAGATCAAACCGTGGACGAGTACGGCATTCTCACCCGCGAGCTTTTCACTCTTGCGGGCCTTGAGCCGCGCGAAATCGGCGGCGTAATCATCAGCTCCGTCGTGCCGCCGTTAAACGAAACTCTAGCTGGCATGGCGGACCGCTATTTCGGACACAAGGCTCTCTTCGTCGAGCCGGGAATCAAGACGGGCATGCCGGTCCAATACGATAATCCTCAGGAGGTGGGAGCCGACCGCATCGTTAATAGCGTGGCCGCATTTGCGAAGCATGGCGGGCCATGCATCATCGTTGATTTTGGCACCGCCATCAATTTCGACGCGGTCTCCGCGCGCGGCGAATATTTGGGGGGCGTCCTCGCTCCCGGAATCGGCATTTCAGCGGACGCGCTGTTTGCGCGCGCGGCTCGTCTTTTTCGCGTCGAGATCAAGGATCCAGGAAAAGTCATCGGCACCAACACAGCAGCGTCGTTGCAATCGGGACTCTACTACGGCTACATCGATCTTGTGGACGGAATCCTCGACCGCATGAAAAAAGTCATGGGGCCGAAAACCAAAGTGATTGCCACGGGCGGCCAGGCAGCGCTTATCGGACGCGCCTCGCGCCATATCGAAACGGTGGACGAGTTTCTAACGCTCGAAGGATTGCGGATCATTTGGGAGCGCAATCAATCGGATGGGCAAGACCGGACGCGAAAATAACCGTCCGGCGGTGTTCGGCTCGATGGAACGTTCGGCTCGATGGAATCCTTTAACTATTTCAATTATTTTACCGAGATCGAGGAATATTTCTGGCGAAAACGCGGCGCACACCTGCTGGTATCGCCTCTTGATTGGGCCATTGTCGAAACCTGGCAGAAAGCGGGAATCCCGCTCGGTGCCGTACTTAAAGGAATCGACCGCGCGTTTGAAAGTTGGGGACGCTCGCGCCGCGCGGCGGGCGGGCGCCAACTCAAAAGCCTTGCGTACTGCGTCGACGCCGTACTCGACGCAGCCGAGGAGGCCCAGGAAGCCGCCGCGGGTACTGGGCCCGAGGTTCAATCTTCGCGCCCAACCGCCGAGCCGTTTTCGCGTGCTGAACTGAAAAATTACATCGAGCGCAACGCAGCGCGGCTCTGCGAAGCGTCTGAAAAACATCGCGGCGCATATCCCGCAATGGCGGAGCGACTCAAACACGCCGCGGAAAAGCTCGTGGAAACGTTGCCGGTTACCGAAACGCCGGGGACGCTTGATCTCGAGCAGCTTGAGCAGCGGCTTACGGTCCTGGAAGATAAATTGACGGCGGCGATTTCAGCCGACGCGGACGAGAGTGCGATGCTCGCCATCCGCCAGGAAATGGATCGCTCCCTTGCGCCTTACCGGCGCAAAATGTCTGCGGCGCAATTGGCGCAGCTCGAGCGCCAGTACACGCAAAAGCGGTTATTCGAGCGATTCGGCGTGCCCAGGTTGAGTCTTTTCTATCTCACGTAGGCGGGGCGCAAGTCTTTTATAACGGCCATTATGGACATCACCATTGAAAAATTGATTTACGGCGGAGACGGCTTGGCGCATCATGAGGGTTCCACCGTCTTCGTGCCCTTCGTGCTTCCGGCCGAGCGCGTTTCCGCCGCGCCCGTCGAGCGAAAAAAGAAATTCATCCGCGCCCGAGTCGATAAATTAATCGAGCCGTCAGCCGGACGCGCTGTTCCGCCTTGCCCTCATTTCGGCCTGTGCGGCGGATGCAATTACCAGCACATCGCCTACGAAGCGCAGCTCCAATACAAAACGGAAATCCTGCGCGAAACCCTGCGCCGCCTCGGACACATCGAATGGCCCGGCGAAATTGCCGCGCATGCTTCGCCTCCCTGGAGCTATCGCAATCGTGCGCAATGGAAAGTCCGCGCGCTCGACCAAGCCGCCGCGAATCCAAGCGCGACCGCTTCTTCCGGCGAGCAGCAAGGAACAAGTCTTCGCATTGGATACTTTGGTGCAAACTCCACCACTCTTCGCGTCGTTGATCAGTGCGCGATTCTCTCCCCACAGTTACTGAAAACGTTTCTTGCTTTTCGTCAGGCCCTTGCAGCAGGCCAATTCCCGCGTAATTTGCGCGAGATCGAAGCTTTTGCCGGCGCCGGCGATTCGAAACTGCTCATAACTCTAACTTTTGCCGGCGGCTTCCCTCCCGCCAAGGAAATTGCCGAAAAAGTTCGCGAAATTGCGCCTGAACTTGAGAGCCTGCTCCTGCACGACCCAACCCGCGAACGAATGGATCTCGCAGGACCCGGCTTTCTCCAATACGAGGCCGGCGGCTCATCGTACCGCGTCGGTCACCTCTCTTTTTTCCAGGTGAATCGCTTTTTGGTCGATGAAATGGTCAGCGAAATCGCGGGAAATGAAGAAGGCGGACGCCTCGCTCTCGATCTTTTTGCCGGAGTTGGATTGTTTTCTGTTCCGCTCGCCAAGCGCTTTGATCGAATCGTAGCCGTTGAATCGAATCCCGCGGCGGCGCGCGACTTGGAATTCAATATTTCATCTAGCGCGGAGCCGAATCGCGGCGGAATCGAAGCGCGCGCCATGGATGTTGAGCATTTTCTCGAAAACTTTAGAGAGAAGGCCGATCTCATCGTCGCCGATCCGCCGCGAGCGGGATTGTCACCCGAAGTCGTAAAACAGCTCGCCAGAATCAAGCCCGCGCGCATCACCTACATCTCCTGCGAGCCGCCAACTCTCGCTCGCGATCTGGCGGAACTGTTGAAGGCCGGATATGAAATCTCCGCCATCTGCCTCTTCGATCTTTTCCCTCAAACATTTCACATGGAATCCGTCGCCCTCCTCCGGCGAATCCAATGAAATGCCATCCCGCGCCCTAGGATTTATGAGAGCTCCGGAGCCTTGGAGGTACCGAAGATGAAGGTATTTATTCAAAACGAGGCGGGTTCGTTTGTTAAGAATTTCTATGATGAAAAGACGCTCGAATTTACGGGAGCAGCCCGGGTCTCGCGAGCGTATCCACTACCGTACGGATTCATCCTCAACACGACGGGAGACGACGGACTCAACGTGGACTGTTTTGTCCTTACGAAAACCTCATTGCATACCGGGCAAATCGTCGAGTGCGATCCGGTCGGTCTGATGGAGCAGATTGAGGATGGCAAAGAGGATCATAACGTGTTAGCGGTTATTCGAGGCGAACAAGAGCAGCTTGACACCAAGGCGAAGCAAAAGCTGATCGAGTTTGTGAGCCACGTATTCGACCACGTTGCCGGTAAGACGGTTCTCGCGGGTAGCTTTCGTGGCAGAGAATCTGCCACCGACTACATCAGACAGCACGAAGATCGAGGCAGCGCGGCCACCCGAGCAACGGTGTGAATGAGTTTAGTTCGGTGTCCAATAAATCTGGCGCTAAACACGATGAAACTGCCGCTGGTATGGATTGTCGCCGCCTTTGCTAGCGGCGTGGAAATAGAGAAATGGTCGCCGGGTCCGGTCCGGCTGTGGGTTGCCATGGCCGTTCTGTCACTGGTGGCCGCCGGACTTTTTATCTGGTGGCGCCGTTTGACCACGGCATGGGCGCTCGCTCTCGTCGCATGGCTCGCAATCGGCGTAGTGGCGTTCGGCGTCGAGCGAGCCGCGATACCTCCGAACCATGTAACGCGCCTCATCACGGCCGGCCGTTTGGATACTACCGAGCCGCTGCGCTGGCAGGGGCGTCTTCGCGAAGATCCCATGGCTCTACCATGGGGCCGCCGCTACGAAATGAATCTTGAGCAGGTGGAAATAGCCGGCAGCCTTTTGCCGGTCAGCGGCGGGATGCGCCTGAATCTGTACGGCGGGCCGAGCGTATCCGGCGTGGCCGACCCGCCTTCAAATCTTCGCGCGGGCGATCGTGTGGAGGCGCTCGTAAAAGCGCGGCCGCCGCGAAATTTCGGCGATCCTGGCGCATTCGATCTGCGCGGCTATCTCGCCGGACAAAAAGTCGATTTGACCGCGTCCCTTCGCAGCGGTGAGTTACTGCAACTCATTGCCCGGCCGAAACCCACTCTTTCGCAACGGTTCGCGCGAATTCGCGGAGACATGCTGGCGCGCCTGGATAGCCTTTTTCCCGGCCAGCCGCAGCGCGCGGCCGTGCTGCGGGCCATGCTTCTCGGCGATAGAAGCTTCGTTGATTCAGATGTCGTAACGGCATTCCAAAAAACTTCTGCGTATCACGTCCTCGTCGTCGCCGGTTTGCATGTAGGCGCCCTGGTGGTATTTCTTTTCTGGCTTTGCCGCAAGCTGCGATTCCCGATGGGCGTCACGAGCCTCGTCACTTTAAGCGTGCTCGCGGCCTATGTCGGCATCGTGCAGGACCGGCCGCCGATTCTGCGCGCCGCGCTCATGGCCGCGCTCTATCTATGCGCGCGCCCCCTATTTCGCAAGATCGAGCTGCTGAATACCGTCGCGCTGGCGGCGCTTGTGCTTCTCATCTGGAAACCATCGTCGCTTGCGGACTCCAGTTTCCAGCTTTCGTTTGTGGCTGCAGCCGTTATTGCCGCTTTGGCGCTGCCGTGGATGGACCGCACCAGCACTCCCTACCGCGCGGGCCTGCAGCACTTGGGCGATGTAACCCGCGATCCGGCATTTCCCCCTAAAATCGCGCAATTTCGAATCGAAATGCGTGCCGCCGTGCACTGGCTCGAATCTAGAGTTCCACAACGCCTTGCGCCGCACGCAAGTTTTCTAGTTGCCTCGCCCATTCGCACCGGCCTGCGCCTATGGGACATCGTGCTATTGTCCGTCGCGATCCAAATCGGCATGCTCCCGCTGCTTGCGCAAGACTTTCATCGCGTCAGCCTCATAGGACCGCTGAGCAACATCCCCGCAGTGCTGCTGACTGGCCTGATCGTGCCCTTTGGCTTTCTCACCTTGCTTTCAACCTTCGTATGGATGCGCTTCGCCGCGTTGCTCGCGAAGGCGCTTGGCTTTTGCACGGGATTGCTGCTCGCAACCATCGGATGGTTTAGCCGCTTGCCCCGAGTTTCCTATCGCATTCCGGGGCCTCCGCTCTGGCTCGTCCTTCTCTTTTTTTCGGCGTTGATAATTCTTGCAGTGTCCGCACGCGCCGCCGCGGCGCGGCTGCAAAATCGGATTACCAGGCGCCAGCCGCCGCGCCCAATCGCGCCGGCAGAATGGGCATCGGCAATCGCTTTAGCTGTGCTGGCGCTGCTTGTAGCCTCCTACCCATTCTCGCCAAATCTGCAGCGGGGAAAGCTCGAAGTGGATGTCCTCGATGTTGGGCAAGGCGATTCAATTTTCACCGCATTTCCGGGCGGCCGCACCATGCTGATCGACGGTGGCGGCTTGGCTGGCTCGGAGTGGGTTGGAGGACAGCGATCGGGTACGGATGTAGGAGAAGAAGTCGTCTCACCCTATCTATGGTCGCGCGGACTAAAAAAGCTCGATGTAGTTGCGCTCACGCATGCGGATCACGATCATCTGGATGGCTTGTATGCTGTGCTCGATAATTTTCGAGTCGGCGCGTTGTGGGTTGGAGACGACGACGCTCGCCCGGCCTTCCAACATCTGCTTGCGGAAGCGAAATCGCGCGGCGTAACGGTCGTGCATCAAGCACAAGGCGCGGAATCTAGCTGGGATGGCGCGCTTGTTGATGTGCTCTGGCCGCCGAATGGCGGATTTTCTGCGAAGAAAGCGAACGATAATTCGCTCGTGTTGCGCCTTTCCGATGGCCACGTCCACTTTCTGCTTACCGGAGACATCGAGCAGCATACGGAAGAAAAACTCGTTGAAGGCGGCATCCCCCTCGCCGCGGATTTTCTGAAGGTCCCCCACCACGGGAGCAAAACTTCTTCGACGCCTGCATTCCTAGCCGCGGTCGCGCCGCACACGGCCGCAGTTTCCGTGGGCCTCGCGAATCCATTTAGTCATCCTGCCGAAACGGTGGTCAACCGCTACGAAAGCGATGGCATCCAGCTATTGCGTACCGACCGAGATGGAGCAATTACCGCAGTAACGGATGGCCAAACCATTTCGGTGCACGATTACGCTGAGCGATGATTCAAACGGGGGACGGAAAAGCGCCCGAAAAACGAAAAACAGCGTTACGTTAAACTCGATGCAAATATTCCATTCATATTGATGCCTTTTCGGGGCGCCGCGCGCGCTCAGTAACCGAATCGGGCGCGAAACCACATTCTCAGCCAGAGAACTCCAAGCCCCGCAAGTGTCCCAATCAACGCCTGATATTCGCGATTCCGGCGATACTGTGACCACGAAAACTCCGGGATGCGTGCGGCTTTCGGATGCAATGGCCCGCTACTGGTGGGATAAAAACTCGGGAAAAACTTCGAAACTCGCGCAGCGTATGCTTCAAACTCGAAACCAAAATGTGCCCGCAGATGCGCCTCTTCGGTGCGAATCGCTGCGTAATAGAACACCACGAAGTACACAGCGACCGCCACCCCGGCCCAAACAGAGTGCCCCGCCACAATGAAACCCGCGGCGAGCAAAGCGCTCCCCAGATACAGCGGATTCCTGGTGCGCGAGTACGGACCGCCAGTGGCAAGTTGCTGATCCTTACGCAGATATCCCGCCGCGGCCCCGCGAACGATCAAGCCAAAAGCGGCAATCACCGCGCCGATGGCCATCCAACGAAGCCTAGGCGCCGCCAGCGCCAAATAAATCGCAGCAACCGGATAGCCCGCGCGAACGCGGAAACGCGTCCAAAAATTGCCAGTTTTGCCCACGAGATTGACTTTCCCGCCGCTCGAAGAGGCACAAAATGTGTCGAGTTTGGCGGAAGAAGTACGGCAGTGTCGCACATTCGGCGAGGGCGAACGAGGTCAATTTTCGCGTCACTTGGAACTGCGAGCTTCTGCAATCGTAGTGATGGTGCGCCAAAATTCTTCGCCGCGATCCAACTGAAGAGAAATGCGGCAATAGGAAACGTCGAATGATTGAAACGGCGCGTTCGCCAGATTGAAAATGTCTTTTTCGGTGCAGATAAGCGCGTCCGCACCGGCCAAACGCGCTTCGCTTTCGATTACCTGAACATCTTCGAGCGTGTAGCGATGATGGTCCGGAAAGAACCGCTCAGCCACTATCTGAAATCCCCACTCACGTAGATTGGCGACGAAAGCCGACGGATTGCCTATGCCGCAAAAGACGAAAAGTTTTTGTTCTTGCGAGCGTGAGATTTCCCGCTCCGCATTTTCCGGGTGCCACGGCGTGATTGAATCGAACCGGACGCTGGCGTAAAAAATAGGCGCACGCGACTCGCGGCGAATCGCTGCTTCGACGGCCGGGGCGTGGCGGCTACGCGTGATCACGATAATGTCCGCGCGAGAAATCGCGGACTTGGGCTCCCGTAGACGGCCGGCTGGAAGCAAATGCCCGCCGCCGAATGGATTGGTCGCATCGATCAGGACGATATCCACATCGCGCGCGAGTTGCAGGTGCTGAAAACCGTCATCGAGAATGAACCAGTCAATGCCGCGCGTGGCCAGTTCGCTGCCGCGCGCGAAGCGGTCGGCGCCGATCCCAAATGCAACGCGATCTCCCAGACGTCTTTGGAGCAATTGCACTTCGTCGCTGGTTGAGCCAGCCAAGGAAATTTCGCCGCGATAGCCTCGTGTGAGAATCCCGGGCTTCTTGCCCTCGGCAAGAAGACGCTCCGCGAGCCAGAGAACCATTGGGGTCTTGCCGGTGCCGCCGGTGGTGATGTTTCCGACGCTGATGACGACGCCATTGAGGCTGCGCTGCCGCAGAAGCCCTTTTGCGTAGGCACGCGCCTTCAGACGAACGACCGCTCCATAGGGCAAGGTGAGAGGCCATAGCAACGATTCACCGAGGTTCACGTGCTTGGCCCTTTTCTATCCAGCACAGTGGCGATTCGTTCGAGTGAACGCTCTGTGGCGCCGCGATTGCGTTCCGAGAGAGAGCGCGCAGCCGCCCCCATTCTTTCTCGGATGGGCGCATCTTCGATCAGCTGGACCCACACCTTGCCCAACTGCGGACCGCTGGTTACTTGCACGCCGGCGTGGGCGGAGAGAAACTGCGAGGCCATCTCGCTGAAGTTTTCCATCGATGGTCCGAAAACGGGCGGCTTCGAGAACCAGGCGGGTTCGAGTATATTGTGGCCGCCCGTTGGAACCAGCGACCCTCCGACGAAAACTGCATCGCCAAGCGAATACAGACCGCCTAATTCGCCGATTGAATCGAGAATCAATACATCTGCATTTTCCTGCAATGGCTGTGCGAGATCGATACGGCTGCGGCGAACAACATTCCAGCCACCCGCGGCGGAAATCGTTGCGGCAGCGTCGAAGCGGTCCGGCTTGCGCGGCGCGAGGATCAGCAAAGCGCGTCGCCATTGCCGCTGCACGGCGTCATAGGCCGCCAGCACCGCCTCTTCTTCCTCTCCTACAACACTCCCAGCCACTAACACGGGCCAGCGCTCCTGCCGTCGAATCTGCTCGCCCAGCCACGCGCCGAACTCTCCCACGGCGGGAGGCGCGGCGTCATATTTCAGATTGCCGGTCACTTCGATCCGCTCGACGGGAGCGCCCATTTCGGCCAGGCGGCC
>DATDIT010000116.1:0-7830 GCA_036520875.1 Candidatus Acidiferrales bacterium
GGGAGAGATAAAAGTCTGGCGAGAATTGCGGAGCCGTGATATTGACTTCACCGTGAGCACTCGATGAAATGTCCGGCGAGGAGATAAAAATGAACTTTCGACGATACGGAATCCGAACCTTGACGTTCGTCTTTGGTGCACTTTTGGCGAACTCGCTCGCGGCGGGAGTCGCGGTAGCTCAGGTGCCAGCGAACATCGAGTCAGAATTACAGAAGATGGGCCATATCGTCGATCCACCGTGCACTGCGAAACTGTACCGGCCGCTGATGCCCGCGAACGACATTACCAGCGACAAGACGCCGTTGTATCCCGGAATCACGGTAGTGCGGGATCAGTCGTTCGGCCCCAGTCCGATGGATGTGGTGGATATTTTCACGGCAGATAAGGGAGCAGCTTCCCGTCCCGTGCTGATTTACGTGCCTGGCGGTGTGGGCAACAAGATCGAGATTCAGGACAAGGAAGCGAACGCTTTTTACGACAACATCGCAAGATGGGCGACAAAGAACGGCATGGTGGGCATCCTGATGCAGCGGCACGGCAGCGCGAGTTGGGACGGCGGCGCCAAGGACATATCGACGATGCTTCAATGGGTGGAAGCGAACATTCCCAAGTATCACGGCAATCCGGACCGCATGTTCATCTGGGCTCATTCGGCCGGCAATGTGCCGCTCGGGACATACATTGGCCATCCAGATCTCTACGGACCCAATGGCGTCGGGGTGAAGGGAGTGATCTTCATGTCTGCGGCGGCGTTTGACATCGCACCGCTGAAGCCGCCTCCGGCGGGGGGAGCGAATCCGATGTCCATGCTTGCCAACGCCGGCAAAACTTGTGGCGTAAAGGGAGGAGCTTTCAGCGCGGAGGGCGCGCTGCCGGGCCGTGCCGCTGGTCAGCCCGGCGGGCCGCCCGCTGCGGGAGGTCCTGGCGGATTTGGCCCACCTGTGGACGCAGCGACGCAGTTGGCGCGATCAAACCTGCCTGAGCTGAAGAAAACTTCGGTGAAAATCATGCTGGCAAATGGGACTTTGGACATCGGCGCCGATCCGTCGGTGGACGGAGGATTGATGCCGTTCAACCGGCTGCTGCACGACGAACTTTGCAAGGAGGGTCCTGCGCATTGCCCGAAGCTGCTGCTTGCGAAGGGTGAGAGTCACATGTCCATGGTATTTTCGATAGACACCGCGGACAAGAGCGTTTCCGGTCCGATACTCGCGTGGATCAAAGGAATCAAATAAAGGCGGTCAGGTAGCGCTGATGAGGGAGCCGATTGAAGATTCCGCTGATGCTGACTAGCTCGGGTTGGAGGAAGGCGCGCTAGAAGCGTCCGCGAGCGGCAGCCACACTTGAAAGCGAGTTTCGCCGGGTTTCGAACTGACCTCGATATTTCCTCGGTGCTTGTTCACAATGCGCTGGACAGTATCGAGCCCCAGACCGGTACCCTCTCCGACTCCTTTTGTGGTGAAAAATGGCTCGAAAATATGCGGCAATATATCGGGCTGAATTCCCGGGCCATTGTCGGCGATCTCGACTACAACGCACTTGTCGTCGCGGCGTGTTCGAACGCGAAGTTCGCCCTTGCCGCCCATTGCGCCAATGGCGTTATCGATCAGGTTTGTCCAAACCTGATTCAACTCGCTGCCAAATGAATTCACGAGCAGGGGAATTTTCTGATAATCGCGCTGCACGGTCACTCCCTGCTTGAGCTTATGGTTCATGATGACCAGCGTGGTTTCCAGACTCTTCACGATATCCACATTTTGCAGGGGCGCTTGATCCATGTACGTGTATTCCTTGATCGCGCGGACCAAGTCCGAAATCCGCGACGTGCCACTCTCGATTTCGTTGAGCAACGTCGCCAGCTCCACCGACGCCGCGATCCTGACGAGCGCCGCTCGCGCAGTTTGGGGATCAAGAGTTGCGAATAGAGATTCCAGCGCCTCCGGCTTCACATTCCTGCGCGCCAATTCGGCGGCCATCTGCCACAAGTCGGTCTGCCCATGACTCCGCAACAGGGAATCAATCTGATCCTCGAGATCGCTGACGGCCAGCGGATCAGATGGAACTTCTCCGCTTCGCACGAACGAGGCTTCTAATTTCTCAATCTCGGCTTTCTGCGGGGCAGTCAGGTCGCGCCTTCCTAATTCGTGGCTTGAGTCCTTGATTCGCTTAAGCGCGTCGCGCAATTGGCTGGCGGCGCGTTTGGCAGCGGAGGCGGGATTATTGAGTTCATGCGCGAGCCCTGCCGAAAGTTTTCCCAAAGAAACCAATCGGTCGCGCTGTTGCTCTCGCCGAGTGGTTTCGCGAATTCTATCCGACATCAAACCCACGAGGCGCTGCGTTAATTCCGGCATCTTTTGCACGAGATCGGGAAACTTGGAAGCAGGAAAGCGCAGCACGCGGCCGTCCGTGAGTGCCCGGACGCCTACTGGAAACTGCTTCATTCTCGAGAAGGGCAACACACCGGTAACGGCCCCCGGTTGCACCGTAGCTACAAACGGTTCGCCACCGAGTTCGCCGCGGACCTGGAGCTGCCCTTCCAGAATGACAAACATTGCGTCGGCAGGATCACCCTCGCGAAAGTACATTTCGCCAGGCGTGAGACGCATCTCTTCTGCCTGACCGATGAACCATGAAATCTGCTCGTCAGGCAGATCGGCAAATGCCGGTACGCGAAGCAGTTCCGAGTTTTCGGCCATTTATACTTTGCTCAAATATTGATGGATGAACTGGACGGCTACCGACCCCTCGCCGACTCCAGAAGCTACTCGTTTCACGGAGCCGTGCCGCACGTCGCCGACCGCGAAAAGGCCGGGAACGTTTGTTTCCAGCAGAAAGGGATCTCTATCGGGCGCCCAATCCTTGGGGCGCTTTCCCTCGCGTATAAGATCGGGGCCAGTGAGGATGAACCCGTAATCGTCGCGCTCGACGATGCCCGCAAGCCAGTCAGTTCGCGGCAGCGCGCCAATAAAAATGAACATCGAAGTCGCCGGCACGCGCTCGACCTTGTTGGTATCGGAGCAAAGGAAGGAAATTTCTTCCAGGTGCGTATCGCCGTGGACCTCGGACACGCTGGCGTGCGGCCAAATCTGAATGTTAGGCGTCTCCTTGATTTGGTCGATCAAATACTGCGACATGGTGCTCGACAGTGAGGCGCCGCGAACGGCGATGACAACGCGCTCCGCGTACTTGGCGAAATTCATTGCGGCTTGACCCGCGGAATTCGCGCCGCCGACTACGTAAACTATTTCTCCCTTGCAGGAGAGAGCTTCCGTGGCTCCGCCTCCGTAATAGACACCCGCGCCTTGTAACCGCGCGATTCCAGGGGCTTCGAGGCGCCGCCACTGTACCCCTGTTGCGATCATCAAGGCGTGGCAGGAGATTTCGCTTCCGTCCGCCAATTTGACGATCCGGTAGGGCCCTTCGATCCGCACGCCGCAGGCTTCCTGCGGTGAGAGAATTTCAACTCCAAAACGCTGGGCCTGCACCACTGCCCGCCGGGCCAGGTCGCCGCCGCTTAGCCCTGTTGGAAATCCGAGGTAATTCTCGATCCGCGAGCTCATGCCTGCCTGGCCGCCGGGCGCTTCTTGCTCGATCATCACCGTGTGCAGACCCTCCGACGCGCCATAGACAGCGGCAGCCAGTCCCGCGGGTCCGCCGCCCACAATTGCGAGGTCGTAAAAATTTGTTTGGGCCCGTGTGCGCAATCCCACTTTCTGCGCCACGTCCGCCGGCACACTTTCGAGAAGCTTGGTGCCGTCCGGAAAGAGCACGATCGGCAAGTTCACAGCCTCTGGTCCCAGGGCCGCCAGGAGACGTTTCGTTTCAGGGTCATTGGCCGAGAGCTCAGCATCAATCCACTGATATGGAACGTGGTTGCGGGCCAAAAAGTCGCGCATGGCATACGACTGTGGCGACCACCGTGTACCTAATACCCGAATCCCCTCGAATTTCGGCTTGAACGAAGCTCGCCAATCATCGAGCAGATCATCCAGTTGCGGATATAGATGTTCGGAGGGAGGGTCCCACGGTTTCATGAAAAAGTAGTTGATGCTGGCTTCGTTGATGGCGGAGATCGCAGCGTTGGTATCGGCGTAGGCGGTGAGCAACGCGCGCTTGGCCTCGGGGAAGATACGCATTCCTTCCTGTAGGAAAGCAACGCCATCCATGTGGGGCATACGCTGGTCGGCAAGTAGGAGCGCCACGCTATCGTTTCGTAGCTGTAGCTGCTTTAGAAGGTTCAAGGCACCTTCGGGGGAATCCGTTCCTATGACGCGGTACTCAGAGCCGTACTTCGAGCGGAGGTCGCGCTCGATCGCTCGGAGGACATCGGAGTCGTCATCCACGCTCAGCAAAACTGGCTTCGCCACGATCGGTCACCGTTTGGCACAGAAAGTAATTCTAGACTTTTGCTCGCCGAGGCAACAGCCTTATGAGATGAGGAGACTTCGGTTTGGTCGCAGGCTGATTTTACGGCGGCGGGCACCGACAGGTCGCCAAATTAGAATCCGCGCCCGGTACTAGATTAAATCAAAGCCTGCGAAGAAATAGGCGATTTCGAACGCGGCGGTGTCAGGGGCGTCGGAACCGTGCGTGCAATTGAATTGGATGCTGGAGCCGAGTTCTTTCCGAATTGTACCGGACGCGGCTTTGGCCGGATCGGTGGCGCCCATGGTGTCGCGCCACTTCGAGATAGCGTTTTCGGCTTCGAGAACCATCACCACCGCTTTTCCGGAGCTCATGAATTCCGTCAGCTCGCCGAAAAACGGCCGGGCGCGATGAACGGCATAGAAGCCTTCCGCTTCGGATTTGGTGAGCCGCAGCGACTTGATGGCGACAATCTGAAATTTCGCCGTGTGAATGCGGCTGAGAATTTCGCCGGTGAGCGCGCGGCCGACTGCGTCCGGCTTGATGATTGCAAGAGTGCGTTCGACTGCCATTCGATATTTCCCTCGAGATCGATTTTGGATGCTTGCGAAGGTGCAAGGGCAAACTATTGTAAGGTCCCTGAGGAAAAAGTGCACCGCGAAAACTTGGTGCTCGCGTCTTTTTCACCGAGGTGTTTCAACGCGGCTATCTGAAAGTGGCGGCCAACAAATTGCTCATGGGGCTGCGTGCGCGGAGGAGGCCTTGGCGCCGGTGGTTGTAAATTCAAAACGCAAAATCCAATCGCTTGTAGTTCCGTTCGGCGAAAACTTCCATTGCTGCGCCGCTTGCTGCGCGAGCCTTGCGAAATACCTGCTTGGCCCCGGTGAATCGATGGTGGCCTCCGACACACCACCTGAGGGATTGACATGGGCCCTAATACTGACTCTGACCGTTCCCCGGATCGTATCAAGAGCGGTTTGCGACGCCTCGGGAACGACTCGATGGATTACGTCTTGGCCTGACGGCGCGGCCGCAGGCGCTTTTTCTGAGGCTCTGGGCTGAATGGGCGCAGCGGCTGCCAGAACATCACCGGGGTTCTTCTGTTCGTTGCTTGCAGCGTGCTCTTTCCCCGATGCCGTGTTGTTTTCAGGAGGGCGCGGTTCCGGGGACGTCGTTGGAGCTGACTTCTCAATCGCGGCGCGGGGTTCCGACTGAGTTTTGGTCTCGCGGTTTAGGACTTTCAGGCTTATGACCGCCGTCACCATCAGCAAAAGGACGAGAACGGCAGGAATGAGATAACGTGGACTCGCGGGCGAGGCAACAGGCTCGAGCGGTTGCTGCCGGGGCGTGGGCGCAGCGGGATCGAGACGCGAGGCAATGTCGGCGATCGTCCATCGCTGGTTTGGATCGCCCCGCAAACAGTTTCGCGCGATATCCAGAAGTGAAGCGGGGAGGGTATTCGGTACGACGGGGTTCCCGGGCGCATTTCTGTCCCATGCGGGCACATGCTGCGTCAGAGCTTCCACCATCGTCATCGAAAGCGACCACACATCGCCTGCGGGCGAAGCCACAGCTTCGGGTGGACCGTAAGGCCCCCGGCCGATGATTGGATCACCGATACGGCGGAGGCCATCGCTCGAGAGCTTGAGCTTGTCGCCACAGGCCATGATATTTGCGGGTTTGATGCGGCCGTGCACAGAACCTTTTGCGTGGATATATGCGAGGACATCCAGGGCAGGTTTGAGCATGTCGGTCGCTTCCGTTTCAGTCAGCGGCCGCTGGGGAATGATTTGGGACAGATCCTCGTCGGCACGCTCCATCACCACGTATACGAGCTTGACGTCGCCGATTTTGCAACGTCCCGCCTGAAATAATTGGATGAGGTGAGGATGAGACAAAACCGTGGCAGCGAGGCGCCAGGAGTCCAGCTGGCGTTCTGCATCGGGCGCGTTCTCCGCGATCAGCTTGATGGCGGCGCTTTGAGGCTCTCGATCATCGTAGTCTGTCAAAAAAACGGCGCTATGCTCCGAGCCGCCCAGATAGCGGCGCAGGCGGAATTTTCCGTTGACCGACTGTCCTACCCACTGCTCCCAAGTCTCGGTCATGTGCACCTTTGCGAGCTGGTCTTGATATTGTTGGCTCATAAGTTCCAGGTTCCAAGAGAGAAATTTTGCAAGGGTTCATTATCTGCACGCGGCCACGTTCGTCCTGCGAGGGTTTCTTTCGACCCGCAACTTCCGCATCATGGCAAATCGCCCGCAACCGGCGAGGGTACCGCGTCCGCCTTTTTCAATTGTTCAAGCTGGGCCTGAAGCTTTGCCCAGTCCTTTGGCTTTCGCCTGGTCGCATAAGGAGCATCCGGATGTGCATAGTATTGCAGAATTTCGGCGCGGACCTCGGACGAAGCGCCATTGAAATTCTGTTTGGCCAGCGCGCCGAGCAATTTTGCATGTGTCGTATCGTCGAGCCGATATTTTCCCGGCTCTGGGATTTCACCGGTGTCAAAGTTGTCGTTGGGCAGATTCAGTTGGCCCGCACCGACTTGAGTCAGGAGCTGCCGGTAGCGATCTAAAGTCGCGTTGAAGCTTGCTTCGAAGAGTTTTTGCGCCGCGGGCGTGGGTGTTTTGAGTTGCAGAACCCTCAGAGGGCCTATTTTTGGAAGAATCCGAACGAGAAAGGCAAGGAATTTTTCACCAAAGGTGGGAGGGTAATACTGATTTCCCCAGTTCCTTTGATAACTTGCGCGAGAGAGATTGTAGAGAAACTTCCTTTTCGTGATGCCTGGCTGATCCTTCATGATCTCGTTTTTCTTAAGGCTCCAAGCGACGCGGGTCGCCTTAGGGATCAGCTGACTGACATCATGACGGTATGAACCGAGTACCTTGTCCTCGTTGGTGAGAACGCTTTTCAGGTCCAAGCCGTAGGTTTCCTGGAATGCCTGCTCGAGCAGGGGCACAGAAACTCCGAAGCCGATGAAGTCGTGGTAGCTATCGGGCGCGTAACGTCCACGTGCGACTTCCAGAACGTCGAACCCGAATTCAGTCTTTACGTGCGCGAGGGGATCATCTTCGTAGGTAACGGTGTCGCCATATTTTTTTTTCAACTTCGGATAAAGGAGCGGAACCGCGCGATTCACGCCGATAGGGTGGCCAATATTGTCGGCGGCGTAGTGCGCGAGCGCCCCCAACGCAAACGCATAACCATCAAGGTCCTTGGAATCGCGCAGCAACGCGACTACAAAGTCTCCGCTCCGTACGTAGTGCGTCAGGTCGCTGAAAAAGAAACTTCCGTGCGGGTAATAACCCATGTCTTGGATAATGGCCCCGCCATATGCATAGCCGTGCGCTTCTTTCAGGTCTTCCTTCGTGGCATCGGGAAAACGCTTCAATAATAAAGGGCGTATGTTGTCAGCCCATACGCTATCAACAACCGCTTCATGCGCAAGGACGGCGTAGGCCGCGCTCT
>DATDIT010000117.1:0-7806 GCA_036520875.1 Candidatus Acidiferrales bacterium
GACCTCAACCTTCGCTCCGCCCTCGGCCACATCATCCACCGCGCCCAGAGCGTCCGTATAACTGCGGATGCGGTCATCCGCGCCGTCCACCACTTCGCCCGCATCAATCGCGACGGCCACTGGGTCGAGCCGCCAACCCACATCATCGTCTCCTCGGGCTCAGCGGTCCCGGCGCCGCTTCCGGACCCGTCCCCGGCCGACGCCATCGACGTCGCGCCTCCGAGCGACGAATCGCCAGCCCTGCTCGACACTGAGGACGAGTAGAACATGATCCAACTCTCTGAAAACAAACACCCGAGCGCTCATCTACCCGTCACAAGCGCGAGAGGGCAGAAAAAGGGGCGCATGCCTCCGGCTCACGCCGGTCATGCGCCCCTCCGCTCCAACAATCTCTTGAAACTCGCGGGCGTCTTCGCTAGGTTGGTTCCGTGACCACCGAGGATCGATACGACGTGATCTGCATCGGGGCCGGCCCCACCGGCCTCGCCTGCGCCATCGAGGCCGAGCGCAACGGCCTGCGTCCCCTCGTAATCGATAAGGGCGCCCTGTGCAACTCGCTTCTAAACTATCCGGTCAACATGAACTTCTTCACCACGCCCGAGCGCATGGAAATCGGCGATATCCCGATGACTATTGCCGGCGGCAAGCCTACTCGCGTCGAGGCCCTGAAATATTACCGCCGCGCCGTCGAGCACTATGCCATCCAAACCCGCCTCTACGAAAAGGTTCTGCGCATCACCGGCTCTGACGACGACTTCGTCGTTCAGACGCAAACGGAACTCGGCGCCCGCAACCTCTACCACGGCTCGAAAATTATCATCGCCACCGGATACTACGACCTCCCGAATTACCTTAACGTCCCCGGCGAAGATCTGCCCCACGTTTCGCACTATTTCACGGAAGCTCATCCGTACTGGAATCAGGAAGTGGTCGTGATCGGCGCCAAGAATTCCGCCGCCGAAGTTGCCCTCGACCTTTTCCGGGGAGGCGCCAAAGTCACTCTCGTGCACCGTGGCCCCGAACTCGGAAAGACCTTGAAATATTGGGTGAAACCTGACGTCGAAAATCGCATCCGCGCCGGCGAGATCAAAGCCATGTTTTCCACGCACGTTACGCGCATCGAGCCCGGCAAAGTGTGGGTGAAGAATTCGGGACCGGAACATTCCATTCCCGCCGCCCATGTTTTCGCGATGACCGGCTACCACCCGGATTTCGAGTTTCTCGAGAAGCAGGGCATCGATCTAGATCCTCAAATCCGCTGTCCCAAATGCAATCCCGACACTCTTGAAACCAATGTCCCCGGCATCTACGTCGCCGGAGTCGTCGTCGGCGGCAAAAAGACTTCTGACATCTTCATCGAAAACGGCCGCTTCCACGGCCGTCAAATCATCGCCGCGATCACTGGCCGGGGTAAAATCGACGAGCCTGCTCCCGTTGCTCCCCCTGGCGAGTGATCGCAATTTGCCCGCTTCCCCCAACTTTGCTAAAGTGAGGTCCGATGCCGTCAATCGTAAGAGAAGTCGGCGAGACTTTTGTGACGCTCTTCAAAGGCTTCAGCGTCACCTTGCGGACGATGTTTGGGAAGACTACTACCGAGAGCTTCCCCGACGTCCCGCCAAGCGTTCAAGCGCGCTATCGCGGAATTCACGTCCTTCAGCGCGACGAAAACGGATTGGAGAAATGCGTCGCGTGCTTTCTCTGCTCCGCCGCGTGCCCCGCGAATTGTATCTATATCGAGGCTGCGGAAAATACCGAATCCAAGCGCATCTCTGCCGGTGAGCGCTACGCAACTGTCTACAACATTGATTATTCGCGCTGTATTTTTTGCGGCTACTGCGTCGAGGCGTGCCCCACCGACGCAATCACACACGGACACAGCATCGAACTCGCCCCGTACGATATCAACGCGCTGATCTACCGCAAGGAACAACTCCTCGAGCCGTGGCCCCCGCGTAATCCCTCCTCGTAATATCGCCGCGAGCTTCCGCATCGATTACCGCCAAATTCCAACGAAGTTGCAGCGACCTCAGCCATCATCAAAAGTAAACGAGTCGATCAATCGGAGCTGATCAGCGGCTTCGCGGTAGACGCCATAAAACTCGATTCCAGGCGCGCCGCACGCGCATCGCCCGTGCCACTTTAAATTCTTCTCGTCGCCATCGTCGTGGCGCTAATTCTTACTTTATGTTGAGTGAATAGGCCGGGTGAGTTGGCAAATGGAAGGTGGTTGCGTGCGCCTTTATAACTGCTAATGCGTGCTCTCAAACTTGCTTATCGAAAATCGCAGGGCTCGGTTTGCTGAGACTGGCATGCGAATAAACGCATCTCGTGAATCTCGGATTTTACGGCGGAGGGCGCGGTTCTCACTGCTCTGGTTTGGTTTCAGCACACGAACTCGATGTGCGCGCCGTGCGATCTGCATTTATGGATCGCATTCGGAGCGCAACGCGCTCGCTTCGCGAACTCCTTTTCCGCGGTTGAAATTTCCGGAGAGTCAAGGCCGGCAGCAGCAAAGAGCGGGCCAATACGCTCATGGGATCGGCTGTTTATCGGTTCACAAAATCGCAGCGCGCGTGATTACGCGAAATTCGGTCGCGAGAATCGCAGTTCGAAATGATGTGAATGCCAGGCGCGGTTACTGCTAATAGGCAAACTGAAGAGTCCGTGTCCAAACGTCGCCGTATCAAAACTTCGAGGGCAGCAGTGAAAAAAATGTGCGGACCTCACCACATCAAAAAGCCCCCGGAAGCCGCGTCACGCATACGGCCGGCCGCCGGATTGTTTTTCGGCGCCGATGTGTCAGACCGCAGGGGCAAGGGTGGCTCAAGGCGTGGACGTTCAAGGGAGCGAAAGCGCGCACGTGTCGCTAGCGATGTGCCACAGCCGCCGGCATTGCCGGTTCCAGCGCCGAAATGGCAATTGGCCGAAAGGGATGCGCGCGACGTAGCGAGCGAGACATCGCTTTCATCGATGGGAATACTCGCACCTCAGCGTGGCCTCCTCTCGCGCTCCGGCGGGACCGATCGGCCCCACGGCCGACCGAGCGCGGGCTCCCGTCGAGTATTTGTGGGTTTCCCAGGGCCGCAAAATTCTGGGGACGGGCGCATCCTGTGCCCGGGGGGCACTGCACAAAGCGCTCAAGCGCTTGCAGAGCGTGCTCCTCATCTTGAGCGAAAGGTGGCTTCCCGACGGGTTGCGTCGGAGCCGAGCCGCCGCCGAAACCTCCTCCCGCGACAACTCGTCCGACGAGCTTCGCTGGTTTCTTCTCTGAAGAATTTCGATTTTCCTTCGGTGTTCGTCCAGCAGCCGATGGCAAGGCGGCATGCGCAGCTCGCCGCGCCTTGGGACCGTTGGACCTGGCCGCATCTTCCTCCGCCTCGCCATCTGGCGTTCGCTCGCCCTTCGGCGGAAGAAATGAAAGGTCCAGCTGTTTCAACGGGACGGGTTGCCCCATCGCCTCCTTCAACCCGCCCTGAGCTTGCGCTTGCTTCGACTCCAAAATCCACCGAGCGAGCCTCGCATCGACCTCGGTATCGATCCAGCCTTGCAGAATCTGTTGCACTTCTTTGCGAAGATTCGACGCCTCGTTCAAACGCGACAGCTCGAAAGATTCCAGCGCCACCTTCGAACAGGTTGCCAAGTATTCGAGGGGCGGACGAGTGACACCCATGAAAAAAGCCTCCGTTGCTTTCACCCTAAATTTTCTAAGGAGGGCAATGCGCGCCGGAGAATAACAAAAAACGTCCATACCGCAATAGTACCCGGGTAGTAGTACTAGGGCTTCTAGGAGCCGATTCCGCCGTTCACGCGGTTTCGGCGATTCGAAATCTCGGTGATCGGAGGCGGCGATGCTATGGAAGGGTGCCACACGTACTTCGTTCGGACATCAGTCACGAGTTGGGGAGCGTAGCCACGAATCTCTCGAAAGTCGGCGCACGTACAACCGTCTTTACATGCGCCAATGGCGGGCTAATCCACACCATCGCGATTGCGAACTCAAAAACCGCGAGCGCTGGTATTACGAACGCAAGCTGCGCAACGCTCAGCGTGAGCGCCGTCCTTTTACGGACGATTCCGGCCATCCGGTTTGCGGCTTCTGCCGTAAACATCCGCCAGTTCGCGTAGTAATGCGGTTGCGCATCACCGCAGATGCCGCAGCCCGTTTCGTCCCAGTACGCGTTCCTTATTGCGGACACTGCTGATGCAACGCGTGCGCTGGCCGTTCCACATGCACCTTCAGGCAGCCGCAGTCCAGTTCGTGGCGCATCGATGAGAGGCAAGGATTTCAACACGGGACTCCGAGGCGTGTTGTTCGAGGCGCAGCACTACGAGCGAATGGGCGCAGCCGTGTGGCTCTACGGTTGGCTGGTGCTGCGGCAGACGCATCAGAGCGGGTCTGTGGGATGGGTGCTGGGTGGCTCGCCGATAAGCTATCGCGAAATCGAGCTAGAGACCGGCTTCAACCGCCGCACCCTCGAGCGTTGGATGAACGTGCTGCGGCGCCACGCCTATATCGAGACCGAAGCCGCTCCCGCCGGAGTAATCGTCCGCATCACCAAGGCTAAGAAATTTCCACAGGGCGGCCGCAATTCCGCGGAGGGTGTACGCAAAGTTGCGGAGGGGTCTCCGCAAAATTGCCAAGAAAGTACGAGTAAGTGCGAGTCAAATCAAAATATTACGGACGGGATAGGTAGTTCATCCATAGCTAGATCACAAGAAAGAAGCGAAAAACCCTCAACACACGCGGATTTCCACAGCCAAACCAAAAGCCAAGTTCAAAACCCCGCAGAAAACCCAACCCCAAAATCCTCCTGGCTAGGTCAAAAGCAAAGTCAGAAGCCAAGCCAAAGCCAACCAAGACACCAGCCAAGCCAGCCCCCCAACGCCCAGCGTGAGCCCGAACTAAGCGTGCGGGAAACCTACTTACTAATTACGCGTTTGCGGCAGCAGCTCCTCCGTGCCGAGCGCGACGAAGCCGTGCGACGCGAACTCGCCGTCGGCACCGGCCCTGAGGTGCCACGTTCATGAACACGCTACTGAGATTTCGCAAGGAAGTAAGCCACGGCGGCATTATTCCGCGCGGCTGGAAGCTCGCTTGGTACGAGCCGCGTCGCCGCGTCGGCGTGTATTGCCCGGCGCCGCTGCATTGGATTTTCCGCGCGGCCCGCGAATGTACTCGCCGCGTTCGCCTGGCGCTCCGCGCGCCCACCATCGAATGCGCTGAGGTTTTTGAAATGCAGCGCCGTCACCGCCATCGCGAGCATCTGGCCGAGGAATACTCACGGGGATATCTCCACGGCTGGCACGAATGCTTTCACGTGTGCCTGGAAACCGTCGAGGACGAGGTTACGCGAGGAAGCAATCTCTGGGACGTCGGCGATCTGCTGTCCGGCACGCCGCCGAAGCAGCCCAGAAAAAATTGACAATCCGATAAGGATCGTCATACCGCTCGCCCTGGCGCAGGAAGGGAGCGGAGCAACGCGAGCGAGGAATCTCTCTTGGATTGACACATAGCCGCCCGCTTAATCCAAGAGAGATTCCTCGCCTGCGTGTCCCGGGCGCTTCGCGCAAAACCAAAAGCGCGGGACACTCCGCTCTTCCTTCGTCAGGGCAGGCGGAATGACGTCGACAAGGCGCTACAAGAGCTGCGGCGGCACGGGCAAACAACCAGGAGGGCTGCATGAAGGCTGGCGAGATCTTCAAGATGTTCAATGATTGCCACCGATGCTACAGCGTGCTGCGCGAATGGCTCAAGGATTCGGCGGGCACCGTGCCCTCACTCAATCTTGAAAACCCTTCGGCTGGTTACCAATGGCGGCCAGAGCCAGGACGCGCCTGCGAATACGTCCTCGATTTCGAACGCATCGGGCGCCGCGCTTTGCGCCGCTCGGATTGGAAGGGCCGCCTGAAACTTTTCAACGTTTATTTTGTGCGAGGCGCCGACTACCGGCGCGCAGTTCGCCTGGTAGGCGTGTCGGAAGCAACGTTCGATTATTGGTACAAGGAAGTGAAACGCTCGCTGAACAAGGAATTTTCGCGCACCGGCCTGTTTCCGCCCGAGCAATATTTCCTGGCTCGCACGTCGCGCCCCGAGAAAATCAAACGAACTGCCGGCCCGCGCAAGAAAGTTACTCCGCAACGCGCCGCCGCGTCGTCATTCTGAGCTGCGCGAAAAAAAAGCGCGCCTCTCCGCTCCCTTCCTTCGTCAGGGCAAGCAGAATGACCTTCGTGCGTGCAACGCGAAGGCGAATCTACAGCGAGCTGCGTTTGCGCGAAGCCCCGAACAGATCGCGTATCAGGGGAATGCCCATGTTGAAGGGTATCAATAGAAGATTCTTCAGCAGGCTCGAACGCCGTTGCAGCTGTTCGTGAACCAGCTCCGACTCATCTTTTTTGCTCGTCATTACCGCGACGATAAATTTCAGGAAATCGACGCCGCATTTTTCGCACTTGCCGCCCTGCCGCTGTTCGTGTTTGCACGCAGGACACACATAGCGCAGCGTGGCATGGCAGCGCTGGCAAAAACGCGCAACCTCGCGCACCTCGCTATTGCATTTCGGACAGTTCATAGCTCAATTTTACGCACCGTGCAGCGGACCGGCGCGTCTCGCCCCTTCTGGTGCGTTCACACCGTTACCTGACCTTTAGGACAGGCGCGCTTACCAGTTTGTGCGAGGGCGAAATTTCACCGAATCGCACCACGGTTGGACAGCCTTCTGCTGTTTACCATTGCAGTGCCGGCGCTTCTGGTCCGCCTCGCGCACTGGCGCCGTTTGCGCTTTCGCTTCAGCCGTGGGCGCCAATAGCCGCACCACGTGCCGCAGCCGTTCTTGCCTATAAGGCTTGGCCATGCAAACGATTGCGCCCAGCGAATGCGCGCTCGAGTAGTCGCTCGGATACGCGGAGCTGGTGAGCAGCATCACGGGTATCGTCTGCAGCCGCGGAGTCGATTTCACGTGCGCGCACAGCTCGTAGCCCGGCAAATCCTCGCCTTCGATTTCGGCGATCAGCAGCGCCGGCGTAAACATCTTCAAAACTTCGTGCGCCTCGGGAGCGGAACTTACCGCCACCACGTCGTAGCCATCCGCACCAAGCGCGATTTTTAGCGACGTGCGTATCGCTGGATCCGCGTCCACAATCAGGACCAGCGGCTTCCCTGAATTCGCCCTTCGATCGTGCGGCGCGGTGATGGCTTCAGAAATCAGTTTGTGGCCGGCCGTGTCGACCAGGTCCGCTTCCGCTTCTACTCCAGCGCCTAGCGCGACGCCCACCGATTGCCGTCCGTCGGTCATATTCGTCACGCGGACGATTCGTCCCACCTGCTCGGCCTGCACGGCCACCGGGGACTTGCTGTACGGAAAAGTGACGGCCACCTCCATTCCTTTTGCGAACGCGCCCAGCGAGCTCACGAAAAGCACGCCGCCGCGCGAAACGTCCAAGGTGGTCGAAACTTCGTCAATATTGCTGCCGGTCACATCGATGCTGCGAACGCGCACCGGCGCGGAGATCAGCGCTCGCCGTCGGCTTCGCCGTTCGCCCTGCGACAATTTGGGCGCCGCGGTATCGGCCGTTATCGACTCGATGTCGCAGTCTTCGAACGCCGCATTATCAGAGGCGTTGTTCTCGCCCGATACGCCGTTCGCGGGAAACTCATTTGGCTCATTCCTGCCAGGCATTGCCGTACCGAACGTATCGCTCATTCTGATTGATCCCCTGTTAACGCGTGTTGAAACTTGCTGCACCCAAGACAATAGCAAGCCCCCCGCCCGCCTCCACTAGCGGGAAAGGTACATTCATCCGGTACCC
>DATDIT010000118.1:0-14216 GCA_036520875.1 Candidatus Acidiferrales bacterium
TTCCCGCAAAACGCGGTGGAGTATTTCGTCAGCTACTACGATTACTACCAACCCGAAGCGTACGTCCCCGCGAGTGACGTTTTCATTGAAAAAGAAGCGACCATCAACGATGAGCTCGATAAATTGCGGATGAGCGCCACGCGCTCTCTGTTCGAGCGGCGAGACGTGATCGTGGTGGCCTCCGTTTCCTGCATCTACGGCATCGGTTCCCCGGAAGCGTATTACGGCATGATGCTCATGCTAGAGAAGGGCCAGTCCATCGCGCGCGAAGCGATCCTTCGCAAGCTGGTGGAAATTCAATACGACCGCGCCGAGGATCTTCGCCGCGGAACCTTCCGCGTTCGCGGCGACACGATCGAGGTTTACCCACCATACGAAGATTTCGCGCTGCGCGTGGAGCTATGGGGCAGCCAAATCGAAGCGATACGCAAAATCGATCCGCTCACCGGAGAAATTCGCACGCGCGACGGCGACGTCACCCGCCTGCCAATTTATCCGAAGTCGCACTACGTGCTGCCCGCCGCTCAGAGAGAGCGTGCGATCCAAACCATTTACGAGGAGCTGGATTGGTGGAAGGGCGAATTAGCGCGGCAGGGGAAAATCGTCGAATCGCAGCGCGTGGTCCAGCGCACGCATTTCGATATCGAAATGATGCGCACAATCGGCTACTGCCACGGCATCGAGAATTATTCGCGGCATATGTCCGGACGGCTTCCCGGCGAGGCGCCACCGACGCTGCTCGATTACGTTCCTTCCGATTACTTGCTTTTTATTGACGAATCGCACCAGACGGTTCCGCAGTTGCGCGGGATGTATGCCGGGGACCGTTCGCGCAAGCAGACGCTGGTGGACTACGGTTTCCGCATGCCTTCGGCGCTGGATAATCGCCCGCTCAATTTCGAGGAATTCGAGCACCGCACCAATCAGGTTGTCTACGTTTCCGCGACGCCCGGTCCATACGAGCTGACGAAATCCGGCGGCGTGGTGGTCGAACAAGTGATTCGTCCGACGGGCCTGGTTGATCCGGAAACCGAAGTGCGTCCAGTGAAAGGGCAGGTGGACGATCTGCTCGAGGAAATTCGCGTGCGGGCGGCGCGCAACGAACGTGTTCTTGTGACCACGCTCACCAAGCGGATGGCGGAAGACCTGGCAGAATATTTTGGCGAGGTTGGCGTGCGCTGCCGGTATCTGCATTCCGAGATTGAGACGCTGGAACGCGTGCGCATCCTGCGGGATTTGCGGCGCGGTGAATTCGACGTGCTGATCGGAATCAATCTTTTGCGCGAGGGGCTCGATCTTCCTGAAGTTTCACTGGTTGCGATTCTGGATGCGGACAAGGAAGGCTATCTTCGCAGCGCCACCTCGCTGATTCAATCCATGGGCCGCTGCGCGAGACACATCGAGGGCCGTGCGATTCTTTATGCCGACCGCATGACCGATTCGATGCGGCAGGCCATCGGCGAAACCAATCGTCGCCGGGCGAAGCAGCAAGCTTACAACCGGGAAAACAACATTACGCCGCAATCGATCATAAAGTCGGTGGACATGCAGCTTGCGCGGATTGTGGAGGCGGATTACGTGACGATTCCGGCGGACGATGCAGCGATCGGCGACATCACCAACGAGGAGCAATTGCAAACAGCGATCGTGCAACTTGAAACGCAGATGCGCGAAGCCGCCAAGCATTTCGAATTCGAGCGCGCCGCCGCACTGCGCGACCGAATTCGCGCACTAAAGCAGCGCGACCTGGGAGTAATTGCGACGACCGAAGTGGCAGTCGCGGCTGACGCACTGCAAACGGAATCAGCGAGCTCACCGCAGGCGACGGCCTCTGGCACGGCCGGGCGCGCCAGGGTCCGCAGCCAGCAGAAATAGGGGCGGTTTGCCGGATTCCGGGGTTCGAAAAGTGTGACGAGTAGAACGGGTCTCGACCCTTTATTTTCAATGAGTTAGAGGCTGTTCTACTCGCCTGGTGTGACGAGCAGGCGGCAGGCCTGGGAACAATTCCCTTTCAGCAGATCGCCTTATACTTATTCAGTTTTCAAAGAACGTCCGACGCTCGTCGAGAGGGCGAGCAGCGCCTATCAGTGCGGGCAGGGCTGCACTGTTGGTCTGCAAGGGCTTGAAAAAAAAGCCCCGACGCACGTTAATTCATTTCGCGCTCGCTGTCTATTGTGGGAACTACGCAGACCAGGAAGAACTAGACCACGCCGCGCTTTAATTCTTTCAACGGGTAGAAGGTGCCGCGCCAGACGATTCCGCCCTGCCACAGGGTGACGATTGTGGAGCGCGCGAGCATCCAAGCAAAAATTAAAGCGCCTATCGGGTAAGTGAGGGCGTAAATGGGCGACACGTTGAATACGATCGCTACACCGCCTGCCATTATCAGCGGCACGCCAGCCGCAATCGCCGCGAACAGGCGAGCCCATCCGTGGACAAATGGCAGAGCGGCCACCGGAAACACGCACATCAGCAGCAATCCCAGAATTTGCGCGCTCACCAGCCACAGCTTGTATCCGGAGGCCGCGAAGAAATTCTTGGTGGTCCCGCGAATGGTGTTGCGCAACCCAGCGTGCCAATGCACGCTCACCGCGTCGCCGGCTTTGGCCACGCTCGAATGCAGCCCCGATTCCTTCACCAGCTTACCGAGCTTCATGTCGTCGATCACTTCCATGGCTAAGCGGCGGTGTGTCCCAATCTGTTCGTAGGCGCGGCGCCGGATCAACTGGAAGGCGCCAACGCCGTTGTATCCGGAAGAATCGCGGTTGCCCGCGCTCCAGGGACGCGTGCCGATTACGAAAGCCAGACCGAAAAACGTCATCACGATTTTTTCAGAGGGCGTAAACATTTTTGGCGCGCCGAGGAGCGTCATGTGATCCCAATTTTTGGCTTGCGCCAGAGCAATCGCGCGGCGCAGCAGGTCCGGCCTGAAATGAACGTCCGCATCCGTGAATACAAGCCACTCGCCGCTTGAGTGTTCGTAGGCTTGCTGCAAGGCATGCGGCTTCCCCAGCCAGCCGTCAGGCAGGGCGGACACATGCACTGCCTTCAATCGTGCGTCTTTTTGCGCTGCTGTTTCGAGAATCGCCCGAGTACCGTCATTCGAGCGGTCATCGACGGCAATCACTTCGTAACGTGGATAATCCAAGGCTAAAAAAGTTGCGAGCGCGCCGGGAAGCTTATCGGCTTCGTCGCGCCCGGCGAATAGGATCGAGACTTGCGGGCATTCGGAGTCTCTCAACGGGGCGGCGTTATCAAGCGAAGGAATCGTCGGCAGACCGAACGCAATCTCAACCGATTCGGCGATCCACAGAATCGCAATTGTGCATAGGACGGTAGCCAAAAAAATGTGCACTGATGACAGTTTCTCCCGACACGAGAGGCCGTAGCAAGTTATGCTATCACGCTCGATGGCTCGAACTATTTCCATCATCGGTGGGGGGCGCGTAGGCAGAGCTTTGGGAAAGCGCCTTCGCGAACGAGGGTGGCAAATCGGCGCGGTCGTCACTCGATCGAACGCAACTGCTCGCGCGGCGGTGCGAGCCATCGGCGGTGGAACCGCGTTTAGCCGCCTCAGCAGCGAAGCGTTCGCGACGGATTTGATTCTGCTCGGAACACCTGATGACGTGCTGCCAACCGTGGTGCGCTCGCTCGCCAAAATCGGAGGCTCGAAGTGCAAGGACAAAGTGATTCTGCACACGAGCGCAACTCTCGATCGAACTGCCCTCGCACCGCTCGCGCGGCTCGGCGCCTCCACGGGCTCGCTTCACCCGATGCAAGCATTCGGCGGCAAAGTGATTCCGAAATTGAGCGGGGTAGTCTTCGCGATTGAAGGCGATCACCAAGCCCGGCGAACGGCACAATCGATCGCGCGATCCCTGGGCGGAATTACGGTGACCATCGAGACTCGCGACAAGCCGATTTATCACGCGGCGGCAGTGCTCGCCGCGGGCAGCGCGTATCCGCTAATTGAGACGGGCTTTCAGATGCTGATGCGAATCGGCTTTACGCGGCGCAGCGCCACGCAAACGCTTTTACCTTTAATTCACCAAATACTCGATAATATAGAGCGGATCGGGCCCCGCGCAGCGTGGACCGGGCCGCTATCGCGCGGCGATTATGGAATAGTCGCGAGGCACGCAAAGGCGCTTCGCGGCTATCCTCGCGAATTTCAGGGCTCCTATGCCGCGCTCGCGCTTTTGGCCGCCCGGGTCCTCTCGAAGAGTTCGGCCGCCGCGCTCAAGAAGACCAAGCGCGCGCTAAAAGGCCGTTGAAGGTTAGATATAGCGCCGACGGGCTTTAGCCGCTCCCGGGCCGTAAACGGAAACTCAGAAAAACTTCCTCGGAGGCAATCGTTGAATCCATCGCCCAAGAAACTTCATATCCCCGTCGAGCACACCAAGCTTGCCAACGGCTTGCGGGTGGTCGCGTCGCCGGATCGCACGGCGCCCGTTGTGACCGTGGGCGTCTACTATCAGATCGGCTTTCGCCTGGAGCCGCGTGGACGCAGCGGCTTCGCGCACCTTTTCGAGCACATGATGTTCCAGGGATCGGAAAACGCGGGAAAAATGGAGCACATCCGGCTGATCAATTCCAGCGGCGGCGTGCTGAACGGCACGACGAATTACGACGTGACCAATTATTTCGAAGCGGTGCCTTCAAATGCGCTGGAACGCGTTTTGTGGCTCGAAGCCGACCGCATGCGCGCGCTGAAGGTGGACGACGAGAATCTGCGGAATCAGCGCGACGTGGTGAAAGAGGAAGTCCGCGTGAATGTGATGAATCAGCCTTACGGCGGATTTCCCTGGCTCGATTTGCCGCCGGTGGCCTTTCGCAATTGGCCGAATGCTCACAATTTTTATGGGGACTTCGCCGATCTAGACGCCGCCACGCTTGCCGACGTGCAGCATTTCTTTCGCACATACTACGCGCCGAACAATGCCGTGCTGGTGATGCTCGGCGACTTCGAGCCGTCTGAGGCTTTCGCGCTAGCCAAGCGCTATTTCGACGATATTCCCGCTGCGCCGCTGCCGCCTCACGCGGACGTGAGCGAGCCTGCGCAGACCGAGGAGCGGCACGGCGAGGTGACCGAGAAATTCGGTCCACTGCCGGCGATCGCGATCGGGTATACGCTGCCGCCGCGCGAGAGCACCGATTGGTACGCCGCGGCCATTATCGAGCGCGTGCTGCACGGCGGCCGCGCTGGTCGCGTTTACCGCAAGCTGGTCCTCGAAGAACAAATCGCGGTGGACGCTGATGGCAGCGCGGATTTATTCGATACCAACGGCCCCACGCAGATGGTCACGCGCATTTTTCATAAACCAGAATTCACTTCCGAAGGCACGGTGGCGATCTACGACGAGGTGATCGGCGAATTGCAGGAGAAAGGAATCGCGCCCGAAGAGCTTGATCCGGTAAAGGTGAAGTTTCGCTCGGATTATTATTCGATGCTCGAAGGAGGAATGGGCTCTTATATGCCGCGCTTCGGCTTGATGCACTACCTCGCGTGCTTCACTTTGTTCGACGGCGATCCGGATCGAGTGAATACGATTCTGGACGGGTTTCTTAGCGTGACGCCAGAGCAAGTGCAATCCATCGCCAGAAAATATCTGGTGCCGAGCAATCGCGCCGTGCTGGTGCGGCGTCCCGTGGCTCTCGGAGGTGCGCGATGACGTCAACGAGCGCTCCCGCAGCTACTTCTTCCCAGCGGAGATTGGCTCCCGCACTCGGTCCCGAGCGTCCAGTGCGCTGGCCGAAACGTGCGGTGCGGCAACTTTCGAATGGCATGCAGGCGGTTCTTGTGGAATCGCGAACATTCCCGAAAATTTCGGCACACCTTTATTTTCGCAGTGGCAACGCCGTGGTGGCGCGGCGGGCGCCAGGGCTCGCGGAAATGACAGCGACGGTGGTCCGCACGGGGACGGCCTCGCGCCCGAGCCGCCGAATTGAAGAGGATTTGCGCCGCATGGGCGCGGGTCTTGGCACGCATGCCGGCGCCGATTCAAGCTCGATTTCGGCGGGGGGCCTGGCGGAATTTTCGGCGGACATTCTGGAATTAATTGCGGATCTTGCGCGCAACGCTTCCTTCCCCGACGAGGAATTCGAGCGCGAGCGCCGGCAGAAACTTGAAGAGTTGAAGATCGAACGGACCACGCCCGGGTTTCTTGCGAGCGAACGCTTGCGTGGAGTGCTTTTTGGCGCGCATCCGTATGCCGTAGTTGCACCCACGGAAGAACAAGTAGCCGCGTTTCGCCGCGAGCAACTCGAGGAATTCTATCGCCACCACTACGTGCCGTCAGACGCGCTGCTGATCGTTGTCGGTGATTTCTCTACCGATGCGATGTTTGAGCAAGTGGAGAAAGTTTTTGGGAGCTGGAAGGCGCCGGAGCCCGTGGCGGGTGCATGGCCCGCGCCGCCGCGCCAATCCGGCCGCCGCGTGCATCTGGTCCATTTGCCGGGGACGGTGCAGGCGCAGGTGCTTCTCGGCAATCTCGCGATCACCCGCCGCGATCCCGACTGGTATCGGCTGATCCTCGCGAATTCGATTTTTGGCGGGGCGTTTCATTCGCGCTTGGTCATCAATATTCGCGAACAGAAGGGTTACACCTACAGCCCGGGCAGCGGCGTGAACGCCTTGCGCCAGCAGGGATATTTCACGGTGCGCGCGGCGGTGCGAGATGAAGTGGTCGCTGCCACTCTGACTGAAATGTTTTACGAAATGGACAGGATTCGCTCCCTGCCGGTCACCCCGGAAGAACTGGAGAGCGCCCGCAGCTATTTGTCCGGCGTGTTTTCACTGGGCGTGGCCACGCAGGACGGTCTGCTCGGGCAGCTTTCGACCGTCTATCTCGATCAATTGCCGGACGATTATTTGGAAACATATCGGGAGCGGATTCGCCAGCTTACCGCGGAGGACGTGCTTGCCGCCGCGCGTCGCCATTTCGATTCAGCGAATGCGCAAATCGTCTTGGTGGGCGACCGAGCCAAGATCGGCGAGCAAGCCGCTCTCTTTGGGCCGGTGACGGAGTATGACGCGCATGGCATCACCGCCAGCGTATAGCGGAGGCTGGCAGCCGCGAGACAGATCTTGTTTTGCGCGAGTAGAATCGGATGACGTGGAGCTTCACATCGCGTTGGTACTGCGCAGCCCTTATTCTGGCCCTGATTTTGTCTTTCTCCTCGGATTCCCTGGCAAAGAAAAATCCGCCCGCGCATCCGATTGACCTGAATACGGCGACGGTGAAGGAACTCGAGCAACTCCCCGGCGTTGGCCCCACTACCGCGAAGGCAATCGTGGATTTTCGCGCCAAGGGCGGCCATTTTAGACGCGTGACTGATTTGCTGGTGATTCGGGGCATCTCCGAAGCGAAGTTGAAGAAGATGCGGCCCTACATCACGGTCGGAACGCTTCAAAAAAAGTCGCCATAGACTTAGCGCTTTGCGGGGGCTGCTCTTTTGCGGCTGGGGCGCGCGTAAATGCGCTTCCGCCTCGCGGTCCGATCATTAGCAGATATTAATCTTTGGTTCATTTGACGATCTACTCCGCGGGCATTACGATGTCGGCGCAAAAGCTTTGGCGGCTTGTGCCGCCCCAGGAGATACCGATGCCGTCGAAGCGACTTGTTTCTTACTCGGGCCTCGCAGGGCTGGTCGCACTTCTTGTGGCGGCGGCCGGATTGGGCGGCCACAGTCGCCTATCAAGGGAAGTGGAAGCCGCGGCTCCCGCACCGGGACCATCGGGCTACCACCTCGTGAAGAAGATTAAGGTTGGCGGCGAAGGCTTTTGGGACTACTTGACCTTTGATTCACCCACGCGCCGGCTTTTTATCTCGCGCGGCACGAAGGTGGTAGTCCTCAACGTGGATACTGAAAAGGTGGTCGGCGAAATCCCGAACACTGCGGGCGTGCACGGTATCGCGCTCGCCCCCGACCTCGGCCGTGGTTTCACGTCTAACGGACAAGCCGGCACGATTACGATTTTCGACTTGAAAACGCTCGCGGTGATTGGCGAGGCCAAGGCGGAAATGAATCCGGATGCGATTATTTACGATCCCGCGTCCAAGCGCGTGTTTGCGATGAATGGACGCAGCGGCAGCGCCACGGCAATTGATGGCGCCACCGGAAATGTTGCCGGCACGATTCCGATCGGCGGGAAGCTCGAGTTCGCCGCGGCTGACGGCAAGGGGCACGTCTTCGTCAACGTGGAAAACAAAAGCGAGGAAGTGGAGCTCGATTCGAAAAAGCTAACGGTTTTGGCGCACTGGCCGCTCGCGCCATGCGCTGAACCCTCCGGCCTTGCGATTGACGCGAAACACCACCGCTTGTTTGCCGGTTGCGGCAACAAAATGATGGCCGTGATCGACACAGATTCCGGGAAAGTGATCGCTACACCACCGATAGGAGTGGGCGTGGATGCCGACCGCTTCGATCCCGGCACCTCGTATGCCTTTGCTTCCTGCTTTTCGGGAGTATTGACGGTGATACACGAAGACTCGCCCGATAAATTCAGCGTCGTCGAGGATGTTCCCACGCAGATGGGCGCACGGACCATGGCCCTCGACAAAAAGACGCATGAAGTTTTTCTGGTAACTGCGGAATTTGGCCCACCGCCGGCAGCTACCTCGGACCATCCGCATCCTCGGCCGACGATGGTTCCGGATTCTTTTGTAGTGCTGGTCTTTGGCCGCTAGATCGGTGAGAAAAAGGGCGTTTGTGAAGTCGCCGTCTCGCAGGCGCTTTTGATTGGCCGAAGTGCTACAAAAGTTGATGGCTCTGCTTGGCCTGTTGAATGCTGAGCGGGACCTGATCCGCAATCTCCAATCCGTAACCTTCAAGCGCCACCACTTTGCGCGGCAGGTTCGTCAGGACCCGGATTCGCCGCAAGCCCAAGTCTTTCAGGATTTGCGCTCCGATTCCGCTTTCGTGCTGGATCACGCGCTGCACGCCAGGATCGCGGTCCACATGCTCGCGATGGTGGTAAATGATTTTGGGCAGCGCGGCGCCTTCTTCGGTTCGCGAGTCGATGCGGAAGCCGCGCCCAGTGTGGTGCAGATACACGAAAACTCCCCGGTTCTCCCCCGCGATTGCCTTCAGCGATCCTTCCAGCATTTCGCGGCAATCGCATGTGCTCGCGCCGAGGACATCTCCCGTCAAGCAGTGCGAGTGGACGCGGACGAGCGGCGGGCCATCCTCCGCCAGTGGCGGGACCGTCTCCGGCATGGCATTGCCACTATCGGCAAGGTTGGGCATGTCCGACGGAATCGCACCGCGAACCAGCGCTACGTGGATTTCGTGGTCCACATCGCTTGAGTACGCAATCATTCGAAAATTTCCATATTTCGTGGGTAAATCGGATTCCGCGATTCGCCGGATATTCCGTTCGTGGTGCATGCGGTAGCGAATCAGGCTGGCCACTGTGACCAACTTCAGCCCATGAATTCTGCAGAATTCCGCGAGCTGCGGAATGCGCGCCATGGTTCCATCTTCGTTCATCACTTCGCAGATGACGCCCGAGGGATCGAGCCCGGCGATGCGCGCTAAGTCGACTGAAGCCTCAGTCTGTCCCGCGCGCACCAGCACGCCGCCGTTGCGCGCTCGCAGCGTGTATATGTGGCCTGGGCGCGCCAGGTCTTCGGGCCGAGTGTGAGGATCGGTTGCAGTGAGAATCGTGGTGGCGCGATCCCAGGCGCTGATGCCAGTGGTCGTCCCGCGCCGCGCGTCGATGGGCTCGCAGAAGGGAGTGCCGAATGCGGACGTATTTCGCTCAGAGATTGGCTTGAGATCGAGGGCGTCGCAGCGCTGCTCGGAAAGCGAAAGGCAGATGAGACCGCGCCCGTGTTTGGACATGAAATTGATGGCTTCGGGCGTTATCTTTTCCGCCGCCATAGTCAGGTCACCCTCGTTTTCGCGGTCTTCATCATCGACGAGGACGATCATGCGTCCCTGGCGAATCTCTTCTATTGCCTCTTCCACGCTCGCAAATGGCGCTTTAGAATCGGTCATATATTCCCGTTTAAATATACCGAAAGCCTTGTCTGCGGGCAACGAAACCGCAAAACGGTTAGTGCGCCAATCGCCCCAATCTAGATGACTTAGGTTTCGGTGCACGGTATTCTTTCGCGTGCACTTGACGCATCCCGTTCTTCTGTTTTTCGCCGCGTTCGCGGCCGGATCGATCAATTCCGTTGCTGGCGGCGGCAGCTTTATTTCATTTCCCACGCTCATTTTCACAGGGGTTCAGGCGATCGAAGCGAACGCCACAAATACGGCGGCGCTCTTCCCCGGAACCCTGGCAAGCACCTTTGCCTATCGCAAAACTCTTGATGCCAAGGCCCGTCGACTGCTATCGCCTCTGATCGTCACTGGCATCATCGGAGGCGTTCTCGGCGCTCGGATTTTGCTGATCACGCCGCAGGCTACGTTTCTTCATCTTGTCCCCTGGCTGCTGCTTGCGGCTACGCTGCTCTTCGTCTTCAGCGGACGCCTGACCACATGGGTTCGCAGTCGCGCGGGCTTTGGCGCGAGTTCGGCCGGCGCGAAGACGCCACGCCTTCTGCTGATTCCCGGATTATTTTTGCAGCTTCTAATCGCGATTTACGTAGGCTATTTCGGCGCCGGCGTGGGCATTTTGGTGCTGGCTCTGCTCGCATTTCTCGGCGTGGAAGATATTCACACGATGAACGGCATGAAGTCGCTGCTGGTGACCATTGTAAACGGCGGCGCTCTGGTGACGTTCATCGTCGCGCACATCGTACTTTGGCCGCAGGCGGTGCTGATGCTCGTCGGGGCTGTCGGCGGAGGCTATGGCGGAGCAAATTTGGCGCAGCGCGTGAATCCCAAATACGTCCGCTGGGTGGTGATCGGAATCGGCTTCGGAATGTCAGCCTACTTTTTCATCCGGTATTGAATGCGTGATTCTGCTTATCGGGTCAACATGGCAATGAGTGGCGAATATCGCGGATACTGAGCGCTCAGTTGATCGCGGTTGCCCAGCTCAAAATCGGCGGGGTCGTAGCCGGGCGCCATGGTGGTGCCCATTAGTGCGTACTGACCGCCTGGAGCGAGCCGTGCACCCTGCCATGTGCCCCCGACAACCAATTGTTGCAGGTGCATTGCGGCCACGATATCGGGTCCTACGAGGACCGCTTCGGCGCTTCCATCCCGTTTCAGCAGAAGCATTTCCACCGGATCGCCCAAATAGAAGTGATACACCTCGTCTCCCCGCAGCCTGTGCATCGCGGAAAAGTTTTCCGGCGTCAGCAAATAATAAATTGCTGTTGATAAGCTTCGCTCACCCGGATAGGCGGAAGGCAAGGCGCTTGAGGGCAGCTTGCAGGTGGACCGGTAAACCTCCGCAAAAAAACCGCCTTCAAAAGGAAGCGGCTGGAGTTTCAGCAAGTCTTTTATTTGTGCGACGGTGAGCAGGCGTTTTTCGCTTCGCGGGGTCCACGGAGCTACGGCCACGGCGGCGGATTCCCCTCGTGTTCCACGAGGTGTCATCGTGGCTCCAAGATACGAATCGGAGCCAAGGAAAGCAAGGAGAAGATTGTCAAAGAGCTATTAGGCTTTCGTCAAGAAAGCCGGGCTAACGACTCGAAGCGCTGGCTGAAAATAATAGGTCTTGCAGAAGTGTCGAGTAGGCATGGCCGCGACCGTTTGTTTTCTTCGAGTTGGATCATGTTCTACTCGGCTCATACGTCGATTAGACGTCTGCTTTCTTTCGACGCAGGGAGTTTCGGCAAATTTTGTGTTTTCTGCCACGTTTCCACGTTAGCAGAGTGGGAGGGACCGTCAAGGACGAGTATCTGTGGACCTCTGGCGGACGGCCGCAAAGTCGGACACCAACCGCCAGATTCAAGCGGTTCGGTTGCCGAGGCTACGGCACAACCGCCGAAACCTCCGCGGAAAAACCGCTCTCGGGGGCACTGCTGCCCGATCCCACAGCAGTCGTCACGTAGTAATAGACCAGGCCAGCCTGAACGGTCTTATCGATGTAACTGGTAGCCGGCATTGGGCTCGGGTTCAGTTTCACATAGGGCCCGCCCGAGACGCGGCTCGAATATATGTTGTAACCGGTCACCGAGGAAGTGCTGGCCGTCCAGTTCAAGTTGACCGAATGGGACTGCGCTGCGCCCGTGCCGGCTAGGGCGATGGTTATGGGTGAGTTTGTGGCATTGCTCGTCACCGTAACGCTACCCGAGGCGCTCCCCACAGCCGCAGGGGCGAAGGTGACACTCAATGGTGCCGTCTGTCCGGGGGATAGAATGAGTCCCGCAACCCCTCCACCAGCATTAAACCCGGCCCCCGAAACGGAGACGTTCGAGATAGTGACATTGGAATTTCCGGCATTGGTAATCGTTACGTTCTGAACGCCGTTACTGGAGACATCGACGCTACCGAAACTCAGCTGCGTGGAACTGGCGCCAAGAAGTACGGTTCCCGATATCACCGCTAATGTGCCGGAACTGCTGGTCACGCGGCTGGCGGCATTGCTTATCGCGACGGTGAACTGGGACCCGTTATCGGAAAGCGTTGCGGCCGGAGTCTGATAAGAAGATGATGTGGCACCGCTGATAGCAGTTCCGTTCTTCTGCCACTGGTAGCTCATCGGCGCTGTTCCCGATGCCGCCACAGAGAAAGTGGCGGTCTGCCCTGGGGTAACCGTTTGACTTACCGGCTGCGTGGTGATCGACGGCGGGACCGACGATATCGTGACATTGCACATGAGCTGGCTTCCCAGTGTAGCGATCGCCCCAATGTTGCTCAGGGACGAAACGCCTGCTTGCTCGGAACGGAATGCCAACTGGGACCCGATAACCACCGTCGCCCCGTTAACCACCACGGAGGCATCGTAAGTGTGCGCGGCAAGGTAGACGTCAAGAACGAAATGGTAGGCGGTGCCCGCCGAGTAGGGGATCGCTGTTGCCGCCGTGTAGGCAGCGCCATTTCGGGCGTCGATCGTCCCGGTATCGTTGAAGCGGATAATCGTGGCGAGATTCGGGTAGTCGCTGGCTGGACCTGAGGAAAGACCTATAACGCCATCGATTCCGGTGGATGCAGGCGTGACATCAAATTCGAGTCGAAATGTTCCCGTTTGCAGCTGGGGCAGAGCCGAGTTCACCCAACTCGCTGACGATGTTACGCAGCCGGCGGCAAGCACCGTCAATGTAGCGAGGCTGCTGGTCACGTTGCCGGCACTGTTGCTCATCACTGCAGCAAACTGAGATCCGTTATCGGAATTCGTTGTGACCGGAGTCTGATAGGTAGAAGAGGTGGCCCCGCTGATCGCAGAGCCGTTCTTCTGCCACTGATAGCTCATCGGTGATGTGCCGGTTCCCGCCACGGAGAACGTGGCCGTCTGCCCCGCAGTGACCGACTGGCTTAGTGGCTGCGTGGTGATCGAAGGCGCCACTGCTGGAGGGTTGACAGTGAGGGCCGCGCTACCGCTGATCACGCTGCCGGCAGTGTTGCTCATCACAACAGAAAACTGAGATCCGGTATCGGAAACCGCGGTGACGGGAGTCTGGTAAGTAGAAGAGATGGCACCGCTAATCGCAGACCCGTTCTTCTGCCACTGATAGGTCATTGGCGCCGTTCCCGTTCCTGCCACCGAGAAAGTGGCTGTCTGCCCCGAGGTGACTGTTTGGCTTACGGGCTGCATGGTGATCGAAGGCGCCACTGCTGGAGCCTTGACAGTCAGGGTTGCGCCACTGCTGGTCGCGTTGCCGGCAGCATTGCTCATTGCCACGGTGAACTGAGATCCGTTGTCGGAACTCGTTGTGACCGGAGTCTGATAGGTGGAAGCGGTGGCACCGCTGATCGCGGACCCATTCTTCTGCCACTGATAGCTCAGCGGCGCCGTTCCCGCTCCTGCCACTGAGAACGTAGCTGTCTGCCCAGAAGTGACCGTCTGGCTTAACGGCTGCGTGGTGATCGAGGGTGCCACCGGCGCCACCGGTTCCATCGACACGGCGACATTGCAAATGGTCTGGGTTCCTGATGAGGCCATTGACGCAACGTTGCTCAGAGACGAAACTCCAGATTGTTCGGAGCGGAATTTGAAATTGGTTCCGATAACCACCGGCGCCCCATTAACCACCACGGAGGCGTTGTAGGTGTGCGCGGCGAGGTTGACGTCTAAGATGAAATGGTAGGTAGTGCCTGCCGAGTAGGCGATTGCCGTTGCCGCCGTATAGGCAGCGCCATTTCGGGCGTCG
>DATDIT010000119.1:0-3026 GCA_036520875.1 Candidatus Acidiferrales bacterium
GATAATTGTCTCCGAGGTTGGACGAATCACCAGCGGTTCTTCCAACTCCTCGCCGCCGCCGTGCGTCACCACCGCCAGCTCTGGAGAAAACCCCGCGACGTGCGATTTTTCCTTGTCGATGAAACTGCGGGGAATCAGCAACGGAAATGCTGCGTTCACGTGCCCGGTTGCCTTGAACCTTCTGTCAAGCTGCGCCGTGATGTTTTCCCAGAGCGCCCAGCCGTACGGCCGCACGATCATGCAGCCGCGCACCGGCGCGTAATCCGCCAGCTCCGCGCGCAACACAAGCTGGTTGTACCACTCCGAAAAATCCTCGCCCCGTGTGGTCAGCTTCAAATCCGACATTTTCTCGTATCTCTTTTCCGTGTGATGGATGGGTTAGGTTAGGGGACTCGCCGAGCGAAGTCAATCCGCGCCGCTTCGGCGTATACTTTCGGCGATTGGAGGCGGTGATGAAATGGTGTGCGCTGTTGTTATTTGTTTTCGCTACTGCTGCCGCGGCTTTCTCGCAGCAAACGTCTGACTCCGCGAAAGTTCCGGAGATCCCCTTCCGCTCGGTCCCGGATTTTCTGAAGCTGCCGCCAAATTTATATCTGGGAGAAGCTTCTGGCGTAGCCGTCAATTCCAAGGGAGACGTATTCGTCTTTTCTCGCGGCAATACCACCGGACCGGCTTATGGCGCCAGCGCGGCGCAGCTTCTAGAATTCGGCGCAGACGGCCGCTTCATCCGCGAAATTGGCCACAATCTATACGCCTGGTCCTTCGCCCATACGGTGAAAATCGATTCGCAGGATAACATTTGGGCCACCGACAAAGGCTCCGACATGGTCATCAAATTCAATCCCGCCGGGCGCGTGGTGATGGTTTTTGGCCGCAAGCAGGAAGCCTCGGATGAAGGCACAGGGCCCGTCAAGCACGTGCACCCTCCGCTGCCGCCCGTGGACGGCCTCTTCAGGCAGGTCACGGACGTTGCTTGGGACGCCCAGGGCAACACCTACATCAGCGACGGCTACATCAATTCGCGCGTCGCCAAAGTGGATAAGGACGGCAACTGGCTGAAATCCTGGGGAACTCCCGGAGATGGCCCGGGCCAGTTCAATACGCCGCATAGCATCGCAGTGGACGCCAAGGGAAACGTCTACGTCGCGGACCGTGGCAATCGCCGTATCCAGGTTTTCGACGGTGAAGGAAATTTCTTGCGCCAGATCACCATTGACGTTCCTGCTCCTCCGAATGCGCGTCCCGCAATCGGCAGCAAGCCCACCGCCACCACGGGTACGATGGCGCCCGGCGCCCCTTGGGCGATTTGTATCACACCCGGCCCCAACCAGGTGCTCTACAGCTCAGACGCCTATCCCGGCCGAATTTACAAGCTGAGCCTCGACGGCAAGCTGCTCGGAATGCTCGGCGAATCCGGCAAGCAGCTCAAGCAATTCGGATGGATCCACGAAATCGCCTGTCCATCCGAAAATGAGTTATACGTAGCGGAACTCCTGAACTGGCGCATCCAAAAACTAATCCTCCAACCAACGCCTTAACTCGGCAACGCTGCACAAATCGTCATCCTGAGCGGAGTTCGCGCGTCTTCCCTCGCGGTGTATGCGCGCACGAAACGCAGCCGAAGGACCTCTCTTCGATGTAACCACCGCCTACCTTTCGGCATACACCGTACTCTCACTACCGCCACTTAATGCGTCATCCCGTAAATAATATAATTCACGCCGATGCGATAGGCCACGGACGCCTCGTGCTCCGGATAGCGCGGGCTATCGGCCCATTCCCAGGCATCGCCCACATCCGAATTGTGGCAAATCGCGATCATGATTCGGCCTTTGTCGTCGCGAATCCCGCGCCACTTGGGTGTCGCGCTGTCCGGACCATAGGACCACCGCGGGCCCCAAATGTACCGCGTGCCGGGAATCTGCACCCGATCGTCCAGATCGTATACCACATGAAATATTTCATCCGAATCCGGCAAATCTTCAATTTGGCGATCCGGAAAGATCATGCGCATCCCTTGGACCAAAACGTCCCACTCGTAGTCGCCATGCGAGTCGTCCGCCATCAGAAAACCGCCGCGCAGCAGATATTCGCGCAGACGAGCGGCCTGCTTTTCGCTAAGCCTCCAGCCGCCTGGGTCTTCGACATAGATCCAGGGCCAGTTATAGAGGTCGTCGCTATTGGCATCCACCACTTGTTCCGTGGAGCGGCTTTGCACCCGCGTCAGGCGTCGAACGCCCAAGATAAACTGCCGGTCGGCCTTTGGCCAGTCAGCGGCCCATCGCTCGAAGCCGTAGCGTCCATATTGATAGCCGAGGTCATAGTGGAAGCGCGCAAAGGTCCATTCAGCTTTCTCGCGTGGGTTGGGCGGCGCGAAAGTCTTGCCGTCCATCTCGATGTCACCCTGTTCACCCTGTTCAGGGACCTGAGCCACCTGAGCCGCCACCAGCGATAGGGCTGCAAGTAGGATGAGAGGACGCAGTGTCATGCCGCAAGCCCGCCGGTGGGCGAAGTCATCAGATTTGACTCGATCTCCATGATAGCGGTTGCGTGCGCTTCGTCCAAACGTGGCGCAAGCACTCCTGGAACTTTACAGACTCCTGCCTGCGAGCGTAAGCCGAGGCAAACGGTAAGCCGAAGCCAAGAATTTTTCATCTTCCAGTGAAAATATCCGCTGTCCTGTATAGAATAGGTCGCTTTGAATTAGACGGGAGGAAAGCGTTGTGATCGTTGGCGTTCCCAAAGAGAGTTTCCCGGGCGAGCACCGGGTAGCACTGGTTCCGTCCGTAATTCCGAATCTCGCCAAAGCCGGTTTGGAAATTCTGATCGAAAAGAATGCAGGGAGCGAAGCGGGCTATCCGGACGCGGCGTATACCGAGAAAGGCGCAAAGATCGCGCCCGACCGCGCGGCTGTCTTTGCCGCCGCCGAAATTGTCACGCAGGTTCTCTGCTACGGCTCGAACGAGCGCACCGGAAAAGCCGACCTCCCGCTCATGCGCCGCGATCAGATTCTCATTGGCTTCTTG
>DATDIT010000120.1:0-24799 GCA_036520875.1 Candidatus Acidiferrales bacterium
CCGCAGGACACGCTGGACAAGGTAAGCCCGCGCAGTTTGGCGATCGTGGGCCAGGTGATCCTGGAATCCGTTGCAGAACTTCAGAAGCGCTGAAAAACCGCATTCGCTTTTGCGCTAGGCGCGGCGCGGACGCGGTCCGCGGAGCACGCGCGCCGGCAGCAGGATGATTGCGGTAACCAGCTCGAGAACACCTCCCACAGCGATTCCCAAGAGGCGGAACGGCAACAGAAATAGCCACACAATCGGATACAAAATCAGCGCGAACAGCGCGAGCGGCCAGCACAGAACGAATAAAATACACCACAAGATGAAAGTAAGCATCGCCGTACCTTAGTCTATTGAGAGCGGCCCTTTGCGGGCGCGCTCCTTGCCCTGCACTAACAGATACGCAGGAATGCGCGCATTCATTTCACGCTATATCAGGCCGCAAGGACCATTCGCGGAAGGGGCCTGCGGAACTATGCTACATTTTCTTGCGCAACGATGCCTACCATCCGAGTGAGCAGTTCCGCAGGTCTGTACAATATTCACTGCGAAGCGAATGCGCTTTCGCGTGCAGGATCGCTGGTCGCGCGGCTGGGAGAATCGACGGGCACTTTTTTCCTTTCATCGCCGCGCGTTTGGAGCTACTGGGGGAAAGCGCTGACAACGAAAGTGCGTGGCGGCGGGCAGCGGAGAGCGATTTTATTCGATGACCGCGAGGCGGCAAAGAATCTGGCTACGGTTGAAACAATTGTCCGGCAACTCGTGAGTGCGGGCGCAGATCGCCACGCCGTTCTCGTTGCGGTCGGCGGCGGCGTGGTGGGCGACGTGGCGGGGTTTGCGGCGGCGACATACCTTCGCGGCGTGCGTCTGGTGCACATTCCCACTACGCTGGTAGCCCAGGTGGATAGCGCCATAGGTGGTAAGACCGGCGTGAATCTGCCGGAGGGGAAAAACCTTGTTGGCGCTTTCTATCCGCCGAAGCTGGTGATTGCCGACCCCGGCGTACTGCGAACGCTCCCGCATCGCGAGTATCGCTCCGGGCTGTATGAGGTGGTGAAATACGGAGTGATTGCTGACGAAAAACTTTTTGAATTTCTCGGGCGGCGGATGAACGCGGTCCTGCGCCGCGATCCAGCGGCGCTTGCGTGGATCATTCCGCGCTGCGTGGCGATCAAAGCGCGCGTGGTCGGCGCCGATGAACGCGAAAGCGGCCTGCGCCAGATTCTGAATTTTGGGCACACGCTGGGCCACGCGCTCGAAGCTGCCACGAAATACCGGCGGTTCCTCCACGGAGAGGCGATCGGCTGGGGCATGATTGCGGCGACAATGATGGCTCTGGGAGTGGGACACCTCAACGATTCCGACGCGACTCGCATCATTCGGCTGGTCGCCAGTGTTGGACCCTTGCCGACGCTCGGAAATATTCGCGCGTCGGAGCTTCGTCCAATTCTGGCGGGCGACAAGAAAGCGCGCGGCGGGCGCGTGCTTTGGGTTTTGCCGCGCCGAATCGGGAAAACGGAATGGGGAGTTGAGGTGCCGTGGCCCGTGGTTGCGCGAGCATTCAATGGACTGGCTGGCATTGCGGCGCGCGCTGGGTTTGATTAAACGGCTACGTCCTGGCGAGTGGGCGTAGTACGAGGATACAAGTAAGATCTTTACACCGCGGGCCAAAACGACGCAAGTGGTTGTTGGTGTAAAGAAAAATCGTCCACGGTGAATGTGGATTTCCAGTCAAAAATGACGACTTTCGATGATCGCGATACAAAAACAGACGCCGCTACGCGGAACGCGACCTGAAGGAACGCGGGACGAGCAAGAAGCGGCCGCGCGCGTGCGCGACATGTTCACGCGCATCGCGCCACGCTACGATTTCCTGAATCATCTTCTCTCATTCTCACTCGACAAGGTCTGGCGACGGCGCACCGCGAAGCGATTTGCCTCCGTCTTGGGGCGCCCTGAGGCGCGGATTCTCGATGTCTGCTGCGGAACGGGGGATCTAGCATTTGCTCTTGATCGCGCTCGGCTGCGAGCGCTCGGACCATCTCGGCGCGAGCCGATCGTGGGCAGCGATTTCGCGGAAGCCATGCTCATGCGGGCGGGTGAAAAGGCGCGGCGAGCCCGTTCGTTAGCGATTTTTGCGGCTGCCGATGCGTTGCGACTCCCGTTTGCTGATGCAAGCTTCGATCTCGTTACCACCGCCTTCGGCTTTCGCAATTTGGCGAACTATGAGGATGGGCTGCGCGAGTTTGCGCGCGTTCTGAGACCTGGAGGCGAGCTGGGCATCCTCGAATTCACGGAGCCGGGGGCTGGTCCGCTGGCTGGGATATTTCGCTTCTATTTTCGCCATGTGCTGCCACGCATCGGAGCGGCGATTTCTGGCAACAGCGAAGCCTACGCGTACCTGCCCAACTCCGTCCGAAAGTTTCCGTCGCCGAAGGAACTCGCATCCCTGATGGAGAGGTGCGGTTTCACCGATATTCGCATCAACTCGTGGAATTTCGGCAGCGTGATACTCCACTCCGCCGGGCGCTCCTGATCGCTGGCCTCGGATTCTCACTTCGAGTTTTAGGCTCTCGACTCCGAAGTGTCCTCGGGTATCATGGTTGCGTTATGTCCAGTATGGCTCAAACACAGGTCGATCTTCGAAGCGACACGGTGACGCGGCCCACTCCCGCGATGCGGCGCGCCATGGCCGAAGCGGAAGTCGGCGACGATGTGTATGCCGAGGATCCCACGGTTAATCGCTTGCAAGCGCGAGCGGCGGAAATTTTTGGGCGTGAGGCGGCGCTTTATTTCCCTTCAGGCTCGATGGCCAATCTTACAGCGATCAAAACTTGGACGCGCCCCGGGATGGAAGTGATCTGCGAGGCGCAGGCGCATATTTATCTTTACGAGATGGCGGGAGTAGCGGCGATTGCGGGGTGCATGCCCAATACGGTGCCGGCACCGAACGGAACGCTGACGTGGGATTTAATCGAGCCGCTGATACGTCCGCACATCTATTACCGCGCGCAGACCGCGTTAATCGAACTGGAGAATACGCACAATATGCACGGGGGCACGGTGTATCCGACCGAAATCGCAGAGGATATTTGCGATCGCGCTCACGCCGCGAAGCTTCCCGTGCATCTTGACGGTGCGCGGATATTCAATGCGTCGGTGGCTCTGGGGCGCAGTGTCGCGGACATTACCCGCAAATACGATTCGGTGATGTTTTGCCTCTCGAAGGGACTCGGCGCGCCGGTTGGCTCGATGCTGGTCGGCTCGCGAGATTTCATCGACAAGGCGCGCGTCACGCGCAAGCTTTTAGGCGGCGGCATGCGGCAAGCAGGTGTGCTGGCGGCTGCGGGACTGGTCGCGTTGGAAGAGACGCCCAAGCTGCTGCATCGCGACCACGAAAATGCCCGCCATCTTGCGGAAGGCCTCGCGCGGATCGAGGGCATCGCGCTCGATCCGAAGAAGGTTGTTACCAACATCGTGATCTTCGACGTTCGCGCCACGGGCCGCACCGCGGCGGAAATCTGCGCGGCTCTGGCGAAAGAAAATATCCTCTGCGGCGCCACGGGCCCATTCTCCATTCGCATGGTCACCCACTATGACGTGGACCGCGCGGGCATCGATCGCGCCCTCGGCGCAATCGCCACCGTGGCCGGATCTCGAAGTTCCACAAAGGCAGTCTGAAGCGCTCGCCTTGTTGCTAAAATAAACTTGTGAGAAAGGAATCGTCTTCTTGAGACTTCGGGCCGCTGTTCTGGCGCTGTGCGCCACCCTCTTTGTCGCCATCGTCGGCTGCAACAAAAAGGAATCCAGCGAACCTTCTGGGCCACCGCCGCCGACCGCCGTCGTCAATCCGGCTACCGCCGGGTCGATTACCGGCACCGTGAAATTGGAAGGCGAGCCGCCGATGTTTCATCCCATCGACATGAGCGCCGAACCAACCTGCGTAAAGGCTAATCCCTCTCCGGTAATCCCTCCTATTGTCGTACTCGGACGCGATCATGCGCTCGCGAATGTCGTCGTGTATATCAAATCGGGCCTCGGCAGATATCATTTCGATACGCCCACAGAGGCCGCGGTGCTCGATCAGAAGGGCTGCATGTACGTTCCGCGAGTGCTGGCTGTGATGGTAAATCAACCCATCGCGTTCAAGAATACCGATCCCACCACGCACAATATTCACCCGATGCCGCGTGTCAACCACGCGTGGAACCGATCGCTCGACGCGGGTGAAGAACCGTACATCACCACTTTTTCGCATCCGGAACTTGCGATTCCAGTGGCGTGCAATATTCATCCCTGGATGCGCGCATTCTTATTCGTGTTCGCGCACCCTTACTTTGCCGTGACGCCGAAAACGGGCGACTTCGAGATCAAAAATGTGCCGCCGGGCACTTACACGATTGAGGCCTGGCAGGAGCGTTTCGGCACACAGGATACGACCGTCACTATCGGCCCGAACCAATCGAAATCCATTTCGTTCACGTTTAAATCTGCCAAAACTCGCTGACTCCCATCAGGCCTATTCCAGGCTCACCGTGGACCCGTTCGTACCCTATTGACACCCAATCGCAGAAGGTGTTTAGTGCGATTTTGGCGGGCTGGCGCTCATTTTCGAACGACGGCAACTTCGTCTCGCACTTGAAGGGGGAATCATATGGCCGAAGCAACGCAGCAAAAGCGTTCGACGGATAGCAGTGCCTACGGCAGAGCTCCACAGCATCCGGATTTTGAGCTTACGCAAGTAGGACCGGGCACACCGTGCGGTGAACTGTTGCGGCGCTACTGGCAGCCGGTGGGTGTTTCGTCGAAGGTGACCGATCGTCCGCAATACGTCCGCATTCTTGGCGAGGATCTGATTATTTTCCGCGACAAAAAGGGCCGGCCTGGCCTGCTCTATCCGCGATGCATGCACCGCGGCACGACGCTTTTTTATGGAAAGGTTTCTGAGGAGGGCATCGCGTGTTGCTACCACGGCTGGCTGTTTGACGTCGAGGGCCGCTGTCTGCGGCAACCTTGCGAACCTGATGGCGGCCGCAACCTGGACGTTGCGCGCCAGCCTTGGTATCCGCTCGAGGAGCGCTACGGGCTGGTGTTCGCCTATCTGGGGCCGCTGGAGAAAAAGCCGGTGCTGCCTCGCTACGACATTCTCGAAAATCTCGATCCGGCAGAAGAGATCCGAGCCTACATCGGCGCTTTCGGCGCTACGGGTGATAGCAGCCTTCCGGTGGCCCCGTATAGTTGGCTGCACATGAACGACAACGTGATGGATCCGTTTCACGTGCAGGTGCTGCATTCGACATTCAGCACGGTGCAGTTCGTGCCGCAATTCGCGCTGATGCCGAAAGTGGAATTTTTCCCGACGGAAGAAGGCGTCTGCTACTCGGCCAAGCGCAAACTTGATGACGGCCGCGAGTACGATCGTATTTCATCCTGGCTGATGCCCAACATCATGTCGGTGCCGAATCCAATCGATATCAATCAAGTTCGCTCAAACATGATTACGTGGTCGCTGCCGGTGGACGATTCCCATTTCACGATGGCGACGGCCGGGCGTCTTCCAAAGGCCGCGCCGGATATTTTTGGCGGCATCCGCTTGAACGGAAAGTTGTGGGGCGAAATGACAGAGCGGGACCATCAGGACACGCCGGGTGATTACGAGGCGCAAGCGGGGCAGGGTCCGATTTCGTTGCATTCGGAAGAGCATTTGGCGAGTAGCGATCGGGGCATCATCATGCAGCGGCGGATGCTGAAGGCGCAGATTAAAGTTGTTGCGGAAGGCGGCGATCCGGTTGGCGTCACGTTTGACCCAAACAACGCTGTGGTAAAAGTCCGTTCAGGCAATTTCTACAACGCGCCGCAACTGGCCTAGGCGGTTATGCGTTTTTAGGTGGCGACGCGCTGCGTGTACAATCCGTTTGCATTAATCCGATGAAGGGGTGGGAAGATCAATGAAACTTGGAAGGTATCGATTTATTTCCAAAATGCTGGCAGGCAGCGTCGTGGCTGCAATGCTGATCGCGGGTGCTGCATCGTGTGTTCGCGCGCAGACTTCCGAACAGGACGAAGTGCTGAACTTGCAGAAAAAGTTTCAGGCCGCCACCGTTTCCGGTGATGCGTCAACTATCGCCTCAGTAATGGCCGATGACGCGATCTTCATTCACGGCAACGCGGCGAAGCAAAGCAAAGCCGAGTTTCTGGCGGGCATTAAAAACGGCCAGCTATCTTTTTCGTCCTACGATCTGAGCGACCCGAAGGTGGTGATGTTTAAGGGCGGCGCGATCGTTACCGGCATCGTGGACATTACGTTCAGAGCGCGCCCAAATGCCCCGGCGGGTCCGCCTCGCACTCTGCACATGCGCGGATCGTCGGTGTGGCTACACGGCCCGACGGGCTGGAAGCTGATTCTCGATCAGGATACGCCGATCCAGGGGCCGCCTCGCGAAGCGCCGCTCGCACCTCGCTGAAGCGGTTCGTTCCGATTCTAGTGGCAGCTTCCATCGTCACTGAACGTGCCGCTGATGAGCATGCCCTGGAGCGAGCTGCTGCAACTGGTGATCTTCGCGAGTTGCGGATCGTTACTGAGCCCGTTTGGATCGACGGTTTTTGCGCCGTTCAAGTTTTGGCGCTCCGTAAATATTTCGTTCGCCCAGTCGGCCAAATTATTGAACTCGCTTGTGAGTAACTGCAGCGCATTCCGGTCTCCGTCGGTGGCGGCAGCCGACGCTAGCTGCGTGAGGCCCGTCTGGACTTGATTGCGATAATCCTGAGCTCCCGTTCCGCTTATGGCCAATCCGTACGTCACCATCGCGCCGATTGCGCCTCGCCACTCTCTCATTTCCGACACTTCGCCGATCGCGCCTACGGCGAAACTTCTCGAGAGGTCCTGTGAGTTGGAAGGTGGCGCTCCAAGAGGAGCCGTGGAATTTGGACCGGGTATCGTCAGTACTACTCGATTCGGCTCCATCCTGACCACTCCATTCGTAGCTTGAGCAAGTATCTCGACATCTATGTAGGAGTGGCCATTGATTTGGCGGACGCCTGCCGGCACCGCTTTTCCATTTATAACGAGCGTCTTGTTGGCGACGTCAGGTGCAACGCTAGGTGTACCCTGGGCTGAGAGCACCGCGGCGAGCGACAGAAAGAGTCCAAACATCAAGGTAAATCGAGAAGCACAATACTTGTCCATGGTGGTCTCCCTAGACCGAGGTCGTTACGGCATTTATTGCGACCTCTCCAAGCATAGGCACAAATCAACTTTTCCGCAGCATTTCGATTTGTGGAATTTACACGCCGCCACCTTGGCGAAGTCAGTCTTTAAGGTGCAGGACGCGGGCAGGCAGATGGTGCGAGTACATTTCTTCCACGGCGGCGGCGCGACGCTCCAAAATGGCGCGCTGGTTGAGAGACGCTTTGTCCGTGATCTCCCCGGCGTCGAGCGACGGCGGGTCTTCGAGCAGGATGGCGCGGGCGATTCGATTCGAGTTGCCGGTGGATTGCGCGGCAAGAGATGCTAGCAGCTCGGTGAATTTTCCTGTGACGGAGCTATGGCAAAGGATTTCAGCTGGCGTGGCTGCGTCGCCCAATTCACGCGAGAGCGAGCGGCACGCTTCGAGATTCGGGACGATGAGCATGCTCAAAAAATTGCGATTCAGCCCGGCGATGACAACGTCGGTGACGTACGGCGCGAAGGCATGTATGACCTTGGTGCGCAGCGGGCCAACGCTGACCCACGTGCCCGAAGCCAGTTTGAAATCCTCCGTCAGGCGGCCATCGTACATGAAGCCTTTGTTGACATCGTTGGGGTCAACGAAGCGGACCGCGTCGCCAAATTTGTAATAGCCTTCCTGGTCGAAAGCGGTGCGAGTGAGCTCCTCATTCTTCCAATAGCCTGGCGTGACGTTGGGACCTTTCACCCGAATCTCCAGCTTCGCGCCGACGGCCACCAGTTTGGCCTCCACACCGGGCATGGGAATTCCGATCGCGCCGCTTTGTTCCGAGTCCCAAGTGCACTGAAGGGCCATGGGTGAGGTTTCCGTGGCGCCGAGGCCGGAGGCCATGAGGACTCGCTCGCCGCGTGTTTCAGACATCAAATCGCGGTAGGCGTCCCAAATCGGCTGAGCCAGGGCGGCCCCCGCATAAAACATGAAATTCAGGCGGCTGAAGAAATTTTCGCGCAGCTGGGCGTCTTGGCGAAAATAGCGGAGCAATTCCTCGTAGCCACGCGGCACGTTGAAATACACGGTGGGAGCGATCTCACGAAGATTTTGGACAGTGGTTGCAACTTTGAATGTGGCGTTGCCATCGTCGATGTAGAGGGTGCCGCCATTATAAAGCGTCATGCCGGTATTGTGATTTCCGCCGGCCGTGTGATTCCACGGCATCCAGTCCACCACAATCGGCGGCTGATCGCCCATGAAGGGAAAACCCTGGAGAATCATCTGCTGGTTGCTGCAAATCATGCGATGGGTGTTGATGACGGCCTTCGGCAAGCCCGTGGAACCGGAGGAGAAGAGGAATTTCGCGATATCATCCGGAGCAATCGCAGCGTGCGCCCGATCCACGGCCGCAGTGGGAATTGTGGCGGCGAGATCGTCAAATGATGTCGCGTGGCGATCGGGACTCGATCCGCGCGCGAAAACAACTTCCACTTCGGGACTCACGGCCGTTGCAAGGGCGCGGCGATATGGCTCCGCATTCGAAACGAACACCAGGCCCGGCGTGATGGTGCGCATCACGTGTTTTAGCTTGGCGAAATCCGTGGAAAGCAGAGAATAGGGCGGCGCGATGGATGCGGTGGGAATGCCGACGTGCTGTCCGGCGAACATCAGCAGCAAATGCTCGAGATCGTTTTCCGAGAAGATCGCCACAGGCCTCTGAGGCGAAAGGCCACGATCGAGGAACGCCTGCCCGATGGCGCGGACTTTTTGCAACGCCTCGCCGTAGGTGAGGTAACGCCACTCGCCGTTCGCCTGACGCTTGGCCGCGAGGGCGCGATCAGGAACCATGCTAGCCCAATGAATCAAGCGCTCGGTGAGGACGCGCGGGTAGGGGCCAAGTGGCTCGTCCGGGCGGACGATGATCGCTCCATCCGGCCGGCGTTCCATAGAGGCGCGGGAAGTCCGCAAGCGGACGGGGCGCAAGGGCGCCTCGGGATTCGATCGCGCGAGCGCGGGTGTCTCGGTCATCGAGCGTCAGAAATAGCAAATGCTGGGGCGATGAGTATACGACGCCGGCAGCGAGCCGCAAAAGCGAGCGGACAAAGAATCCAATCCGCAGAAGCCCTTTTCGCCTTCAGCACCATCGGAGCGAAAGGCTACTGGACAGTAAAGCGTACGGGCTGAATGTAAATTGCCGCTCCGGCTTGAATCGATACGTTGTAATCACCGGGCTTTACCTGCGGAATCTTTAAGACAATCTTGTCGCTAGCCTGTTGGACGATGACGGCCTTGTAGTCAGATTTGTCATCAGAGAGATAGACGGCGGAGACGATGGTCTTTCCGAGATTCTCTCCCTCGAGGCTGATTGAATCGTTCACCTTGCCGGAAGTCGGATCAACAGACTTCACGCTGGGCGAACTCTGTGCAAGTGTGAAGCGCAACGGCAAGACTAGCAGGGCGGCAAAGGCGGTCATCGCCAACAACCGGTGCAGCGGCTTGCGCGAGGACCCTTCTCCCCGGGCAAATTTGGCGCAAAAAACAAAGGCATCACGGTTCGAACAACGGGGCAGGATCGAAGCTCTGGCCATGGTTCACCTCATGAAAGATCAGGTCGAAGTCGGATTTCAACCTCCTGGTGCGCAGAAGATATTCCGGGAATCACGCGTTGTCAAACCTTAGCTGCGAACGCTGTGTCGGCGAGCTTTCAGCTTGACATTGCCCTCTGATCGGGATATTCCGCTCGCTTTCCTCTTGACATTGGCTCCCGCCCAGTAGTAAACATTCGCCCACGATAAACGCCCGAGTGGGGGCGCAATCTCAATCCGCACAACACATTCTGGGGGGGTGGGTTAATGCGTTCTCGATCGGCCGCACTGAAGATTGCGTGTGTGATTTCGTTTTGCTTCCTGGCGCTGTTCATTTCGGTTTCTCCGGCATTGGCACAAAGTGCTTCGACCGGCGCGCTCGAAGGCACCGTTACTGATCCTTCCGGAGGCGTTATTTCCGGTGCGACAGTCACGGCGACCAATCTCGCCACGGGCCAGTCGCGTACCGCGACGACGGATGGCAACGGCTCCTACAGATTCTCGCTCCTGCCGCCGGGCAATTATGACGTGAAGTTTTCTGCCTCGGGTTTCAAAACCGCTGAGGTTCCCTCTGTCACCGTGAACGTCACGGAAACCCCGGTATTGAATCGCAGCCTGGAGATCGGGGCGCAGACGCAACAGATAACCGTCGAATCGACCGCCGAGACCATTCAGACGCAGAACGCGACGATAGGAGGATTGGTCTCCGGGCAAACCGTCACGGAGCTGCCCCTGAGCACGCGAAACTATACCCAGGTGATTGACCTCTCGCCCGGCGTGGTCGCAAACGTAGCCACTGCTACCGCTGTCGGCAACGGCACCATGGACATAAACGTGAACGGCTCCGGCTCCGACCAGAACACGTACATGATGGATGGGGTGATCACCACAAACTACGGCAGCGGCGGAGCGGCGCAGTCGGGCAGTTATGCTGGGATTCCGATTCCCAACCCGGACTCGATTCAGGAGTTCAAGGTTCAGACTTCGCAATATGACGCGGCGTACGGACAGAATCCCGGCGCGAACGTAAACGTCGTGACCAAGAGCGGCACCAATCAGTTCCACGGATCGGCCTGGGAATTCAACCGCAACAACTTTTTCAACGCCAACGATTTCTTTTTCAAACGCTCGGAAGCCGGTGAAGGGCTGGCAAACACTCCTCCCGAGGTAAAGCAAAACCAGTATGGCGGCACCATCGGCGGGCCAATCAAGAAAGACAAAGTATTCTTCTTTGGCTCATACCAGGGCACGCGGCAGCTCAACGGAATAGGGAGCAACGGCTTCGCCACGTCCCTCACGCAGGTCAGCCTCCTGCCTCTCAACGAGCCGGGCGTCCCCTTCGCCAGCGCTCGGGCTGACGGCAATGCGGGCACAATTCCCCAAGATTTCACTGGCGCCCCGTGCAGCTACAATACCTACCGCGAGTACCTCGGATGCGCGTTTGCCGGTGAGACGGACTTCGCCAGCGGTTTAGGCGAGTCAGGTGTCTTCGTAAATCCGAACGGCTCCAACATCAGTAACACCGCCATCAATCTTTTGCGGCAGACGGAGAAAATCCCGCAGGTTAAAGGAGGCTTCAACAACGGCTATTACCTCCCCAGCCTGCGTTACAACTCGGCCGGTCTTCCCTTCTGCATCGCGAACAACACCTCGTGCGCTACGCCGACAACGATTTCTCAAGCGACAATCGCGAATGAAGATCAGTTCATGATCAACACGGATTACGTCCTCAACAGCAAGAACACGCTGTCGGAGAAATACTTCTTCTCCAAGGACCCGCAGACGCAGAGTTTCAGCTGTATCGTCACCGGTTGCGACCCCGGTGCGCCAGAGGATGCGCGCTACGGCGCCCAATCCGCGGTCGTCAGGCTCACGACGGTGGTGACCAACAATTTCGTGAATGACGCTTTCGTCTCCGCCCAGCGCCTGTTCCTCAACGTCACGGATGGCACTACGGTCCAGTCCTGCGCCGGTGATGGCATTACGCCGCTCAACATCGTTCCTGCGATCAATGACGGCGCCCCTTGCCCACTCTCAGCGGCCGCCGCCGGCAATCGCGAGGATTCCTTGATCCCGGTCATCGGCAGCTTGGGGATTCCCGGGGTAGGATCGCAATGGGGCGCGTGGAGTGCCGGAGGGAATTTCTTCTCGGCCACCCATAGTCTTCAGCAGAGCTATCTTACCGGCGACCAGATTTCCTGGAATCACGGCAAGCACTCGTTTCGAGCGGGCGTCAATACGCAGCGCATCCAGTGGAATTGGGCGCAGCCCAACCGAGAAAGGGGTTGGATCGTGACAGGAGATATGGCCGACATCCTGCTGAGCAACAGCGGCCTTCCCTCTGACGAGGCCAGCGGTGTCGCGGGCACTCCCGTTCCCGCCAACTACATCATCAACACTTCGTATCGCCTGATACCGAATGGCTCTCCGAACCCTCACCACTGGCGCATCAGCGAATACTCAACGTTCGCAGAGGATGACATCAAGGTGACGCGTAAGCTCACCGTGAACTTGGGCATCCGGTGGGAATACGACGGCTGGCCAAGCGATGCCCATGGCGTGTTCACGAACTTCTCGGCTGCAGCCGCTGGCGTCGTGGATACGGGCACTGCCCTGCTCAATAACCCAGTCGGGACGCTGGCTGGCTATATCGTCCAAAAGAACTACAACAGGGCTATCTATGGAAACCTGTCCGGTGAGTTTGGGTCGACGGGCATTACGGTCAACAGCAACAAAACGTTGTTGAACGGTTCGCCCCTGGACAACTTCTCTCCGCGCATCGGTGTGGCTTGGCAGCCATTCAGCGAGAGACTCGTTATCCGCGCCGGCTACGGAATGTTCTTCGACCGTGTGTACGGAAACCTGGTGGGCGATAACATCCTGGGGAATATGCCCCCTTACGCCACTGGCATCGGGGCGAATCCGGGCCAGACGCTTCAGAGTCCGTTTTGCCCCGCATGCCCGCAGTTCTTGGGATTCATCCCCCGGACGTTGTCGTCAACTATGGCTCCGCAGATTGCGAATGCGGCTCCCGGCTTCGGCATCAGCAACCTGACCGACATATTTGGCGGCCCCGCTACGGGCCTTCTCAACTCCGGCGACGACCCGGCCATGCGTACTCCGAAGATCCAACAGTACAATCTCGATGTTCAGTACGAGTTTGCTCGCGGCTGGATCGCCGACGTCGGATACGTCGGATCTCATGGAATTCATCTCTACGATTGGAACCGCGATCCCAACATCGCCTATCTTGTGGACTGCGGCCCAGCATCCGCCACCTGCAATCCGCCGACGGACCAAGTCAACATAAATTTGGAGCGACCGGCAAGCTCATTCCCCATAAACGACAATGGCAACAACCGGGTTCTCGAAAACACGAACTCCAACTATCTGGGCCGTGTTCAATATCTCGGTGTGAATCCGGGGAATTTGCAGCAAGTTGAAACGGACGGAAGTCACCTCTACAACAGCTTGCAACTCCAACTCAAGCATCAGTTCGCTCACGGCCTGACGCTTCAGGCGTCCTACACTTGGAGCAAGCTCATTACGGATATCAATGCCAGCGAGGCCGGGGCTGGAATTGCCACACCGGGTAACGTGCTGTCGGGCAGTGCATCCTCCAACGACCCGCTGAATCGTGCTCAGCAGTACGGGCTGGCCGCATTCAATCGGCCTCAACGCGTTGTGGTGAGCTACGCCTACCAGATTCCTTACAAGGCCGAGGGCTGGAAAGAAAAGGCTTTGGGCGGGTGGGGTATTTCCGGAGTGACAACGATTCAAGACGGCCTACCTTTCAGCATTACGAACGGAGCCAATGGCAACGAGGCGACCCTTTTGTACGGCGCCTCACTTCCCGCCACCGGCCCAGTCGACCGAGCCGAACTTTCTACCCCGGTCGGTTGCAACGCTGTAACCGGCAATTGCAAGTCGGGGGTGAGCCTCCAGGCTCCCGGCAACATGCTGACACTCGTAGAAAACGGTAAATCAATCATCAATGGGGCCGCGTTCACCAATGCGCCTCTGTTTGGCGGCACTCCGAGCGCGCTTGGCGGGCCCTATACGGGTGCCTGCACGGGAGCTAACCCCCAATTCCTCGGCTGCGGGACGGGTTTCGGCAATTCCGGCGTCGGCATCATGAGCTGCTGCACGCAGCTCAACTTTGATGCGGCGATCATCAAGGACACGACCGTCGGGGGATTGCGAGAAGACGCCACGCTTCAGTTCCGCGCGGAATTCTTCAACCTCTGGAATCACTCACAGTTCAATGAACCAGGCAACGCCTTCGGCGGAGCGAACTTTGGAGTGATCACGTCGAGCGCCGTTCCTGGACGCATTCTGCAATTTGGCTTGAAGTACAGCTTCTAGTCGATATTTCTGAGAGTGATTGCTGTCCCTCGGCGCTGTTTCGATGCCGAGGGACAGCTTTATCGCAATGGTCGCTCGGACTTCATGGAGCCGCAGCGGTGCTCTGCCATTCTTCGCTATCCCCTCTCCCGCGAAGCGGTACTCTTCCCCATAAAATTGGCCAGGCACAAGATGGCAGAAAGTAGTGGCATGGCATCCCGGTTGGTAGTGGTAAAGTACCGCTCGGTTGTCGCGGGGACGCCGTAATGATAAAAACCGCCACGCAGTTGACACGAAAGACCGCGCACCTGTTTCGCGGCATGGCGCGGTGCCGCCTGATCGGCTGGTGGACGCTGGCGACGGTAACAACGCTCGCCAGTCTTGGCATATGTTCGCAAGCGCAAGAGCAGAGATTTTTCGAAAAGGGCTCTACTCCCAGCTTTACCGCGAACCAGGTGGAGCGTGGGAAAGCGACCTACGCTAATCGCTGTTTGAGTTGTCACGGTGCAAATCTGGATGGAGGGGAATTTGGCCCGACGCTCAAGGGAGCAGCGTTCAAGACGCACTGGGGCAGCCAATCCGCTGGGGCTCTATTTTCCTACGTAACGTCGAAGATGCCGCCTTCCGATCCGGGAACGCTGAGCCAACAAACCTATGCCGACTTGGAGGCCTACATTCTTCAAGCCAATGGTCTCGCGCCGGGCACAACGGAACTCACCGCGGCCGAACTCGGGGGATCAGGCGCGCAGCGAGCGCAGGGAGCCCAGGGAGCGCCGCCAATCCAGCAGGCTTTTCAGGGAGACGTACGCCCGAGTGCGGGCAACCGTGACGCAATGTACTTGGCCGCGATGGCGCGTCGCACCGCTCAACTCAACGAGATCACTCCGGTGACGGACGCGATGCTTCAGAATCCGCCGGACGGAGATTGGCTGACATGGCGGCGCACCTACAGTAGTTTGGGCTTCAGTCCTCTTAGAGAAATCAAAAAGTCGAACGTAGGAAATTTGCGCCTGGCGTGGAGCCGCGCTTTGCCGGTTGGCGCCGACGAAATCACGCCGCTGGTGCACGATGGCGTTGTGTTTATCGAAAGCGCCAACACAATTCAAGCGTTGGATGGCGAGAGCGGCGATCTGCTGTGGCAGTATGTGAGGCCGCTCCCGGAAGTAATGTTGAATGGCAGAGAGTCGGTGATGAGAGGCCTCGCGATCTATCAGGACAAACTCTACGCCGCGACTGCGGACGGCGACGTGATCGCTCTGAATGTGAAGACGGGCAAACTTGTGTGGGACCACCAGGTGGTAGTGCCCCTAACCGGAGTTTACGCGCACTCCAATCACGATTTCCGGCTGGATGGCGCTCCGATTGTCGTCAAGGGCAAGGTGATCTTCGGCGTGAGTCTCGGCATAGCCAATCCGAGCGGCGGCTGCTTTATTTTGGGTCTGGACGCACAGACCGGCGCCGAAGTTTGGCGATTTCACACTATCCCGCGTCCCGGGCAGCCCGGCGGAGATAGTTGGAACGGCGCGCCAGTGGACCAGCGCTTTGGCGCTTCCGTGTGGACATCGGGCAGTTACGATCCCAAGCTGAATTTAGTTTATTTTGGAACCGGCAATACTTATGACGTGGCGACATTGCTCGAGCCCCATGCTGAGAAGGGTGCGTCCAATGACGGGCTTTACACGGATTCAACCGTGGCGCTCGATCCTGATACCGGGAAGCTCGCGTGGTATTACCAGCATATGAACCGCGATGTGTGGGATCTCGATTGGGCGTTCGAGCAGTTGTTGATCACGCTTCCCGTCAACGGAGAACCTACTGATCTTGTGGTCAGCGGGGGCAAGATGGCGCTGTTCGATGCTGTGAGTCGCGCCAATGGCAAGTATGAGTTCTCGAAAGACCTTGGCCTGCAAAATTTGGTAACGTCGATTGATCCGAAAACGGGAAAGAAAATCATCAATCCTGAGTTCGAGCCAATAGCCAATAAAACTGAGTTCATCTGTCCCAATGCGAATGGCGCGAGAAACTGGCCCGGGACCTCGTACGATCCTGCCACTCACATTCTGTATGTGCCGCTAGCCGAATCTTGCATGGACTATACCTGGGTTCCCAACGACGCCGCGCAGACGGCAGCGGGCGGCCTCGATATTCGCTTTACCTTGCGTCCGCGGCCAAATACTGACGGCAAGATGGGGCGCATCGATGCAGTAAACCTTGAGACCAAAAAAATGGTATGGATGGATCGGCAGCGCGCCCCTATAGCCAGTGCGATGTTGACGACAGCGGGCGGCCTTTTGTTCGGCGGCGCGCAGGACCGGCAGTTCACAGCCTACGACGCGGAAACAGGAAAAACATTGTGGCAAGTTGGATTGAACGCAACGCCGAGTTCTTCTCCGGTGACTTACAGCGTTGATGGGAAGCAATACATTGCCGTCGTTTCTGGCGGCGGAGGGCCGCTCGACGCGGGCGGGCATAGTCTGGCGCCGGAGTTTGATAATCCGGCGGGTGGCACAACGCTCTGGATATTCAAGCTGCCCGAGACACACCAGATCGCGCAGCAATAGGATTCGAGACTACGAGACAGAACCGGTCAGATAAGTAATGTTAAGCCCGTCAAAATCTCCCGGTAGAAGAGAAAACGCACTTCTGCAGACTCTCCCAATTATTCGCCCAGAATGCCGGCCATCACCCGGCAACAAGCCTGCCTTTCACGCGGCAGTCCATAGACGGCTTTCGAGAATCGCGCTTTTTGTTTTAGCGGCCGTTACGTTTGGCGCTGTTGGATCTGCCGCGCAATCCCAGAGATCTTCAGCGGGCGAGCAGGGAGCGCCACCACCAGAGCCGGGGAATATTCTTCCAGCAAATCACGATGCTACATTCGATGCCACTACAGCGCGGCGAACAGCGTTGCTCAACAACATCGCGCCAGTGACGGATGACGTGCTCCGGCATCCACCAGATGGAGATTGGCTCACTTGGCGGCGTACTTACCAGAGTTTGGGCTACAGCCCTCTTCGCCAGATCGACGGCAACAATGTTCGCAATCTGCGCGAGGCGTGGGCTTGGGCATTGCCAGTGAGTCGAAACGAGATTGCGCCGCTCGTTCATGACGGGATTATCTTCATCAAGAGCGCCAACACGATTCAAGCGCTGGATGGCAGGACGGGCGATTTGCTCTGGCAATATGTGCGGCCGCTGCCTGCGTCGCTCCATGATGGAAGCTCGGCGATCGTAAGAAATCTCGCCATTTATCAGGACATGCTCTACGCGCCTACCGCCGATGGACATATCGTCGCGCTGAATGTGAAGAGTGGCGCGCTCGTGTGGGATCAGCAGGTCTTAGGCCCGCAAGAGATTGCGCAGCACCTGGAGTTGGACGGCGGCCCGATTGTCGTCAAAGGCAAAGTGATGATGGGCGCCAGCGGCTGCAACACTTATCCGGGCGGTTGCTTCATTGTGGGGTTGGATGCGCACAGCGGCAACGAAGCTTGGCGATTCGACACCATCGCGCGTCCCGGCCAGCCCGGTGGCAATAGTTGGAATGGTGCACCCGTGAGCCAGCGCTTTGGCGCCTCGGTGTGGACGTCGGGCAGCTACGACCCCGATCTCAACCTCGTTTATTTTGGCATTGGCCAAACTTATGACACCGGGACATTGCTGGAATCTCACTCCCAGAACGGTGACTCCAACGACGGGCTCTACACGGACTCCACTGTGGCGCTCGATCCTGATACCGGCAAGCTCGCGTGGTATTACCAGCATATGAACCGCGATGTCTGGGATCTGGACTGGGCGTTCGAGCAATCGCTGATCACGCTCCCCATCGATGGCAAACCAGCCAACCTGGTTGTCACTGGCGGCAAGATCATGGTATTCGATGCCGTTGATCGTGCCAACGGCAAGTATGAGTTCTCGAGAGACCTCGGGCTGCAAAGTCTGGTGCGTGCGATCGACCCGAAAACAGGAAAGAAGATCATCAATCCCGCGCTCGAGCCGGAGGCCAACGTGACCAAGCACTTCTGCCCGCATTCAGGCGGCGGGCGGAATTGGCCTGCAACCTCCTACGATCCCGAGACCAAAATTCTGTACGTTCCACTGTACGAATCCTGCCAAGACTTTACTTGGGTGCCGCGCAGTTCCGCTAAAACAGCCGAAGGCGGCAGTGACATGCATTTCGTTCTGCATCCACGGCCGGATAGCGACGGCAAAATGGGGCGCATCGAAGCGATAAATCTTCAGACTAAAAAAGTAGTGTGGGTCTACCGTCAGCGTGCGGCCATCTCGAGTTCCACGCTGACGACTGCGGGTGGACTCGTCTTCGCCGGCTCACGCGATCGGCGCTTCCGCGCTTTCGACTCGGCGACGGGCAAAATATTGTGGCAAAGCACATTGAACGCCTCTCTTAGTTCTACGCCGGTCACTTACAGCATTGGTGGCGAACAATACGTGGCGGTCGTCGCCGGCAATGGCGGACCGGTGGCTTGGCCCCAGCTGACGCCCGAGATCCCCAATCCTCCTGGCGGGACAACCCTGTGGGTTTTTAAGCTGCCTGGCGCCGCAGATTCGACGCAGCCATAATTTTTTAACGATCATCTTGGTATTCCGCCCGCTACCCAGAGGAACGAGTCTTACGACCATGCTTCCAGACGAAAAGCAACTGATCCTCGCCACGGTTCGCCAGTTCGTCGAAAAGGAAGTGATTCCCGTGGCTTCCGCCATGGAGCACCGCGACGAGTATCCGCATGCCCTTGTCTCGCAGATGAAGCAGATGGGGCTCTTCGGTTTGAACATCCCCGCGAAATACGGCGGCTCGGGAGTGGACACAACTACTCTCGCCATGATCTTTGAAGAAATCGCAAGAGGCTGGCTGGGACTTTCCGGCATCCTCGGAACCAACACCGTAATGTGCGATGTGATCGCTCGATTTGGAACGGGGCAACAGAAGCAGCGCTTTCTGCCCGAGTTAGCGACCGGCGCGAGACGTGGCGGGATATGTCTTACAGAGTCGAACGCCGGAACCGATTTGCAAAATATCAGCACGACGGCCATTCGCCAAGGCGATGCGTATCTCGTGAATGGCTCGAAGATGTGGATCACCAATGCGCGTAACGGCAACACGTTTCTCCTGCTTGCGAAAACTGATCCCTCCGCGCAACCCGCACACCGAGGCATGAGCGCATTTGTGATCGAAAAGGGCGCAGCAGGCATGTCGGTGGGTCGCGACATAGAGAAGCTCGGATATAAAGGAGTGGAAACCTGCGAGTTGCATTTCGCCGACTTCCCTGTGCCGGCGGAAAATCTGATCGGCGGCGTTGAAGGCGAAGGTTTCAAGCAGGTGATGAACGGACTGGAAGCGGAGCGCCTCAATGTGGCGGCTCGCGGTCTCGGCATCGCCCGTGCGGCGTTCGAAGAAGCCATCCGCTATGCACAGCGCCGCATTGCCTTTGGAAAACCGATTGCCGAGCATCAGACCATTCAGAACAAGCTCGCGGACATGGCCACGCGCATCGAAGCCTCGCGCCTTCTGATCTACTCCGCCTGCGAGAAGCGCGACCGCGGCGAACGTTGCGATCTGGAAGCCGGAATGGCCAAGCTGTTCGCTACCGAAACCGCCGCGGACGTGGCTTTCGAGTCCATGCGCATTCTGGGGGCTAACGGCTATTCCAAGGATTTTCCGGTGGAGCGCTACTATCGTGATGCGCCGCTGGTGGTGATCGGTGGGGGCACGAACGAGCTGCAGCGCCTGATCATCGCACGCAACCTCCTCAAGAAGTACAAGGAAGAGGCCTAGGACGCGCTTTGGCCGCCACCAGTACATTGTCTTGACAACGATCCGAGCGGGCGGCTAGCATTCTTCATGGCGAAGCGGAACATCACGGAGCTCTAACATGAAGCAAGATGGACAACTGACAGTCTTGGATCCGCGCGGGCAGCCTTCGGGAATTTTTGGGCGACGCCTTGACGCGGAGTCGAACCCGCGAGCGATCCTCGATCCTTTCGAGCAGCCGAGTGGTGAGATCAAACCCATGTCCATGGCGCCGCGCCTCAATTCGCTCGACGGCAAGACCGTCTATCTGGTGGAGACGGGATTCGCGGGCAGCTTCGAGTTCCTGCAGGAACTTCAGGATTGGTTTGCGAGAAACTTTCCGAGCGTGAAGACCATGATCCGGCACAAGCGCGGCACGATGTTCACCGACGACCCGCAACTGTGGGCGGAAATGAAATCGAGCGGCGCCGACGCGGCGATTCTCGGTGTCGGTGGTTGAGAGGCCTGTTCGGCGAGTGTCGCCGACTACGCAACAACTGTAGAAGACGAATTCGGAATTCCCACCGTCTCTCTGGTGACCGCCCGATTCGCGGATTTCGTGGAACGCAACGCGAGAGCTCGCGGAACGCCGCTGCGCTTCGGATTTCCTCCCTATCCGGTGGTGGGCATGTCGCGCGCTGTGCTGCGCCAGTACATTGAGGGAAACGATCCCATCACCTCGAAGCCGTTCACGCAGGAAGTGACCGAGGCGCTCACCTCGCCGCTGACCGAAAGGGAAAAACACCCAACCATCACCCGGAAGCAGAGGCGCGCGCGCTTGCTTCCCGTCGATAGCGAAGAAAATCTCTATCGCAAATTCATTGAAAATGGATGGACGGATGGCCTGCCGTTCGTCCTTCCCACCGAAGAGCGGGTGGACGAGATGCTCACCGGCACGGACCATGCTCCCGGCGAGATCGTCGGCCGCATGATCATCACTACGCATCAGGAAAAAATGGAATACACGGTGGAAAAAGTAGCCGCCATCGCGGTGATGGCAGGAGCGCGGCCGGAACATTTTCCGGTGATCCTGGCGCTAGCCGCGACCCAGGAACCGTCGATGCCGAGTTCCACCACGTCGTGGGGCCGCATGATGATCGTCAACGGGCCGATTCGCAACGAAATCGGAATGAATTGCGGCACGGCGGCGCTCAGCCCGTTCAATCTGGCGAATTCGGTGATTGGCAGGGCGTGGACGCTGATGAGCATCAACTTCGGCGATGCACGCGCAGGCGAAAACTTCATGGCCACCTTCGGCCACAATCTGAATTACAACAACATGTGCTGCGGCGAAAATGAAGAGCTGAGCGTTTACGAGCCGTTTCACGTGCAGAAAGGATTCCGCGCGGACGAAAGCGTGGTGAGCGTCTTCCGCGGATGGAACATGCTCAACTTCGGGATCGGCTCGGCGAAAGAGATGGCGCACGTCATCTCGACGTTCGGCGGGATGGGCACCAGCATTACATTTGTTGTCGATCCGCTTGTAGCCAAAGGTCTGCGAACGCAGGGTTTCAAAACCAAGCGTGACGCCTGCAAATGGATCGTCGAAAATTCTAAAGTTCCCGCGGGACATTATTGGGAAGGCCAGATGCAAGCGGGTTTTGCGGCGCGCATGGCCGAGCAAGGAGTAGAACCGTTTGCATCGTGGGCCAAGCTACCCAAGGATGCGCCGATCGCTCCGCGGCGTTCGCCCGACGACATCAATATTCTCGTCGTGGGCGGCGAGACGAATCCGATGTGGATCACCACGGATTTCACTCACACGCGAAGCGTTTCGATTGATAAGTGGGTGCCGAAAAGTGGAATCCGTCATGACGCGAAGCCGTTGCGCATGCCCGCGCCCGTGACGTGCAAGGATGGCACCTGCGGCATCCCCGATCACGCACCTAGCGCCGAGCCTGTCACCGCCGCGGATTAATCAGCAGCTCTTCAGCCGCCGAGAAGATCAGCGAGAATCCATGCTGCTCCGGCAATCTCGAAGGTCTCGGCGCCTTCGCTCCAATTCGTATGATTGCGGGGGTCCGAAAGAATCAACGGTAGCCACACGAGCAGCCCAAAGATCACGAGCATCATTGCGAGCAGGCGAGTGGCGAGAAGCGTCGTTCGATTTGTAAGAAGAGCCACAGCCGCGAGTGCGAACAAAACAGTCGTCGCCACCGCCCAAAACATCTGGCTTGGCGGAAGCCACTTTGGAACCAGATCGGAGGTAGCGCGAAGATAAAACGCCTGCTCCAGCGTGAAGGAGGCGGCACAGATGCCCAAAAGAATGCGGCCGATCCGGCGAAGCGTTGCCGGCGGCCATGCCGACGAAACGTGCGCATAGACGATCGCCGCGCCGGTCAGCAGCGAGAACTGCTCGAAGAAGTTGCCCCAGCTATTGTAGATCTGCGGTTTGGCGACGATTCCTGGCACGCACAGCAGGGTGAATACGAGGTAAGCCGCACCAAGGACGGCTGCGCCCGTTTTCGCGAGCCGGCGGAACTGTATCGCGGCACCGCCCACGATCTGTGCAGCGGCGGCCGCGTAGACGATGTAACGCAGTAGATGCCCGCCGCTATAGTCGTGCCAGGCCAGCGTGATGAGGCCAAAAGCCAAACTCGCCAGTCCAAACACGTGACGGCCGAGCTTCCAACTAGGCGTTGATGCGCTCATTTATTTTCAATTCCGTTCACGCAGGTGTGTCGCGATGAGGGATATCCGCTCGCCAATGTGTCTGATCTGTTTCGCGCAGCCGGGCCGATCGCGTCTATCCGGCTTCGGCGGCCAGCTCGTCCAGCGCGGTCGCCGCCTTATTCACGTTGTCAACGCCGAAGACTAAAATTCCCAACGTCGATCCCGGTTCCAATCCGCAGTAGGAGTAGTCAATGTTGATCTGCTTTTCGCCCAGACGCGCAGCCGCGCGGCCCAATTGCCCCGGCCGGTGAGGCAGCTTGACCATGACTGCTTCCGTTTCCTCGAAAATCATGCGCATGCTTCCCAACAACGTTTTCGCTGTGGCCGGATCATCCACCACGAATCGGGTCAGGCTCTCGCCCTCCTCTACATACGATTGAAACGCGAGGATGTTCACTCCGCGCTCGGCCAAAGCGAGGAAGCACTTCCCCAGGGCGCCCGGTTTGTCTTCAATCGTTACTGTAAACTCCCTGGCCTTCGGCATCAGACTTCATTCCTTTCCGGGACGCCCACAACTGACTGTCGCCCTCGCCCGCAGACTAATCGAATAAAATAGGCTTCGCCTTCCGGCGTAGTCGCCAGAATACACGAACCATGAGAGTTTCGTAGGCATGGGTCCAATTAGCTAGACGTGTCTCGAGCCGCGGTGCGCACAAACCGCGCCAAGAAAAAGCTGCGGCCACCTAGTCTTCCCAAACACGCCGGGTCTTATACATCTGCCCCACCTGTTTTTAGGAAAATGGTGACACACGCGAAACCCCACAGGGAATGGTTTGGTTTCGCGGGGCGGAGCTCGGCGCGGCACCCGGTAAAGGATCGCGTAATCCTGTCTTCGCCAGGAAACGGTACAGAAGTCGGTCGCGGAAGCTTGCTGTCGGTCAGAACGTTAGCATTGCGCGAGAATCCCAGAACCTCGGCGAAGCAAAACTATCGCCACGAGGCCCACTCCTAACAAGGCGATCGTTCCAGGTTCAGGCGCACCCACCGGACCAGCCGTAAAGGTCAGCGAGTTATCGGCGGTTATGGAAATCGACCCAGCCGTCGTTGCAAAGCTCCCACCGCCAAATGTTGGGTTCAAATCACCGGTCAATGGTCCGATCGCTGTTGAGAGGTTGTAACCATTGAGCGCCGTCGCGTCGAGACCCAAACCATTGTCAAAGGTCGCGTTAAAAAAGTTCACATCGCCCAAAGTACTAGGAGGTGTGGGAAATTGCGCATTACCCACGAGCGTGATGGTGGCGTCCAGCGTTTCGGTGGTGCCGCCCTCGGAGAAAGTTCCGTCCAAATTCGACAGTCGGAAAAACGGTGCTCCACTCGCGTCGATGTCGGCCGTGTTCCCCGTCAAGACGAACGTAAAGTTCTGGTTCGTAAACGGGACGCCGTTGACCGTTCCGCTGCCATTTCCAGAGAACGTATAATCGAATGTATCCGCATAGGCCGAAAAAACTGGAAGAACGAGGGCAACCGCTAAAAGCGACGCAAGGACCAGATATTTCCTCATTACATTTCTCCCTAGACTTGAATACAGATTGGTTTTTGGTATGCGTGTTTTCTACTCGCAATTCATTCACCAAAGCGCGGGCTGCTAACTGACTCATTTAGCTGGAATTACTACGCCGAACGCGCCGGGCTGCGCAAGAAGTTGCAAACATCTGGTAGCCGCGTTCACTTCACCAGCAAATCATGTCGTGAACTGCGTCGGCAGTTCGCCGGCGCGCAGGGGTCGGGTAAAGCGCCAAAGCGCCGACCCCTGGGGTTGGCGCTTTGGCGCTTTAGAATTGTCTTGGTTACGCGTCTATTGGCGGCGGCACTTCAAGAGGGAAGTAAAGCTCGGCGCGACGCGATCCCCGCTCCGACCTCCACATCCGCCCGTCAAGCCGTTTCAGGAGGGCCCGACCACTGCCCCGGCTGACCCCGGACGCTTCGATGACGTACTTTTTCGGCTGGCCCGGGGTGCGGCGGATGGCTTCGGAGAGCTTTTCGACGTCGGACTGCTCGGTGGAGACTTCGGGCAAGTCGCTGACCACGAAATCGCCAATCCGATGAGGATTGGCGTCCCGAGCGAGCATCACGACCGAGGGACCTCTCCCCGCGCGCTGGTCGGTTGCGTGCGCCCCACTAAGTTCGGGGCGCAGCGTCATCGAAAACTCCTCGGCGAAGCGGCTCTTGAAGCATTCCAGGCGCAGCAGGCCGGCCTGGCGGTCGCGCGAAACGGCCAGCGCCGTGTCCACTCCTCCCGCAATGTCGCTCGA
>DATDIT010000121.1:0-12295 GCA_036520875.1 Candidatus Acidiferrales bacterium
GCAATGAGTGTAATGACAGAAAACGGCGGGCACTCGGCGCGCATAAAATCGAAAACTGCATGTGTAGCATCGCCAGGGTTTGAGCCCGATCAACCTGCAGAGAATATCGATTGCACCGGTACGACGCGAGCGATAGCAATCGCTACTGCGGCACTGCGGGCAGATCATTGCGTAAATCTACTCCCTGTTTCGGTAGCAGAGATCAAGACGGAAAAATAGCAAGACCAACCACCAACCTTGTATCAAATCGAAGCCACGGCGCAGAGAGAATACTTCCGCCGACTTCAGTGCGATTTTTTGGTGGTCTTCTTGCGCTCGCCCACCATCGTGCTTGCACCCCCGCTCATCTGGGCCAGTGAATCCAACATTGTTTTGCACTGCGCCGCGTAGGGCCCATTGGGGTCGGCGTCAATGCACTTTTGATACGCGTCGTTGGTACCTGGGGGGATGATGTAAGTCATCTTATCGCCTTCTTGCTTTGAGTCAATCGTTCCGGTGAAAGCGCTTCCGAGCAAATACCATCCCTGGGCGTCCTTTGGATCAGCTTGAGTGGCTTTCTGCAAAGGAGCAATCGCGTCCTTCAAATCTCCCTTGTTGCTGAGGACAATTCCGATGTTCTTCCAGCAGCGAGCTGTGTCGGTTGGATTCGGCGGCGTTTGGAGGGCACTGGCTTTGTCGCAGGCGGCGCCGGCATCGGTGATTTTGGATGTGACGGCAGCAGGATCGGTCTGGGCTGCCGCTGAATTTGCTAGGGAAGAACTTAGGCCATTGTAGTAACCAGCCTGGGGATTCAATTCGATGGCTTTTTGATAAGAGCTGACGGCCTGGTCGTACTGACCCGAATTGCTGTAGGCAACGCCGAGATCGGACAAGATGATGGCATGGTTTTTGGTGTCTTTGGCGTTGGCGGCAGCGGCCTGTTCGGCTTGCTGAAGCTCAGTGACAGCGGTCTGATAGTCAGTCTTCATTTGGCCTTCGAGGGCGGGCTTCTGATCGGCCGAGGCTGCCTTTAATTGTTTGCGGACGTCTTCGGCACTGCTGAGTGCTGCTACGCCGGCGTCAACATGAGCCTTCATGTTTTTGAACTGATTGACTGCTTCCTCCTTCTTCTTTTCCTGCTCGGGATTTGCTGTACCCTGCTGCGCCATAATGGTCTTGAAATTGATCGTGACGTCGTTGTCCTCGCCGGAAGAGAATTGATGTTTTTCGGTGTAGGGTTGCTGTTGGCCTGGCAGATTCACGCTGACGGTATACACGCCGGGCGTTAGACCAATCTGGCTGAACTTGCCGTTATTATCGGTCTTAAGGGTGAAGGTGCGACCCGAGTCGCTTTTGATAACCACCGTGAGGCCGGCCCACGGTTTACCGTCGCGGTCCAATATCTGGCCGGTGACGCGCACGTCCTGCGCGGCGGCAATTGTAGGCAGAAGGAGTGCGATGGCCAAAACAATCCAAGCAGGAATCAGTCGTCTGATCATTTTCGTCTCCCCCAGAATCGCGAAGTGCGACTTCCCCCCCAAAACGATGGACTCATTCCACGGACTCATTATCGCGCAACTTGCACCCGGTAAGCGATAGGATCGCGCAGCCCGGCCTCGGCGAAAGCGTGCAGGCGAAGCCGGCAACTATCGCACATCCCGCAAGCTTCGTCATCCGACTGATAGCAGGACCAAGTTCGCTCCAGTGGCGCACCAAGTTCATAGCCGCGGCGAACGATTTCACTCTTTCGCATGCCTATCACCGGCGTGACGATCTCGATGCGAGTTTCAGGGCGCGTCCCCTCGCGAATCAGCGCTTCGAACGCCCGATAATATTCGGGGCGGCAGTCAGGATAGCCGGAGCTGTCTTCCGCTACAGCTCCAATGTAAATCGCGCTCGCGCCGATTACTTCGGCCCAGCTCACGGCCGTCGAAAGGAAATGCGCGTTGCGAAAAGGCACGTAGGTGACCGGAATCCGAGCTCCGGGCGCGAACGCTTCGCCCGATTCGGGCACAGCAATTCGCTGGTCGGTCAAGGCCGACCCGCCGATTTGCGCGAACACGTCAAATCGCACGGCCAGCCGTTCGCGCACACCGAAGAACTCCGCGATTTCATCGAAGGCTCGGCGCTCGCGTTCTTCCGTTCGCTGGCCGTAGCTCGCATGCAGCAAGGCGAGGCTGTGCGTCTGCGCCGCGATCGCAGCGGAGACACACGAATCCATTCCCCCGCTCAGCAGCACCACGGCTTTAGGCTTTGCCACCATCAGTCGCAGTTAGACACCCTTTGTTGCCGGATCCCAGACGAATTTGTGTAACTGCAATCCCAGACGCACCGGGAGCCCGTCGGCGAGAATCCATTCAACCAGTTCTCGCGCGTTCAACCCCGGCCATCGTCCTTCCGGATCGGGGAAGACCGGCGAGAATAATATTTCGCGAACGCGCTGCGCCAAGCCATGTTCCCTTGTGAAATTGCGCGCAAAATCATAATCCCGGCGGCTGGCGATCACAAACTTGATTTCGTCATCCTGTCCCAGGGCGTCCAGATTGGCAGCGTTGAATGTATCGGGTTCGCCCGAATCGGGGCACTTGACGTCCACGATTTTGACGACCCCTCGCGGCAAATTGCCGATAAATCTTTCGCCGCTCGTCTCGATCATCACCGTATATCCGGCCGCGAGCAGTTTCTGGGCAAGCTCGGGTGTCTCGGGCTGCAACAAGGGCTCGCCTCCCGTGATTTCCACCAGGCCAGTGGCGGAAAGAGTATCTCCAGCAAGCAAATGGACCTTGTCGACAATTTCGTTAACGCTGTACTTTGTCCCCCCGTGAAATGCATATGCCGTATCGCACCAGGTGCAACGCAGGTTGCAACCAGTTAAGCGGATAAAAATGCAGGGCAGACCCGCTCGGGTACCTTCACCTTGGATGGATTTAAAGATCTCGGTGATAACCATGAAAAACCAGCCATACGTCGTGGAGGCCAGTCAGCAAGCAACCGCTAAGGGCGAAATGTTGCTGCTGACGTTTCCGTTTCCCAGACCGTTACGCTTGCTAGCGCGGCGCCATTCGCCATCTCGCGCAGCTGCTTGGCAGCCTGGTCGTGAATATGCCGCGCGATATTTTCGGCGGACGGATTGAGCTTATCGAAAGGCGCAAGCTCATTCAAATACTTGTGGTCCATCTCGCGAATCACGCCCTGGATCACCCGCTTAAGGTGGACGAAATCGTACAGCAAGCCGGTTGAATCGAGTTCCTTGCCGGCCAGCACCACGCGTACCTTGTAGTTGTGTCCATGCAGGTCCTCGCATTTACCGTGGTAATCGCGCAGATTGTGCGCGGCGGCGAATGTTTCATCAACGCTGACTTCGTACATGAATGTCCTTCGCACCGAAGAACGGCGCTATTGCGGATGATTTGCCATGAAGCGCGCGACTTCCGCGAGGTCCTGCGTGGTTGTGTATTCGGGCAGGGACTCGAGGAAAATTTTACCATATTGCATGCGTCGGATGCGGTTATCGAGAATCGAGAGAACGCCGCGATCCGTCTTCGACCGGATCAAGCGGCCAAACCCTTGCTTCAGCGCGAGAACTGCTTCGGGTACTTGATATTCGGCGAACGCGTTGCGGCCGTCTTCTTCTAAAGCGCGCACACGGGCCGCAACGATCGGGTCGCTCGGCACCGCAAACGGCAACTTATCGATAATCACGCACGAAAGCTGCGCGCCAGGGACATCGACTCCCTGCCAAAAGCTCGCAGTGGCAAACAGTACGGCGTGGGGCGTCGAGCGGAAGCGGTCGAGCAGGATCGAGCGCGGCGCTGTCCCTTGCAGCAGTAGCGGGAACTTGACTCGCGATGACACTCGCTCGTAAATATCGCGCATTTGCACGTAACTCGTGAACAGGCAGAAAGCGCGCCCGCGTGAAATTTCGAGCAGGCGCGCGATTTCCTCCGCGGCACTGGCCGCGAACGCCGGGTTGCGCACGTCCGGAAGCAGGCGCGGTATATAAAGCAGCGCCTGCTCCGGATAATCGAACTCCTGCGGCAGCACCGTCTCATTCGCCGGCATCACACCAAGGCGCTGCTTCAAATAATCGAATCTGCCGCCGACGGCCAATGTGGCCGAAGTGAGCACAACTGTATCGAATTGCTCGAAAAGCTTCTCACGTAGGATTTCGCTTACGTCGATGGGCGTCGCGGCCAGAAACACGCCTCGCCCTCTGCGCTCGTACCAATAGACATAACTTTTCTCCTCGCTTTCCATCAGGAACGCGAGCTCACGGCGCATTTCCGCAGCGCGCCGGGCCATTGCGATCACTTCTTCCGGTTTCGGCGTAAGAGCGGAAAGTTCGGCTTCAACGCGTTTCACTGCGGACGCCAACTCACCGTATTCCTCGCGACTGCTATCGAGAAAAGCATGCCGTTCCGCCGGACCGAAGGGATACCGCCCTTCGCGTTCCGGGAAACGCTCAAAGAAACTTCGGGACCGTTCGCGCAGCCGCGCTAGATGCCGACGCAGCGGCGCGGCATCGATCTGCAAGACACGCAACATATTGTCCGTGTCGCGCGCCAACTCCTCGAAGCGATAACTCGAAAGTTGGCGTCCGAAATAATCGCTGGCCACATCCTCAATTTCATGGGCCTCATCGAATACCACGGCGGAATATTCCGGCAGGATCGAACCGAAATCCTCCTGGCGGATCGCGAGGTCGGCGAAAAAAAGATGATGATTGACAATGATTAAATCCGCCTCCTGCGCGCGCTGATGCATCGCCGTGATAAAACAGCGTTGAAATTCCGCACACTTCTGACCGGTGCAGAGGTCGCTGCGCGCGTCGATGCGATTCCAGAGCTCGGCGTCGTCCGGCAAGAACGTCAGCTCGCTGCGGTCACCCGTCTCTGTTAGCTTGGACCAATCGCGGATTTGTGTGAACCAGTCAACTTCATCGATGCCTTTCAGCGACGCCTGACCATCCATCAGGTGCACTTTCTGCCGGCACAAAAAATTCGCGCGACCCTTCATCATCGCGGCTTTGAGATTGGGCGCGAAATGCTTTTGAAGGAAGGGGACATCCTTTTGGAATAACTGCTCTTGCAGGGATTTAGTTGCCGTTGAAACTACCACGCGCCGCCCGCTGCGAATCGCTGGGATAAGATAAGCCAAGGTCTTGCCGGTCCCTGTGCCGGCTTCGATCACCGTGTGCTGACGCTTCTCGAAAGCTTCCTCGGCCAGCTTGGCCATGGCGAGCTGCGACGGCCGGAATTCGTATCCGGGATGCCGTTTTTCAAGCACTCCGCCTGGACCAAATACGCCCTCAATGGAGATTTCTTCGGATTTGGCGATGGCTTTTGGGGACATGGGTTCAGTCCGTATTTACAATTAGACAAAAGTGCGAAAACTAAAATAGCACACCGTCGGCCGTTGCGCTGGATTGTGAAAGTCCCAAACGCGTCCGCTTCTTGACGCGTGCTTTTCCTCTCCGATTTGCCGCCCTCAGTTACCTGATAAGTCATTGCCCAGGCCATTTTCAGGCCGGATTCAAGCCATCTTATGTTCTAAATGGGTAGACGATTCATACGCTCCTGGAAAGGTTTCAAGGTGTGGCCATGGTGAAGCGCGCTGGATCCTTGTTTCTGTTCTTTGCCCTATTTGTGACATGCATCGGAATTAACGGATGCAGTAACATACCGGGACCGCTAAAGGTTACGTCTACCAGCCTGCCCGCCGGAAATTTGGGCAGCGCGTACACAGCCACCGTGAAGGCCACAGGCGGCGTCCCGCCCTTGATGTGGTCCATCGCGTCGGGCTCGCTCACAGCCGGGCTCTCGCTCGGTAGCAGCACCACACGCTCCATAACAATTTCCGGCACGCCCACGGCGCAGGTCAATTCCACCTTCACCATCATGGCGAAGGACTCAAAAGGCACTTCCGCCACGCAGGCGTTGACAATTGCCATCGGTGCGCCGTTGCCTCTAGCCGTAACAACAACCACTTTGCCCGGTGGCGTCCCAAACCAAGCGTATGCAGCCACTACTTTGCAGGCCTCTGGCGGCGTTCCTCCTTTCACGTGGACAATAACTTCAGGGAGCCTGCCTGCCGGACTGTCCCTGGCCTCCACAGGAGTTATCAGCGGCACGCCGACGACTATTGGCACCTTCAACTTCACCGTCCAAGTCACCGACTCTGAAGCAACTCCCATGACCGCTACTGCAAACCTGAGCATCACGGTGGGCAACCTCGCCGTGCTAAATGGCGACTATGTTTTTGAGTTCAGCGGATTCAATTCCGGCGGACAAGTGGTCGTCGCCGGCAGCTTCACATCCGACGGCGCGGGCAACATAACGAACGGCGTGGAAGACTTCAACACTTTGGCTGGCCCGCCAAAGAATCAGACTTTCACAGGCACCTACACGCTCGGCGGTGATCATCGTGGCCAACTGGTTTTCAGCAGCCTCACCGGATCGCCCACCTATGCCTTTGCAATCGATTCCGCTGGCGCGCACGGCCGCCTGATCGAATTTGATTCGAGCGGAATTCGCGGATCGGGCCAGCTCGAACAGCGCACCGTCAACACCTGCGCCTTCAACACGCTCACTGGAACCTATGCCTTCGGCGTCACCGGCGAGAAAACGGCTGTAGGAGGCTTTACGGCGGGACCTTCGGTCGTTGTGGGCAGTTTTTTGGCAGCCCCGCCAGCCTCACAAGGGGGGCAAGGCGCTATTTCTGCTGGCGAAGCGGACTCCAGCGATCCGAGCGGCGTCACAGGCGGCACTGGAATTGGAGGTCTCTCTGGGAACTTCAACACGTTCGCATCCGCTCCTCAAAACACACGATGCACGCTGACGCTTTCACCCGTAAACATCAACGTGAGCAGCATGACCTTCAGCGTCTATCCGGTATCCAGTACAGAAGCATTCCTTGTTGAAACGGATACAGTGAATTCGACAACTCCTTTTCTCACCGCCGGCAAGATGCTTTCGCAAACTGGATCGCCATTCTCGGGCGTAGCGGGAACCACTTTCACGGCGACGAGCGTAGCCGGTATGGTCGGGCAGTTCCCTTCGGGAGGCGGCGCTTACGTGCCGGACCTCGCGCTTGTCTCGCTCACAGGCACAAGCAGCACCGCATACAACATTTCCATACTCGAAAACCGGGCGGGGACTGTGATGCCGCCTTTCAACCCTGGGGGCCTCAACTTCGTTACGTCTGATCAGTACGGTCGAGTCGATTCAGGGATTTCTACTCCGATATCGCTGGTTTTTTACATCATCGATCAAAACGAAGCCTTCGCCATCGGCGAATCGCTCAGCAGCAGCACGCCCGTTCCATTTTTCGGGATTTTCGAGCCTCAGTCACCTTCCCCGCTCAATCTCAATGCTTCGGCTCTCGATTCCACATTTGTCTTGGGCACTTCGGAGCCAGCCACCTCTCCCGTTACTGACATTTCTGGCTCGGTGGCCCTGGCAAACACGTCGTCCACAGCGGGGACGATTGCCGGCACGCAGGACCAAGGCGCCTCCGGCGGCAACTCCTCAGGGCAAACCGTAACCGGAACCTACGCTGGCCTTAGCTCGACCGCTGGAAGTGGCACTCTTGTGCTGACCGCGCCAGCAGCTTTCACTGGAGATTTTCTGGTCGTCTCACCTACGAAAATCCTGGTGTTGTCGACGACGGCTAGCAGTTCGGACCCGGTTCTGCTGTTCTTGGGAAACTGCGAAAGTACTTGTGGAGAAGACTAGCTCAGGGTGCAGCGGCGTTGTTAAGCCACGATCTGCGTTCGCGTCAATACTGATAAAACCCTTGGCCGGATTTGCGTCCTAATCGCCCAGCCGTGACGTATTGTTGAAGTAGCGGACAGGGGCGGTACTTTGCGTCGCCGAATCCTTTCGCCATCACGCCGAGAATTTCCACGCACACGTCGAGTCCGATCAGGTCGGCTAGCTCAAGAGGGCCCATGGGATGATTCATCCCCAGCTTCATCACCGCGTCCACAGCCTCCGGCGTGGCCACGCCCTCCATCACCGCATACGCAGCTTCATTGATCATCGGCATCAGCACTCGGTTGGCGACGAAGCCGGGCGCGTCATTCACCGCCACGGGTTTCTTCCCCAGCCTCTCGCACAGCGTCATGGTTGTTTGAAACGTCGCATCGCTGGTCGCGCGCCCACGGATCACTTCCACCAGGACCATCATCGGTACCGGGTTCATGAAGTGCATGCCAATGAAGCGATCCGGCCGTTGAGTCTGCGCCCCCAGTTCGGTGATTGAAATCGAAGAGGTGTTGCTTGCAAGGATCGCGCTGGAACGCAATACTGCGTCCACTTCCTGCAGCACGCGTATTTTCAGATCCCGCTGTTCGGGAACGGCTTCGACTGCAAAATCCGCAGCCGCCAGTGTTCCGATATCGGTTGTTGGTCGAAGCCGCCCCAGCACCGCGGTTTTCTCGGCCTCGGTGATTTTCTCTTTCTTGATTTCGCGATCCAGATTCTTGGCAATCGTTGCGATGCCGCGATCGAGAAATCGCTTTTCGACGTCCCGCAGAATCACGGCGTAGCCCGCGCGCGCGAACACGTGCGCGATGCCGTTCCCCATTGTACCGGCGCCAAGCACGGCGATTGTTTTGATTGGCTCAGCGGACATCAGGTGTTCACGATAGCGAGCAACTCATTCCGCGCCGCTTCCGACTACGTCGTGAATCGCCTTCTTCGCGCGGGACAAATCTTCCTGCCTTACGAAAATGGCGTATTGTGGCCTCGGAATAGCGGGCTCAAACGGCAGCTGCTCGTGATCGGACATTTCGTAATTCGGAATTTCCTCATCGCCTAAAGCTGCCAGCACGGCGCTAAACACAACCGGATCGTCTCCGCGCCACGCCAGCGCCGGACGATCGTGTTTCGATGGCCCTGCCTGCTCCGAAGAAGACTCCAGCCTATCGACGAGGTCGACGTCGCAGTCCGCGCATTTCGTAAAACCCGCGCGATATTCCGTCTTGCATTTTGGGCAGATCATAGTTTTAACATCACAGAATTTTTTATGGATGTTCGACCGCTAGCGCTACCGCGTTCCCTCCGCCCAGGCAGAGCGCCGCGATGCCGCGCTTCAAATTTCGCCGCTGCAATTCATAAAGCAACGCCACCAATATCCGCGCGCCGGACGCGCCAATCGGATGTCCCAGCGCGACGGCACCGCCGTTGACGTTCACTTTCTCGGGGTCGAGTTTCAGTTGCCGCGTTACGGCAATCGCGGCTACCGCGAAAGCCTCATTCAGTTCATAGAGATCGACGTCCTTGTCGCGATCCCACCCAGTTTTCGCCAGCAGCTTTTCCACCGCGTCCACCGGCGCCATCATCACCCACTTCGGCTCGACGCCGCTCACCGCCTGCGCCACAATTCGCGCCATCACCGGCCTGCCAAGCCGCGCTGCGGTTTTCTCGCTGGTCACCACCACCGCGGCCGCCCCGTCATTTGTGCCGGGCGCGTTCCCCGCGGTCACCGTGCCGCCCTCTTTCTTGAACGCCGGCTTCAGCTTCCCCAGCACTTCGAGCGAAGTATCTTCGCGCGGCGATTCGTCTACCTTAATTATCAGCGGTGGCCCTTTCCGTTGCGGTAGCTCAATCGGAACAATTTGCTCGCTCACGAAACACGATTTCGTCGCGCGCACGGCTTTACGATGGCTTTCCAGAGCAAATTCGTCCTGTTCCTGGCGCGATATTCCGTACTTTTCGGCCACCAGTTCGGCCGTCATGCCCATGTGAAAGTTTTCGTACGCGTCCCACAGGCCGTCCACAATCATGGAATCCAGCAGTTCAGAATTGCCCAGCCGAAATCCGGTGCGCGCGCCCTTCATCAAATAAGGCGCGTTGGTCATCGATTCCATACCGCCCGCAACCACAATTTCGGATTCGCCCAGCGTTACCGCCTGCGCCGCGAGCGCCACAGCCTTCAATCCCGACCCGCAGACTTTGTTGATCGTCATCGCCGCCACGCGCGGGTCCAGACCGCCCTTCAACGCGGCCTGGCGCGCCGGATTTTGCCCGAGGCCTGCCTGCAGGACGTTGCCCATGATGGCCTCGTCCACCTGCTTTGGGTCGATTCCAGCGCGCCGCGCGGATTCCGCAATCACCTTCGCACCCAGCTCTGGAGCTGTAAGCGGCGAAAGTCCGCCCATAAATTTCCCAATAGGCGTGCGCACCGCACTCAGGATGACAGGTTTTTCCACGCGTTCCTTCTCTCTTAGTTCTGCGACAACTTCAGTATAGGCGCGACGAAACCGCCGGGTCAATTTGCCCGAACACGGCACGGACGCAAATATTGACCGTGCTCGCAAACCAAATAGGTCCTTGTTAATCTGCACGCTCTCACTGATAATTTGCGCCCATGGATGAATCGAGCCGCGTTCGTGCGGAAGCTTGGCTCCGCTATGCCGATGATCTTGGCCTCGGGCCCTATTACCTCAGCCGCACCGCGCGACCGGACGCCACGCCAAGCACTTCACCGAGCAGTTCGGCCGCCGTGAAAATTTCCGTCGACGGGCCGATTGCAGCTGTATCCAATTTGCGATTGCCGGTCGCTGCCACGGCTTCGCTCTCCGCGCCCGCTCCTATGACAGCGCCCCGCCCCGCTTCCGGTTTCGTTCCGCCAGTAGCTGCCGCATCCCTCTTCGAGGAACGCATCGCAAACGACAGCCTTGAGCGCATCCGCGAAGATATCGGCCCAAATTGCACGCGTTGCAAGCTACACAAGGCTCGTACGCAAATCGTCTTCGGCGTCGGCAATCCGAAAGCGCAACTCGTCTTCGTCGGAGAGGGCCCCGGCCGCGACGAGGACATCCAGGGCGAACCGTTCGTGGGCCGCGCCGGAAAACTGCTTACCCAGATGATCGAGGCAATGGGCCTCCGGCGTCCCGACGTTTACATCTGCAACGTCGTCAAATGCCGCCCACCCGAAAATCGCCTCCCGGAAAATGACGAGATCGCCACCTGCTCGCCCTTTCTGCTCCGCCAACTCGCCGTGATCCAGCCAAAAGTAATCTGCTGTCTCGGCGCTTGCTCGGCGCAAACCCTTCTCCAAACCAACCAAGGAATTTCCCGCTTCCGTGGCGAATGGTTCGATTTTCGCGGCTCAAAGCTCATCGCTACGTACCATCCGGCATATTTGTTGCGCAATCCCGCGGCAAAAGGCGAAGTCTGGAAAGATTTGCAAAAGGTGATGGCCGTCCTCGGCCTCGCGCCGAAGCGCAATTGACATCAAACCAGGATTGTTATTCTGAGCGAAGGGGCCCGCTTTATTTTGCGAAGAGCGATACAGAAGCGGGGGCGCAAGTGGGCGTAGTACGAGGATACGAGGTAAATCTTTACACCGCGGGGTGAAATCGCGCAAGTGGTTGTTGGTGTAAAGAAAAATCGTCCACGGTGAGTGTGGATTTTCGAGCCGGGCGAGAGCCTGGACTGCATCCGCGCCGCCCAGAAGCGGCGCGACGGGAAAGCTCCGGACTTGGCTTAGGATGACGATGGCCCTAGAGAAAAAGTATGGACATCCTCCTCGGAATATCGGCGGCTCTCGGCTGGGGTGTGGCAGATTTTTCCGCGCGCTTTCCCTCGCGGCGGATCGGAGCCTACCGCACGCTGATGCTCATGCAGTTCTTCGGCTTCCTGGTTCTCACCGTTTACCTGTGGCAAGCCGGCGTCTTTTCGCGCGGCATGGCTCCGGGATGGAAGCCCTGGATCTTCGCAATTATCGCCGGATTGCTCAACACAGTTTCTTCGCTGGCGCTCTATCGCTCCTTCGAAATCGGCGTGATGAGTATCGCCGGACCCGTCTCCTCAGCGTACCCAGCTCTCACGGTCGCGCTAGCTCTGCTCAGTGGCGAACGCGTTCACGCCCTTCGAGCCTCGGGCCTTGCGGTCACATTCGTCGGCGTGATTTTCGCGGCACTTTCATTCGCATCCGACAAACCGACCACCGCTTCAGCAAGCGCCCACGCGTCCGACGCGCACCTTTCCAAGGGCGCAGCCATGGCGATTTTTGCTTCGATTGGCTACGGCGTAATGTTCTGGTGGCTCGGATTTCACGTCGTTCCGCTGGTTGGCAGTGCTGTTTCGGTTTGGGTTGTGCGCATCACCACGCTCGCGGTGCTTGTCCTGGTAGGCATTCCCACCGGCAAATCGCTCCCGCTTCCACGCGGCAACATCTGGTGGGTCCTGCTGGTTGTCGGCCTGATGGACACAACCGCCTTCGTGGCCAATAACGCTGGAATGGGCACCGGACACGTTGCCGTCGTTAGCGTGCTTGCGTCGCTCTACGGCGCCGTCACCGTGTTGCT
>DATDIT010000122.1:0-20303 GCA_036520875.1 Candidatus Acidiferrales bacterium
ATATCCTTCGCCTGCGTCTCGGCAATTTTGAGCTGCGCCTTCAAGAGTTTTGGTTGGGCCACGCGCGCCAGCGCCGTTCCTTCCGTCACGCGCTGCCCAACATCCACATCCAGCTCTTGCAGCACTCCGTCGATTCCAGACCGCACGTGCATTCCTTCGAGCTGCGATTTCTTTAGCGCATAAAGCGCCCGTTTCTGATCGACATTCGCTTCCTGAACCGCAAGTTGCGCTTCGATCGAATTCGCAAATGTTTCCACTTCCTTCTGTGCGAGATCGTTCTGCTTGGCGAGTTCCTCGGCTTGCACCTCGGTGGTTTTCACGTCGATCGCGGCTTTTAAACCAAGCTTGCCGAGCTGCTCGAATGCCTGCCTTTGCATCTCGGCGGTCCGGTATTGCGAGGAAACACTGGCCGCCGCCGTGCGCTTATCCATAAGTTGATTCTCAAGCTGAGCCTTGGTCTGTAAGTAGGCGGCTTGCGCGCCCTTCAACTGGTATTCGGCATCGAGGGCTTCTTGCTGCAACTGCGGATTGGCCAAATCGAAAATCACACTGTCCGCTTTCACAGGCGTCCCGGGAAGAAGATAACGCTTTTCAACCCTTCCATCTGCAGCGGCGGGAATCACCCAGATTGTTTCCGGCGCCAGCGTTCCCAGCCCGCGAACATCACGTAGCATCGGTCCGCGTTTTACGGTGTCGGTCCAAATTGTGGAGCGATCCACGGTGGGCGCCGCGGGTTTCAAGCGCGAAAGCGCCGCAGTAATCACGACGACGAGCAACAACCCAGCTCCGGCGTACACGTAGCGCCGCACCCGCCTCCGCCGTTTTTCTTCTTCCGGCCGCGCTATATCCATAAAATTGCCTCACTCATATCGCAGCGCCACCATTGGATCTACGCGCGTCGCGCGCCGCGCTGGAATCCAGCAGGCCACCAGCGCTATCACGCCCAGCAGGATCGCCGTTCCAAGGAACATCACCGGATCCCACGGCTTCACTCCGAATAGCAGGCTGCGCATCACTCGGGTAAGCGCCAACCCGCCACCGACTCCGATCAACACACCAATACCTGCCAAGATCATCCCGTGAAGTATCACCATCCGGTGCACGTGAGCTGGCGTTGCTCCAAGAGTCATACGAATGCCAATTTCCTGAGTCCGCTGCTGCACCGAGTACGCCATATTCCCGTAAATACCCACCCCGGCTAGCACCAGGGCTACGCAGGCAAAAATCGTGAGCAGGGTTGTATTGAAGTCGTTGCCAGCCGTGGATTTTTCCTCTACCTTTTCCATCGAACGAATATTCCCCACCGGCAATCCGCCGCTCGCAATGCGGAGCTCTCGCTGAACATCGTTGCTGACCGTGTACGGCCCTGCCTTTGTGTGAACGAGCCAGATCATGGGCAGGATTCCGTTATCGACCGCATTCATTCCGTCGGGTACTTGTCCCACCGGCACGTACATAGTCGGTATCGGGTTGAAATTGAGCGCATTATCCCGCACGTCGCCCACTACGCCGATAATCTCCCGCGCGGGCTCGTCAAACATCGGACCCATTCCTTTTCCGATCGTGATCCGCGCCCCGATTTCGCCGCCCTTTGGCCAATATTGTTTTGCCATCGCTTCGTTAATTACGACCACAGGCTCGGTTCCGTTGCCGTCTCGCTCGGTGAACGTCCTCCCGCGCAGCAAGGGAATGTGGAGCACGCTGAAATAATCCGAAGACACACTGCGCCACGGCCCGCCGCCCGTGTAAGGGCCCGTTGTCGGCGCCCGACCCTCGATGTTGAACGGCAGCCCGTAGCCACCAGCGAGCGGGAGGCAGCAGCTCACCGTCGCGGCCTCGACTCCCGGCAAATTTTCCAGACGCCTCTGCCCCTCGCGCGCAAGTTCGCCCACCGCTGCGCTTTTCGCAAATCGCTGGCCGGCAATCGACATATCCATTGTGAGAATCTTATGCGTCTCAAATCCCGGATTGACGGTACGCAAGTCGTAAAACGTGCGAACAAGCAGCGCGGCGCCTATCAGCAAAATCATTGCCAGCGCCATCTCAATCCCCACCAGCACCGACCGCATTTTGCTTTGGCGAAGCCCTGTGCCTGCCCGCGCCCCGCTTTCCTTCATCGTCGCTGCAAGATCGGTGCGCGAGGCCTTAATCGCGGGAATAATCCCGGCAACTATTCCGGTGAGCAGTGAGATCGCCAGAGCGAACGCCAGCACGCGCCAATCGAGTGCAATCGCTTGGGCATGCTCGCCGATGCGCGGAATGTTGCCGGGGTTGATCGCCAGCAGCGAACGCACGCCGAAATAGCCAATAAACACGCCAAGCGCGCCACCCGCCAGAGCCAAAAGCACGCTTTCCGTAAGCACCTGACGAATAATTCTTCCCCGTCCCGCGCCCAGCGCCACGCGAATCGAGATTTCGCGCTTGCGCAGAAGAGCCCGAGCCAGCATAAGGTTCGCCACATTCGCGCACGCGATAAGCAGTACGAAACCGACCGCTCCGAGCAAAATCAGCAGAGCCGTGCGCACGCCCGCGACCAACGCTTCGCGCACGGTCTCGACCGTAAAACTCTGGTGCGGGTCCATCATTGTTGGATATTTTCTGCGGAATTGCTCCGCCACCACTTTCATCGCGGCTTTGGCCTGGGCGAGCTTCACACCTGGCTTCAAGCGCGCCGCGGCGAGCATGTAATTTCCCTGGTTCGGAGTATTGGGGTCCGCTTGCAGCGGAATATAAACATCTGCGTCCGGCAGGTCGGGCGAATAAAATGGCGACATCACGCCGATCACGTTATATGGCGCGTTGTCCAGCTCGATTGTCCTGCCGATCATGTGCGGGTCGGAACCGAACCGGCCGCGCCACAGCCCGTTGCTGATCACGGCGAGTTGTGGCCCGCCTGGAATGTCTTCCTCGCCAGTAAACGTGCGCCCCGCGGCCAACTGAATGCCCACCAGCGAAAAGAAGTTCGCTGACACGTGCATACCTTTCAGTTGTTCCGGCTGGTCGCCGCCCGTCAGATTGACGCGCGCGCCCCCAAAGTCGTACACAGCCGCATCCTCAAACAGCTGTGTCTGGTCGCGCCACATCATGTACTTGGGAATGGAAATGATCGGGCCGTTTCCACCCTGATAGGTCTGCATTAACATGACGACGCGGTCGGGGTCGGGATAGACCATCGGCTGGAGCAATACCTTGTTGACTACCGTGAAGATCGCGGTGCTCGCGCCGATTCCTAGTGCGAGAGTGAGGACACAGACGACACTGAAGCCAGGATTCTTGCGTAGCATGCGGGCGCCAAAGCGCACGTCTTGGAGGAGAGTGTCGAGCCACCGCAACCCTCGACGATTGCGAGAACTTTCTAATGCGTGCTCGCCGTATTCGGTATTTCCCTCGCTCATAACGGCTCCGTGCGGGACGATTGGACCCACAAGCTCTGTTCCGCCGTGTTAGCGAATAAGCTATCTATATCACACGGAAACATCCGGCGATATGCCTCGGGCCCTATACAAACGTTACATCGTGTAACACTGTGACGCCATTGTGTCAAGGAACAAAACTCGCCCTAACACGCTTTGCTTCATGCGGCGCCCGCATCCGCCTGGCCGCCTACAATCCAGCCGTCGGCGAGCTGAATGATGCGGCTGCCGTATGCGGCCCACGCGTCGTTATGCGTCACCTGGATAATCGTCGTACCTTCGTCGTTGAGCTTCCGCAACAAATCCATAATCATTTTTCCCTGGCTCGAATGGAGGCTACCGGTAGGCTCGTCCGCCAGGATCAATTTGGGTTTGCCAATCACCGCGCGCGCCACGGCCACCAACTGCTGTTGTCCTCCTGAAAGCTGGTTCGGATACAGCGACTTTTTGCCGACGATCTGAAAGCGGTCGAGAGTGTCCGCCACCAGCGCCTGGCGCTCCGATTTTCTGATATCGCGGTACGAAAGCGGCAGATCGAGATTTTCCGCGACGGTAAGATCATCAAGCAGGTGATATTGCTGGAAGACAAATCCGATGTATTGCTTGTGCAGTTCCACGCGCCGGCGATTGTCCAGTTTGTGCACAGCGTGCTCGGCCAAGAAGTATTCGCCTTTCCAGTCGCCATCCAGCATTCCGACTATCCCCATCAGCGTGGACTTTCCCGCGCCAGACGGTCCCATGATCGTGACGAAATCGCCCTCGCTAATTTCCAGATCGATGCGGCGCAGCACCCATGTGCGACCAGCGCCCGATTGGTACGACTTTTCAACGTTAGCCAGCTTGATCATTCTTCCCGCCTCTTCTCTTTAGCCACTTGCAGCGAAAATTGCCTGCAGCTCCGGTTTCCGCCTCCAACGTCAAGCATCTAGCCTTCAGAGTTCACTCATATCGCAGCGCCACCATCGGATCCACCCGCATCGCCCTTCGCGCGGGAATGTAGCAGGCGAGCAGAGCAACCACCACAAGAAGAACAGCCGCACCGACAAACGAAAGCGGGTCAGCCGGGCTTACTCCATAGAGCAAGCTCTCCATCAACCGCGTCAACACCAGGCCTACGACGACTCCCGCGGCGACACCTGCAAATGCCAGTTTGGCTCCTTGACGGAGCACCATCCGCAGAACCTCTCCCTGCTGCGCGCCAAGAGCCATGCGGATGCCGATTTCATTGCTGCGCTGCGCCACGCTGTAACTCATGAGGCCGTAGAGGCCCACCGCCGCAAGCAGAACGGCCAGACCCGCGAAGGCCGCGAGCAGGGTCGTGGCGAAACGTTGCGGTCCCAGCGAATTGGCGATAAGCGAATCCATCGTCTTCACGTCGTGAACTGGCTGGTTCGCATCAACCTCCCGGACGGTTTCTCGAATGTACCCTTCGAGCGCCGTCGGATCAGCAGTGGTTTTCGCAATGACAAATCCATAAGGCGCTGGTTGCTGATACAACGAGAAATAGTAGGCGCCCTTCGCCGAGCTTTCGGTACCGCCAGATGACGATTCTTCGCCGGCAAGCCGATTGAAGCGAATGTGCCCAACAACGCCCACTATCGTGGCCCATTGAGTCGTCTGATCCAGTACTCCCTGCCGGATGATTTTCTGGCCGATGGGATCCTGGTTCGGCCAGTATTGCCGCGCGAGGTTTTCATCAATTACGACGACTGGTTCCGAGCCGGCTCGGTCGTCATCAGTGAAAATGCGGCCTCTCAAAAGAGGGATTCCAAGAGTAGTGAAGTAGCCGCGCGTCACATAGCGAAGGTCACCGTGAGGGCCGGGACTCCCGGGAGCAGTGGGCTGGCCCTCAATCTGGAAACCAGCTGATTGGTTGCCACCAGTGAATGGCAACGGCAACCCGGCGCCTGCGGAGCTGATTCCGGAAGTATGCGATAGGTGATCGAGAACGCTACTGAAGAAGGCACTTCGCTTCTCTGGTGTGTTGTATTGCGATTGCGGCAGCGCGAGAGCGGCGGTCATCACTCCGTGGGGCTGAAACCCGGGATTCACTTCGCCGATTCGTGCAAGGCTTTTCAAAAGCAGGCCCGTCCCAACCAACAAGACCAATCCAAGAGCCATCTCTCCCGCGACAAGAAACGACCGGAATTGCTGGCGGCCGCGGCTTCCCGTCGACGAGCGCCCAGATTCCTGCAGCGCGCTATACGGATCGATCCGCGACATATGCCAGGCAGCAATCGTGCCGAAAAATAGAACGGCTGCGATTCCAATGATGACCGTGAAGAGCAACACGTGACTATCAAGGTGCACGGCCGCGCCTGGTAGTAGAGACTTAGGAGCGGCAATCAGCAGTGCCTTGATTCCATAGTCCGCGACGAAAAGCCCTAGCAAAATTCCTGCCAGGCCCAATACTGCGTTCTCGGCCAGCGCCTGCACGATCAGGCGGGCGCGCGAAGCGCCAAGGGCCGCGCGCACCGCCACTTCTTTCGAGCGCCCCGCCCCTTTCGCCAGTAGCAGCCCCGCAATATTCGCGCAGGCAATCAGAAGCACCAGCGCCACGGCTCCGACAAGGATCAATACCGGCGCGCGAAGATCTCCAAAAATCAAATCCATGAGCGGCGTAAGGAACATGCCCCAGCCGGCGTTCTTAGCGAAGCTCGCAGCGGGATTCTCGATGACACGATTCACGAGAATTCGAGTGTAGGCGTTCGCCTGAGAAAGGGAGACGCCCGGCTGCAAGCGCGCCACCGCAAAGTAGCTTTCATCGAACGTACTCTTGATATCGAAGGCGACCGGAGGCAGGCCCAGCGGCGCCCAAAGGTCTGTCTGAGGATCGGGCCAATGAAATTCGGGGCCCATAACACCGATAATCTTGTAGGGCTGCTCATTTAGTTGAATCTGGCGGCCGACCACGTTGCGGTTGGCTCCAAACCACCTGAGCCACGCCCCATAGGAGAGAACAACCTCGTGGTTCGCGTTCGGCTCGTCCTCTTCCGGTGCAAATACCCGGCCGAGTATCGGCTTCGCTTCGAAAACATCAAACCACCGCGAGGAAACTTCCGCTCCCTTGAGGCGTTCTGGAAATGCGTCCGCCGTGTAATTGAAATCGTCGGTGTCTTCAATCGCTGCGGCGGCGAAGATCTGCTTGCTGTCGCGAATCTGGACGAAGTCCGGAGGGGAAACGACGATACTCGTCAGTCCAAGCTTGTCATATTTGACGCGTAGCGCGACCAGGCGATCCGGATGACGCATTCCCGGCGGATGAAGGAACAGCGCATTCATCACAGAGAATACTGCCGTGTTGGCGCCGATGCCGAGGGCTAGCGTGATGACAGCTACCATAGTGAAGCCGGGATTTTTCCGTAGCATGCGCAAACCGAAGCGAGCATCTTGCGAAAGTGTTTCGAGCCAAGGGACGCCACGACGTTCGCGATAACTCTCTTTCGTTTGTTCAACGCCACCCAGCTTGATCAGCGCTTGACGCCGAGCTTCTTCCGGCGACATACCCTCGCGCAGATTGTCGTCGACGTGCATCTGCAGATGGCTCTCAAGCTCCGCGGCCAGTTCGCGGTCGCGCCGCTTCTTGCTGAATAAGCCGCCTATCCGCAAGAACCACGATCGCAGTGTGCTCACAAACATTCCCCAGCTTCCAAACCGCCGCTCATCACAGCAGCTCCTCCGGCGACAAAAACCGCGCCAGAATCGCTGTCGTTTGCGCCCAATCGCGCGCTTCCCGTTCGAGTTGCTTCCGTCCCGCGCGCGTAAGCTTGTAATACTTCGCGCGGCGGTTGTTATCTGATACGCCCCACTCCGACGAAATGTAACCTTCCTGTTCCAACTTCAGCAGCGCGGGATAAAGCGTGCCGTAATTCACCGCGAGCAAGTCGCCACTGGTTTGCTCGATCCGGCGCGCGATGCCATACCCGTGCAGCGGCCCCAGCGTCTCCAGCGTCTTCAGCACCATCAACGCGAGCGTTCCCTGCCACACATCTTTTTTGTCGGCGGTCATGGCAGAACCTCCTATGGGAAACCCATAGAATGCTGCCATAAGACCTATGGGCATGCAATAGGAAAGGCGAGACTCGTCATTCTGCCTAACCGCTAACCCAGGAAGGATTAGCGGAGCGTCCCGCGTCTTCAGTGTAAAATGCCGCGGGAGAGGATCCGTAAATGCCCGAATATACTGCCGCGCACGCTCGCGCGGGAATAGATGCCAAGCTTCCTAAGATTGAGACGTGGCCCAACCAATTTACCGGTTACGAAATCACAATACGTATTCCAGAGTACACGTCCATCTGCCCGAAAACCGGCCTTCCAGATTACGGGGCGATCACGATTCACTACCAACCGAAGGCCCTATGCTTGGAGCTAAAAGCGCTAAAGATGTATTTGCTGGCCTATCGAAATCTGGGAATCTTCTACGAAAACGCCGTGAACCGAATATTGCGCGATATTGTAGCGGCAGCTCGGCCGGAATGGTGCCAAGTGACGGGGGAATTCACTCCACGTGGCGGGCTCATCACTTCCGTGGTAGCCAAGTGGCCTACATCTTCGGGCAAGTTCGCCTTTGCAAAGGATAGACTTCGGTCGCCCGCTCGTAGATAATGCGTCCAGAAATATTTCGTCCCGTTCCGACCGAAGGAGAGCCGATGAGTTCGAATCTGGAAGCACCTGCTGCCATGCCGCCGGCGGATGTGTCCTACGTTCCCCGCTGGGTCACCGTGCTGTTCATTCTCGCCTTTGCGTTGGTCGGATATCTGCTGTACGCGAATTACGAGCAACGTCAAGGTCTTCGTCAAAGTCGCGAGGATGCCAACAAGAAAACGCAGGCTATGGCGGCCGAACTCGACAAGACGAACGCGCGTATCGCCGACCTGAAAGGGCAATTGGACGTCACATCCCAGAAGCTTGGTTTGACGCAAGATGAGCTTGCGCGAGCGCGCGGCCTGGCACAAAGCGTTCGCACGGCGCAGCAGAAGAGCGACCAGCAGTTCCGGCAGCAACTCGGCGCCGTGCAAGCCGACACGACCACAAAGTTTGGGCAAGTAGCTACGGAACTCAGCGGCACGCAGAACGATGTTGCCGCTACCAAAGCGGATTTGGAAGCAACGAAGGGCAAGCTTCAGAGCACGGTTGGCGACCTTGGGGTTCAGAGCGGTCTAATCGCCAGGAATCACGACGAAGTCGAAGAGCTGAAACGGCTTGGCGAGCGCGACATTTTCGAATTCACCCTAAACAAGTCTTCCAAGGCGTCCGATCATATCGGTCCAATCCAGGTGAAGCTTCGAAAGGTCGACCCGAAGCATTACAGGTTTACGCTCGACGTGATTGCGGACGATAAGACCATCCAGAAGAAGGACAAGACGGTCGGCGAGCCAGTGCAATTCTACGTTCGTGGCGCCCGAGCGCCTTATGAAATTGTCGTGTTCGATGTAACGAAGAACGAGGCAAAAGGCTATCTAAGCACGCCTAAATCGGCGACGGCTGCCCCTCCCGCAGGGAACCCTCCGGGTCAGTAGTACAGGTTAGCGAATAGCGAACGCGGCTTCAGATTCCTACGGCCCCTTTTTCCGCCCCGTGTCATGCTACTGAAAATCCGTACTAGTCCGTTTCGGTAGCTCTGGGTCGCGGTTTGGAGGCGTGCATGTATCCGATGCTTCGTTTGGTCCCGCGCTGGCTGTGTCTTGCGACTGTATTTGCGGGTTTTCTTGCATCGAGTTCTTTGTTGCAGGCACAAGCGCCTCTTATGGAGCGCCTGTCGCCAGACACCGTCTTTTGCGTAGCGTGGCGCGGCACAGCCTCTCTTTCTGGCGAGGAGCAAAAGAATCATGTTCTGCAGCTTCTGCAAGATCCTGCTTTTGCCCCCGCCTGGTTAGGTCTTGCCACAGCTTTTCAGGAACGGAATCAAAAGGGTGAAGCTCCCGCTGCGGCAATGAGGTTCCCGGATATCATGTCACTACTGGAAAACCCGCTCGTGTTTGGGGTTGGCCCCGTTCCAAATGGAACGGGCTCGCCTGGGCCAAATGGTCAGCCATCGCGCTTCGGGTTCTTTATCGTTTATGACGCAACCGGAAAAGAAAGCCTCATCGACAAATGGAAGACCTCGGCTCAGAGCAGCACTAAGACGCATTCTCAAGGAACGACCTATGATTTTGGAGGAACCTCGGTGGAGGTCCGCGCCGCGGGCGCCAGCGTTACTTATAGCGCCCAGACGTCCCGCTATTTTGTCGCATCCGACCAAAAACAGATTGTAGATGGCTTGATCACCCGCTTCCGCAGCACTGACGGTAACCTAACATCGTCGTTGGGTCAGCTGACGTCCTATCGTGATCTGCAAAAGTTCATCGGGGCCGATGCGGCGCTTGAATGGTACGCGCGCATTCCGGACCCTGACCAGTGGACTATTCCATCCTCGGGAGGAAAATCCGCAGCGCAGTTCGTCAAGAGTATTCACCTCGAAAGGGTTCATGCCGCCGGAGGCGGTGTGAGCTTCGCAGGAGAATCGATGCACGTCAGGGGCGCGGTCCTGGGCGACACGTCGCCAGGAAGCGCCTTCGATCTCGCAGGGCCCAGCACGACTGCCTTCCAAACAGAGGCAGTTGTCAACGGGAGTTCCACCTTCAGCATGTCGCGCTTCAATCTCGCAGCGTTGTACGCTCTGATGCATGCCGCTATTGTCGGCACTCTGAGCGAGCAACAGGTCGCCAATGTCTCCGCAATGGAAACCGTTGGCCAAAGCTATTTGGGAATGCCAATCGCTGACGCGTTTGGCCTAATGAGCGGTGAAATTGCTTCTTTCTCCACTTATTCCGACGATGGCATCGCGCAACAGCTATTTGCCGCGACCATACGGCAGCCGGAAGCCGTTCTGCGAATCTTGCGGTCCGTCGTCGGCTCGATGATCGTAGCGGAAGACTCCGCCGGCTCCGCCACTTTCCTGGATATCGCATATCCATACAAAGACCCCAAAACGGGGACGCAGCGACGGAAATTCTACTATCTGGCTGTCACTCCGCAGATGTTAGTCGGGGCGCCGCGAAAAGCCCTGGTGCGCGAGACTGTTCAACGGCTCAATTCCCATCCGGATGCCTCGCCCGCTTCTGGTGTTCTGGCCAACCCAGACTTTTCTCGAATGAGGTCGCTGCTTCCCGAAAGACTCTCCGGATTGAGCGCTTCGGACCTTACTCAAATTCCATGGGGCAAATTGCTCGCAAATCTTGATGATCAAATCGCGCAAACTGCCAAGCAAAAGAACGGTCAACAGCCAGCCGATTTGAGCTGGCTAAAGTCGGATATAATCTCGCGCCACCTTCACATCGCGCTGAGCGGATGGTGGAAGGACTCCGGCGGCGTGTACTTCGATTCATATCTTCAGTGAAGTGAGGAATCCTCTCGGGACCGGCCGCTTCTCATTACTGGCGGTTATTGTTCTGGGCTTTTTTCCTGCTCCTTTGGGGGCTGCGCAGAAATTGGCTTCAGCGCAGACGCCGCCGCTGCGTTCCGCGACTGAACTCGTAAAATTAGATACCAGCGTCCTCGATCAAAGTGGAAAGTTCGTCGCCGGTCTAACCGTGCACGATTTCCGCGTCCTGGACAACGGCATCGAGCAACCACTCGTCTTCTTCTCGCCGGTCCAAACTCCAGCGCAAATTCTCGTGATGCTTGAGACGAGTCCTGCCGTGTACCTGATCCAGAATGAACACATCGCGTCTGCCTATGCCCTCGTCGATGCACTGGCGCCCGATGACCAAGTGGCGCTCGCGACCTACGACGCAACACCGCACGGAATTCTGGGCTTTACCGAGGACAAATCGGCGCTGCTCGCGGCCTTGGGCCAAGTACAGTACACGATCGGGATGGGGGAATTGAACTTATACGATTCGATGTCGACGGTTCTCGATTGGCTCAGATCCTCGACTGGAAAAAAAGCGTTGGTGGTCCTCAGTACCGGTCTCGACTCTTCACCTCCGCCGGATTGGGACGCCTTAGTCAACAAGCTGCGGGGAGACGACATCGTTATTTTCCCGGTTGCCCTGGGAGGCTCGTTGCGTGGAGATCCCGGTAGCAAGTCGAAGCCAAAGAAAAAACTATCTAGGATGGATGGGAAACAGGAGTTGGAATCTCCGCGGGCGGACAGTTCCGACGTTTTTGCCAAGGCCGATGCAGCGTTGCTCTCGCTGGCATCAATCACGGGCGGCCGCGCATACTTCCCCAAATCCGCGAACGATTTCGCTCCCATATACCGTCAAATCGCTTATGAACTGAGAAACGAATACGTCCTCGGCATTCAGCCGGCCCAAGATGGACGATTCCACTCGTTGACAATCGAAGTGATCGGCAATGCCGATAAATCGTCAGTCCCAAACGCGAAAACGGCGGCCTATCGTATTTCAGCTCGCGCCGGGTATTTGGCTCCTAAGCCCTAGTTTCGTATACTCTCAATCCCAACGTGTTCGATCGCACCGAAGACAAGATGAATTGGCGGGTCCGGGCATTGGTCGTGCCCCTGATCGTGCTCACCGTCGGGGTGGTTGCGAGCCCTGCGCCCCATCCAGCGAATCACTCGCCATTTCCGCAACAGCCCCCTCCTCCGCTGCGATTTACCTTCGGAGGAAATGCAGCCGAAATTCCTGCTACCTTCATCGACAGTCTTGTCTTCCTTCCAGTGCATGTGAATCAGAGTGAACCGAGTCTGTTCGAGCTGGATTCGACCGCTGCGGTTTCGTCGATCGACCCCGATCGTGCAATGGAAATTGGAATCGGACGCACGCCCGTGCCTCTACTCAATTTGAGCGGCGTCGACATTTCTTTGGGTTCCTTGGCAGAAACCACAAAGAAGGATTTCGGGGCATACGTAGGCCGACCGTACGAAGGCACCATTGGAAATGACGTTCTCGCGGATGCTGTCGTCGAAATAGACTACGCAAGGCAAACCGTCCGCTTATACGATCCCGCAACCTACCAGTACTCCGGCAGGGGAAAGAGCTTTCACTTGAACCTGTCCTCGGGCGAACCCGTGGTGCAGGCAAAATTCAGCGAGAGTGGCAAGATGTTGGATGGCAGCTTTGCAGTGGATACCGCGCTTGATGCGTCGATTGTAATTTCAGGCAAGTTCGGGCAAGCGCATCATCTGCGCTTCGCACATGCAAGGACGATCCCAGCGACTGATATTGAATTGGGTGAAGTGCAGCAACCGCAATTCGCAAGGATCAAACAAGTGAGCCTTGGGCCTTACGACATCCGGGATCCCATCGCCGTTTTTTCACGCGGAGACTCGCCATCTGAGAGCAAATCCCGTCTCGCCGGGCGGCTGGGAGCGAGGCTGCTCCGTCGGTTCATCGTTACCTTCGACTACCCTCACCAGCGGATGATTTTGGATCCCAGCAGCGACTTTCGCGCCGACGATTTGGAAGACATGAGCGGCCTCGCGATCGTTGCAACAGGTTCAAATCTTAAGACCTTTGAGGTTACCGAGGTACGATCTGGCACGCCAGGAGCCGATGCTAAAATTCAAAAAGGCGACGTTATCGCCGGTATAAACGACGAGGCTGCTGCGGACCTCAGCCTGGCGGCGATTCGCAACTTATTGCGCCAGCCAGGCACGAAATGCAAACTCCTTATTCAGCGAAACGGCCAAACACTCACGGTCACTCTTCAGACACGCCGCCTGATCTGACGCTCAGTCTGTTCGCCGGATCAGCTAATTTTGTCTCGCGCCAGTCGTTCCTATTCGAATCGCCGCATCGTCGTGGCCATGTTGCTCAACCGTGCGTCCGCCTTCGCGAACACGCTACCCTGCTCGAATTTCCCGGACGGATTTTGCTTCCCGGCGTGGACTCCGGTAAGGATTTCTATTCCTTGCTCGATTGTCGCAACCGGGTAGATATGAAATAGGCCGTTCGCGACCGCCGCGATCACCTCATCCCGCAGCATTAAATCGTCGATGTTTTCCGCCGGGATCAGAACTCCCTGGCTGCCTGTGAGCCCTTTGAGTCGGCACACATCGTAAAATCCTTCGATCTTCTGATTCACGCCGCCAATCGGCTGAATATCCCCTTGCTGGTTCACGGAGCCGGTAACCGCCAAGTCCTGCCGCACCGGCAGCTCCGCCAGGGCCGAAAGCAACGCATAAATTTCCGTGGAGCTCGCGCTATCGCCGTCGATACCGGAATAGGATTGTTCGAAACACAAGCTCGCGGCCAGCGACAGCGGCTTATCTTGAGAAAATACTCGCCGGATGTAACCCGAAATAATTTGGACGCCCTTGTCGTGGAACCGGCCGCTGAGATTGGATTCGCGCTCGATGTTGATGATGCCCGTTTTCCCTAGGGCTACCGACGCTGTGATTCGGACAGGTTTGCCGAACGCGTAGCCGCCGATTTCCATCACGCTCAGCCCATTTACTTGACCGGCCCGGCCCCCGGTTGTATCGATGAATACGAGGTTTTGTTCGATCAGTTCGCGGATTTTAGTTTCGAGCAGATTATGCCGGTCCACCTTTGCGTCAAGAGCGCGGCGAACGTGCTCGGCGCTGACGATCTGGCTTGCATCAAGCTTCGCCGCATAGGACGATTCTCGCGCGAGATCGGCGAGGTCAAAAAAACGCGTGGTGATTTTCCCCCGCCGTCCGGCAATGCGAACTCCGTGCTCGAGTATCGCGGCCACCGCCGAACGGTCGAAGTGCAGAAGCTTTTCGTCATCTACGAGTTTTCGCAGCCGTCCACCGTATTGGCAAGCGACTTCCTCCGTCCATTTCATCTCTTCGTCGAATTCCACCCTGACCTTGAAAATCTTTTTGAAATCGTCTTCGTAGTCGTACAGCATTTCATACATATCGCGATCGCCGATCAGAATGATTTTCGCGTGGACGTCGATTGGCTCCGGCTTCAGCGCCGCGGTACTAAACGGAAAGAAAACGTCCACCGGCTGAATCTCCAGCTTCCCGTGATTCAAAGTTCGTTTCAGCGTCCGCCACACGCCCGCTTCCGTCAGAGTATCCATCGCGTACATCACCAGGAAGCCGCCGTCCGCTCGCAGAAGAGAGCCTCCCCTCAGATCCATGAAATCCGAGCTCCATCCGCCCCGCGTGTCGTAGCTGCGATGAATGGTCCCGAAGAGGTTCGCGTAGGTCGGGATCGTCTCAAATACCACCGGACATTTTTCGCTCTCAACGTGCGCGAGGATTACGTTCACGCCGTAAACGCGAAACGGGTCGCGCTCGCTACGCTCAGGCTTCGGCGCACCTCCGTCGCTCCCGGGTTGCTGTTCGTCTTCGCCCTCGCGTTCTTTGAATGGTTCGAGGTTGTCGAGAATATGGTGACGAACCTCCTCCAGATATTCCGAAATCGAGGAACTCGGATATTTTTCTTTCAACTCTTCGATAACGCCATCGACCAGGACGGAGGCGGCCTCCTGTTCGAGGTAGCTCATTTCGCTGGCCAGTTCGCGCGAAAGCGAGAGTGTCCGCCGGTACACCACGGTAAATTCCTGGCGAAACTGGTCGTATTTTCTCTCGATGTCTTCCGCGGCGGTGTTCTCTAGCTTCCCGTCTTGCACCATCTTGGGGATTTCCTCGATGGGGACCATCTGCCCTTCAAGCACTGGAAAAATTTCCGGCAGCGCCACAGCTCCCACCTGCATTCTCCCGAGCGCAAACTGCTCCCGCGCGATTCTCCGCGTGAAGTCGTCCATCAACTCTTTTTCTCTTATTGTGAATCGCTCCACGATACGAGTCTTCTGGCGTTGAAAAGGTTCGCCTTCGAACACTTGCGGAATGCGGCGCCGCAGAAAATCAATTCCCGATTCCACTTCCTTCTTGAAGGCATTGGCCTGTCCTCGTGGCAGTGTCAGCAGGCGCGGCCGGTCGGCATTCTTGAAATTATTTACGTAACACCGGTCAGGCGCCGGCTCGGTTTGCGGATGCAAATCCTCAATCATGCGGACAATCATGCCGCCGCGGCTGGTTCCCGAAAGCCCGCACACGAATAAATTGTATCCGGACGCGGTCAGTTCCACGCCCATGCGCAGAGCGCGAAGGGCCCGCTCTTGGCCCATGTCCCCGGAAATCGGCGCGATTTCGGCGGTTGTTTCGAAAGGGACCGTGGCGAGATCGCATCGCCACCGCAGCTTTTCGGGAGGCAAGCTTTCATGTTTAGGCTGGTGGTTTCTCGCCATTCTTAGAGTTCCTCAAAGCGTCCTAAACTCAGGAACGAATTCGTCCTCGCGCGGCCCGCCATCTTCGAGATTCTGGACTCCCCAAACTGGTTGTTTGTTCAATAGATCTTCAAGGAGCGCTACTCTAGCACACGCCGCCAGATCGGCTCCCACTAGGTTTCCAATTGTTTATTAGTTGAGATCGACTCGGAAGCATACAGATCGAGAAGGCTTGTCGCCGCAGCGACCACAATCGGCCCTAAAATCACTCCGAGTAGACCGAACGCGCTGATCCCTCCAAGCACGCTGATGAACACGACCAGGCCGCTCATCTCCGCTCGACCGCTGATCAGCCACGGCCGAATCAGATTATCGACAAGGCCCACGATCACCGAACAGAAGGCAATCAGAAGCAGTCCACGCAGCAAATGTCCGGCGATCATCAGGCTGATCGAAATCGGAAGCCACACGAGAGCAGATCCCACCAGTGGGACAAACGACAAAAACCCCATCATCACCCCCCAGAAAATCGGAGCCTTAACGCCGGTAACCGCGAATGCCAGTCCTCCCAAGGCTCCATGCACCGCCGCGGCCACCAAGCTGGATGTGACGCTCGCAAAGATCAGTTCGTGTGTTTCGCCAAGCATCCGATCCCGGTAGGAGCTCCGGAAAGGCAATACCTTTCTCAGTCGCTCTACCATAGACGCGCCATCTCGATAGAAATAGAACATCGCCAGGATCGTTACTCCTAAATCGAATACAAAAACTGCGCTGTGCCTCAATATGGTTCCGATCCGAGCAGCAACAAACGCCGCAGCCAATTCGCCATAGTGGCGAAGAGATTCCGAAAGGTCGCTAGCGCTCGCTGCCGGAAATCGGTGCTGAATCTTGACCCACAGGTCGTTTAGCCACGCGAAATGTCCGATCGCTACTTCAAACTGAATTGACTGCGCTGCGTTCACCCCTTGCCGGACAAATGCAATCATTACGAAGAGCGATGGAACAATCAAAATGAGCGTTACAGCGCCCGTGCTAACCGCCGCTCCGGTGGTCGGACCCAGTCGCGCAGCCACGCGTTCGTACGCCGGATAAGACACCACCACCAGAACTGCGGCCCAAGCGAGCGGCACGATGAACGGTGAAACCACGAGATAGGCCAGATAAACGAGCAAAATCACGACGCCGAAGAAGAGCACGCTACCCAACCGCTTGTGAGCCGCCGTTTCAGTTGTCAAATGCCCCTCGCGTCGCCGGCTGCCAGATAGTCAGGGTGATAGTTGTATTCGCTGCTTTTGTCAACTGCGGAACGTTTACACGAACCCGCTCGCTTTATGTGCGCGGCGCAGAGTGGCGCGGCCGGAGTTATTCGGAAATCGACGTACGGCAACACGAGGAAAGAGGACCGCGAGCGGCCGGAATTTCAAAAAGGCTTACTGCTCGGCTTCTTCAATCGCGCCAACGGTTTCATCGGGCACATCTCCCGCGCGGCCTTTCACGCGGTCGTACACGCTGTACTGGCAGGTTGAACCGATGGCCTCGTTGTAATACGTTGGCACGCCTAAAGCGGTGCGCAGCTCTTCATTGAAGCGGCGCAAATCGGCGAGCTGGCCCACGCGGATGGGATATTTGCGGCCTTCGTGCGTCAGCAGAAATTTCTGATAGCCCGCATCCCAGAGATGCGTGAACTGCCCCTGCAACATTATCGACGGGATGATCGTCATCCGGTAATTGCCTTGAGGTTCCTTGCGAAGCTCCGCGCCGCAGCCATACTTCTCGATGCGGACCACTCCGCCCGAGCTGCGCACAAGAAATCCCTTCGCCGAAAGCGATTCCACTTGAGACTGATTGAACAGCTTGTTCACATACCACATAGTCCATCAGAATATGGACTCCGCTGCCATCCTGTAAAGCCCAAAATAGATCACCGCCGATCCCGCCGCGCGCCGTCCGGACCGCCGATTGCTACGCGGGCGCAAACTCTATATAACTCTATCCTTCAGCCAAACTGGCGAAGCACTTCAGGAGGTGGAATGACGGCGGTACAGGCTTTGCGAATCTTCTTATTGCTCTCCGCAACATGGTTCGTAGCCGCGCCAGCGCCCGCCCACGCCCAGACGTCCCCGAATGGCGCGGCGCTTTTCCAGACTCACTGTGCCATGTGCCACGAAGGCGCGGCAGCCGCAACCAGTCGCGCGCCCTCTCGCGCCGTGCTCGCGCAAAAATCGCAGGAAGAAATTCTGCGCGCGCTCGAATCCGGCCCGATGGTCATTTACGGCAATAGAATTTTGGAGGCGGAACGTCATGCTGTAGCAGCGTTTCTCTCGTCGAATACGGCGAGCACGGCCGCTTTATCAAGGGCAAACCTTTGCGCCACGAGAGCGCCGATCACCTCCGCTGGCGCAGCAAACCCCGAGAACTGGAATGGCTGGGGCCTCGACATTGTGAATTCGCGCTATCAGCCACACACCACCATTGGCCCCGGCAATGTGTCGAGCCTGAAAGTAAAATGGGCATTCGGAATTCCAGACGCCAGCACGGCCTACGGACAGCCGACAGTTTTTGCCGGCCGCGTATTTTTTGGATCCGGTGATGGCACAGTTTACGCCCTGAACGCCGATAGCGGATGCACGCTGTGGACATACAAGGCCGTAACAACAGTGCGAACGGCCATCACCGTTACCGCGGCCGGCAAAGGCCGCTACCTCGCTTATTTTGGGGATGGCGAAGCGATTCTCTACGCGGTCGACGCGGAAACTGGAAAGCTTGCCTGGAAGGTGAAAGTTGGTCAGCATCGCTCGGCGAGGATTACGGGAGCGCCTCAGCTCTATCGCAACCGCCTTTACGTTCCCATAGCCTCAAACGAGGAACTGAACGGCGGCGATCCCGACTATCCATGCTGCACATTTCGCGGAAATGTGGTCGCGGTCGACGCGCTCACCGGCAAACAAATCTGGAGGGCCTACGCGATCGCGGAAAAGTCCGGGCCGTCCAAGCCCGGTTCCAGCCACGCGAAATTCGGCCCCGCTGGCGCAGCTATCTGGGACACACCTACCATTGACACAAAACGCAGCGTTCTCTACGTCGGCACAGGTGATGCATACGTAGATCCGGCCGCCGAAGGCACGGACGCGATTATCGCTTTCGATTTGGCCACCGGAAAGCGGCTTTGGGTGCAACAAAAAACTCCCAACGATGTTTTTAATTTCGGCTGCGTCGATCCGCGCCATTTCAATTGTCCAGGGCGGCCCGGCCCGGACGTCGATTTCGGTTCGTCGCCGATCCTGCAGGATTTGGGTAGTGGCCATCGCGTTTTGCTGGCAGGTCAAAAAACCGCCGTGATGTACGGACTCGATCCGGACGACAGCGGAAAAGAACTCTGGCAGGTTCGCGTGGGCCACGGCAGCGGGCTGGGAGGAATCGAGTGGGGATCAGCTACCGACGGAACCAACGTCTACGCCGCAAATTCCGATATCTCCACCCTCACGTCCCCGGGGGGCGCTCAACCACCGCCAGGAGGCTTGGCCGCGATCAACATCCGCACCGGAAAGCTCGTCTGGAAAACGATGCCTCCGAAGCCTGCCTGCCTCGGCCAATCAGGATGCAGCGCGGGAGAGCTCGCCGCTGTAACTGCGATTCCCGGCGTCGTATTTTCCGGGTCGATGGATGGCCACTTGCGGGCCTACTCCGCCAAGGACGGAAAGATCATTTGGGATTTCGACACGTTGCCGGATTTCCCTACGGTGAACGGCGTAAAAGCCCACGGGGGGTCGATGAGCGGTAATGGCCCCGTCGTATCGGGAAATATGATATACGTGGCCTCCGGTTTCGACGTAACTGCGGGGATGCCCGGAAACGTGGTCCTGGCATTCGAGGATGCGCAGACGGGCTCCGACTCCGTGGCCACCCACTAGAGCTTTTGCGGGCAATCGAAATCCTATTCGGGGCAAAGTCTCCAACTGCCTATTTTCGGGCCACTATCCGTAGCAGGCCAAAATTTCGGACCTATCGAGGTTGACCATGGAGACTCGACCACAACCTTCCAGATGGTACGGCGTTCTGCTTTTGTCAATATTGGCCGTCGCCGCCGTGGCTTCAACGGTGGCCCAGCAGCGCCACCGCGCGCGCACCCCGAAGACGCTCCGCCTATACGTCTTCGATTGCGGCGTAATCAAAGGCCTCGATCCGGCGTTATTCAATTTCAAAAAGGATGAGCTTGCCGAAACCGAGCTGGCTGTTCCCTGCTACTTAATTGCGGACCCAAAAGGCACGCTAATGTGGGACGTAGGCGTAATCCCCGATTCAGCTTTCAAGGATGACGGGAAGCCGGTGACGCAGGGTCCGTCCACTGTCACTCGTACACTGAAGTCCCAGCTCGCCGAAATCGGCTACTCGCCATCGGACATCACCTATCTGGCCCACTCGCACTATCACGGCGATCACGTCGCCAACTCAAACGAATTCGCCGACTCTACTTGGTTGGTGCGCAAAGTGGAACGCGACGCGATGTTCGCTCCAAAGCCGCCCGCGCTCGTCGATCCCAAGAACTACAGTGACTTGAAAAACAGCAAGACCATCATCCTGACTAAGGACGAATACGACGTATTCGGCGACGGTAAGGTGATCATCAAATCAGCGCCCGGCCACACGCCAGGCCATCAGGTACTGATTCTCAAGCTCGCCAAAACGGGTCCCGTGATGCTCGCGGGCGATCTTTACCACTATCCCGAGGAGCGCAAG
>DATDIT010000123.1:0-16438 GCA_036520875.1 Candidatus Acidiferrales bacterium
GGTAATTAACGACCGCCACAGATCTTTATTGTTGCTTGCGATCGCGCATTCGAGGGGCGGCTTCGAAGGCGGAGGTCCGCGGCACTTGTGTTGGAGGCGGCTCGAAGCATCTCTTCGGCGCGCTCGGAGAGGAGCGCGAAAAGCCGTTCTACATCGCGGCTGCGCAATCCTCGCAACAATTCCCGCTGATACGCCATGGCCACGGGCGCGATCTCGCGGAGAAGCGCCTCGCCGGATTTTGTTAGTGAAAGCAGCGAAGCGCGACTGTCGGTGGGATGCGACGTCTGGGTGACGAGTTTCCGGCGCACCAAGCCTCGCAGCGAGCGGCTGATCCAGGCCTTATCGATGTGGGTTCTGCGGCTGACTTCGTTCACGGAGATTGGTTGGTACGCCCCGAGCATCACCAGGATCCGCAGGTCCGTGGGCTTCACGCCAAAGCGATCTTTGAACGCGAGAATACCTATGCGAAGAATCAATTCAGAAAGGCGGACGATACGAACGCTGACCAGGCGAATGAGCGCGTCGATATGGGGTTCGGGCTCACGGTGACGTCTGATTCGAGCCGGATCTACGCGCTGCACGGGATCTTGCGAAGGCTTGCGATTCTGCGAAAGCCGCAGGCCGTTCGAACTAGCCGTCATTCATCTCCTCAATTTGGCCGCTACGTTGCGAGTCGAGTATAAAGTAATCCGGTACGCAGAAGCGACGAAAACCGGTGGAATTAGCTACAAGTTCTTGCGTGCCGAGTCCCTCGAGGTTCGTCGGCCAGATCGACTTATGTGTGGCGGCGCCCTTAAACAAAATGCAAAATGCGTATGTCAGTGTTGGCGAAAGGAGATTTATGACGCTTAGCAATGATGAGCCGATGCGCATGATTCAGGAATTGGCAGCGCGGGTGCAGCGCCTGGAAGACACCATTGAGATTCAGCAGCTGCAATCGAAATACATTCACTATCTGTTCAAACAACGCTTCGAAAGGATTGTGGATGAGTGTTTCGCCAAACATCTGCCGGACGTGTCCGTGGAGTTTTCGGATAGCGGCGTATATCGTGGCCTGGAGAGTGTACGAGCGGTTTACCGGGCTTTCGAAGTAACAAAAACGATTCCAGGATTCTTCATCCTGCACATGACCGTCAATCCCGTCATCGAAGTTGCGAAAGACGGGTTGTCCGCGCGTAGCCACTGGCTTTCTCCGGGAGCCGCTGGAACAGACAATTCCGCGGCGTGGATCTGGGGGACGTTTTATGTGGACTATGTAAAAGAGGGCGAGCGTTGGCGCATCGCGCATTCCAACCTGGTTCCAGTATTCCGGAATCGATATGAAACGAGCTGGGCGCAGGCTACCGATCACGGCACAGTGCGCGGCGTTCTCGCTGCTCAACCCGATGAGCCCTCGACACTGTACAGACCGTACAACGAGGTAAAGAAGCAGCGCGATATTTTCGCAAACCATCCTACGCTGCCGCAGCCCTACTGAATTAAAGTGGAGGCGATTATCCGGGAGCCGCCAGCAGAGGACGAATATTCGCGTGTCACTTATGAGAAGGTGGTCATCTGCAGTATCTCGCCGATATTGCGCGCGATCCGATGCGGCCGCCGGTCTAAGGGCTGTGCGGCCCAATCCTGCGCTGTTGTGAACCCGGTGGTGAGGCCGAAACCGATTGCTTTTCCTCGCCGCGCCATGATCATTTCCACGACTGGATCATCTCCGACCACGGCCACGCGGCGCATCGGAACACCGAGCTTTTTGGCGACCAGCCTCAGCGCGTGCAAGGAGGGTTTCCCGGTGAGGATCATGGGAGCGTGAGTTATTTTGCGCACGGCCGCAGCGATGGCATGCGAGTAGCCCATCATTTTGCCACTGGAGGTTGCGAAAAAAGGAACGTCGGAAGCCACGTAAAGCTCGGCGCCGTTCCAGATGGCTTGGCAGGCGGCCTCGATATCCTTCATCCCGCATTCCGGGTGCCAGCCGATATAAACCGCCTGGACCTGTTCAGCGCGATCTTGGCCGGTGAAGACAACTTCGATCCCTGCTTCCGCGAGCGATTGGCCGACCCCCGGGGTACCGAGAACGAGGACGCGTTTCACGCCGCGCCTGGGCATCAGGTCTATCGCGACGCTATTGGGCGTAAGCAAAGCGGCGTCCGAAATGGGCAGGCCAAGGGCGCGCAGCTTCGGGGCCTGTTCTGCGGCCGGATACGCGCTGCCATTCGTGAGAACCACAAACGGCACTCCCCGAGCTTGCAGTTCCGTCAGCACTTCGACAGCGCCAGGCAACAGTCGATAGCCGCCGAGCGAGCGGTCACTCAGGATCAGCGTACCGTCGAGATCGAACATGAAACCCTCGACAGGTCCCAAGGTTTCATTCCAGCCATTATTGGAACGGCGCATACTCACGCCTCCGCAGGCGCAGCGTGGCCGCGCAGCTCTAATTTGAAACCTTGCTTCTCGATCGACAAGTGATTGATGTCGCGGCGAGCGGTGAGTCGACGTATCAGGCTCATCACGGGAGCCATGTCAGGGTCGTATTCGTATTCCGCAGGGCCAGCGGCCTTCATCGCGTCGACTTGGCCAGCGGGCATCGTGGCTCGCAGGAGAAATTCCTCGTCGCTTAGTTCCGGGCCGATGCGCTGGCGCAATTCGCGCAAGGACGGCATGCCCGGTTCTTGGCGCAACTCGCGCGTTCGAGGCAAAGATTCGATACGATCCATCACCTTCGGCGCGATCGGAACATTTGGGTGGCCAAATTTTCCCAGCGCATAGCGGATGATTTCATCCGGAATCGTGGAATAGCGTTCTTTTCCCGTAACGTTCAGCACCGCTTGGGTTATCAGCATCTGCGCGAAGGGAGTCATCACAATTGGCCAGCCCAATTCCTGACGCACGCGGCCCAACTCCTCGATTACCGCGCCTTCCAAATGGGACACCCTAGTTTCCGCCAGATGCCGCCGCATGGTGCTGACGGTCCCGCCCGGCAATTGGTGATGAAGATAATTTGCGTCGAAGGCCTGAGGGCTGCCTGCCGGAAGGCCCTCTGCTTCCGCAAGGCGCGTGAAATAGCGGCCGACTTCGGCGAGGGCCTGATCGTCAACGTCGATTTGATGGCCGAGGGCGCGGAGGTTGGAGACGACGCGCTCCGACGGTGGATTGGAGAGGCCGTCCGCAGCGGCACCCGAAGCGCACTGAACCGCGCTGACTCCCCAATCGGGCGCATCCATGTACGTGAGTTCGCCGACGCCGATCGTGCAGTGCGAGTGAAGTTCGAGCGGCTTTTTGCCAATCGCGGCGATCACGGCTGGGATAAGCGTGCGGGCGCGCAGTGGTGTGAGAAGGCCGCCAGGGTCCTTTATATAGAGCGCGTCTACGTCGGGGCTTCCTGCGAGGGTGCGGGCGCGGGCAACGTAGTGAGCGTCGTCATGAATCGGGCTCAAGGTAAAGACGAGAGCGCCGACGACGTATTCACCGCCCGCAGCCTTAATCATGCGCGCGCAGGCGACGTTTGAATCGGCGTCATTCATCGGATCGGCCAAGGCGAACCGGCGCATGCCGGCATTGATGAGTGTTTTGAAAGCCAGGTTCATGAACTCGGGGCTGGCGGCTTCCCAGGAAATAAAACGGAAGCCTGTGGAGAGGAACTGCAGCGGCGTCTTCGGCATGGCTTCAGCCATGAGCCGAATGCGTTCCCAGGGATTTTCTTTTTTGTAGCGGACAGCGACGCCCATGTGGGTCGAAGTGGTGAAGTCGATGGCCTTGAAGCCGACGCGATCCATCACCGGAGCGATAGTGAGGGTCTTGGCCGTGTCGACGCCGAGCGCGGACCAGAGGCACTGATTACCGTCGCGCAGGGAGGTCTCGACGATTTGGACGTTAGCCATGCGCGCGAGCCTCCTGCATGAGGCGCCGGCTCTCGAGGAAGCGCGGCAGATAGGACGTGTCGACGCCGCCGGCCTGAAATTCCGGATCGGCCATGACGTCCAGATGGAACGCGAGATTCGTTGCGACGCCCTCGATGCGGGTGGCGGCGAGCGCGTGGCGCATGCGCTTGAGCGCCGCGGGACGATCGGCAGCGTGAACGATAATCTTGGCCATCAGCGAATCGTAAAAAGGCGGAATGCGAGCGCCTGAAAAAATGTGGGTATCGACGCGCACGCCGTCGCCTGAGGGCCACTCGGCTGTCCGAACAGTGCCGGGGCTGGGATGGAAGTCTCGCGCTGGATCTTCCGCATTGATCCTGCATTCGACGGCGCAACCGCGGGCCCTGACGTCTTCTTGCCTTAATCGCAGCCCGCTGCCATCGGCGATGGCGATTTGCTCGGAGACGACGTCGACACCGGTTACCGCTTCAGAAATGGGGTGCTCGACTTGGATTCGGGCATTCATTTCGAGGAAATAGAACACGCCGCGTTCGAGATCAACGAGGAACTCGACAGTGCCGGCGCTGCGATAAGACAGCCGCTCAGTAAACTGCACGGCCGCATTGTGGATGCGTGCGCGGAAATCCACCGACAAGCCAGGCGCCGGCGTTTCTTCGATTAGTTTTTGATAGCGGCGTTGCACCGAACAGTCTCGCTCGCCGAGATGAACCACACGGCCTTCACCGTCGCCAAGAATCTGAACCTCAACATGGCGGCCGTGGGTGACAAAGCGCTCGAGATAAACTCGAGCATCGCCAAATGCGGCACCCGCTTCGGCGGCGGCCATGTCCATCGCCGCGGGTAGATCCTCCAGACGATCAACTCGTTTCATGCCGCGGCCACCTCCACCGCCAACAGCTTTGACCAACAGCGGCGGACCAATTTTCCGTCCGACTGCGAGGGCCTCGCTCACGGTGTCGACCGCTCCGCCGGGTGCGGTCGGCACGCCGGCAAGCTCGGCTTCAGCGCGGGCACGCAATTTATCGCCGACAGCCTCGATCTGCACGGAACTCGGACCAATGAAGATTACGCCCACCTCCTCGCAAAGTCTGGCGAGAGCCGTACGCTCGGAGAGGAATCCGTAACCTGGATGGATAGCGTCTGCCTTCACGCCCAATGCTGCCTGGACGATGGCGTCAACTTTCAGATAGCTATCGGCAGGCCGAGGCGGCCCGATGCAGACGGTGCGGTCCGCGAGGCGCGCGGGCAGCGACTCCAGATCGGCTGCGGACGCAGCCAGCACAGTTTCAATGCCTAGAGCCTTGCAAGTGCGGATCACGCGGATTGCAATTTCGCCACGATTGGCTATGAGTATGCGGCGGATCGCCATCGTCAGGCCTCGGGGCGGACGCGCAGGAGAATTTCGTCGAACTCCACCAGCGCTTCGTTTTCGGCCAATATTTCGACCACTTCACCTTTCACTCCCGCGCAAACGGAATTCATCAGTTTCATCACTTCGATAATGCCCACCACCGTGTCCTCTGTGACCTTCGAGCCCACTTCAACGAAGGGCGGCTCGCCCGGTTTCGGCGCGCGATAGAAAATTCCCAGCAGAGGAGATGCGACCTCGGCGAGCCCTGGCTCGGTGGGAGATTTGACTTTTCGCTGCACTGGGTGCGCTGGTTGCGCCTGCGGTTCGGCTGCCGCGGAAGGAACTGTGGGTTGTTGAACGGGTACCGCGGAACCGCGCTGCAAGTTCAGCTTCACGCCATTCATTTCGAGCGACAAGTTGTCGAAACTCGACTGCTCAAGCAGCCGCATGATGTCCGCCACGTCCTTGGCGCTGAGAGTCATCGGCGGCCTCCGAAGATTTTCATTACGTGTTGGAGCGGGTCGTCCGCGGGCTTGGCGACCGGGGCATGGTCCTTGGAGGACCAAACCGTTTCTGGGCGACTCTGTAGCAGCAGGATTTCGCCGGCGCGATCGATTGCCCACTCGATATCCTGCGGACGCTTGTAATGCTGCTCGACTTTCCGCGCGATGTCCTTCAGCGCTGAAATCTCTGCGTCGCTCAGGCAGGCCACTTTGCGAAGATCATCTGACGTCTCCACTTCTGTAACGCCGCCAGCCGGAGCAGGCAGATGTTGGACGTGCTTATCCGAAATCTCGCGCACGGAAATTTCGCCTGTGATCTTCGCGATCACGAAGCGGTCGGGCGTGACTTCGCCGCTCACCACAGCCGAACCGAGACCCCAAGCCGCCTCGATCGTAATCACCGAGCGGTCGCCCGTGAGCGGACTGCGAGTGAACATGACTCCCGCTTTATGAGCGTTGACCATGCCCTGAACAACGACAGCCATTGCAACGCCGCTTTCCGGCATGCCGTGCTTGCGGCGATAGGCGATAGAAGGAACGGAGTAGAGGCTAGCCCAGCAAGAGCGCACGTGTTTCAAAGTCTCATGCGCGCCTATTACCCAAAGGTAGGTGTCCTGCAATCCCGCAAAACTAGCGTCTGCCGCATCTTCAGTTGTGGCGGATGAACGCACTGCCAGAGGTGGATGGCTATCCACGCCGCACAATTCGGCATAGGCAGCGAGAATTTCTGAATTCACATCGTCTGGCAGCGGCGTGCTTTCAAACCGGGCCCGCACTTGTTCGGAGAGCGCAGCGATCTTTTCGAGTTCATTCGCGTCGAGCGCCTCAACCTTCGGCCGGATTGGCTCTTCCTTTTCGAGCGCGTTGAGGAAATGCTCGAATGCGGCCGTGCGCACGACAAACCCCGGCGGCACCGGTATGCTCGCCCGCATCAACTCGCCCAGTGAACCGCCCTTGCCTCCGACAGTGGGGCGATCGGACAGACCGATGTCTGCAAACCAGCCAATGATCTTTGAAGAAGGCACGCCTAAATTATCCCACTAGAGAAGAGTAACAACGCCCCGGCCGCCATCAACGCGAATGCGCTGGCCGTCCTTGATTTTTTGCGTGGCGGTGCCCGTGCCCACGACGGCGGGCAATCCGTATTCGCGCGCCACTATTGCCGCGTGGCTCATCGATCCGCCTATATCGGAAACGGCTGCGGAAATTTTCTGGAAGACCGGCGCCCAACTGGGATTGGTTATTTGGCAAACGAGTATATCGCCGTGTCGCAAGCGGCCAATTTCCTCCGCAGACTTCACAACGCGGGCCACTCCCTCAACGACTCCATTTGAAGCTGCGAAGCCCTTGATCTCATTGGAATCCGGCTGCTCGCCGGCTGACAGCCACTTGTCGAGATTCTCGCGGGTAATGCCCCACAACATCACAATGGCGGGATCATCAATGATATCGGGAACAGGGCCGAGGGCCGGTGCAGTTGCGTGCTTCGCCCATTCATCGATCGCCGCCTTGCGCTCTCGCACGATCGCCGGCCAGAGCGACGGGCCTCGTGGAAGCGAACCGTTGGACCAAGAAGTCATCAGGTCGACGATTGCAGCCTCCAGTTCGTAGTGGCTCAAATGAAATGCGTCTTCGGCTTGCGGGAAGAAACCGTGCTTAGCCAAGAGCGCACCGAACTCCCTGATCTTGTTGAAGAACAGGTTCGTGTACCAATGCTCGCAATAGAACTTGTGGCCCTCGACGTAGGGGAAAACGCGGTGGGCCAGCTCGATCATTTGGTCGTAGGCAGCGCGCTCGTCGTCGGTCTCGAGGAGCTCGCGATAATCCGCAATCAGCTGCTTGCGCTCGGCCATGAGCTTGTCGGTTTGCCGTTCAAGCCTCTGTCCCTTTTTCGCATTCGCGATGTAGCCTGGCAGGGCGCCGAAAGGCATCGAGAGATCGTCGTTCCAAGAGCGGTGGTAGTGATAAAAGCCGTCGCCAACATTCACGTTGAACCAGGGATCGCGGGAAACAGCAAGCTCCTTCAGCCACTTCGCGCCGGGCTCTCCTAATTGCTCGAGCGATTTGATGACTTCGTCCGGCGAGGCGCCTTCACGGAACTGGCTATCGATGCCTAGCTCGATGGCGCACTTGGCGAGACGCCGGAGTTCGTCATCCGGACGGAAGATTTCGGCCTCTAACCCGGCCACCATCCGCGCAACTGTTTGATCACTGATTTCCGGAAAAGCTTTTTTGCAAAAATCGAAGAAGGTCAAGTAAGCACCATATCCGAGCAGGAGAAACTCAAAATGGTGCTGCCACATCCGAAAATAGCCTTCCAGCGTTTTCTGATACGTTTCGAGAATGTAGTGATTGGAGGCGACTCCGCGGCCGGCGCGGACGTGCTCGATAGGCTCGAAGTCCGGAAGATCTAGCTTGGGAAGAGCCTCGGCCTCTCGAATCAGCCCCATCATCTTATCTTTCCATTGAGCGAACAGCCGTTCCCAATTCTCATAGTAGTAAAACGCTCGACGTTGAAACTCCTTTGTGCGCTTCTCAATCTCGGCCGGATCGGTGACAGCATTGCCGCCAATGTATACGCGGCCATTTATGATCCGATAGTCGATGCCGAGCGTGGTGGGCAGAGAATGTACGCGCGTATTGGCTGAGCCCAAGGCGCAGTAGGCGGCCTCGGCCGTAATCATGTCGAAGACCCACATCGGCTCGGGAAAGTGCATCGAATTGTAAAACCAGAAGCGCTGGTCGTCTTCCTTGCTGAACTGCATATAGTAGGGATACGCGGCCTGCGCCCGCTCCGTGCCCGCGATCACCTTGAGCGAACTAGGGAGCGGGAAGCCCTTCGTTTTCGCGGTTACGGTGATACCCATGTTTCTCCTTCGAGCTTGGTTGCGGGGTCGGTATTAGCTTACCAGATATTCTGGCACGTACTGCCGCGGCTGGCCAATGCTGAAGTTTTTAATTGCGCCCGGCGGTGGTCAAAGTTGCTCCGGAAATTCGCTTCGTTTGATTCGCCCAGTTCGTCCCCGGATAGCTGAAGAGCAGATCATATCCGGGCGAGCCGCCGGCAACCACGATGTGGAAATCGGCAGGACTCTGGACAACGGGAACGAGACCGCCGGGCTTCAGCGCGTCCAGGAAAATTTGCGCGCGGTCGGGCCGAATTCGTCCGTCCGCTATGGATGTCCGGATGAAATCGATTTCGTTGTCGTGGCCAAAAAATACCGGTCCCGCCAGCTTTTCATACGGCACGCGTGTTCGCTCGAAAAGGTAATCCTGCAAACTTTTCCGGGTGTAGCCGCGCTTCGCAAGATCGACTGCGCACTCAGGATGAAGCGTGAGGATGTAAGTCTGCGAGTGGGGCCACACGACTCCCCGGCTTTTGATTTGAGCGACAATAGAATCGACCACGCCCTGCCCGGTCCACGGCATCACTGCTCCTCCACCGAAAACGAGAGGACTAGTCACGGAGGTTGCCACCGTGACCGTGCTGTCCTCGGGTTTGTAACCGAGGCTCACGTGGTACGGCTCCCAAGGGCTCCTCGCAGTGTCTTCCGCGAAAGTGAAAAATGTGTAGGCCTCCAGCCTCCCGGTGAGCGCCATGTCATTCACTTGCGGCCAGGTCTGGCCGATATTGAGCAGCGACAACCGTAGCGCCCTGCCTACGGTGCTATTTGCTCGCCAGCCATGGCCCAACATCCCGATGCCAGAGTTAAATCCCAGCTCTTCCGCGATGGGGCCGTCCACCATGACGACCGGAGTAAAGGAGCCGGTGGATGCTTGCATGTGCGTCAGATCGTAGTGCTTGTCGGTGAAGCCTTCCATCGCAGCGATAATCACCGGGAAATATTCAGGCTTCGCGCCTGCCATCACCGCGTTCACCGCGATCTTTTCAAGCGTGGCCGTACCGTTCTTCGGCGCGACCTGTCCGATTACTTCTTGCGGCGAACGCGTGGTGCTCGCGAGCATCGCTTTCACCAACCCGCGCGTTGGCGGAACGATCGGCAAGCCGTCGGCCCATCGATTCGCGAGGAACAACTCGTTCAGTTTCTCGGACGCGCTGAGAAAATCCGCGCCGCTCACCTGAATGTTGGCGTCTTGCCGCTCTTTCTGTATCGGTGAAGGATTCGCTTCCTCTTTCGTCGGCGGGCGGGTTAGCGCGTCGATCATAGAATCGAAGCAACCGGTGGCGAGCGGCTGTGCCTCCTCTTTGCTGGACCGCGCGGGATAGTATTTATCGGCCGGGAGCATTAGTACGCGGATTCCGGGCATGCCAGCGTCCTTGGCGGCTGATTTTGCATCGTGAATAAATTCGCTGGTGATGAAGTAAACGCCCGGCATTCCCGATTTCTCGATTTCAATCGTGTCGTGGGAACCCCACCACGTGCAGCTCCCTCAATCACCTACACCGAAAACGAAAAGATCGCCCTGCTGCTTGACCGTGGGATACCACTTCGGGAGATTCGTGATCGTTTGGGCTGTAGGCTTCGGATACATCACGACCGTCGCCTTCGGATACTTCTCCTTCAGCATATCCGCGAGCGCATCGAGGAAATTGTTGGCGCCGAATTTGCCGTTGTCGACCAGAACGATTTTCTTTCCCGACAACTCCGAAGGCCGAGGACTGACACCCAATGTGGCTGGCGGAGGCGTTTCACCACGCGGGTTCATGACTTCAAGCTGCGTGACGGCACTATCTGCTCCAGAAAAGTCTCGGGCGACGTTTGCCATTTTGGTATGCCTCCTATCCGCGGAAATGCGCGGCGCACTCCAGGTTACCGCAGCGGCCAGCCTGATTCTAGCTATACCCGAGGTCGTTGTCAAAACAACCGCTCGATCCTTAGGAAAGCTCAACCGAGAGATATGAGACCAGATGGCTGCGAGATTGCACCGCCATATCATTGTCCTAACAACAATTGTGATTGACAGGACCTGAGATGAGGGCTACGCTGCCGGGCGAAGGGTTGAGAAGTGTCGCGCTAACGTTGCCTTGACGATTTAGCGGGCGGTTTGTTGTACTGTAAGAGTCTCCCGCGAGAGGAATGCCGCGATGGCCACGCTATTGCGTTCGGCGGTTTTGAATCCCGAAGGGTACCGGACAGTCAGAGCTGCTGGCGGGGATGGATCGAAGAAGCCTCCATCATTTTCTTCTCTGGCTCCACGGTTGGACAGCCTCAATGGTAAGACGATTTATCTGGTCGATACCGGATTTGGCGGAAGCGGAAAATTTCTGGATCAGGTGCAAGCCTGGTTGGCCGAGCGCATGCCATCCGTCACCACCGTGCGACGGCGCAAGACCGGCAACATCTTTCGCGACGATACGAAAGACCTCTGGAATGAAATCAAGGAAAAGGGGCAGGCCGCGATCCTAGGCGTGGCTGGTTGACCCGGCTGCGCTGCGGCAGTTGCCGCTTGTTCCCGCACACTCGAGACGGAATACGGAATCCCGACGGCGCCCGTCTCGACTTTCGAATTCGTCAATGTTGTGGCCGACGATCGCCGCTTTCACGGCGTTCCCCTGCGCTTCGTTTACACTCCGCATCCGGTGGTAGGCATGCCTCCTTCCGTGCTCCGCCGCTACATTGAGGGGAAAGACCCGGCAACGCAGCGGGCCGTGTTCGAAGAGGTAATCGACGCGCTCACAAAACCCGTCAGCGAAGACGAGTTCAGCGGCGACTTCGCGCCAGTTTCGCGCACTGGCGCGAGGCAAACGCAGCTTGAGCCGGACAGCGAGGATAATTTGCAGCGCCTCTTTTATGAAAGAGGCTGGACGGACGGCCTGCCCATCATCCTTCCCACGGAAGAACGCGTCGCGGAAATGCTGACGGGCACAAACCGCGCGCCCGATGAGGTGGTGACGGAAATCTTCCTGCACGATACTCAGGAATATTTGAAATTTACGGTCGAGATGGTCGCGATCATCGGTGTGATGGCGGGAGCGCGGCCTGAGCACCTTCCTGTTCTGCTTGCAGTCGCTTCGACGGGCCATCCTTCTATTCCAGGTTCCACGACGCCATTCGCTTGCATGCTCCTGGTGAACGGGCCGATCCGCAACGAGATCGAGATGAACTGCGGGATTGGCGCGTTTAGTCCTCGCACTCTGGCGAATTCGGTAATCGGGCGCGCCTGGACGCTTCTGACAATCAACTGGGGTTACATGCGGCTCAAGAAGCAGTTCTGGACTTCGCAGGGCAATCCGATCGGCTACAACAATATGTGCGTCGCGGAGAACGAGGAACGAAGCGCCTGGGAACCCTTTCACGTACAGAAAAAATTCCGCCGCGAAGAGAGCGTCGTCAGCCTGTTTCGGGGATGGAGCTTCGTGAATAATGTGGTCGGGTCGTCCGTCCGGTCAGTTGGCGAAGACACGTGCGTACTGCTGCGAGCGATGCCGGGCCTGTTTTCCGCAGCGACACTGATACTTGATCCTCTTGTGGCGCGGCATCTCAAAGAGAACGACGGTTTCCAAACCAAGCTGGATTTCTCCCGCTGGATTTCGGAAAACTTCAAAATGCCGGCCGGGCAGTTTTGGGGGACGGATTTGATCCACATGATGATGGCTCCGGTGGCCGAGCAGGGCGTTGAACCGTACGCGAGCTGGAAAAAGCTGCCGGAGGATACGCTGATCGCGCCTTACGACAAGCCCGAGAATATCAACATTGTTGTTGTTGGGGGCGAAACCAGTCCCATGTGGAAGGTGGCGGATTTTGCGTATGCAACGAGCGCTTCGGTGGACAAGTGGCGCGCGAAACCTATGACGGATGGCTGCGCCGATGGAAGCTGCGGACTTCCGGATGAGCCGTGAGGCGCGTTTCATGGTCGTCATTCTGAGCGAAGTGCCCCGCGCCTTTGGTTTTGCGCGAAGCGCTCGGGGCACGCAGTCGAAGAATCTCTCTTGGATTGAACGTCTTGCTCGATGTCACATCGAAGAGAGATCCTTCGACTGTGTCCCTCGCCGCGCGAAAACCGCGCGAGGAAAAAGGCGAGGGACTCCGCTCAGGAGGACGGCACTATTTTGCGGCGTGGAAGATCACGATTTGAGGAGGTAGAGCGATGAATCGACGAAAGATGTTGGCGCTGCTGGGCGCGAGCCCGGCTCTGGTTGCAACTACGCCGTCCTACGCGGGTGCGGCTCCGAAGAAGACGCCAGGCGCTGCACCTCCCATGACAACTGGGTTGATCACCGCGCTGAATCCCGCCGTCACGCCGAAATTGGCGACGCGCAAACCTCTCGCGCCGCGTCTTGACACGTTGGACGGCAAAACAATCTACCTCGTCGATACGGATTGGGGAGGAATGGGGCAGAACGACGGCATCCTGCAGGATATGCAGGCGTGGTTTGCCGAGCACATGCCAAGCGTGAAGACGATCATCAAAGTGAAGAAAGGGAATTTCGTTACCGACGATCCCGCGCTGTGGAAGGAAATCGCCGAAAACAAAGGAGACGGCGTGGTACTCGGCGTCGCTGGTTGACACGGCTGCGTCGGGGCCTTGAGCTCCGAAGCCGGCGAGATCGAGCAGAAGTATCACATTCCCGTGGTTGCGGCAGCAGGATCCAACGTCGTGTCATTCGGACTTGGCGCCAACATGACGTACAACACGGGCATGCCCATTCGCTACGTCGGTGTGCCGTTTCCTTTTTCCGGGCAGCCGAAATCCGTGCTCCAGGGTTATATCGAAGGGAAAGATACGGTCAGCGGCAAGCCGATGATGCAGGCGATTGTCGACGCGCTCACCAAGCCGCTCACCGATGCGGAAAAGATGTCCGGGGTCCCTGCGGAGTCGTCGCCGGAGCCGAGGCTGCTTCCGGCCGACACGGAAGATAATCTGCAGCTCTGCTTCAAGGAAAAAGGCTGGACCGACTACAATCCTGTGATCATCCCCACGCAGGAAAGAGTGGCTGCCATGCTGAAAGGCACCAGCCACATGCCGGATGAAATCGTAAAATCCGCCGCGGGAACGTTTGGGACGCGCCGCCCGTTCACGGTGGAAAACGTGGCCACGCTTGCGGTGATGGCAGGCGCGAAGCCGGAGTATTTTCCGGTTATTCTCGCGCTCTCGAGCATGGTGCCCTATCAGGATTCCACCACTTCCATCGCGCAGATGGTGGTGGTGAACGGGCCGATCCGCAAGCAGATCGCGATGAATTCCGGCCTGGGAGCGTTGGGCCCGGACAACGATGCAAATTCCGTGATCGGGCGGTCCATGACGCTCATCCACAAAGTTATCCAGGGTTACCAGGAGGGCGTGACCGGTTTCGCTTCGCTGAGCAACCCGCTGCGATACAACAATCTTTGCATCGCCGAAAATGAAGAAAGTCTGCCGGAAGGATGGCAGCCCTTTCACGTCCAAATGGGCCATCAAGCTAATGACAGCATCGTGACGATCTTCACCGGCTGGAATTTCATCAACAGCACCGGGTGGGTTGAGCAGCATTACGCTCCGCAAAATTTAATGCGCGACTACATGTCTTCGCTTTCCGGGATGGGCGCTACGCTGCTGATGGATCCGTCGGTGGCGGAGCTGCTGAAAAATGCGCAGGGTTTCCAGACCAAGGCGGCGCTCGGCGAGTGGCTCTCGCAGAATGTCGAGAAAACCGCGCAATCGTATTGGGGAAATTCGATTGTATCGAGCATGCTCGGTCCTCTTGGCGCGCAGGGGCTTGAGCCTTACGCGACGTGGAGAAAGCTTCCCGGTGAGACGGCGATCAAGCCGTTCGCCAATCCGAAAAGCATCCACGCAGTTGTTGTGGGCGGGAAGACCGCGAGCGTTTGGTTTGCGACTGACTTCATGCCGGGAAAAGGCGCTTCAATCGACGCGTGGAGGTAAAGCCGTCCAGTTATCTCGCTGGACTCCACTCATCCCACGCTGCACGAGCGATCTTCGCGATCACTCCGTCGCAGATTTCATCGGGTGCCTCTGAATCGCTTACGAAGATTGCAATGGCCAGATGCCGGCCATCAGGTAAGGTCACCAAACCTATATCGTTGGTTGCCGCCGTGCGGCCGTTCTGCGTTCCGGAGGCACCTGTCTTATCCGCAACGGTCGTCCTCTTGGGCAGAAGATGCCGAATACGCATCTTGCCAGTCTCTGTTTCCTGCATGTACTGCAAGAGAAGGGCGCGGCTTGATTTCGATAGCGTTTTTCCTTTTTCGAGAATCACGAGAAGTTGTACTGCAGCCTGAGGTGTACACCAGTCGTCATATTGCGTTTGCCACGACATATCCATTTCAGAATTCGCGATGATGAGTTCGGTTATTCCGAGCGACCGGACGTAGCGTGTCACCACCGATGGTCCGCCAACCAGCCTCAACAACGCGTCTGACGCTGACCCATCGCTTTCGACAATCGTATACCGGATCAACTCGCGCACGGACTTGCGGGTTCCACCAGGAAATTCATCGCGCAGCGGGCTGTGCTTGCCCCCGGTGACGTATTGGTCTGGCCCGACGACAATACTCTGATCCAGCGAAATCTTGCCTTCATCCACCAGAAGAAGAAGAGCCATCGAGATCGGTAACTTGTAAACACTCTGCATCGGGAAATGAGCGGAGCCATTCATGGCCGCGCTTTCTCCGGACTCGATGACTAGACCCGCGACTCCGACTCGTCCCAATGCTTCTGCGGAAAGACGATTCCATTGGTTGGTCAGCGAACGTTGGGTTGGCAACGGTATGAGAAACGCGATAAACGCGGAGATCAAGACGAGGTCACATTTCATCGAGCGCATGCCGGCAATTATGCGTGGAGGCAGGTCTTCAGTTCTCAAGAATTTTCGGCCTGGTAGCCGACCAGGTAAGGCGATCGGTTAAGGCGTCACGGTCCCATCACTGTCCACAGGCGCTCTTTGACAATTCCCTTCCTCTTATAGGCTAGGCTTAATCAGGTCGCCGCATGAGGTCGTACCGTAGAGCTGTCCTGGAGGATTAAAGGAAAAAAGAATGACACCGCACGCGAACCGAAGGAGACGTCACAAACGTGTGCCCCCTCGCCGTCGCACGCGCGGGGGACGGCGTCGAGGTCAAACCATCCGCTGCTGGGACGAGATCCCCAACATCTTCACGCTCGACGTGCCGGCCATCGAGTGGATGGTCGACGGAATTTTGCCGCGCGCTTCGGTGACGCTGGTGGCGGGCGAGCCGGGCAGCTACAAAACGTGGTTGGCGCTGGCGCTGCTGCGCGGCGTCGCCACCGGCGGACATTTTCTCGGACGCAAGTGCGCGCAATCGAGCGTGCTTTACCTCGACCGCGAAAATCCGTTGGCGGTGGTGCGCGAACGCCTCGCGGTGCTGGGCATCGAACAATCCGCTGCGGCCGACTGCCGCATCTGGGGCGGGTGGCTGGCCGACGCGCCTCCGGGCATCGGCGACATTCGCATCCTTGAAATTGCGCGCGAGCGGCGCCCGCTGATCGTTTTCGATTCGCTAATTCGCTTCCACGCCGCGGCGGACGAAAATTCCGCCACCGAAATGTCCATGGTGATGGCCGATCTGCGCGCGCTGGCCAATGTGGGAGCCACCGTCGTCGCGCTGCATCACAAGCCCAAAAGCGATGGATCGCACTATCGCGGGTCGAGCGACATTGCGGGAGGAGTGGACACGGCGCTGGCCGTTTCGCGCGACCGCCAGGCCGGCCTGCTGCGCCTGGAATGCTTCAAGAGCCGCTTCGCCGAGGAGTTTTCGATGACGCTGCGCCCCGAACTTAGTGGGGCG
>DATDIT010000124.1:0-7957 GCA_036520875.1 Candidatus Acidiferrales bacterium
GGCCAATCGCCATGCGGCGGCCTAGTGAATTCCATCTACCAATCCTTGTAACTCCCGAGCACATTCTATGATTGTTAAAGTGTTAACGGGCTGAACGCACATTCCTTCAATCCGTGACGTGTCAATTCCCTTAGCTTTTAGGTTTCTGGTCGTCTCGATTAAGCGTGGGTCAAAAGTGCGCATATAGCTTGAGATCGTGTCTCTGCTCCAACGGTCAAAAGCTATCTCCCCCTCAGAAGGCGGCAAAGTTCCTAATGATGGCTCCGTCGCCTGAGCAGATGCAGCGAAACCGTAAATGTCCTTTACTAGGTGCAATGCCTCCACCTTAAAAGAAGTGCTTGGAGTTATGGGACGTGGCTCTGTTCTAAGATTCGCCAAGCTATCGTTTACGCTACCGAGACCGCTAGAAATTTGCGTGAGCACTTTCATCTCATCAAGATATTGTTGAGTCTGCTTCTGCCTATCTAGATTGCCGATTTTGTCCGTATGGTGGATGACGACTATCTCTCCCGCAGCAAATAGGAAAATCACCGAAATGCAAAGCCACTGTAACCATGCCCTCTCTTCTACTCGCCTGTTTATAGGCGGCATGGCAATGACCGCCGCAAGGACGGCCAATGCCACGGTAAACATCCCAGGTGCTGGCAAATGACTCTCGACAAAAATCCAAACTGGCATAACAAGAAGGCATAGTCCCATGACACACACTCCCGCGAAGTCTGAGATTCCCCAGACGACTTTTCGCAGGGTATACTATTTTGCGTCAAAGGTATACTCCGGAAAAATCGTCCACGGTGACAAGGCCAAAACCGACGAAAACGAGCATTTTCCGATGGATCGCGCTGCGGGCGTTGCCGCCCGCCCGCGAGCGGTCTATGATGGCTATTCCGCCGGCGCGGAGCGCGATGGATCAGAACAGGAAGTCCCGGGTTTGACCGCGGATATAGCGAATCCAAGCAACCACAGGGGAAGGGGATACTAGGATGGCCAATCAGCCCGCCGAACCAGCACGTCCTGCAGCGGCGGCGCCACGCCCGCAGGAAAAGCCTCCCATCCCTGGTGTTAAGCACCTGATCGCGGTAGCCAGCGGAAAGGGTGGTGTAGGCAAGACCACCGTTGCAGTGAATCTCGCTGTCGCGCTCAAGAATCTAGGAGCGGCGGTCGGCTTGCTCGATGCTGACGTTTATGGTCCCAACGTCCCTATCATGCTCGGCTCCAGCGAGCAGCCCAAGATGCTGGACGAGAAGACCATCATTCCTGTGCAGGCTTACGGCGTGAAGATGATCTCCATGGGGCTGTTGAATCCCGGGGATAAGCCGCTCATCTGGCGGGGTCCCATGCTCCACAGCGTGATGCAGCAATTCCTGCGCAGCGTGCGCTGGGGCCAGCTCGATTACCTGATCGCGGATTTGCCGCCCGGCACCGGAGACGTGCAATTGAGCCTGATCCAAAGCGTGGCCGTGAGCGGAGCGGTTATCGTCACCACGCCATCGGCGGTCGCGCTTGCGGACGTGCGCAAGGCCATTGAGATGTTCCGGCAGGTGAACGTCGAAATTCTCGGCGTAGTCGAAAACATGAGCTACTTCTCCTGCCCGCACTGCCAGGGCACAATTGACGTGTTCGGCCACGGCGAAGGCGAGCGTATGGCCAAGACGTTCGAGGTCCCGTTTCTAGGTGAAATTGAAATCGATCCTCAGATTCGCGTCGGCGGCGACACCGGAAAACCCGCCGCCTCTCTCGGCGAAGACGCGGCCGGGGCAAAGAGCATTTACGCCGTGGCCCGCAATGTAGCCACCCGCGCCGCCGCTGCTGCAGATGCCGCATCAGCCCCCACCGTCCAGATTCTCTAGGCACTCGCCGGAGGCGCAGATCGCCCTCCGTAGCGTAAGGATAAAATCCAAGCAGTACACGTAACTCCGATGTACACTCCCCATCAGCCTAAGACAGAGACCTCCGGCCCCTTGGGTATGAGTTCTACATGAGCATTCCAGCCTCTTGCAGACGCCTTCGAGTCTGTCTCGCGCTCCTGTGTGGCACTGCCCTGGCGGGCATCGCCTTTTCGACGGCTAGTCGGGTTCTGGCGCAATCCTCGCAAAATTCCGGAACAACCAGTTCGCCGGCTGCTACACCAATGCCCGCGCCAACCGGCCAGACCCAATCGCCCTCCGCCGAGGCGCCTGAGATGAGCGCCCAGGACGCCCCTGTAGCCTTGCGCGTGCGGGTCAACCTCGTTCCTGTCCGGGTAGTCGTGCGGGACGCGAACGGACACGCCGTCGCCAACTTGCATAAGGAGGATTTCCAGCTCTTCCAAGATGGCAAGCCGCAGGAAATCTCGAATTTTGCGGTCGAGACGCTGAACTCTCTCTCCCAACACGTTGTCCACCCGCAGACCGTATCCGACGGAAGTGCCAGCGAATCTAAACCGGCAACTTTCCTGCCGCCCTCGCGCTTCGTGGCGTTTTTATTCGACGATCCGCACCTCAATCTGCAAGACCTGATGCAAGCGCGCATTGCTGCCGGCCGCTACCTGGACGTTTCGCTCACGCCCACTGACCGTGTGGCCCTATTCACTGTTTCCGGCCAAGGTCAGACGGACTTCACGGACGATCGCGTCAAGCTCCACAAAATGCTTCTCCAACTTTTGCCCCGCGATGTTACCAAGTCGGCCGTTGGCGGCCCCGACGACTGTCCGCATATGGATTTCTATGAAGCCGATATGATCCAGAATCAGAATGATTCCCAGGCTATCGCGGTGGCTACGGAGGACGCCCTGCGATGCAATTCTCCCCTCGACCCCACCGGACAGGTGACCTCCGGTGAGATAGCGCGCGCACAAGCTCAGGTGGCGGCAATGGCCCTAAGCGTGGAGGAACAAGGTGTCGAGCAATCAGAGTCGGTCTTTCGCCGCGTCAAGGAAGTCATTGGGCGAATGGCCGCGCTGCCGGGCCAGCGCAACATCGTCCTCATTTCTCCAGGTTTCATTTATCCCACTCTGGAGGTTCAGTTCTCGCAGATCGTGGATAGTGCGATTCGCAGCAGCGTGTTCATCAATACACTGGACGCCCGCGGCCTTTATACCCTCCAGCTCGGTCCCGATATCAGCGAGCGGAACAACGATCCCAATCCTGTCGCTGCACCCATTCGAACTGGCTGGAGCGTTGCCGGCCAGGAACGCCAAGTAGACACGCTTTTGAATCTCGCCTCGGATACTGGCGGATACTCATTCCAGAATAACAACGATCTAGGCGAAGGCCTGCGGCAGGTTGCTTCGGCGCCCGAGGCTTATTACTATCTCGCCTTTGTCCCTGACAATTTCAAGTTCGACGGCCACTACCACTCGCTGAAAGTGGCTCTCCGCACGAAGGAAAAGCTTACGATCCAAACACGCCGCGGCTATTATGCACCCCTCCACGGCGAGACTGCCGCGGATGTCGCCAAGCGCGATATCGACGACGCCGTATTTTCCCAGGAAGAGCAGCACGGTTTGCCCGTAGCGCTACAGACGCAGTTCTATAAGACCGATGCCACGGATGCCAAACTCGCCGTGCTCGCCCATGTGGATTTGGCGCACATGCATTTCGAGAAAACCGGCGGCCGCAACCGGAATAATCTCACCGTCGTCGCGGCGCTTTTCGACCGCAACGGCAACTTCATCACCGGCACCGAGCGAACTCTCGAAATGAAGCTGCGCGACGAAACCCTGGAAAAGTTGAGCCGCACGGGAGTAACCGTGCGCACGAACTTTGACGTGAAGCCTGGCGACTACGTGGTTCGCCTGGTGGTGCGCGATTCCCAGGCCGCACTGCTTTCCGCCGAGAATGGCGTGGTTGAAATTCCTTACTAGGAGGCAGCCATGAGCCTTAGCAGCGGACGGAAATTACGAATCCTCGTAGCTGCGCCGTTGCTGCTGACCGCAATGTGGGTTGTTTCGCCAACAATCGTTCACGCCCAACAATCCACGCAGCCTTCTCCTGCCGCGCAGTCCGCCATCGACACGGACAACGTTTTGCGCGCGCAGTCGCGCGTCGTGCGCGTGGATGCGATCGTTACCGATAAAAAAGGCAAGTACGTCCACGACCTCACCGCCAAGGATTTCCACGTTTTCGACAACGACAAGGAACAAGCCATTGTCAATTTCTCCTTTGGCTCGGGAAATTCCTCCGCTTCGCCGGACCGCCACTACATGATCCTGTTTTTCGACGATGCCACTATGAGTATCTCGGACCAGCCCCGCGCCCGCCAGGCCGCTCTGAAATTTATCGACGCCAATGCCGGACCGGACCGTGTGATGGCCGTTGTTGATTTCACCGGCGCGCTGCGCATCGTTCAGAACTTCACTGCCGACGCTGATCGTTTGAAGAAAGCCGCTGCCACTTTTAAGCCCTCGGCCCTGGCGTCAGATGCTTCCATGTCAGGCTTTGGCGCCGATACCAGCGCGGCGTCTCCGGCGCTGTTCCAAACGGAAGACGACTTCGGAGTGCATACCTTCCTGCTGGCTATTCGCAGCCTGGCCCGGAATCTCGCCGCCGTTCCGGGACGCAAAAGCCTGGTGCTCTTCACCGACGGTTTTCCGCTTACTCCGGAAGTGGAAGCCGAAATGACCGCCGCCATATCCGCCTGCAATCAGGCCAACGTGGCCATTTATCCCCTGGACGTTCGCGGCCTGATTGCGCCCTATGGTGGCCAAAATCTCCCTCCCTCGAATCCGGCTGCCGGCCCGAATTCGTTCGCCGCGGAGCCGAACATACAGCCTCGACTCGTTCTCGCGTCTTACCCCGCGCCATCGCCATCTGCTGCTGCCCCTGCGCCCGCGCAGCGTGGTGGTGGAGGCGGCGGTGGTGGAGGCGGTGGTGGGGGGCGCGGGGTCGGCGCTCCAGTATCCGGCGCTCCCGGCGGTGGAGGTACTCGAGGCGCTCCCCCAGCCTCTCCACCTGGCGGCGGAGCTCCTCGCGGCGCGCCCGGGGGTGGGGGCTATCCCAACATGTACGGTCCGCAGCCCTACGGTGTAACCACGCCTCAAATGATTATTCCCACGATGCCCGAAACGGGCTCAACAAACCAAGGAGTCCTCTACGCTCTCGCCGCCGGGACAGGAGGCTTCCCGATCTACAACACCAACGACCTGCTAGGCGGTCTCGCGAAGATTGCGGACGAACAAAACGAATATTACTTGCTCGGCTATGCTCCCTCAGATGATCTCGATGGCTCGTGCCACACGCTGCGCGTGAAGCTCGATCGCCATGGGATGAGTGTTCGCTCCCGCACTGGATACTGCAACGCAAAAGCGAAGGACTTTCTCAAAGGAAAGCCAATCGCCAAAGCACTTGAAGCCGACGCCACGAGCGTAGCGGCCCGCCCAGCCGGAGGCTCCCTCGAAGCGCCGTTCATTTACACATCGCCGAACCAGGCCCGTGTGGACGTCGCGATGGAGATCCCCTCCTCCGCTGTCACCTTCTCCAAGGAAAAGGGCAAATACCACGCTGTAATTGACGTTTTGGGCATCGCTTCGCGCCCCGATGGCTCCGTGGGTGCCCGCTTCAGCGACGAAGTCGTCCTGGATTTAGAAAAAGATGAATGGAAGCGGTTCACCGAAAAGCCCATGCGCTACGACAATCAATTCGAGATCGCCTCCGGAAGATACCGCCTCACGATTGTCCTTTCCGCGGGCGGCCAGAGTTTCGGCAAGTACGAAGCACCGCTTGCCATCGATCCGTACGACGGCAAAACTTTCACCCTCAGCGCCATCGCCCTCAGCGACCAAGTTCAGCCCGCCGCCGGCCTGGGTGGCGCGCTTGAAGCTGACCTGCTTTCCGATCGCATGCCGCTGCTCTTGAAAGACATGGAAATCGTTCCATCCGCCAGTAACCGCTTCAAGCGAACCGATTCAGTTGCCCTCTACGCCCAACTCTATGATCCGGGCCTCGCGACCGCCACTCCGCCAGCCGTGCGCGTTTCGTACGTTATCGTGGATATGAAGACCGGCAAACCCATCGTGGGCGGCAAGGATATCGACCCTTCCGTCTTCATGGAAAAAGGCAGCCCGGTCCTTCCAGTGGGGCTCAAAGTTCCAGTCGATCAACTCCAGCCCGGTCCGTACCGGATAGAAATACAAGCGTACGACGGGTCCGGCGTCCGCACCGCCGTGCGGCAAGTGGATTTCGACGCGGAATAGAAGCCTCGCCCTTCATTGTTTGATACGATGTGTCGCCGGAATATTTCTGTTTCCGGCCGATTCGAGCAACATCCGGCAGGCAAATTTCTTGATGCGAGGTTCTCCATCGGTGGCCAAATCGCGTTCGTCCAGTCCCCGGCGCGCAAAGTCCGTCGCCCCAAAAGCCGCCCGGCAAGCCGGCAAGAAACTGAAGGTCGCTCTGGTGGGCTTCGGCACCGTGGGCCGCTCCGTCGCCAAGATCTTATGCGAGGACAAAAATAGTCCGCTGCTCCTCACTCGCATTTTTAATCGCAATATCGAAAGGAAAAAAATCGGGGGACTTCCCGCTCACGTTCGCTGGACCGCAAATATCGAAGACATCTTTTCCTCTGACGCCGATGTGGTTGTCGAACTTATCGGTGGCCTCGAACCCGCCGGTGACTGGGTGCGGCGTGCGCTGCGTTCCGGAAAGTCCGTGGTCACCGCCAACAAACTGCTCATTTCGGAATCGGGTTCGGAGTTGCTCGATCTCGCCCGAAAAATGGGCAGGCGCCTCGAATTTGGCGCCTCCGTCGCCGGAGGCATTCCCGCAATCGTCGGGATCCAGGAAGGCCTGGCCGGCGACCGCCTCCACAAAATAGCGGGTATCCTCAACGGCACCTGCAATTTTATTCTCACTAAAATGGAATCCACCGGCGCCACCTTTGCCGCGGCGCTGAAGGAGGCGCAATCGCTCGGCTACGCCGAGGCCGATTCCAGCGCGGATATCGATGGAAGCGACGCTCGCGCCAAGCTCGTGATTCTCATCCAGGCTGGCCTGCGCCTGCGTGTTCGCAGCGAGCAAATCCCTTGCCGCTCGATCGCCTCCATCGAAGCCGCCGACTTCATGTACGCCAGCGAACTCAAAAGCGCGATCCGCCAAATTTCGATCGCGCAAAAAGACGCCTCGCGCGGCGTGCGGTTGGCCGCGGCCGTTCAGCCCGCGCTGATTCCCGCAGCTTCCCTGATCGCCCACGCACAGGGCAGTCAGAATTTAGTCACCGTAACCGGCGAATTCGGCGGCCGCACGATTTTTTCGGGAAATGGAGCTGGTGGCGATCCCACGGCCGTCGCTGTGATTTCCGACTTGCATTCAATTGCCCGCGGCACGAGCGCAACTCCGGAATCGCTGCCTGGGTCGCCGGAAGTGCCAGACTCAGTTTCTGGCGACTTCACCGTTCCTCACTATTTGCGCTTCGTCGTGCGGGATAATCCCGGCATAGTGGCCGCCCTCGCGTCTATCCTGGCGAAGTATCAGATCAGCATCGACGCGTTGCTGCAAAAACCTGGCTTCCTGCACTCCGCTCTGCCTTTCGTGATGACCCTTGAGGCCTGCGACAGCGCCGTCCTGAATCGCGCCCTGGCGGAAATCGCGCGCCTCGATTTCCACGTTGAGCCGCCTCTGTGCCTCCCGATTTTCGTGGACTGAAGTGCGATGACGCAGCCGCAAATCGACGCAAATGCTTTCCATCAATTCGAACACGATGGTTGGCAGCAGGCCTCGGACGATTACCATCGCTATTTCGGCAGTCTGACCTCGCAGACCATTGGCCCGCTCCTCGACGCGGTGGCAATCGGCCCCAAAACCAATCTCCTCGATATCGCCAGCGGACCCGGATACGTTTCCGCCGAGGCCCAGCACCGCGGATGGACGCCGCTAGGCGTTGATTTCTCCGAAGCCATGGTCGTGTTGGCGCGGAAACTTCATCCCACGATTGATTTTCAAATCGGCAATGCGGAAGCGCTCGGGTTCAGCGATGCGCAGTT
>DATDIT010000125.1:0-14822 GCA_036520875.1 Candidatus Acidiferrales bacterium
GGGATAAATGTACTTCAGCCCATAGCGTGAGAGCAGCTTCAGCTCGTCGTTTTTGATCAGCGGGTTGCCCTGAATAAAAATGTGCCCCGTGCTGAACCGGTCATGCAAATATCCCGGCCCTGTAAGCTCCGCCGTCACCACGCCGCCGCCAAACCACGCGTTGCGCTCCAGCACCACCACGCTTTTGTCCGCCGTCGCCAAATACGCGGCCGCGACCAGTCCGTTGTGCCCGGACCCAATCGCGACAACGTCATAATTCTGCGGCATCACTTCCTCCCGAAACCTCGCTCAAACCGGCTCACGCGTGAAGCTCCGAAGACTGTCACAATCCCCGAAATGGGTCAATCATCGCCCGGACTTTGTTGCAAGTTTGAAGGTACCCGCTCACCAAACTCGAAGCTTTTTTGCGACAAGCTAGAAGCTTTTCGCGTCACCGCAACCCTTAGGAAACGCCCCGGAATCTGCTAAACTTGAGTCGAATTTTGCTGAGTACCGCGCGCTCGCTGAGGCATCTGATCTTCGGTGCGCCGGGGAGCGCTCGACGCCCGTAAATCCAGCAGGCACAACAGAAATTGGCCTAGTAAAGTGACCGCAGCCGACAAGCCGCTAGTATCCGCCGATCGCCCGCTCACCGCGGTGGGTCAGCAGCTCATCGAGCGCATCGGTAACACTCCGCTAATCAAGCTGATGCGGACAGGTACGGAGTTCCCGAACGTCGCGATCTGCGCCAAGGCGGAATGGTTCAATCCCGGCGGCTCGGTGAAGGATCGCGCCGCGTATTACATGATTCGCGAGGGCGAGCGCAGCGGCGCTTTGCGCCCCGGAAAAATAATTTTGGACGCGACCAGCGGAAACACGGGAATCGCATATGCGATGGTCGGGGCCGCGCTCGGGTATCGCGTGAAACTCTGCTTGCCGACGAGCGCGTCGCCCGAGCGCAAGCAGATTTTGGCGGCGTACGGCGTCGAAATTGTGTTCACTCCCGGTGATGAAGGAACGGACGGCGCGATACGGCGCGTTCGTGAAATTTACGACGCCGATCCTGAGAAATATTTTTATCCCGATCAGTACGGCAATCCCGCGAACCCCGCGGCGCATTATTCCACCACCGCGCCGGAAATCTGGGAGCAAACGAAAGGACAGATCACGCATTTCGTCGCGGGCCTGGGAACCAGCGGGACGTTCGTGGGAACCACGCGGCGGCTCAAGGAATTGAATTCGAAAATTCGTTGCATCAGCATGCAACCCGACTCTGGTTTCCACGGCCTCGAAGGGCTGAAACATATGGCGACGGCGATTGTGCCCGCGATCTACGACGCGAGTTTGGCCGACGAGAATATGGAAGTCCGAACGGAAGACGCGCAGCGCGTCGCGAAAAAACTGGCGCGGGAAGAAGGAATTCTGGTGGGCGTCAGCGCTGGAGCTGCGCTTTGGGCGTGCCTGGATGTCGCGCGGCGTTTGCCGCCGCGCGAGCCTGCGCTCATCGTGACGGTGTTCCCCGATTCGGGAGAAAAATATTTGAGTGAGCGATTCTGGAGCGAAGCGTGAACCGCGCTCCGCTGAAGGTTCACGGCGAAATTATGCGCCGTATTCACGCGCACGGCGTGGAAACGTATCCGCACGAGTGTTGCGGGGCATTGTTGGGGCGTGATGGAGATGAGTCGCGCGAGGTTCTCGACCTGTTGCCGCTTGCAAACCGGAGGGACGATTCGCCACGAAATCGGTTTGAAGTAACTCCGGATGACGTCCGATTGGCGGAAAAGACCGCACGCGAGAAGCGCATCGAGCTGATCGGGTGGTATCATTCCCATCCCGATTCGCCCGCGCGGCCGAGCGAGTTCGATCGCGAGCATGCGTGGCCGTGGTATAGCTACATCATCGTGAGCGTGCAAAAGGGCGAGCCGCGGGATACAACGTCCTGGCGGCTGCATGACGATCGGGCGGCATATGACCCGGAGGAGATAGAAACCGTCGCGCATCCCGCGAGCATCAAATAGTCAACACGAGGAGGATGGAGAATGGCAGTCAAGGTGATTATTCCAACGCCGCTGCGGGCTTACGCGGGCAAGAAGGAAAGCGTGGAAGTGCAGGCGGCTACGGTGGCGGAAGCGCTTTCGGCGCTCACCAACCAGTATGGAGAGTTAAAGAAGCACCTTTTCGCGGACGACGGGCGCTTGCGAAGTTTCGTGAACGTATATGTGAATGACGAGGACATCCGCTACCTGCAGAAGGATCAGACCAACCTTCGCGAGGGCGACACGGTGAGCATCGTGCCGTCGATTGCAGGGGGCACCGGAGAAGCTGCTTAGCCAGGAGGGCTTCCGCTTTCCCGCCGGGAAGAGAGGTCCTTCGACTGCGTGTCCCGGCGCTTCGCGCGAAAGCAAAAACGCGGGACACTCCGCTCAGGATGACGTCAAAAGCGAGATGCCACTCTAAAGGGTGGCGCTACACGTAAGGGAGATTTCTTCATGGCAACGAAAACACAAATTCCTACGGCGCCGAGCGCCGGGCTTTCCAAAGAGGAAGTGCTGCGCTACAGCCGGCATCTGATCATGCCCGAAGTGGGGATGGAAGGTCAGCTTAAGTTAAAGAAGGCCAAGGTGCTTTGCATCGGAACGGGCGGCCTGGGCGCTCCGCTAGGGCTTTATTTGGCGGCAGCCGGAGTGGGCCGTATTGGCTTGGTGGATTTTGACACCGTGGATTTCACGAACCTTCAACGCCAGGTTCTCTTCGGAACCAGTGACGTGGGCCGGCCGAAAATTACGGCGGCCGCCGACCGCCTGCGAAATCTGAATCCGGAAATTCAGATCGACGCCTACGAAGCGCAGCTCACCAGCGAGAACGCACTCCAACTCTTTCAGGATTACGACATCATCGTGGATGGCACGGATAATTTTCCGACGCGTTATCTGGTGAATGATGCGTGCGTGATTTTAGGCAAGCCGAATGTGTATGGTTCGATTTTCCGCTTCGAGGGCCAGATTACGGTGTTCGGCTATCCGGACGGTCCGTGCTACCGCTGCTTGTATCCTGAACCACCTCCGCCGGGATTGGTGCCTTCGTGCGCGGAGGGTGGCGTTCTCGGAGTGCTGCCGGGAATCGTCGGCACGATTCAGGCGGCCGAGACGCTGAAGCTGATTATCGGAAAGGGCCAGCCGCTGGTTGGGAGGCTGCTGCTTTTTGACGCGCTGGCAATGAAATTCCGCGAACTGAAACTGCGGAAGAATCCCGAATGCCCGGTTTGCGGCGAGCACCCGACGGTGACAAAGTTGATCGATTACGTACAATTCTGCGGCATTCGCGGCGAGGAGGCCCCTAGCACCGTGACAAATATTCCTGAGATTACTCCACGCGATCTGAAATCGCGGATGGACAAGGGCGACGACTTGTATATTCTCGACGTGCGCGAGCCGCACGAATATGACATTTGCAATTTGAACGGGCACTTGATTCCGCTGGGCGAGCTTCCGCGGCGCGTGCACGAGCTCGATAGCTCGCGTGAGATTGTGGCGCATTGCCGCAGCGGGAAACGTTCCGCCGAGGCCGTGGAATTTTTGCAGAAGGCCGGCTTCCGGAAGATATGGAACTTGAAGGGCGGGATTTTGGCGTGGTCGGATGACGTGGATCCGAACGTGCCGAAATACTGAGCGGCGGTTGTGGCTTTCGCAGGGGCTCTGTTTACATCGAAGAGAGATCCTTCGACTGTGCCTCGCGCCGCGCATAAACCGCGCGAAAAACAAAAAAGCGCGAGGCTTCGCTCAGGATGACGGAGTCGCTAGCGGGCATGCTCGCTCGCGCGACACCCAAGAGAGATTCCTCGACTGCGTGGCCCGGCGCTTCGCGCAAAGGCAAAAGCGCGGGACACTCCGCTCGGAATGACTGCAGGGGTGGAGCATGACCCTGCTAAACTGAGAATGCGGGACGGGATTGGAGGATTGAATGGCGGCGACGACAATTACAGTGCGCACTGACGGTTCGATTCGTATCGAGGGGGATTTCCAAGTGCTGGACCAGGACGGCAAGGCATTTGGCTTGGCGGGCCGCACCAAAATTGCGCTCTGCCGCTGCGGACATTCCGAAACCAAGCCATTTTGCGATGGCTCCCACAAGAAAGTGGGATTCCAGAGTCCGATACAGGCTTACGATCTTCCTCCAGTCGTCACCAAGCCATAGCTCTCTCGCGGCAATCGAGCAGCCTCCCGGGCTAAAGCCTATTGGATTTAGCACAGCGCTCCGTGCAGGCCGCCGTAAATAGAGGCATTTATCTCGCGTCCCGGTCACGTCAACCGCAAGCTAAGTGAGTCCGACGGAGCGCCCGCCAAGCCCACCGGCGCTGTCTCGGAAGAGTTTATCACCGAGACGTTCGAGTACGACGGTGGACGGCAGGTCACGGTATACGTTCCACCGGACCCGCCCGAAGCAATCGTCTTCGCCGGCGACGGTCAGGGAATCTCGAAGTGGGGCCGGGTGATCGAGAAGGCCGACGTACCGTCCACAATGATCGTCGGTGTACATCGACTGACCGATGAGATGCTGCGGCTCCATGAGTACTCACCGGGCTTTGATCCGGAGCGCTTCGCGGCACACGAGAAGTTCTTCGTTGATGACGTTCGCCGATGGACGGAGTGGCGGTTTGGCGTGGCGCTGCCCACTGAACGTACCGCAGTGTTCGGCGTCTCGGCGGGTGGAGAGCTGGCCCTCGCTCTTGGGCTTCGGCATCCAGATGTCTACGGTGCTGTCTTCTGCGCCTCGCCTGGCGGGGGTTACAAGCCGCCTGACGTTATGCCGAGTCCGCTTCCGCGCACATACCTTGTAGCCGGCACACAGGAGCCGTTCTTCCTCGGGAACGCAAGGAGGTGGGCGGACGCGCTGCGCGATGCAGGTGCGGATGTCGTCATGAATGAGCGAGCTGGATCGCACGGTGGCGCATTCTGGCGAGAAGAGTTCCCGCTGATGGTGGCGTGGGCATTCGGACGATGATGCATCTTGGTGTCTAATGCTGTGGCTCTCACCGTCTCTTGTGTGCGAAGGCAAGGCCACTCGCGTAACGCCCGCAAACACCCCATTCGCAATGTCGTATCGGAAAGGACGGAATCGAAATGGAGAAAGACACTTCAGCAAGGCAGCAATCAGCTGGGCCTGCCGGAAAGTCCGGTGAATTTCTTATTGGCGATGATTTGCGAGTGGCCCGGCTCGGATTTGGTTCCATGCGCCTGACCGGCAAGGGAATTTGGGGTGAGCCCGCGGATCGGCCGGAAGCGATCCGGGTCTTGCGGCGTGCGGTCGAGCTGGGAATTAATTTCATCGACACTGCGGACTCCTACGGCCCGAACACGGCCGAAGAAATTATTGCCGAGGCTTTGCATCCCTACCCGGCAGGCCTGGTGATCGCGACGAAGGCCGGCTTCGACCGGACGGGGCCCGGCAAGTGGGTCGAGAATGGAAGGCCGGAACATCTGCGATCCGCCTGCGAAGGAAGTCTGCGACGGCTGCGCCTGGACCGCATCGATCTCTATCAACTCCATCGAATTGATCCGAAGGTGCCGGCGGAAGATCAGTTCGGAGCTTTGAAGGATTTGCAGGCGCAAGGAAAGATCAAGCACATCGGCTTATCCGAAGTGAGCGTGAAGCAGATTCAGCATGCGCAGAAGATCGTTCCCATCGTAAGCGTCCAGAACCGATACAGCCTGAGTGATCGCGGGTCGGAAGACGTTTTGGAATACTGCGAGAAGCAGAAGCTCGGATTCATTCCGTGGTTTCCACTCGCAGCCGGCAAACTCTCCGGCGCGGACAGTCCGATCAATCGCGTGGCGACGCAACTGAAAGCTACGCCATCGCAGATCGCTCTGGCATGGCTTTTGTCGCGATCTCCCGTGATGCTGCCGATCCCGGGAACGTCGCGAGTGGCACACCTCGAGGAAAATGTCGCTGCAGCCGGCTTGAAGATCGACGCGAGCCAGCTCAAGGAGATTGGCCGGGCCGCCGGGGCAGGCTAGGCTCGGGCGGGTCCGTGTTGGATCAAGAGAACTCCCCTCCTGCAGAGAGCCCCCGCTCCCTTTAGAAACCGTCGTTGTGAGTCTCCAAATTTGTCCAAGGAAAGCGCGCCTATGTGCGTTGCGGCGGACATCGCGCATCCAAGGACCACGTTCCGCCGCCCAAGATAATGAGAAAGATCAGCGAGCAAAGCATAGCAAAATCAGCGCGCGCGTCGCTCACCATAAACCAGAATCCCTGACCCGCGCGGAATAATTCCGGAATCTTCGTAGTGGCAATCGCGGTTGAGATCACAATCAACAGCGGAACGGCCGCCGCCCGCGTCCAAAGCCCTAGCAGGACGAGAAGTCCGCAGACAATTTCGAATGTGCCAACGAAGTGGGCGGTGAAATAGGGATGCGGGAATCCGATCCTGGTAAAACGAATGACTCCCATTTTAGGATCGGTGAATTTCAAGACGCCCTGCGTGAAAAAGATCAGCCCCACGGCAAGACGGATCAGCAAAATACTCGCCGGACCTCGCCTTGGCCTGAAGAGGAAACCAATTGAGCTCACTTGCGTGTACCGTCCTTTCCGGCGATATCAAAGGAGAATCGCCGGGGCGTTTGCGACAGCCTCGCTCCCGATTTCGAGCCAGGCACGCCTTTCTGCGGTTGAGGTATATATTGAACGCGCGCACGGTTCATTATAGATAGTATGCGTATTTGCTGAACAGCCTGGGAATGAAGGCATCGAAGTCAGCAGGGCTCAGGCTTGATCTCTTAAGGGCAAACTCAAATGGCTGATCAAAAAAAGCAAAACGGTTTGTCGGCTGACCGATTGCGCCATCTGAAAGCGGTGATCGAGGATGACGTGAAGCGCGGCCGCTACTACGGCGGGGTGATCCTAGTGGCACGGGACGGCGTCGTCGGCCTTCACGAGGCGATTGGTTTCACGAATGCGAAGGACAAGAAGCCGGTAACCAAGAAATCGGTGTTCAGTCTTTTTTCGACGACCAAGGCAATTACCAACGTGCTGGTGTTTCGCGCGATCGAACGCGGCGAGTTTGCGTTGACGACCAAAGTTTCCGAGATTATTCCCGAATTTTCGGGAGGGCAGCGGGAGCACATCACCTTCTTTCATTTGCTGACGCACAGCTCGGGACTGCCGAGCGTATTTACGCCAAAAGCGGGAATGTGCATCGACCGGCTGTACGAGATCATCGCGGCCATCTGCGAAAACGTGCACTGTACGGACGAGCCGGGAAAAGTGATCAATTATGCGCCGATGGCGGGGCACGCTCTAATGGGCGAGGCGGTGCGGCGCACCGATCCGAAAAAACGCTCGTATCGGCAGCTGGTGGAAGATGAGATTTTGAAGCCGCTGAAGATGAAGGATACGTCGATTGGCGTGCGCAAGGATCTGAAGGCGCGGCACATTGTTCCCATTTTTCTCGAGCCCTTTCCATTCGATCACCTGGGACACAGCAACCTCGGCAAGAACGGCGCGTTCGAAGAGGAGAAGGCGGAGATGCCCTGGGTGGGCGGGATTACGACCGTTGCCGATTTATTCCGGTTCGCGGAAATGCTGAGGCGCGGCGGCGAACTCGACGGCGCGCGAATTCTTTCGCCGGCGATTCTCGATCTCGCGAACCGGAATTGGACAGGCGACAAACCGAATGAACTTTTCAAGCCGATGATGGCGGCGCGCGGGTGGGGAGATTGTCCTGCGTATTTGGGGCTGGGTTTTCAGGTGCGCGGAGACGTGATTTGCCACAATTTGTTTGGAACGCTAACTTCTCCGCGAACATTTGGGAATTATGGCGCGGGGAGTTCCGTTTTTTGGGTCGATCCGGAATTGCAGATGACGTTTGTGTGCCTGACCGCGGGCGTGATGAATGGCATGGACAACATCGAGCGATTTCAGCGGCTTTCGGATATCGCCGTTTCGGCGGCAACGTGAATTTATTTGGTGGGACGCCGGAATTCAAAAGCAAGATGCCATCCTGAGAGGATGGCGCTACATTAAATCGCGGAATGGCGACACGCGCGCATGGGTGCGAGTTGCACGCCGGCGCGAATTGGTGTTACATCGGGGCGACAATAGCGGCTGGAGCTGAAGGAGCAGACTGATGGAACCGACAAAAGATGCGGGCGCCGCGATGCATGCGGCTGGCGCAGGCGTGAGCGGTGCGGCGAGCCACGCCAATGAGCCGGCGCATGACTACAGGAAAGGCGAGTCGCGAATCGGGCGATGGAGTGTGGGCGATGTGAAAATCACGAGCGTGATGGAATCGGCGGAGCGCGTTCCGTGGGCGCCGTTGCTGCCTGCGGAAACTTCCGAAAATTACAAGAAATACGATTGGCTGGTGCCGCGGTTCGTCACGCCCGAGGGGCAAATTATTTTGGCGGTGCAGGCGTTTGTGCTGGAGGCGGGCGGACGGCGGATTGTGGTGGACACGTGCGTGGGAAACGACCGGTCGCGCGAAATTCCGCACTGCAACGATTTGCAAACCGCGTTCCTGAAAGATATGACGGCGGCGGGATTTCCGCCGGAGACCATTGACACGGTGCTATGCACGCACCTGCACTTCGATCACGTCGGCTGGAACACGCGATTGGAAAATGGGCGCTGGGTGCCCACGTTTTCGAAAGCGCGATATTTATTCGGTCGGCGCGAGTGGGAATGGTGCGAAACACTTCTCAAGGAAAAAACGTCGGACGTGCGGCACATTCTGGATTCGGTGCAGCCGATTCTGGACGCGGGACTGGCCGATCTGGTGGAGACGAATCACCGTTTGACGGATGAGCTGTGGCTCGAGCCCACGCACGGGCACACGCCGGGGCATGTGAGCCTGCATATTTTATCGCGCGGTCAGCACGCGATTGTTACGGGAGATGTGTTTCACAATCCGATTCAATTTGCCGAGCCGGAAATATGCTCGGTCGGGTGCGTGGACAAGGAAATGTCGCGCAAGACGCGGCGTGAATTTCTTGCGCGATATGAAAATCGCGCGGCGCGGATTTTTGCCGTTCACTTCAACTCGCCGGTGGGATGGATTGTGCCCGAAGCGAGCAATTGGAAATTCACCACAGACTAGCGTCCAGTGCATGCCTGAACTTCGGAGTTTCGATTACATCATCGTCGGCGGAGGGACGGCTGCGTGCGTTCTTGCGAACCGGCTCACGGAAGATTTTGCGGTTCGCGTGCTGATGATCGAGGCCGGACCCGAGCCGGATAGCCCATGGATCAGAATGCCGCTGGCCATGGGCAAACTTTTTACTCATCCCACGCTGAATTGGGGTTTTTACACCGAGCCTGAAGCGAAATTGAACAATCGGCCGATTTTCTGGCCGCGCGGAAGGGTTCTGGGTGGATGCAGCTCGATAAATGGGAGCGCGTACGTGCGCGGGCAGGCCGAGGATTACGACGGCTGGAGGCGGCTCGGCAATGTGGGCTGGGGCTGGTCCGATGTGCTGCCCTACTTTAATAAATTGGAGCGGCGCGAAGATTTGCCCGCAGAGCGGCGAAATGGCGCGGGCATGCTTGCGGTGAATTACCCAACATATGTTCATCCCATTACGCGAGCATTTATCGAAGCGGGTGTGCGCAATGGTTTGCCTGCCAGCAGCGATTTGAACGGCGCGGTTTCCGAAGGCATCAGCCTGATGCCTAATTCGGTACGCAAGGGAGTGCGCCAATCGGCCGTGGAAACATATTTGCGGCCTGCGCGGCAGCGAAAGAATCTGGTGGTGGAAACTTCCGCGCTCGCTCGCCGCGTGCTGATGGAGGGTCGGCGCGCCACAGGCATCGAATACGAACGCGCTGGAACGATTCAGAAAGCGCTGGCTACGCGGGAGGTGATTCTCGCGGCGGGCTCGATTGGCTCGCCGCAGATTCTGATGCTTTCCGGCATTGGCTCCGGCAGGCATTTGCAGGAGCATGGAATTGCGGTGGTGGCGAACGTGGCCGGCGTGGGAGAAAATCTGCACGATCATCCTTACACAACTTGCACATACAAAACTGCGGCGGACAATTCGCTGAATCCGCAACTGCGAGGGCTGCGCGTGGCGTGGCACGCACTGAATTACTATGTGGCGAAGCGCGGGCCGCTGACCAACGGCGCGTCGCAGGCTACGGCTTTGACGCGCGCGCTGCCGGATGCTCCGTGTCCCGATCTGCAAATTGTTTTCCGGCCGATGAGCCATGTTTTCGATAGCAGCGGAAAAATTGCGCCGGATCCGATACCGAGGATTACTGGCGGCGTTGCGTATGTGCGGCCGAAATCGCGAGGGCGGTTGGCGCTGAAGTCCATCGATCCGCGACAGGCTCCGGCGATGTTTGCAAATTATCTGGCGGTCGCGAGCGATGAAGAAGGACTGCTTGCCGGCGTGAAACTTGTGCGGCGGATCTTTCAGACGGAGCCGATCAAGTCCCGCATTCTGGCGGAAGACGCGCCGGGCGATGCGTGCGGGACCGACAATGATCTGCGCGAGTACTTGCACAAAGCGGCCAATACGTTTTGTCATCCGAGCGGCACGTGCAAAATGGGGCAGGATGCGATGGCAGTGGTGGACGAGCGGTTGCGCGTTCGCGGGATTGAGTCGCTGCGAGTGATTGACGCGTCGATCATGCCGGCGCTGCCTTCGGCCGGTCCGGCGCCTGCGGTGTTTATGATTGCCGAAAAAGGCGCGGACATGATTAAGGAAGACCAGTCGCGGGGCATGGCGTCTGTTAGAAGCGATGCTGTTGCTTCGGCGACGCGCTAGCTCAGCGGCAGCAGAACGACTGTTGTTTGAGGGCTTAGAAGAATGCGCGAAATGAAGAAACCGGGACTCAATCCTGATCGGCTGCGGCACCTCAAGTCCGTCGTCGAAGAAGACATTCGGAAAGGCCTCTATTTTGGCGGCACGATTATCGTCGCGCGGCACGGCAAGATCGGGTTTCACGAGGCGATGGGTTACGCCAATTCCGAACGCAAGCGTCCAGTGAAAAAGGATTCCGTCTTCAGCCTGTTCTCGGTGACGAAATCTTTCACCAATGTTCTGGTGCTACGGGCGATCGAGATGGGCCAATTTGCTCTGACAACCAAGGTCACCGAAATCATCCCGGAATTCGACGGCCCGCTGCGCAAGGACGTGACGGTTTTTCACTTGCTGACACACAGCGCAGGGCTGCCGCCCGTCTACACGCCGAAGGCCGGCATGTATATCGACCGGCTCGACGAGATGATCGCGGCGATTTGCAAGCTGGTGCCTGGTGAGTTCCCACCCGGCACGCGCGTTGACTACTCTCCGTTCGTCAATCATGCGCTGCTCGGCGAAATGGTCCGGCGCACCGATCCCAAAGCACGCTCCTACCGGAAAATTGTGGAGGACGAGATTCTGAAGCCGCTGGGGATGAAGGACACTTCCGTGGGTGTGCGACGCGATCTCAAGAAGCGCCATCTGGTGCCTGACTTCCGAGGCAATGCCGCAATCAATCATTTGGGTCACAGCGACTTGGGACAGAATGGCGCATTCGAGGAAGAAGACGCCGAGATGCCCTGGGTGGGAATTGTTTCCACGGCATCGGACCTCTTCCGACTCGCTGAGATGCTGCGACGGCTGGGCGAGCTTGACGGCGCGCGCATCCTTTCGCCCACAATCTGCAAGATGGCGCGGAAGAACTGGACAGGGGACAAGCCGAACGAGGTTTACAAGCGGTTGTGCGTTGAGCACGGCTGGCCAATTATCCCGGCCTATCTCGGCCTCGGCTTCCCACTGCGCGGCGAGGCGATCGGCAATCATCTTTATGGCACGCTCACTTCGCCAAACACGTTCGGAGGTTATGGTGCCGGAACAACTATTTATTGGGTGGACCCGGAACTCGATCTGACCTTCGTGGGCCTGTGCACCGGCGTGATGAATTCGGCGGACAATTATTTGCGCTGGCGGCGGCTATCCGACATCGCAGTCTCAGCGGCCATTTGAGGCGCCACCAAAAACAGAACCATCATGCCGAACCGAAATAACGAGGATTCGTTCGACTATGTGATTGTCGGAGCCGGAACGGCAGGTTGCGTACTTGCCAACCGGCTCTCGGAAAATCAAGCGAGCCGCGTGTGCCTGATCGAGGCAGGACCCAAGGACAGTCATCCGTTCATCCACGTGCCGGCCTTGGTTGCGGCCGCGATGGTGAAGCCGAGCATAGTCTGGGGCTACTGGACAGTGCCGCAGCAAAATCTGAATGGACGGAAGGTTCCGATTCCGCGCGGGCGCGTGATTGGCGGCACGAGTTCCATCAATGGCATGGTTTACATGCGCGGCAATCCCAAGGACTATGACGATTGGGCCGCGGCGGGAAACCGGGGCTGGAGCTATGCGGAAGTGCTCCCCTACTTTGTGCGTTCGGAAAACAATGAAGCGTTCGATGGCTCTCCCTACCACGGCAAGGGCGGGCCGATGAATGTGAAAAGCATCCAGCAGCCCAACCGGCTCAATGCGGCTTTTCTTGAAGCCATGCGGACGCTGGGATTTCGCCGCAACGATGATTTCAATGGTCCGGATAACGAAGGTTATGGACTGCGCCAAGGAACGATACGCGGCGGTTACCGCGAATCGGAAGCGACAGCCTACTTGAAGCCGGCGATGAGCAGGCCGAACCTGAAAGTGCTGACGGAAGCGTTGGTCACGCGGGTTGTGGTGGAGAATCGCCGTGCCACCGGCGTCGAATTTCAGCAGCGGGGCAAAACACAACAGGTCGCCGCGCGGCGCGAGATCATTGTGTCGGCGGGCAGCATCGGGTCACCGCAGATCCTAATGCTCTCGGGCATCGGCGATGGCGCCGCGCTGCAGGCCCTCGGAATTTCAGTAACTCATCATTTGCCCGGCGTGGGTGCGAATCTTCACGATCATGTCGCTGCGTCGGTGCAGATGGTCACGTCGAATTCCATCTCGTATGGCATTTCGCTCAAGGCGTTGCCGCGCGGAACGTGGAACATTTTCCAATATTTGCTGCTGCGCCAAGGGCCATTCTCCAGCAATGTCTTCGAGTCGAATGCGTTTCTGAAGACCACAGAGGGTCTCGATCGGCCTAACACACAAGTGGTCTTCCAGCCCGCGCGGCGGAATCAATCGACGTTTCCGCTGCCACTTGGACACGGCTTTGCAATCAGCGTGGTTCTCTTATTTCCCAAGAGCCGCGGGCGCGTCGCGCTAGCAAGTCCCGATCCGAGCACGGCGCCGATTATCGATCCAAATATCTTAAGCGCGCCTGAAGACTTCGAGCCGCTCTTGTGGGGCCTCCAGCTGGCACGCCGCATTTTCGCGACTCCAGCCTTCGCCCCATACAAGGCGACGGAGTTTCTGCCCGGACCGGCGGTCGAAGGTGACGACGCGCTCCGGGAATATATCCGCAAGACGACGGCAACGGTCTTTCATCCGGCCGGAACCTGCCGCATGGGTGCAGACGACGCCGCAGTGGTAACGCCCGAACTCAAGGTGAGGGGTATTGATGGTTTGCGCGTCGTGGATGCATCGATCTTCCCGAGGCTGATGGGAGGAAATCCGAATGCGCCGGTGGTGATGGTTGCCGAGAAGGCTTCGGATATGATCGCGGGGCGGGCACCGCTTGCGCCCGTTGCATTGCCGCGAGATCGCTAGAACTCGGAGGAAAACGCCATGGCCAGGGAGCACATTAGAAAGTGGCAGATCGGCGATGTGGAAGTGGTCCGCATCGTGGAGGTGAACGCGCACGAGGATCCTTTCGAAGTGCTGCTGACCGGCGTGACGCCGGAGGTCGCCAAGCAATACGACTGGCTGTTTCCGCATTTTGCAACGCCCGACGGCCGCATGAAGATTTCGTTTCAGGCTTTCGTTCTGCGCTCCGGGAATGAAAAGATCATGATCGACACGTGCATCGGCAACGATCGCCAGCGCGAGTTCCCGATATTCTGCAATATGCAAAGCTCGTTCATCGAAGACTTGGTCTCTGTCGGATACGCGCCGGAAACGATTGGAAAGGTTTTGTGCACGCACTTGCATTTCGATCATGTGGGTTGGAACACGCGCAAAGTGAATGGCCGCTGGGTGCCGACGTTCCCGAATGCACGCTATTTATTCGGCCGCAAGGAATACGACCATTGGCAAATGCTGCAGCGCACGGGCGGGTATCATGACTGCACGCATTTGGAGGACTCGATCAAGCCGATCACCGACGCCGGCCTCGCCGATTTCATCGAGCCGGATATCAAGCTTACGGACGAGATCACACTCGTGCCGACACCTGGACACACGCCGGGGCACGTCAGCGTGCAGATTTCGTCCAAGGGACAAGAAGGTTTTATTACCGGCGATATGCTGCATCATCCGATCCAGCTTGCAGAAATCGAGCGTCCCGGAAATTTCGACATGGACAAAGAAATGGGAATCAAGACGCGCAAAGCGACGTTCGAGCGGCTTAGCGACAAAAACATATTGATCATCCCCAGCCATTTTTGCGACCCGACCGCTGGCTACATTGTTCGCGATAAAAAGAATTGGCGATTCAAAAAGTTCTGTGACTGAACCGCTCTTAAATTCAATGGAGGCTAAACGATGTCGCGTCTGAAAGGGCAGGTTGCGTTTGTCACCGGGGCTGGGCGCGGGATTGGGCAGGCGATGGCGCTCGCATTTGCATCGGAAGGCACGATCGTGGGCGTGGCGGATATTGATCCAGCCACCGCTAAAGCGACCGTAAGCCAAATCGAAAAAAACTCCGGGATGGCCCGCGCTTTCGCGATTGATGTCAGCCGGCGAGAGGACGTGCTGCGCGCGGTGGATCAGCTTGTTTCGGAATTCGGGCGCCTGGATATTATTGCCAATAACGCG
>DATDIT010000126.1:0-8141 GCA_036520875.1 Candidatus Acidiferrales bacterium
GTTCCTACATCGGCAGTCAATTTTTCCATTCCTGCTTCGGCGCCGTAGAAAGCGGCCTCGCGGTCGTGATTGTTGCCGCCGAGGCGCTGGTCGGTCATCACCATCCAGCACATCCCCACCACGATCCCGGATATGAGGATCAGGACCATCAAGGAGGTTATCAGGGCTACTCCCTTTTCTCGTTCCATTCTCACGGCGGATCTCCTTTGCGCGATGCCTGGAAAATACTCCAGCTGAACTTATGGCGAGGTCGATGTCAAAGACGTTCCGAAAGTATTCAGGAACGCCAGGCTGCGAATGCTGACCTGAGTGCTCAGATTGTTCCGCAAGAACTGAGGGCTTGCTGATGTTGTTGACTGGTCGAAAGCCTCCGACCGGCCCGCCAAAAAGATATTCGCAGCACGAATTTGGTTCGGGCCGTCGGGCGCCACCGGCCCTGGTGCATTTCCAGCACCCGCAGGATAGGTTCCGCCAGGAGCCAACGAACCCGTTATGTCGTAACTAAAAGAGAGAGCCTCAATGTTGTCGGCGATCGCCTGAGGCGGATTCACTGGATTAGCAGCTGGGTAGTTCGGATAGTTTACCTGTCGCATTAGTTGGGGGTGAAGCGGATCGGTGGTCGAATCGATGTAATAGCTAATTAACCACACACGCGTGATCGTAGTTGGAGGAAAACCTCCGCCCCCGTTCTGTAAGCTGGCAACTGTTCCGGCGGCTTTGCCTGTCGCATTAAGGCCCGCAGGGTCTCCCGCAGCGAAATTAATTTGGGACCCGGCGACACTCGTTACATATTCCAGTGCCGTCCCATTCTGGTTGTGGAACATAATCAGGTTGCCGACTGAAATAGGGTTTGTGGCGCCGGGCATCAGGAAGCAAGCCGGATCGAGCTTAACGAAGAGTCCTGTCGGACTAAGAACGGAATTCCCGGGAGCAGCGGCGCCCGCGTTGCAGGTCTGCGATGGCCCCGTAGGCTGGTAAACCGGGTAGCTGTAAAGATGATTTTGCGCCGCGCTCGAATCCACCAGGATATTGTCCGCATACAGGATGTTGACGACGTCTGTGTTGTTGCCGATCAGAACGGCCCTCGTTACGGGATTGACAGATTTGCCGGGCTGGCCAATCCCCGCGCCGGGCACAACAGCGGGCAACGTCAGGAATCCGCCCGGGAAATTAGGAAGAATTGGAGCTGGGTTGGGGAAGGTAACGCCTGCCGCCATGCCAGGGCGGATGATCGTCGATGCCGGTGCGCCGCCTCCGGTATTGGGTACGGAGATACCTCCTTCGGGAATGCCCTCACCTGCCTGAGCCAGATCCTGAACCATGAAACGCATCCCCGCCCGGAGGCTTTCTTGCGTATTGGCCTCATAGGCCACAGATTGGGTGACGTGTTCCGCCTGCACGAGCGCGGTGATTGCAAGACCCACAACCGTAACCAGGATGGCCATCGACACCATCAATTCAATTAACGAGAATCCTTTTCCGGACTTCATGCGATGCTCCTCACGGTCTTAGAACGCTGAAACATACGTGCTCATTGTGTAACTGCGCTGAAAGCGTCCGGTCCTATAATTTACCGTTATATCTACCTCTCGCAGATTCGGCTCTCCCGCGATATTGACAATGCTTATGGTCCGGGTGAAATCCGATAGCGGCAGTTTTATGTCATCCGCTGTGCCCAGAATATGGTCCGGTCCCGGCTGGAGGATATAGGCCGGGGGTTGACCAACGTCGTCCAGCGAACCCACCAATCCAGTAGGACTGGGCTGCAGAAGAGGTTGTGGACCTGGCAAAAACAATCCCGCTGGACTTCCAACACCGAAGTTTGCGATCTGGGCAAACGTGGCATTGTTGCTGTATTTTGCCGTTAAGATTGCCTCGGCAGCTTCTTCTGCCTTCTGTTGGGCGATAAAATCTTCCTGCGATCCTTGCATGTACGACAATGCATCAGCTAGCATTGCTGCTAAACCTAGAACGCCCACGGCCAATACGACCAGAGCGATCATCGTCTCAAGCAACGTGAAACCGTTTTTTACTGGCCGATTTTTCGTTGAAGGCATTTGTTCCGATCTCCTCAAAACTGGAACCATGTGGCGCCGGTTCCCTTCCACCCTCGCACTCGCCCTGTGCTACCCAGAAGTGTCACAGCCCGAGCAGATGTGCTCTGTCCGGGCAGTCCCAAGAACACCGTTCCGTTGATAGCTTGAAAGGTAGCTTTGTCAACGAACTCGCCGTCACTTTGGAACATCATTCCCCCAGGAGGGCCGTTGTTTGTACCCTCAAACACGATCGAAGAGGAATCTCCAAAGTTATCCGGAGTGTCAGGCACAGGCGCAGGAAAAACATAGAATCTGGCCGGCGGCTGAATCGAAATGGTGCTCAGGACCGTATTTGCGCCTCCCGGTCCAAAAGGCACGGCATTCAGTTGGGTCATCTGCACCTCGTACTGCGTGACTCCGGCTGACACAACCACAGGGAACGTAACCTGAACATATCGGTGGTTCGTAATCGAATACTCCCTAGCCTGTCGCAGTTGATCGAGCACTTGACGCATAGCGGCGTCGAATCTCGCGTCCTGAAGGGCAGGCTGTAGCGCGAATATAGCCATCGCCGAAATAACCAGGATCAGTGCGACGACAACCACCATTTCGACCATCGAGAAGCCGCATTCTCGATTTCGGTTACTCCGGCTACTTGCTGATCCCGGTTGTATCAAGTCGCAGAGTCTCGCGCTCAGGCGAATGGCCATCGTCGCTCCGTTCAAGCCGCTCATCGACTGCCATTACTGCATGTACTGCTCCAGCGCCGCCGCGCAATAATTCCCGCGTTCTCAGTCAATTAGCATCAACGCCGAATAATGCCCATTGGAGACGCGCAGTAGGTGGGGTGGAAACGTTACCGATCGGGTGGTGTTCTACCCGAGGGGCCAGTGCTGGCGGATCGAACGTGATGCGCATGGCTATCGCCGAAAACCGCAGGGAAAGTGCGAAGTTCAATTCACTAGCGCGTTACTCAAGGAAACGCTCTCGCCGCCAGGAGGATGCCGCTTGCGCGCTTCGAACACAAAGGACACATCGGACTGGATGATTCCGGCCCCTCGGTGCATTCTATAGGGCAATGGGGCGAGGTTGAATGGAGATGACGCAGACTGGAACGCGAGAAAATCGCAAGGCCGCGCGCGTCGCCGTGTCGAGCGGCATTTGGGTGGCATGGCAATTAGCCAAAAAGCAGCGTCACGTCTCGCGCGTATCCGATCTCAGCATCGGCGGCGTGTTTATAGCGACGAACTTGGCCATTGCAACCGGCACGAACATTGAGATGCTGTTTGCGCTACCAGAGGGAGAGATGCGGATCCACGGCGTGGTGCGCTACGTCGCCTCGGGGAAAGGCGTGGGTGTGGAGTTCACGAACATGGGCACGGGAGACCGCGCCCGGTTGCAGGAATTGCTGCGGCGTCTCAATCGTTGATCGTGTGCTGCTGTACCCGTCCCCGCAAATCTTCTTTCTCGAAAGTTACTTCATCGTTTTGTTCAGGAAGGCCAAAGTGCGCGCCCATGCGTCCGCCGCGGCTTGGGGACGGTATCCGTTGGTGTTCGTGGGATTCTCAAATGCGTGTCCGGCCCCGTCGTAGATTTTAATGTCAACCTGGCGCTTCATGCCCTTCATGCTTTTTTCGAAATCCTGGACATCGGCAGGAGTGATTCCCCGGTCGTCGGCTCCAAAATTTCCCAGAATGGGCGCATAAATCTGCTGAAGGTCATTGGGATCGGTGGGGAGGGCGCCGTAATTCACCACGCAAGCGGCCAGGCGCGGCTGATGAATCGCCAGCTGCAAGGCAAAGCCTCCGCCCATGCACCATCCGATAGTGCCGATGTGATCGTGGTCCACGTCGTTGCGCGCGTACAAATACGCGAAGGCCGCTTGCAGGTCGCTGACGGCACGGTCCTGGGGCAGTCCGCGCATCAGCTCGTGAGCCTCTTCAGGATCGGACGTCACTTTGCCGCGGTAAAGGTCCACCGCCAGCGCGACGTATCCCTGATCGGCGAGTTTTTCGGTTTCTTGCTTTACCCAATCGGTGAGCCCCCACCATTCGTGGACCACCACCAGCGCTGGATAGCGCCCGGGCTTTTCCGGCGTAGCGAGAAATCCGCTCACAGTTCCCGTGCCATTTGGAAAAGTAACCGTCTCGGTCTTTGGCGCGTCCGCCCGCACAACTAGAATCGCCGTGAACAAACAGAACGCGGCAGCCGCGGCAATCATCCTCAACGCAAGCTTCATCGGTCTTCCTCCGCTTCGCTTCGTGCTGCCAAACGTTCGTCCCCTGGCTTTCGCGGCGTTTCCTGGCTCCTCACGAACGGGATCATCGGGCCGTGGCATGTTGTTCTTGCACCGGTGCCTTTTGCCGCAATAACTTGATAAATTCGCGCATCCAGGCAGGATGATCGGGCCAAGCGCGTGCGGAAATCATGTTGCCATCGACCACCGCTTCCGAATTGACGAACTCCGCTCCTCCCGCCCGCACATCCGGCTCGAGCGCCGGATAAGCTGCCGTACGTTTGCCTTTTAGCACTCCCGCAGCCGCCAGCGCCAAAGCCGCGTGGCATATCTGCGCCACTGGTTTAGTCTGCTGAAAAAAGTGCTGGATGATCCGCTGGCAATCCGGATTGTTGCGAATGTATTCGGGCGCTCGGCCGCCGGGAATCACTACCGCGGCATAGTCAGCCGGATTCACGTCCTTGAAAGCGAGATCGGCGTCCCAGCTGTAGCCCGGCTTTTCGGTGTACGTGTCATATCCCGGCTCGAAATCATGCACCACGAAGCGCAGCTTCTTTTTGCTGGGCGCAGCGATGAGCACTTCGTAACCTTCTTCCTGCAATCGCTGGTAGGGATACATTACTTCGAGCGACTCCGCCGCATCGCCCGTCAAAATCAGAATTTTGGGAGCTGCCATAACATACCTCCTGAATCATTACGATTATTGCGCCGCTAGACCTCGCGCTCTGGTCGGGAGAATATCACAATGCAACGGAGCGTGCGGTGTTGCGGTCCGTCCTTGCAGGCGGCTAGCTGGGGCTTCCAAGCGATGTGGAAATCGGAGCCTCGACCAAGGTGGCTTGGGATTCGGCCAAGGCTAGCTGCCCGCACGCCGCCATCACGTCCTGCCCACGCGAGTCTCGGACGAAGGTGAGCAAGCCTTTATCCAGCAAAATTCTTCGAAATTCGTCCACGCGTGCCGGATCAGGTCTTTGAAACGGCAGTTCACCCGGATTCCACGGGATCAAATTCACTTTTGCGCGCAAATTCGCGAGCAGTTTCGCCACGCGCCGCGCGTCGTCCGGCGAATCATTGAATCCGCTCAGCAAAACGTACTCGAACAGCAGCCATTCCCGCGGCCGCAACGGATATTTCCGGCAGGCATCGAGCAGTTTTTCGAGGGGATACTTGCGATTGATGGGCATGATCTTATCGCGCTGCTCGTTCGACGAAGCGTTCAGCGAAATGGCCAGGTTCGGGCGCACTTTTTCTTGCGCCAGCCTCTCGATGCCGGGAATGATTCCGCTCGTTGAAAGAGCGGCGTGCCGGGGAGAAATCCCCGCTCCATTCGGATCGAGCAGAATCCGCAGCGCATCCATCACGGGCTCGTAATTCAGCAGAGGCTCGCCCTGGCCCATGAGCACAATGTTCGTTTGAGGTTTCAGCGCGGCGCGATTGTCGTCCAGTGCGACGAGCACCTGCCCGATAATTTCGCCAGCCGTCAGATTGCGCACCAACCCCAGCGTCGCTGTCAGGCAGAACCTGCAATCAACCGCGCAACCCGCCTGCGTTGAGATGCAAATCGTCTGCCGATTTTCCTCTGGCATGAACACTGTTTCGATATTCGCCGCTTTGGCGTCGCCAATCGCGAGGACGTAACGCACCGTGCCGTCTAGCGAGCGGTAGCTACGCACAACGCGCGGCAGTTCGATGCTAGCTTCTCGCGCCAGCCGCGCACGCAGCGCCGCCGGCAAATTGCTCATCGCGCCGAAATCGAAGCGCCTCTCCGCATACAGCGCGCGATAAATCTGCGCTCCACGATACCCCTGCTCGCCCAACGATTCGAGTAGCGCGCGCAACTCTTCCTTGGATTTTCCTAACAGGTTTCGACCGGTATTCGAGTCCCGCGCAGCCATTTAGATCGATGATAGCACTGAGGAATTGCTCGCCGCACTCCGAGGCCCACATGAACCCCGCATGACACGCACCACACCAGCATGTAACAATGGGGTTCGACCAATGCCCAATACACCTCACACGGTGCAGAAGGAAATTCTGCCGAATGGCCTCGTCGTTATCACTGAGCCGATGGAGCACGTTCATTCAGTCTCGGTCGGCGTATGGCTGCGCGCTGGCTCGCGACGCGAACCGGCCGATCTCAACGGCATCTCCCACTTCATCGAGCACATGGTATTCAAGGGTACCAGCCGGCGCACCGCCGAAGACATCGCCCGCGAAGTCGACCGCCTCGGCGGAATGCTAGACGCATTCACCGCCAAGGAAATGGTCTGCTTCAATACCCGCGTGCTGGGCGAGCATCTCCCCAAGGCCTTCGACATCCTTGCCGATATCGTTCTCGATCCGAAATTTGCCACCGAAGACATCACCCGCGAACAATCCGTGATCCTCGAAGAAATCCGCATGACCCAGGACAATCCCGAGGATTTGGTCCACGAGCTTTTCACGCAAAATTTCTGGAATAGCAACGCCCTCGGAAAACCGATTCTAGGAACGCCCGAAACGGTTTCCTCCTTCACCCGCCCGACCTTGCAAAAATGGTTCCGGGAATCCTATGCGCCAAATTGCCTGGTCATTACGGCCGCCGGCAATCTCACCCACCAGCATCTCGTCGAACTCGTCTCCGAGCGCTTCTCGAAGCTTGCGTCGGCGAAAGATGGCGTCCCCGATCCCAAGGCGGAGTCCGCGCCGCACATCACCCTGCGCTCCAAACGCGAACTCGAGCAGGTTCACATCTGCCTGGGCGTGGCCGCGCTGCCGCTCACCGATCGCCGCCGCTTCGCCGTGTCGGTCCTCAACAATATTCTCGGCGGCGGAATGTCCTCTCGTTTATTTCAGAATATTCGCGAGCGGCAAGGCCTGGCCTATTCGATTTTCAGCGAGATGAATTCCTATCGCGATACAGGAGCGCTCTCTGTCTACGCGGGCACGTCCCTCGACACTGCGGCGAAGGTGGTGCGTTCCGTCCTCGACGAATTTCGGCGCATGAAAGAGGAGCCTCTCGATGAGGAAGAACTTCGCCGCGCCAAGGACCATCTCAAGGGCGCAACTTTACTGGCTCTCGAAGGCAGCGGCGCGCGCATGAGCAGCCTCGCGCGCTATCATCTCTATTTCAACCGGTACTTTACTCCCGAAGAGTTGATCGCCATGCTGGAAAGCGTCACCGCCGAAGAAGTGCAGCAGCTGGCGCGCGAATTTTTCGAGCCAAGCCAAGTCGCCGCTTCCGTGGTCGGCAATCTCAACGGCTTCAAACTCACTCGCGAGCAGCTCGATTTCTAGCGGCAAATAGACAATCTCGTCGGTCTGCCTCACACGTTTCACACGAGAATCGTCATTCTGCCTGCCCTGACGAAGGAAGGGAGCGGAGTGTCCCGCGCTTTTTCTTTCGCGCGAAGCGCCGGGACAAAGGACAGGGCTCCTAGGTCGACGGTTAGTCGACCTTGGGAGATGGGTCGAGGAATCTCTCTTGGCAGGCCGCTAAGAGTCTGCGTTCCAAAGCAGCTAGGGTTTTCTCGCATCCGACCGCCGAACTTCGCTTCGATCCGCCGTTTGCGCTAGCAGTTCGGCAATGGTCCGATTCAAAACCGGATGCCGCACATCCGGCGCGATCTCCGCAAACGGCACCAGCACAAATCTCCGCTCCGCCATTCTCGGATGGGGAATCTTAAGCTCGGGCGTGCTGACCACCCTCGAACCAAATAACAAGATGTCCATGTCAATTGTCCGCGAGTCTTTCGGGCCATCTGAAACCGCCCGCCGCTTCCGCCCCAGCGAGCGTTCAATCGAAAGCAGCACCTGCATCAGCTCCTCCGGCGCCAACTCCGTCTCCGCTTCGATCACGCAATTGAGGAACCAGCCATCGCCGCGCACAT
>DATDIT010000127.1:0-54591 GCA_036520875.1 Candidatus Acidiferrales bacterium
AACGTCTCAGGATCTTCCGCGTTAATCCGGCACTCGATGGCGTGGCCGGAAGATCGGAACGAACCGACAACTTCCTCAATGCTCTCTCCGGCGGCAATGCGAATTTGCGCCTTCACTAAATCCACTTGCGTGACCATCTCCGTGACGGGATGCTCGACCTGGATTCGCGCGTTCATCTCTATAAAGTAGAGATCACCGGAAACATCGCGCAGAAATTCGACGGTTCCCGCTCCCGTATAGCCGACTTTGCGAAGGGCTTCCACTACCTGCCGTCCGATTTTTTCGCGGACTGCTGGTTCGAGAACTGGTGAAGGCGATTCTTCGAGCACTTTCTGATGACGCCGTTGAAGCGAACACTCGCGCTCGCCGAGGTGAATCACGTTGCCGGCTTTGTCGCCGAGAACCTGGAACTCAATATGCCGCGGGCGCTCGATCAGCTTCTCCATGTACACATTCGGACTTCCAAAAGCCTGCTGAGCTTCCGTGCGCGCGGTCTGAAATGCGGGAATCAATTCTTTTTTGGTGCGGACCATCCGCATACCTCGCCCGCCGCCTCCCTCAGCCGCCTTGATCATCAGGGGCAAGCCGACTTGCGCGGCAATCTTCTTGGCCGCATCTTCGTCCGGAACGATTCCGTCGCTGCCAGGTATCACCGGCAGTCCCGCTGCGGCCATCTCTGCCCGCGCGCGGTCCTTTTCGCCCATCATGCGAATCACCGCCGGAGTGGGCCCTATGAAGGTGATGTGCGACGCTTCGCAAACTTCGGCGAAATTCGCGTTTTCAGACAGGAAGCCGTAACCGGGATGAATCGCGTCAACGTTGGCAATCTCCGCCGCGCTGATCACCTGCGGAATGTTCAGGTAGCTTTCCGAGCTGCGCGGCGGGCCGATGCAGATCGCCTCGTCCGCGAACCGCACGTGCAGTGCGTGTTTGTCAGCCTCGGAATACACTGCCACCGTGCGAACGTCGAGTTCCTTGCACGCAGAAAGGATGCGCAGCGCGATTTCCCCACGGTTGGCAACCAGGATTTTTCGGAACATGACTTTCGAAGCGCCGTCGCGGAAACTATCTGGCGACCGTCTCAAATTTCTGCGCGGTTCAAGATGGCTATTTCTTCGCTTGCGGCCGAATGCCGAAAAGCCGTTCGCCATACTCCACGGGCTTACCATTTTCCACAAAGACGTTCACGATTTCGCCGGCAGCGTCGGACTCGATCTCGTTCATCAACTTCATCGCTTCAATAATGCACAGCACTTGCCCAACATCCACCTTCGCTCCGACCGTCACAAAAGGCGAAGCCTCCGGACCCGGCGCGGAATAGAACGTGCCCACAATAGGTGACTTCACGATGTGGACATCGGCGCCGACAGTGCCCGCGTCTGAAGCATGTTTGTGGGCCGCGGGGGCTGAGTGGGCCGAAACTGCAGGGGGCGCTTGCGCAGGCGAGGTTAAAGCCGCCTCAGCCGTGCCGGAAGCTACCATTGGGGCCGATTGATGTACCGCGGATCCTGCCGAGGCCTTCTTCAGGCGGATGCGAACGCCGGCTCGCTCGTATTCGAACTCCTCGAGCTCATGTTTCTCCATAAATGCTAGCAGCTGTTCGACTTCCGCTAGATCGACGCCGCGGACGCCGCCACCCTGCTCTGGATTCTGCTTTTTTGGCATTTAGAGTTCGAGAAATTCTAGGGGCGCTGTCGTGAGAGTGGTCGCGCCGGTGGCTGTAACGACCATTTCGTCTTCAATTCGTACACCGAAATGCTTCGAGATATAAACACCTGGCTCGACAGTAACAACCATTCCCTCGCGCATTATTGTGCGCTCATTTTTGCCAAGTCTCGGCATCTCATGTACTTCCAAGCCCAGCCCATGACCAGTGCTATGTGTAAAATATCCATCGAGTTTGAAGCGCTTCAGTACGTCCCGCGCCGCTGCGTCCACTTCCCCCGCCCGCACCCCCGGCCGGAGGGCGTCTTTTGCGGCAGCTTGGGCTTCCAGGACGGCAGCGTAGATTCGTCGCATCTTTTGCGTCCCTCTTCCCAAACAAACTGTGCGCGTCATGTCGCTGCAATAGCCGCGAATTATAGCACCGTGGTCTAGTACGATAAACTGACTTTTCCCCAACAACTTGGCAGTGGGCTGGGCATGAGGCCAAGCAGAGCGCGGGCCGGAGGCGACAATTGTGTCAAAGGATGGCCCAGAGCCGCCGTATCGCTTGATTTTGTATTCGATTTCGGCCGCCACTTCGTTCTCGCTCATTTTGGGCCCGATCACGCGGACCAAATCGCCGAAGACGCGAGTAATCAGGTCGGCCGCGTCGCGCATTCTTCCCAACTCGTCAGCATCCTTCACAGCGCGAAGGCCTTCAACGATGTTGCCATCGGCAACCCAACGGATACCCGTGCCGCTACGGGCGTCGAGTAGCTTCTTCTGGGCAACGGTAAGACCGTGCGGAGAATATCTCACCCTGACGGGCTTTTTATGACTCCGGAGCGCCTCAGCAACCGCGCCGATCAGTCCATGTTTAGCAATGTGGATGCGAGTCCCTGAGACTTCTTCCTGGGCCTGCAGGGTGTAGCGGCTGTCGGTAAAAAGCGAGCTGCGCGATGCCTCGACGAGCAAAAGCGCGGCGCTGCCAGTAAAACCGCAGAGGTACCGAATGTTGGGGAGAAGAGAAACCAGCAGCACGTCCGCGCCAATTCCTGGAAGGAGGCCCCGGAGCCTATCCATTCTATTGGACGGGCCGCCCGGAGTTGCGGCACGCGGTATCGACTTTGCCCTCACGCTCACGAGGTTCCGGCTTGGTGGCCGGAACCCATCATAACCTCTAGCTCGGCAAAATCCGAGGCGTGAGGAAGAACAACAGTTCCTGGGATGTCGAGCTCACCGTCGTGTGTTTGAAGAGATTTCCGAGTAGCGGAACGCTCCCGACAAACGGAACTTCCTGAATATCGGTCCGCTGCTGCGTAACGATGATGCCGCCGATCACGACGGTCGAGCCGTCGTTCACGGTGACTTTCGTTTCCGCCGCCTGCGTGTCAATTGCCGGAATTCCCTGAACTCGGGGAATCGACGCGTCGATCTGATCGTTCTCAACCGTGACATCCATATAGATTGTGCCATCGGCCGTAATCTGGGGGGTGACGTCGAGTTCCAGCACGGCATCGACGAATTGCACTGAAACGGTGTTGTTGATGATCGTCGATACAGGAATTTTGGTTCCCTGTTTCACCGTCGCCTTTTCATTATTTTGGGTGATCACCTTCGGTTTCGAGAGCAGCTTTCCTACTCCGCGATCTTCCGCCGCGGTGATAATCATATCCAAGGCAAAATTAGCAGAAGAAAACGAGTACTGAATGCCGCTTGTCGGAATGCTCGCTCCCAAGTTTGTCGCAAGGGGGATGGATCCGCTGGTCGAAGATGCACCGGTGCTGCCAACAACAATTGGAGGCGCCGGAAGAGGAGGAAAATTGCGAACAACCGGGCTGGTGCCGACCTGGGACGTACCGCCCACGATATTGCTGCCGCTCGGGTTTGCGCCGGCAAATCCAAACTGAGTGCCGATTTCGCGAGAGAAGGAACGATTGGCCGCCACAACGCGGGCCTCGATTTCCACCTGCTGCGATTTTCGGTCAAGTTGCCTGATCAAATTATCCATCACCGGCAGCGTGCTCGGTATATCGCGAATAATGAGAGTGTTGGAGCGGTCATCCGAAATAATATCTCCGCGCGAGGAGAGGAACTTCTTGAGCGTCGTAGCCATATCCGTGGCCTTCGCGTAACTGAGGACGCGGGTTGTCGTTACCACGTCGGCTGCCTCCGCCTGAGCCTTGGCAAGATCCCGGTTTTCCTCGGCTTCCTTCCGCAGCGTTTCCTTCGTCGCGATGCGGAGCACGTTCCCGTCAAGTTGCTTGTCGAGATCGTTGTTCCGCAGAACGATGTCCAGAGCTTGATCCCACGGCACATCGTCGAGAACAATCGTCAACGTGCCCTTCACACTCGGATCGACGACCACGTTCAGGCCACTGATCTCATGGATAAGACGGAAAAAATCATGTAGGTCCACGTCTTTCAGGTTCACGGAAATCGGCTCGCCTGAGAACTTCTGGCCAGCCCTGGGCGCCGCTTGGGCGGATGAAGGCCGGGCATTTGTCTCAGAAACCGGAACGGGCGATGATGTCTCGGCGGTTGGCGAGGTCGCATTCGGCTGACTTGCTGACGTAGACGATACGTCGTGCGCAAGGGTCATCGCCGCAGTGTTTTCCTGACGGGCGGCAGACGCGGACATCGCGAGGCCTGCCGTCGGCTGCGTCAACGCAACAGGCAGGATGGCCGCGGCAGGGATGCTGATTGGCATGACCGCTGCTGCTTTTAGCTGTGTGCCTTCAACCGCTGGAGTGACGGACTTGGTGTTGACAATTGGCGCACCATCGGACGCAGGCGAAACCGAAGCCCCGGCTTCCCCCTTCGTCGCAAAAGCGACCGTGACAGCGCTTCCGCTTTCGTGAATGGCATAGTGAGCAGGCTCGCGCAGATCAATCACTACACGCGAAACCTCGGGACGGAACTGCGCCAACCGAATTTCCCGCACAGGATCCAGGTTACTAGCGATGTGCTTTTCCGGTATAGCAAGACGCGAGCCGGCAAAATCGAGAACGAGTCGATCTGGATTCTGAAGCCTCTGGGAGTGATAAGTCAAAGATCCCGAACCTGAGATGGTGACTTCTGTCTGATTGCCATTCTGCACCAAGGACACGCGGCGGATGGCTTCAACACTGGAATTGTCTTCCGAAGTCTTAGCTGCCGCCGGAACCATGGCCGCTCCACCAGCCGGAGGCTCGGCCTTCGCCGCGCCCATTGGCAAACTGGCATTCGCAATCCTCGAAACCACAAGCGTGAGGTCCTGGTTGTCGCTACGCTCAATCTTTGGCTCGACACCCTGTGCTAGAAGAATTTCCACGCGGACGACGGGCTTCTCTCCTGCAGAGTACGCGAGCACGCGATAGCTCTTCACCAGATCCGACGCAACAACTCGCGCGCCAGCGGAATCGCCGGCCGCCACGCCGCTCAGGTCGACCACGTAGAGGGTCGGGCTCGGGCGATATGTGGTGTACTCGAATGGGCCATTCGCTTCGGCCTGGACGCGCACACCTCCGTTCGCCACCGCTGCGGTGACGTGCACTACCGGAGCGTCCGCTGCTCGCAGCGATCCATTCGTTAACATCAGGCTAGCCGCAATCAGTGCGCCTAGCGCCCCCATCCACCGCTTGATCCTCATTGCTGCTCTCCTGCACTGGCGTAGATTCGCTTCGTCACCATTCGCTCGACGGGCTTGCCGAATGCGTCCTTCGAGTTTTCTCGAAACGTAACTCCATCCAACCCGATCTTTTCAACATCCCCGTCGTAAAGTCGATCGCCCTCATGGATGAAATAAACGCTATTCTCCGGGTTCGAAACCACAGCGATCATCCCCGAGGCAGCGTGCACGGCGCCATCCACGCGCACCGTCGAAATCACAAGCCCTGCTTTTCCGGGAGGAAGATGTAACCCGCCACCGGCTTCCTTCCGCTCGCTGATGAGCGCTGCAAAAGGATCCCGCTTGTTGGCACTTTGACGCGCCGGAGCGGCCGGCGCTTCCGCCGGTTTTGCGACCGGCGCCGCGGCGTTCACCGCGCGTGCGGCCGACGCTTCTTTCGCTTTGCGAACTGCCTTCGGTTTTGCAACCGGCTTCGTCTGTGCAATTACTTGCGGTCCCAGGCATGCTGAAGCCACAAATATCAGCCCGAGCAGCCCGGATGTCCTTATGAATCTCATCGTCATAGCCCTACCGTTTTGCCTGTGCGTGAGCCGGAGGCGCCGGCTGTTCCGCTGAATTGGTGAAAAAAGTGGTAATCGTGAACGTTCCGGTCACCGATGTTCCGGGTACCGTGTGAAACTTCCCAGTTCCGCCCTGCTCTCGCCCTACGGAACTGAGCTTCAGGTCTCCGACATTGATAATTCGAGAAAGGCGCCCGAGGTTGGAGAAAAAGTCCAGCACTCCATAGTAGGGACCGTCGGCCTGTATCTCGAATGGCATCTCGAAGTAATACGGCTTTTGAGCAATGGGCTGTGCAGTTAACGTTCTGATAGCGACTCCGGAACCCAGAGCCGACCGCTGTACCATCAAAATGAACTGATCGGCTTCTTTCTCCTCCGGCACGATGGTTTGCAGCGTGGCGAGCTGCTTTTGAAGCGCGTCCATCTCAGATTCCAGTTCGGCGCGGCGCTGTTTGTAAACTCGCAAACTCTGAACCTCGGAATCGAGCGGCTTCAATTCGCTCTGCGCAGCCGTCAACTGGTCGCGAACAGTAGCCAGAGGCAGCCCCGGCACATACAAGCCCACCAGCACCAGCACGACCGCCACCCCGACATAAAGAAGCGCCTGCAGAGGCCACGGCCATTCCCGGAAACTCGTTGCCATGGTTAGCTCCTCCCCTTGGCTGCGGGCCGGGTAGCGGCTGTTGCGCCGGTTGTTTCAGTTTTAGGTCCGCCGTTCGCCGCAGCGATGCCAGCAGTCATCGAGAAGCTATAGGTCTCCACGCCGGGAACGAGGTCGTTCTCCTTGGCATTTTTGATCTCAATGTTGTCGAAATAGCCCGAGCGCTTCAGTTCGGTGATGAAGTTGGCCACGGAGTTGATCGATCCGGCCTCGCCATCGATTGCCAGCCCGCCCGCTGTCTTGGTCATGGACGTCAGCCACAAAGAATCGACACGTACCACCGTATTGGCGACCATCTGAAGCAGATCCTGACCGCCGCTGCGATTCTTTTGCAGTGTTTCAATCACGTCGATGCGCTGTTGCAAAATGCTTTTTTGGCTTTCGAATCGATCGACATCCTGCTTGATTTGCTGCAGGCTGGCCTTCTCGGCTTGTAACTGTTGGATTCTTCGATTGGTGTCTTCCAACTGCCGCTTCTGCGAGAAGTAGACTACGGAGAGAACTACGCAGGCAACGGCCACCGCCGCCACTCCCAGCACAATTTGCAGTGTCGCTTCCAGCGGTACCGCTTGTTTCGCCGCCTTAGGACGAGTTTGACCAAGTAAGTTGATCCGAATCATGGGGTGTCAAAACTCCTCAGCGCCAGCCCCACGGCGATTGCCAGGCGCGGCGCCAGATCTCGAATGTGGTTTTCATCGTGACGGGCTGGGTCGATGGTGATCTTGCGCAGCGGATAGAGTTCTTCCACCGGCATCGCGAACTCTTCCTTGAGCAGATCCAGCAAGCCCGGGACGCGTGCTGTCCCGCCGGCCACTACGATCCGGCGGATGTTCTCGCCGCTAGCCGTGGCACGGAAGAAATCGAAGGTCTTCTGAATTTCCAAAATCAAAATGTCGGATACCGAGCGCAAGATGCCCGTCCGCTGCTCATCGCTCACGCCCGGCAGCGTTCCACCCATCTTCAGCTTCTCCGCATCTTCGAAGCTCAGATCCAGTTCCTTCTGAAGCGCGTCCGTGTACTGATTGCCTCCCACCGACACGTCACGTGTAAAGAGTGGCGTCCAGCCGCGAATGATGTTGATGTTCATCACGCTTGCGCCCACGTTTAGCAGGGCAACCACCTGCGAAGGGTCCGGGTCGTAATTCACTTCGAAGCTGTTCTGCAGCGCGAAGGCGTCGATGTCCACGACGATCGGGGTCTTGCCGGCCTGCGCGAGCACGTTTGTGTGGTTTAGAATTTTGTCTTTTTTTACCGCCACCAGCAGAACGTCCATCTGATTCTCGGTCGCTTCCAGGAGCTGGTAGCTCAAATTGACGTCCGCGATATCGAAGGGAATATGCTGGCTCGCTTCCGCTTGGATCCGGTCGTACAGCTCCTCCTCGGTCATCAAGGGCATGCTCACCCGCTTCACGATGACCGAATGGCCGGAAACCGAAGTGGCCACGTCCTTCACTTTGATTTTTTGCGTATCGAAGATCGCGATGATTTTTTCCGCAACCGATGGCGCGTCCATGATGGCACCATCAACCACCGTGTCCTGCGACAAAGGCTCCAAGCCGAAACTGATCAGTTCGTAGCCGTCTTTTACTTTCTTCAGCTCGACGGCTTTCACGGAACTGGACCCGATATCCAGACCAATCAGAGATCGCGTCTTCCCCAGGTTAAACATCTTGTGGCCCCCGCATCCTCATCTCACCCCGCTGCGCAGGGGTGATCCCGGCAGAGCTATTCATTTGCCCTACTTTCCGGAAAGGCTTCACTTTTGATTCGTCGCGTTTGGCTCCCAGCCCCGTAAGAGCCCCTTCTATGAGCGCGCTACGTTAGTACTGATAATCCCGGTACTCGGTGCGCTGCCTTGTTCCGTTTATTGCATCCGGAATCCGCAGTGTCAACCAACATGTTGCCCGCGTGTGCCTTTGGTAAAACCCGGCCGAAAGTGCAGTAAAAAGCCAAATAGGCCCTAAAACATTGAGGAATTCGTCGAAAAGGGACTACCGCTTGGGGAGGGCAATGCGGCGGAAGCGTTAACACCATTCACGCCAAATTTTGCTCTGTGTGCCTATTTTCGGCTATCGAGTTTGAGTTGGGACCACAGCGCATCCACGCGTCGCTTCGTCTCCGCGTCCATTTTTATTTCGTCCGGCCATCGTCCTGAATAATCCTCTTCGGGCCATTTGCGAGTTGCGTCGATGCCCATCTTCGATCCGAAATCCTGCCGCCTCGCGGCATGGTCGAGGGTGTCCACCGGCCCGAGCACGAACTGAATATCGCGTTCCGGATCGATCGCGCAGAGGGCCTTCCAAACCACCTCGCGCGAGTTCTGCACGTTCACATCATGATCGACGATCACAATCACTTTCGTGAACATTGCTTGCCCAAGCGACCAGATCGCATTCATCGTTTTTCGCGCATGGCCCGGATAGCCTTTGCGAATGGAGACAATCATCAAATTTTGGAAAATTCCTTCGGCAGGCATGGCCACGTCGACAATTTCGGGATGCTGCATCTTCATTACCGGCAGGAAGATGCGCTCGATCGCATGGCCGATAAAATAATCCTCCTGTGGCGGCGGCCCCACGATGGTCGTGAGATAGAGCGGATCTTTGCGATGCGTTATGCAGTTGACGTGAAAAACCGGGTATTGCCCTTCAAGCGAATAAAAGCCGGTGTGGTCGCCAAAGGGACCTTCCGTGCGTAATTCTCCAAGCTCCACATGGCCTTCGAGAACGATTTCCGCGTTCGCAGGCACTTCGAGATCGACAGTCTTGCACGCCACCAACTCCACCGGATCCTGCCGCAGAAAGCCCGCAAACAAGAATTCGTCCATATCCGGAGGCACGGGCAAAATGCCCGAGAGACAGGTAGCTGGATCGGCTCCAATCGCAACGGCTACTTCCAGTCTGCCGCCTGGATTCTTCGATCGCGCGCTGCGAAAATGTTCCGCGCCGTGCTTCTGCGTTTGCCAGTGCATGCCCGTAGTGCGCGAATCGAACACTTGCATGCGATAGCAGCCCACGTTTCGCTTTCCCGTCTCCGGATTTTTCGTGATCACCATTGGCCAGGTGATGTAACGTCCGCCGTCCTGGGGCCAGCATTGCAGAATTGGGAAATCGAGGAGCGAGAAGTTTTCCGTGCGCGCCACTTCCTGGCACTCGCCGCCGCGCACCGTTTTCGGGAACACGTTCCCAAGCTCGGCCAGCTTCGGCAACATTTTTACTTTGTCGAGCAGCCCTTGGGGCGATTGCATGTCTAGAATCGAGGAAATGCGCCCCGCGATTTCATCAAGTGACTCCACCTCGAGCGCCAGGTTCATGCGACGTTCGCTGCCAACGAGGTTCGTCACCGCCGGGAATCGCGAGCCGCGCGGACGCTCAAAAAGAAGCGCAGGCCCCCCGGACTTTACCGCCCGGTCCGATATCTCGGTGATTTCAAGTACCGGGTCCACCTCGGCAGAAATGCGCTTGAGCTCGCCCGCCTTCTCCAGCTTTTTCAGGAAGTCTCGGAGATCGCGATACGCCACTTCCCCTCCCCATTTAGGTCAGCCGGTATATCCCCGCATTTGAGGGGATTCTTGCGCGCCCACTCTAACACGGACCTTCGCGGCGTTCGCGGTTCGAATGGGATGGAACAACCGGGGCATGTCCTTGAAACGTCTGACATTCCAGATGCATGATGGGTTGAGACGTGCGCGCGCCTTGGTCCAGAACGTCGACTAAAATGCGGCCCCTCGGCGGCGTAACCTGCCGGCCAACGTTTGCGTCTTTATGTAAGAGGAAGAGAAGTCATCCGAAGCCGAGGTTTCCGGCCGAGACCACTTCCCGGTTCCGTTTAATTGGAGATTCATGCCGCTAAGCGATTCATACCGAAGCCACAAGAAGGCGTACCTTATCAGCGCCGCGGTTATCGTCCTGATTTTAGGTTACTGGGCCTACGCCAGACGTAACGCTTCCGACCCGAAATACACGACGGCTGCCGTTCGCCGCGGGGACCTGACGGCCGCTGTCCAAGCCACAGGAACAATCAATGCGCTTACCACCGTGCCCGTCGGTTCCTATGTATCCGGCACCGTGCAGTATATTTTCGCGGACTTCAACACGCGCGTGAAGAGCGGCCAGGTGCTGGCGCAACTCGATCCGGCAATCTACGAGGCCCAGGTGACCCAGGCGCGCGGAAACCTCCAGAACGCGCAAGCCAATCTCGTCACGCTCGCCGCCAACGTGCAGGCCGCGCAAGCCAGTCTGGCAAAGGCCCAGGCCAACGTGGCATACGAGAGGGCTACGGCAAAGCGTTCCCAGGATCTTTACACGGCCGGCGTCGTTTCCGCCGACTCGAATGACCTGACCCAATCGACTCTCGGCCAATCCGATGCGGATGTCCAGGCCGCGCAGGCCGCGTTGGAGCAGGCCAAAGCGCAGCTAACGCAGGCCCGCTCTCAAGTGACAGCCATGCAAGGTGGCCTCAATGCAGCGGAAACCAGCCTGAAATACACCACGCTGATTTCCCCAATCGACGGCACCGTGGTCGCGCGCAATATCGACGTCGGCCAATCCGTGGCCGCCACTTTGCAAGCTCCCAACACGTTCACGGTGGCGCAAGATCTCACGCGAATGCAGGTTTACGCCGCCACCGACGAGTCCGACACCGGCAACATTCACGTTGGAGCACCCGTCACCTTTCAGGTGGATGCCTTCCCGACTGACCAGTTCACGGGACGCGTCAGTGCCGTGCGGCTCAATCCCACCACGGTACAAAACGTCGTCACCTACAACACCGTGATTGATTTCAGCAATCCGGATGAGAAGCTTTTGCCGGGGGAAACTGCCTACGTCACCATTCCGACGGGCCACGCGACCAACACGCTCCTCATTTCCAATCCCGCGCTTACGTTCAAACCCACGATGCCGAGGCCTCAGCTCCAGCAGCTCTACAAGCAATACGATATTTCCCGCGCGGCTACGACTACGCATTTGGGCGGCTGGCAGGTGGTCTGGAAAATGGGACCCAACAAAGATTTAATTCCCGTGGCGATTCAGTGCGGCATCACGGACTACAGCAACACGCAATTGATTCAAGGCGACCTCCACGAAGGAGACGTCCTCGTGATCGCACAGCAGGTGCAAGGCGCTTCCGGTGGTACTCGTCCTCCGGGTTTTGGGGGCGGACCCGGTGGTCGCGGCCCGGGCGGACCGCGCTAGTCAGGCGCGTCCCTTATGATTTCGGCATCGAGGTAATTTTATGGACCTGAAAGAAGTAATACGCGTCGCGTTGCGGGCGCTCGCGCGCAACAAACTGAGGACGATCCTCACCATGCTCGGCATCATCATCGGCGTCGGCGCCGTCATCTGCACCGTCGCGATAGGTCAGGGAGCCGGTCAGCAGGTTCAGCAGCAGATTCAATCCCTCGGCAACAACATGATCATGGTTTTTGCCGGTAGTGTGAATACCGGCGGCGTTCGCATGGGCAACGGCGCCACCAAGACGCTCACCGACGACGACGCCCAAGCCATTTTGCAGCACGTCCCCAACGTCGTTGCTATCTCCCCGATCGTCGGCGCCTCTGTGCAAGTCGTCAACGGCAACCAGAATTGGTTCACTCGCGCCAATGGCACTTCTCAGGACGTCAACACCATACGCAACTGGCCCGTGGTCTCCGGCAGCATGTTCTCTCAGCGCGATGTCGACATGGCCGCCAACGTCTGCGTGCTCGGCAATACCGTCGCCCAGCAGCTGTTTGGCGACCAGGATCCCGTGGGACAAATGATCCGCGTGCAGAATCTGCCCTTCCGCGTTTTGGGAGTCCTCCTGGCAAAGGGTCAATCCAGCAATGGCCAGGATCAGGACGACATGATGATGATGCCGTATACCACCGTCCAGAAGAAAATCTCGGGGATCAGTTGGGTGCAGATGATTATGGTATCCACCACGTCTCAGGCTGCGATGGCCCCGGCACAGGCCGCCATTTCCGCCCTGTTGCGGCAACGTCATCACTTGCGCCCTACGGAAGATGACGATTTCATCATCCGCAGCCCGGATGAAATTGCCCAGGCTGCTTCGGCCACTTCCTACGTGCTCACGCTATTGCTTGCGAGTATCGCCTCCGTCTCGCTCCTCGTGGGCGGTATCGGAATCATGAACATCATGCTCGTTTCGGTCACCGAACGAACGCGTGAGATCGGTGTCCGAATGGCGGTGGGCGCCACCGAGCAGGACGTGCAAATGCAGTTTCTCAGCGAAGCGCTCGTACTGAGCTCCCTCGGCGGGCTGATCGGAATCGCGTTCGGGGTCGCCTGCTCCGCCGTGGTTTCGGACCTGTTCCATTGGTCCACGTTCGTTTCGCCCATTTCAGTGATCGTTGCGGTTGTATTCTCGGCCATGGTTGGAATATTTTTCGGCTACTATCCCGCGCGCAAAGCCGCGCAACTCGATCCCATTGAGGCCCTCCGATATGAATGAGAAGTTTTTCAGTCACCCTATCACCTATCTGGCTGTCCTGGTTTTGGGCGCGCTGTCTCTTGCCCCTGGCACCGTTGCTCAGACGCAAGGCAGAAGGTTTCCTCCGGGACAAGCGCCAGGCAGACAAATGCCTCCGGGAGCGCAGTTGCCCCCTCAAGCCCAGAGCACGAGGGTTCCTCCCGATGAATTAGCCGCTGCAACCGCCGCAGGCAAAAAGACCCCAACGGGAGAGCAATTCTTTATCGTCGCCTCCGTCGATCTCCAAAAATCGCAACTCCTGCTGAAATACCCCACCGAAGTCACGCTCCTGGCTCACGTGGACGACAAGACAAAGTATCTCGACTCTGCCGGAAAGCCGGCTAAGCTCTCGAGCTTGCGCGCCGGCGACACCGTTTGGGTCACTTTGTCCAACGGCGGCGCCTCCGGAGTCAAGGCTACGAAAGTCCGCAAAGGCGATATGACCGTCGCCGAGCTTCACCACTACTATCTCGACTACCCCGTAATAAAATAGCTGCTCTTGAGCGTTGTCCTTTGCACTCCGTATGGGCACAGCATGCTGTGCCCGGTAAACATGCTTGGCGTGATCTCGCCATCCGCCCCACGCAGACAGGCGTTCTGTTGACTTGCCGCCATCCTGAGCGGAGTCCCGCGCTTTTTTCCTCCGCGCGGTCTTTGCGCGGCGCGGGGCGCAGCCGAAGGACCTCTCTTGGATGTCGCCATCTGCCTCGCGCAACAGGCACGGCAACGGATGTGGAGTGCGAGAAACTTACGCTCGTGAAAGCAGACTTCCATAACCCGGCGCGCGCCCGCTGAGGCCCAGCAGACGGACGCCCGCCCACAGCGCGTGCGGTAGGCTCGATACAACCGGCACTTTGCAGCGCTTTTCCAGCGGAGCTAAAATTTGCAGCGTCTTCAACGCCCCGCAAGAAATCAGCAAGGCATCCGCTTTCGGCGCCGAATCCCGTACGCCCTCGCTGAACGTCATCAGATCCTGCTGCGTCACCGGCGGCCGATCCTCAAATCGTTCGATGCCCATGCCCTTCAGCGCCACCACCTCGAATCCGGACTCGTCGAGAAACGCTCTCAGCCGCCCGTTTACCTCATTGTTGTACGCGGTCGCAGCCGCCACGCGCCGCGCGCCCACTGCCTTCAGTCCTTCAATGATCGCAGTGCTCATCGTAGTCGATGGCAAACCCGTGCTTTTCGTGACCCATGCTTTCACCTGCTCGTTGAATGCCGCTCCCTTATAGAATGTCAGCGAAGTTCCCATCACGCAGATGGCGTTCGCCCCTTGCGCCGCCAGTTTTTCCGCCGCCGGCACGATGCGCTCGACCACGTGGTCGTATCCTTCCGGGGTCATCCGCTCCAGTCCCACGCCAAGCGCAAGGAATCGGACCCCCGATGGATACATCAGCTTCGCCTCGGGAGGCACAGGTAGGTTCGCGGGAGGGAGGATCAATCCAAGCACTGGTTCTTTCGCCGCTGTTGTGGACATCCCCAGTGCTCCGAAAACCGCCCCAGCGGCGGCAACGCTCAGAAATCGCCGGCGCGAAGTGTCAGTCATTTTAGCGCTCCTCGGTCGCGCGCCCTCATGGGTGCTGAGTCCACGCGGCAGGCCGTGATTCTACCATTGCCTCCACAAGTCCGCCCATTTCCTTGCCTTGCTGCTTCGTTTCCATAGAATGGAGTACATTCCGCATTCGCGGCTCAGCTTCAATACATTCGGAGGGCGTATGTCGAAGTCGCGCAGGCAATTCTTGACGCATTCTTCCCTCGCCCTGCTTGGAGTGGCTACGGCAGTCGAGGGATGCCGCACGCCGCACAAGACCGGCGAACCCCCCGCCGGTGAGCCCCCAGCGTTCGGAACTGCACCCGCTGTCGGACCGGCGGTGTCGCCGTCCACCTTTTCCGAAGCAGAGAAGCTGGTGCAGGTCCAATTGACGAGCCCCGACCGCGACACGGCAGCTCGTAGCTGGCGCGCGAATATGGCAGCGCTCTACGAGCGGCGTACAGGTCCGCGCAAGATCGTGTTCGAGGAGACGCTAGCGCCCTGGTCGCACTGGAACGCAGTCCTGCCCGGTGAAAAGGCGGGTCCGGAACGCGACCAGTTTTTTCGCAGCAAGGCCGATCCAGGACCATTACCTGCTCGAGATGCGGACATCGCCTTCGCGCCGCTGACGAGGCTCTCGCGCTGGATCGAAGAACGAAAACTTACCTCTCAGCGGCTCACCCAGTTATATATCGACCGCCTGGAAAAGTTCGATCCCAAGCTGCGCTGCGTCATCACACTGACGCCTGAGCTCGCACGATCGCAAGCGCGGAAGGCGGACGAGGAGATCGCCGCAGGCAAGTACCGTGGTCCGCTGCACGGTATCCCTTGGGGTTCTAAGGATCTCCTGGATACCAAGGGGATAGCAACGACCTACGGGGCTGAACCTTTCAGGAACCGGGTACCCACAGCTGATGCGGCGGTTGTAAACCGGCTCAACGAAGCTGGCGCGGTACTCGTCGCCAAGTTGAGCATGGGTGCCCTGGCCCTCAACGATATCTGGTTCGGCGGCCAGACGATGAACCCGTGGCTTCTCGAAGAAGGATCCTCCGGGTCGAGCGCGGGCCCTGGCGCTGCAACAGCGGCGGGATTGGTCGGTTTTGCCATCGGAAGCGAGACGGAAGGCAGCATCGTCAGCCCTTCCATGCGCTGTGGGGTTACAGGGTTGCGACCTACCTACGGACGTGTGCCTCGCACCGGTGCGATGACGCTCTGCTGGTCGCTCGACAAGCTTGGTCCGATGACACGCAGCGTCGAGGATGCAATGTTGGTGCTGCATGCCATCTCCGGGCCCGATGCTGGCGACCTGTCCAGTGTGCCCAGTAAGCTTGACTTCGACGCACGCGAGGCTGTGCAGGGACTACGAGTCGGTTACTTCCCAGCCTGGATGAAGGAGAGCCCCGCTACCGACGTAGACCGCGCTGCCCTGGATGCGGTTCGAAAGAGTGGTATGGTCCCGGTCGAAGTGGCTATTCCAAACTGGCCGTATGACTCACTTAACCTGATTCTCTTTGCGGAGGCGGCCGCTGCGTTCGAAGATCTCACGCTGACTCACGAAGTAGACCAGCTTAAAGTCCAGGCGCCTGACGCCTGGCCCAACCTCTTCCGTCAGGCTCGTTTTCTTTCAGCGGTGGATTTCGTGCAGGCCGACCGCCTCCGGCGCAGCGTTGCTAACGAGATGGCCCGTGTTTTCTCCCAAGTCGACTTGCTCCTCGTGCCCTCGTTGCGTGACGAAATGCTCACTATTTCCAATTTTACTGGGCACCCGTCCCTTACATTGCGCGCCGGCTTCGTCGAGGTGTCCGCCGCACGAAGCGACTGGGCGCCGAGCCCGAACAAATCCCTGCCGACCTTCTCACCGCCGCGGCGCGTGCCTCACGGCGTCACGTTGATCGCGCGGCCGTTCGATGAGGGCGCGCTGGGACGCGCAGGCCTCGCGCTGGAACACATCTTCGCGGTGGTCGACGAACGCCCGCCAGGGTTCTGAATCCACAGGCTGTGCAGGCAGTTAAAAGCGGGAGGGGTCCGCGGAAGCGAACCCCTCCCCGCTAAGGTTCAGGAGGCTGGCTTAATGTCGGTTACGTGAATGGTCTTGGTTGCTGCGTCGTAGGTCCCCGTTACCTTCACCTTCTGTCCGGCGAACTCCGCCGGCTTTTCCTGATCGTCAAGCTTGTAAGTCGCCTTTCGGGTAGCGTTGTAGAGGACATACTTTGCACCCATCTTGACGCACGCCTGAGTGCATTCCTTCTTCACCGCCGGATCGGTCGCATCCTTGCCTTTCTGCATGCCCGCGTGCGAGCCCATGCTCGCGCACGAGCTATCCATGATCTCGCCCGTAAACGTTCGGTCCGCCGCCTGGGCCCAGCCCAGGCCCAACAGCATCAGTGCTGCGACTGCTCCAATTGCAATCTTTCTCACGGAATTCATGTGCGTCCCTCCTACCGAATTGGATTAACTAAGGAGCCGATTTGTTACAAGGAGCCTAACGATTCTTGAGCGCTGGCACCCTTCGCTTCTCTAGCCATTCGATACACGCAACCGTCTTGTTTCGCCGCGAACATCCTATTTGTGCCGAGAGAAAAAGTCCACACCAAGCACCGCTTGCATCCCTTGGTTCCTCTCCCTAAGATGGGCGCATGTTTTTGAAGCTCAACATCGCGGCCGGACGAAGGTGCGGGACGCTCCTGCGGAACGCGCCAACGCCTCCGTCTAATCGACAGAAGCGCCGAGTAGAGAGTAGTGTAAATGACTGAAAATAAAGGACGGCGCTACAGTCTACCCGTCACAAAAACGGGAGCCCTTTTCGTGAGCTTCCTCGCCGCAGCCGTCGTCGTCGCGCTGCTGGCTGCTTCCGGCGCGACGGTTCGTGGCGACCGTTCCGCGAGCATTGCCACGGCGGCGCGTCGCCATTCGTCAGCATCAGAGAAAAGCATGCCTGCGCAGTCCGCCCCGGAAAAGTTCGCCCAGCTGAGCGACCGATTCATGAAGGATTCGCTGGCGATGTCGCCTACGAACGCCTCCGCAGCCGGATACCACAAGTACACTGACCCGAAGACCGGAAAAACGATCGAGCTCGATGCTTTACTGGACGACATGAGCCTGGCCGCCTTTGCCAAGCAGCGCGCTTTCTACGCCGAGTGGCAGCAACGCTTTCGCACCGAGACTCCGGTCGCGTCTCTCGATCCCGAAGATGCCGCCGACTGGCACCTCATCGACGATCAGATCGGTCTCAGTCTGCTCGATCTGGACCACATCCAAGGCTATCGCCACCACCCAACTGTGCCGGTCGAGCTGATCGGCAACGCGATTTTCCTTCCTCTCTCGCAGAGCTACGCGTCAAAGGACGTGCGTCTGGGCCACGCCATTTCCAGAATTGGCCAAATTCCCCGCCTGGTCGACCAAGTAAAGCGATATTTGAGCGACGCCGACCCGATTTTCGTCAACACGGCGATTCAGGAAAACGAAGGAAATATCGATCTGATCCAAAATACGGTCGCCGGTGAAATCACTCCGGGCTCGCCGCTGAAAGCCGAATACGACCGGGTCGCTCCCGCCGCCATCGCCGCGCTGAAAAATTTCAATCAATGGCTCGCAGACGATTTAGGCAAACGCAAGTCACGCCTGACTTGGCGCTTGGGCACGGACCTCTACGACCAGAAATTCAAGCTAGTGATGGAAACTTCGGTGACGCCGGCGGAAGTTCTCTCGAGCGCGGAGCAGGAGCTCAAAGCCGTGCGCGCCGAAATGCTCCAGCTTGCTCTTCCCCTCCACGCCCAAATGTACCCCGGCCACGGGGATCACTCCGATCTCGCCGGTCGCGAGCGCGAAAACCGCATCATCAGCGAAGTGCTCGAAAAAATCTCGGAAGATCATCCGCAACGGGACCATCTCCAACAAACGATCGAGGACGATCTTGAGGGCATCAAGCAATTTATCCGCGAGAAAAAGATCGTTTCTCTCAGCACCCGCGACAATTTGAAAGTGATTCCCACGCCGCCCTTCATGCGTGGAATCTACTCCGTGGCCGGTTTTCAGAGTGCGCCACCGCTCGAGCCCAAGGCCGAGGCTCAATATTGGGTCACGCCAATCGACCCGAGCATGCCCGCCGCAAAAGCGGAATCCAAACTGCGTGAATACAACTCATGGGTGTTGAAGTGGCTCTCGCTTCACGAAGCGTTGCCGGGCCATTACGTTCAGTTCGAACACTTAAACAGTTTGCAACCGGAACGCCGCAGGCTGCTGCGCTCGCTTTACTCTAATGGAGCTTATGTCGAAGGCTGGGCGGAATACGCGGCGCAAGTGATGATGGACGAAGGGTATCTCAACAACGATCCGCGCTTCCGGCTCGAAATGCGCAAGATTCGCCTCCGTCTGCTCGCGAACGCGATCCTCGATGTAAAGATGCAAACGATGGGAATGACCGACGCGCAAGCGTTGGACCTGATGACCAAGGACGCCTTTCAGACGCAGGCCGAAGCGGATGGCAAGCTCATTCGAGCCAAACTTAGTTCCACCCAATTGCCTACCTATTACGTCGGCCTGCGCGAATGGCTCGCTTTTCGAAAACGATATCAGGCGGCCGCCGGCGAGAATTTCAACATGCTGAAATTTCACGACGCGGTTTTGGACGAGGGGCCGCTGCCGGTTCCCGTCGTGGAAAAACTAGTCATGCCATCCGCCACGCAAAACAAACAATAGCGAAGACTGAGATTGCAGGATGAAAGGAGCAAATGAGCCCAGGAACTGAAAATTCCCAGCGAGATCGCATCTTTGCGATACGAAACAATATTTCATTCTTGCGCGTTCTCCAGTTCGCGGTTGTAGCCTCGCTCCTTCTAGCCGGATTCTGCACCTCATCGGATGCCCTTCCGCCAGCCCGAGCGGCGCAGCCATCCAAAGTTCCGGACCAGAATACTTATATTGAACAGACTCAGGGTAAGGGGTACCGCTTCGAACGTGACGGATGGATTTACGTGCACCTAGAGGGTTCGCCACTGGAAATCGGATACCAACACGGTTACCTGCTCGCTCCCGAAGTCGCCGAGGCTTTCGCCACGGTGCGCCTGGAAATGACCCACGACACTGGCAAAGATTGGGATTTCTTTCGGCACGTCGCGCACCAGATGCTTTGGCCGAAAATTGATTCGGAATACCAGCAGGAATTGCGCGGAATGGTGAATGGTTTGCGGGTGGGGGGCACAAATCTCGATCTCGACGATCTGGTCGCGTTCAACGCATTTTCGGAACTGCCCGATTATTATGTGCCGTGGTTGAGCAGCCAGGAACATAAGCGCCCCTCACCGCACGAAACTCCTGAACACTGCAGCGCGTTTGTGGCGACGGGCAGTTGGACCAAGAACCACGAGATCGTGATGGCTCATAGCAATTGGACAACGTACATGGAGGGGAGCCGCTGGCGCATCATTTTCGATATCGTTCCGCGGTCGGGCTACCGAATCTTGATGGACGGCTTTCCGGGCGTGATCGCCAGCGACGATGATTTCGGGGTGAACTCCGCCGGAATGATGATTACGGAAACCACGATTTCGAACTTCCACGGATGGGACCCAACCGGCAAGCCTGAATTTGTGCGCGCCCGAAAGGCCATGCAGTATGCGGATTCAATCGACAGCTATGTAAAGATCATGCTCGACGGAAACAACGGTGGATATGCGAACGACTGGCTGCTGGGGGATCGCAAAACCGGCGAGATCGCGCGATTTGAATTGGGACTAGCGCATACACAAGTATGGCGCACGAAGGACGGCTATTTTTCGGGCGCCAATTTCGCCAGCGATCCGGATGTTATCCGCGACGAGACCACCTACGATCCAAACAATCCAGCCAGTTCGATGAATGCTCGAAAGCTTCGCTGGGATCAACTGCTGACCAAAAGCAAAGGAGAAATCGACACGGGACTGGCGGAGATTTTTCTGGCGGACCACTACGACACATACGAAAAAAAGGAAGACCCCAATCGCCGCACTCTTTGCGGGCATGGAGACAACGAACCGATAATGCTTCCAAATTCGACCTCTGCGCCATTCACGCCGAGCGGCGCGGTGCAAGGTAAGGTGATCGATAGCACCATGGCCGCCAACATGGAATTTACGGCTAGAATTGGCCATCCTTGCGGAACTAATTTCGACGCGGCGAAATTCTTATCCGAGCATCCTGAATTTTCATGGGAGGCGCCGGTATTGCGCGACATGATTGCCGGCCCGTGGGCGCAGTTTCGCGTGGGCGAGCATCCCGCGTCGCAATGAAACGCCAGCGACTTACTTGCCCCCACTATTTTCGACGCGGAGATTGTTCGTAACTGAAAAAACGTTGGGTACGCTATTGGCCGCGATGCCCGCGGCATCTTTGTCCGCCTGGTTGGCCACGACGCCTTCGAGCGTCACGTGCCCGTTATCCACGACGATGTGAATTGGCGGCACGCTCTGGATGGCGTACATCTGCAGGTTCGGCTGAGAATAAATGGCACGGTATTCCGCGCGCCGAAGCTGATTATCTATCGGGGAGAGCGGCAGAATCTTGATCTGGTTGTCGACGGTCTCCACGCCTCGGACGTGCTTCACGGCGTTGGCGGCATCATCCTTCAGCGTCGGGTTGACAACCTCGCCCATCAGAGTGACTTTGCTGCCTTCTACTTTGTATTCGAGGTTGTCGAATAGCGTATAGAACGGAAGCATAACGAGCTGGTGGCGCACTTCGCGGACGATTGATAATTGGTCGGTGCCATGATCTTCACTGGGAACTTGCGCCCGTGCCGTCACGGTCGATCCATTTGCTCCGAACGCAATCACCAGGAACCCAAAAAGGAACAAAAGAACACAAACCCTTGATGAACTTGAGTTGCAAACTCGCATCGAATCCTCCGTGCCAACGCTAGTGGCCACAAATTCCGCTAAAAGTTAGATGCCAGAGTTCTCCGTTGGTGACTCCCTCGGATGGCGTCGGTTTGGAGTGCTATCCGATAAGCGGCATACGAAAATGGGAATCTGGAAAATCGCATTGGAAGGTGCTACAAAACAAAGTGCTTGCCTGGGTGTCAAATGCCAGAAGGGTGCTCGGCGAAGGGTTGCAAAAACGTGGTTCCTGCGGGACTCACCGCAGATCACATGTGTGTGCTCCATTTCACATTGTTTGTCGAAGACGAATGCGCCGAGATGCGCCGGGAAACGGCGCTTGGCAAAGCCAATCACGACCAGCAAGTAGAATTTATGGATAGGATTGCGGGCCGTGGTGAGTCCCTGGTTCGCACCGCAACCAGCGGCTTTGCGATGTCCGACGAGCTGAAGGCTCGAATTCTGAGCACGCTTTTGACATTGATGAACACCCGCGAAAACATGGACCGCGCCGCGATGCGGCAGTCCGCCGTCAGGCGTTTCGCCGGTTAGTCATTCTCCCCTTTAGTTCCCAATGTAACGAGCGTAGAGAGAGCGAGCGATGGCTGGATCTTTTGTGCCTTTTACGATGGCGCGGCCGTCCGCAAACACGGTTATTTCGTAGGGTGAAACACAAAAGCGCAAGAGAAAATCGTTAGCTTTTACCTGTGCGCCTGCTGCGCGGGCGAGGCGATGGCCCAAGTCACCAAGATTGAGTTGCCTGTCCCGTTCGTGGATCTGGACGGAATCGCGTCCGCATAATGTGATGTGCGGCTGAGCCTCGCCCGTCAAAAAACGAAATTCGCGCCGGGCACAAGCGCGGCAAGAGGGATTGCGCTCGGTGCGGACGGATTGAAATTTCCCCGTCCACACATCGCAAGAAACAAGCCGACCATGCAACGCATCCAGCCGGCCGGAAAGAATCTTGATTGCCTCGGCTGATTCGATCGAGGCGATAACGCCGGCTGCGGCGCCGAGCACGCCGGCCGTATCGCAAGTGAGTTCGTTGCCGAGGCTGGAGGCACCATGCGGCTCACCGCTTTCCAGCAGGCAAGCAAGACACGCCGTTTCGGAGGGCCGAATGGTCATCGTCACGCCGTAACTTCCGACGACGGCGGCGTAAATCCAGGGGATGCCGAGCGAAACGGCAGCGTCGTTGAGCAGAAGGCGGGTTTGGAAATTATCGGTGCCGTCCAAAATCAAGGGGAATCCAGAAAGAAGTTCGAGTGCATTTTGCGGAGTGAGGTCGGCAACGATTCCCTCGATTTCCACGCCGGAATTGATGGCGCGCAGGTGGCGCTCGGCTGCTACAGCCTTGGGCAGAGCGTCGCGCGCGTCGGCCTCATCGAAAAGTGTCTGGCGCTGCAAGTTGGAGAGTTCCACAAAATCGCGATCGATGATACGAAGCCTCCCCATGCCCGACCTGACGAGGAGGCCCGCGACCGCCGTACCCAGGGCGCCGCAGCCGATCAGGACAGCGCCAGCCCCGAGGATTTTTTCCTGCCCATCTTCACCGATTCCCGCGAAGAGGATCTGTCGCGAATATTTGTCGTAGAGTTCGGGTTTCATTCAGGTCGACCGGACGCTGCGCCGACCCTTGCGGATGTTCTTTCCAAGGGAGTTTCTCGAGTATGGCGCACGAGCAAAGGTACGAGCAAAAGGACGTGCTGCCACACCTTATCATATCGCCTTTTCACGCGGCGCATACAACCGGCTGTGCTAACCTTTGCTCTTAATTTGGCGGAATGAGATCTCACCGTGAGCATGTGTTGAGTTTAACGCCGCAGCCTATGGGGCGCGTGGCGGCGTTGGCCACGCTGCTTATTTTCGTGAGCGTTTTATTCCCCCGCGCTACGCATTCTCAAGGGTCCACGATCGAGGGCCTGCAAGTCACGCGAGTTCGCGTAGTGGACAAAAATGGAACTGAAGTCTCCCAGCAAATCCCAAAACTCCCGTTGGCGACGGGCGCGCGGTTCGATTTCGCAGCTGAGCGGCAAACTATCCGCGCAATCTATAACATGGGCGACTTTTCAGATATCCGGGTGGCGGCTACGCGAGAGGGTGAAGGTGTGCAGGTGGATTTCATCGTTACTCTCAATTTCTACAACAATGTGGTTCGCGTCAACGGGCTGAAGCCGCCACCCAGCGAGGCTGCAGCCGTGGCGGCGCTGCGACTCGGGTTGGGCGAGCCATATCGCGAGAGCGCGCTTCGGGAAGCCGTCGGCCGCTTGCAGGATTCGCTGCGGGACGATGGATTCTACCAGGCGAAAATCACTTGGTCCGTGAACCCGCATGAGGACACTCGCCAGATGGACATAACGATAACCGTGGATTCCGGACTGCGCGCGCGAGTGGCCGGCATCACCGTGCAGAACAACACGCGTTACTCCAAAGAGGAATTGTTGGGGAAGTCCAAGCTTTCGATGAAGAACCAGGTAACGTCCGCCCGACTCTCGCGCGCCACGGAAAGGATCCGGAAATTTCTGGTGAATCAAGGCTATTTGGGGGCGGGCGCCACAATCACGCGAGGGGATTACAATTCGCAGACAAATCAGGTGCCGCTTACTTTGTCGATTACGGCAGGGTCGCGCGTCCAGGTGGAAATCGTGGGCGTACGGCTGAGCAAAAGTAAAAGAGGGACGCTCCTGCCCATTTATGCTGAAGGAGCCGTGGACGACGATTTGCTGCAAGAGGGCCGCCGCAATATTCGGGATTATCTGCAGAGCCTGGGATACTTCAACGCGGCTGTGCAAGTGAGCTCGCGGCAAAACGACCAGCAGCACGAACAGGTGATCACGTATCAGATTGCGAGAGGCGATCACTTTCGCCTTGCGGGCGTTTCCTTCTCCGGAAACAAATATTTCAACAACGATTTGCTCTCCCGACGTCTAACGCTTCAGCCGGCTTCTTTTGCCTCGAGCGGCCGATTCAGCCAGCAATTACTGCGAGGCGACACCGACTCGATCCGCGGGCTGTATCTATCGAACGGTTTTCAGAATGTTCAGGTTAGTTCCACCGTGGATGACCACTACGGCGGCAAAAGAAATAATCTTTTTGTATCGTTCAAAATTGTCGAAGGAGCCCAGACTCGCATCGCCGGCTTGCAAATCGAGGGGAATCACGCTCTCAGCACGGCCGACCTGCTCAGCGTGATCGGATCGACGCACGGAGAGCCGTACTCGGAGGCGGGCGTATCGAGCGATCGGAACAACATCCTGGCGTTTTATTACAACGACGGCTTTCCGGAGGCCAGCTTCCACAGCGAAGTGAAGCCAACGGGAGCAGCGCAGGAGGTTAATCTCACCTATCACATCACGGAGGGACCTCGAACAGACGTCGCGAAAGTGCTGATTACAGGCTACCAGTTTACGCGGCCAGGAATCATCCGCCGCCAAGTGGCTATCGAGCCGAACGGCCCGCTGCGGGAAGGAGATATCGCAACGACACAGCGCCAGCTTTACAACCTGGGGATATTTAATCGCGTGCAGATCGCTCCGCAGAACCCGGATGGCACCGATCCTGATAAAACGGTGGTGGTGGAGGCTCAGGAAGGGGATCGCTACACGATTGGATATGGCTTCGGATTTGAGGTGCAGCGCATTGCGGGCGGCACATCGAATCCGAACGGCACCACGCTGGGCGCAAGCCCTCGGGGCATCTTCGAAATTTCCAGAAACAACATGTTCGGCCGGGCGCAGACGCTTTCGTTCAAGGCGCGGGCCAGCACGCTCGAATATCGTTTCGCTCTCGGATACACGGCGAACAATTTCCTTACCAACCGAAAACTGAGCCTAGAGCTGACCGGATACGCAGACAAAACCCAGGACATCAATACGTTCACCTCCACGCAGTACGAAGGCGGGTTGCAGTTGGTCTACAAAGTTTCGTCCTCAAGTTCCTGGCTTTTCAACTATTTCTATCGCCGGGTAGAAGCATCCAATCTGGTGAATACGATCAACGTGGAGCAGATTCCATTGCTGAGCCAACCGACGCTCGTTTCGGGCTTTGGGGTAACGTACGCGCGCGACCGCCGGGATAATCCCGCGGATGCCACACGGGGTACATTCAATACCATCGACGTGAGCGATGCCATTCAATCGATCGGTTCGAGCGCCAGTTTTTTTCGCGCGTATATGCAGAACTCTTCGTTTCACTCCTTCGGCCGCGCATTTGTGTTCGCGCGGTCGGTGCGCTTTGGTTTTGAGCAGCCCTTCGGCGATACGTTGGGCGAAACGCCGGGGCAATGCGGCACGACTCCTGTCAATCCGGATGAGTCGATCATTCCTCTCCCGGAGCGCTTTTTCGCCGGAGGCGGAACTTCGCTGCGCGGCTTCGGGTTGAACCAGGCCGGTCCTCGCGATCCGTGCACGGGATTCCCGATTGGCGGACTAGCGCTACTGATTTTCAATCAAGAGCTCCATTTTCCGATGAAACTTCCCTTCGTGGGAAACCGACTGGGCGGCACGATTTTCTACGACGGAGGCAACGTCTACAGCGATACGGGCCACATCTCGTTTTCCTGGAAGGCGCCATCTCTGACGGACTTGAACTATTTTTCGCACACGGTCGGCTTCGGACTGCGCTATCCCACGCCGGTCGGTCCGGTGCGGATCGACTTTGGGTATCAGCTCAACCCGCCCCAATACCAGGGCACTGTGTTTCCGCCCGGTTCGACCGTACCGGTGAGCAGAGTTCTCCAGCTTCCGCACTTTGGATTCTTCTTCAACATAGGACCGATCTTCTGATGAGGCGCGCGACCTTTATTTGCGTACTGATACTAGGGCTTCCGGGGCTTGCGGCCGCCGCCGGCGCGGCGCGGACGAAGTTGCCCCGTCAAGCTGCTTCTTCACCCTCGCATATTGAGCAAGGTCCGCAGACCGTGGATCGAATCGCCGCTCGCATAGAGGACGACATAATAATGGAGAGCGACGTTCGCGAGCTGGCAGGATTTCAGGAGCTCGTGGATGGCCATTCCAAGAATCGTGACGAGTTGATTCGAGAGCTGGCCGGCGAATGGATCGTCCGCGGCGAAGCCGATGCGGCGAAATATCCGCAGCCGACTAACGAGGATATAGAAAACGGCTATGTAGGGCTGGTTGGCCAATTTACATCACCTGAAGAATTTCAGAAGCGAATGGCCGGGGCTGGATTATCGGAAGCGGCGGTGCGGCGGATGCTTGGCCAGCAATTGTATCTTTCCAGATTCCTCGATTATCGATTCCGTTCATCGGCGCAAGTGGACCAGAAACAGATCGAGACGTATTACAAGGAAGAATTTGCGCCCCAGTTAAAGGCTCGCGGTGAGACAGTCCCTCCCCTGGATTCCGTTGCGGATACTATTCGGGAAGTGCTGGTGCAACGCGCGATCACCGATCGTGCCACGCAGTGGATCGATGAGACTCGTGCGGGGTTGAAGATCGACGTGATACCCGAGGGGAGGGAGCCGTGAGCGTTGTTCTAAAGCGGCTCTTGGCAGGAGCGCTGATCTTCATTGCCCTGGGCGTCTTGCTCGTGGGCACGCTTCTGAAGTCGGGGTTCGTCGAGAGGTGGGTCCGACGGGAGATCGTGAGCCGCGTCGAGCAGAGCACTGGGGCGGGTATCGAGATGGGCGCGTTCCACCTGAATGTGTGGCACCTCGAGCTCGAAATTGACGATCTCACCGTGCACGGTCTCGAAGCGGCGGACATGCCTCCGCTGTTTCACGCCGACCGCGTGGATGTGGGCGTTCGTATTATTTCGCTGCTAGGCCGCAAGGTTGCGCTGGATGAATTGATTGTCGAACGTCCTGAGGTTGCGGTTTGGGTCGATCGGGACGGGCGCAGCAATGTGCCTACCCCGCGTCGGCGATCCGCAAATCGTCCCTGGCGGCAGACTTTATTTGATCTTCGCGTCAGGCACCTGGAGCTGAAGGACGGAACCGTTTCCTATAACGACCGCCGCACACCCCTTGCCGTGGACGGCGGCAATCTCGATTTCGTTTTGCACTACGATGCGCCGGCTACCGGTGCGGATTCTTACGCCGGCAATCTTCAGTGGCAGCATGTGAGAGTGGCGGCCAAACGGGATGTGCCGTTCCCGTTCGATTTTTCCGCGAAGTTCCTGTTGCACCGCGACTCATTCGAAGCCGACGAATTGATCGTCAATGTTTTGCACTCGCAGCTGAGCCTCAGCGCGGAGCTGCCCAGCTTTGCGCGCGGTAACTGGAACCTTAAGTATCGCGGCCGGCTTGCTCTGGCGGACATCCGCCACATCCTTCGAAGCCCTAACACGCCGGGCGGCGATGTCGAATTCTCGGGACAGGCGCATTACGCGGCCGCTGGCTTGAATCCCAACGGAGTTCCCGGCGCCGGATGGACCGCGAGCGGGTATTACGGGAGCCGGGATATCAGCTTGCCATATGCGTATTTTCACGAAAGCGGCGTCCAATCCGACGGCAATTTCGAAGTGGCCGATGGGCATCTGGTTGTGCCCAATGTGAGGGTGCAGAACCTGGGCGGTACAACTTCGGGACGGCTGGACATGGATTTCGCGGGGTTGGTGTTCCGCACCAAGACGCAAATGCGAGGAGTGAGTGTTCCGCGGCTGTTTGATGCGCTGGATAATCCCAAGTTGCCGGTTCGGTCATTGCACTGGGATGGAGTGATGGAAGTGGATTCGGTGAACACGTGGCACGCCAACTTCAAAGATTTTCGCACTACGGGCGAAATGAGATGGTCGCCTCCAAGTGTGCAGGCCGCCGGAAAAATCCCCGCAACCGCGCGAGTGGAATTCGATTATCGCAGCGATCGGGAAACAGTTGCGATCCGTGAGAGTGAAATTTCCACTCCCAATGCAACCGTGGGTCTCGATGGGGTCCTTGCCGCGGATGATTCTGCGCTAGAGGTGCAGTTTCACAGCAGCGATCTGACCGTTTGGGATGACTTCATCAGCGCGATTCGAGGCCCCGAGGCAGGAAGTCACCGAATTGCCGGCGAGGTAACGTGGACCGGTCGGATTCTGGGCCCATTGACCGGTTCAGCCTTCGCCGGACATCTCAGCGCCCGCGGCGCGCAGTATGACCGGCTTGCCTGGGATGAGGTAGATGGCGATATGGAGTACTCGCCGGACGGCTTCATCTTGAGGAATACGATGATGCGCAGAGGCAGCGCCGCGGCGAGCGTAAACCTTTCGCTACAGTTCGATGGCGACTGGAATTTCTTGCCCTCGAATTCTTGGATGCTGAATGCCCAAATCGAACACGCTTCTGCAGATGACGTACAAGGCATTCTGAAAACTGCGTACCCTGTCTCCGGCTCCCTGAGCGGAGAAGTGAAAGGTAGCGGCACGCGGGCCGATCCGTTGCTGGAAGCGACCATCATGGCCGAGGCCGTCAATATCGACGACTGGCGTTTCAATCACTTTGAGGGGCAACTCCACTGGCAGCACGGTGAAACACAGCTATCGCACGGGGAGCTTGTCGGAGATTTTGGAACGTTTGCTGGAAGCATACTTTACCGGACGCAGGGGCAAGAAGCCGAGTTCAATGTCAGTGGGACCGGAATCTCACTTGATAAGGTGAAGGAACTTCAATCGGTGTCCATGCCGATTCGAGGGCAGGCCGATTTCTCTCTTCGAGGCAACGGGCCGCTGCGTGCTCTAATTGCCCAAGGCAATTACCACGTTAGGAATTTAACGGTGGGAACGGAGACTCAAGGAGATTTTAGCGGTCAGCTCGCGTCGGATGGAAAAATTGCTCACCTCACTCTGGCATCAGAACCTTCCGCGTCGAGGCTCCACGGCGAAGTTTCTATCGGCCTATCCGGAGATCAGCCGGTTTCCGGGCGTCTATCGATCGAACAGTTTGATCTCGATCCATTTATTACGGCAGGGCTGCACATTCACAACTTGACCGGACACAGCACCGCCGACGGCGTATTCACGATTTCCGGAGCCTTGGGACGACCGGACACGTTTGAAATGGATGCGGACATTTCGAGAATCTCGTTTACCTATGAGTTCGTTCGACTTACGAACGATGGAGATATTCGTCTCGCTTATCAGCGCGATGCAGTGCGAGTTGAGCAGGCGCATTTTCACGGCCCTGATACCGATTTGCAGATTGGCGGGTCGGCGCGATTCAGTCCCAATAGTCGCCTGGATTTCACGCTTTCGGGAGGCGTGAATCTCCGGCTGCTCGGGGAAATTCTTCCGGAACTTGACGCGCAGGGACGCGCTGATGCCAATGTGACCGTGCAGGGATCCATCGCTCAGCCAATTGTGGTCGGAAGGGCGCAGTTGCGCGACGCTTCCGCGCACTACGCGGATTTTCCGGCAGGTTTGAGCCACGTTGATGGCGATATCATCTTCAACAAAAGCAGCTTGAGCTTCCAGCAGATCACCGCTCAGTCGGGAGGCGGACACCTCACGCTGGCGGGCAACGTCGCCTATGGCGAGGGTCCGTTGCACTATCAGCTAAACGTAACGACATCAACGGTCCGCATCCGCTATCCGACAGGTATGAGTTGGCTGGCCGGCGGAACGCTGCAACTTTCCGGGACCAGCAGCGCGGCAGTCCTCAGCGGGCGCATTGAGGTGCAGCGCGTGCTATTTGCGCAGGGTGTCGATATGGCGTCGTCGTTTTTCGCGTCGGCCTCCGACACGACTCCGGGTCCCACCTCGTCTTCACTTTTCCTGCAGAACCTGGCATTCGATATCCAAGGGGAAACCACTCCGGGAGCTCGCATCGAATGGAGCGGCGCGCACGTCGAGATGGACGGCGACGTGCGCCTTCGCGGCACTTGGGATCGCCCCGTGCTCCTCGGCCACATACACCTTTTGGGCGGAGAGATGCCCTTCAGAGGAAATACGTTTCAACTAACGCGCGGCGACATTAATTTTTCCAACCCTTTTCGACTGGATCCCGTGTTAAACGTCGAGGCCACCACCACGATAAGTCAGTACCAGGTTACGATCGATTTTTCCGGCTCCGCCAGCCACCTGGTGATGAATTATCGATCCGATCCTCCCCTTCCGGATTCTGACGTTGTCGCGCTGCTGGCCCTCGGCAGTCCCGGCGAGGGTGCGGCGATCGGCTCGCAACCCGGCGCTTCGCAGAACTATGGGGCGACTGCTCTCCTCTCGGAAGCTATTTCCAGCGGCGTTGGGAGCCGAATCGAGCACTTATTTGGTATCAGCTCTTTCCGGGTGGATCCCTTCGTTGCAGGGGCCGCCACGGAATCGAACGCCGCCGCACGCGTCACAATTCAGGAACAGGTCCGGCATGATCTTACGATTACTTATTCCACTAATGCGACCACATCGAATCAGTATCAGTTGATTCAGGTCGAATACGCTGTCAATCGCGGCCTCTCCGTGGTTTTTCTCAGGGACATCAATGGAACTTACGGACTGGATATAAAGTGGGTAAAGCACTTGAAGTGATTTCGTCAGAACACAACTTATCCCGGAAGCGGGAATAGAAATTCTGGCGAAAGGCGCACATGCCACGGCATGGGTCGGTCGCGAAATCGCTCCCACTTTTCGTTGTACACTTCAGCTTGAAGATCCCCAGCCGAAAGATCGTCCGGCAAATCGTGGGTGTTCCGACCAAGCCGTAAATAAAGCGTTACGCGGAAGGGTGTCTCCGACAAGCGGATCAGCCGGCAGGGAAAAACGTTTTCTTCCGCCCCAGTCGCGCTGGAGGCTTCTTCGAAATCGATGTGATGTGCCCGGATCCCGACGTGCGCGATCGATGGAGGCAGCGGAGGCTCAAGACGTAAGCGGCAGCCCCAATCGATAGCCTCCACCGTATCCGCTGAAATCGCCCGAGCCCGCGAAAAATTCTTGCAGCCGGTGAGCCGCGCCACCTCTAAGGTCGGCGGGCGCCGGAATATTTCCTCTTTACCCCCCAATGCCGCGACGTGTCCATGGGAAAGCACGAGCAGTTTCTCGCCGAGCCGGTACGCTTCTTCGATATTGTGCGTAACCAGCAGGGCCGGGCGCCTGTAGTCCGCAAATGTCTCCTGAAGCTGCGCTTCCATCTGGCTTCGTAGATGAGTATCAAGCGCCGAAAGAGGCTCGTCCAGCAACAGTGCGTCCGGGTCGATCGAGAGCGCCCGCGCCAACGCCGCGCGCTGTTGTTCGCCTCCGGAAAGCTCATGTGGATAACGACGTCGCACACCCTCGGAATGCGTGCGCTGGAGCCAAAGGTTCACGCGTTGAGAGCGCTCGTCGCGCGGTAGCCCGTGGATGCCGAAGGCGATGTTTTCCTCAACGTTGCGATGCGGGAAAAGAGCGTAACTTTGGAACAGCATTCCTATGCCCCGACCTCGCGCCGGAACTTCTACGTTCCGCTCGCTGTCGAATAGCGTGCGGCCCTCCAGCACGATGCGTCCGCGATCAGGACGTTCCAGCCCGGCGATGCAGCGCAGAAGCATGGTCTTGCCCGCGCCGGAAGGACCGAGGATTCCTAGTGGGCCGCCGCTGCTGTTAAATGACGCTTCTAACGTAAAATCGGGAAGCCTCTTGGTGATGGCGACCTCGAGGGCCATCTTTAGTGCCGCACCCATCGTGCGCGTTCTGGTGTGTGAGTCCAATAATACAGGGCGCCAAGCAGGGCAAACGAAATCGCCAGATCAATCGTGCACCACGCCACGGCCACTCTCAGATCGTCCGCCTCAACGGCAAAGTAAATGGCGATCGGAATCGTGGCTGTCCTTCCCGGTATATTGCCGGCGACCATCAGGGTGGCGCCGAATTCGCCCAAGGCTCGGGCGAAAGATAGGATTGTTCCCGCAAGAATGCCGGGCCAAGCCAGGGGCAGTGCAACCTCGCGGAAGACACGCCACTCCGTGGCCCCTAGAGTCCGTGCCGCTTCGAGATAACGATGCTCTACTTGCTGCAGGGCGGCACGCGCCGTCAGATACATCAGCGGGAAAGAAACGACTGCCGCAGCGATCACGGTTGCCGGCCATGAGAAAACCACTGTCGTCCCCAGCCAGAGCAGCAGCTTCCCCACCGGACCCTGCCGCCCAAACAACAGCAACAGAAAGAAACCCACTACTGTGGGCGGCAGGACCAAGGGTAAGAGGAAAACCCCGTCGACCAAGGCCATTGCCGGGCCGGTGTGGCGGTCGCGCCACGCTGCGACTATCACTCCCACAAGCAAAGTGATCAGCGTCGCGACGAAGCTGGTTTCAAGCGATATTCGCAGCGGCGACCAGTCGGACAAGGCGGGCATTGCCATCGGCAGAGGATTGTAACTGGACCATCCCTTTTTTCGGTCACATTTTCAGGGCTAACGGATCGAGTGACGACCTGCCCCGTCGCAAGACACAGTTTTCTGATCGCGGTGCGCGGAGCCTAACGACCTCATCGTTGAGGGGACGCCGGAGGCGGCTCCGAGCCTGGTGTTGACTGCCCGGTTTCCGGTGGGAGGATTTGCTTAAGTTCCGGGTACTCCTCCGACATGCCTCGCAGAATAGCGAGGGCGGCAGTCTGTTCGATTCGGACACCGGCAGCCTGGGACTGCTGGTCCACGGCAGGAAGGTTTTTCACCACACGCTGTCCGAGCGGCGACTCGTAGAATTGGATCAAGCCCTTAATATCTTCGGTTGAGAAAGTATTGGCATAGATCGGCACTATCGCGTCCGTTACCTTGGATGCTGGAGCGGCTGACACGAACTTCTGGTTGAACTCGTCCATGAATTTCGGCAAGGTGTCCGGCTTTAGCGCGCGAGCAAGTCCGGTGCGGACCTGGTCGGTAATGTAACTTTGAATGTTATCGCCTAGCTTCGACGTCTGCGTAAGGTCCATGAGGTGGCGAATGGCGGCCTCTTTGGCGGGATCAGACTTGACGGTCGCGGTGGCTGGTGGCTCGGCCTTTTCGGATTGATCGGGAGGTGACTGCCCAGGCTTATGCGGAGCCGGAATGCCTGGCTGATGCTGTGCGGGTTTCTCTTCCGCAACTCCTGGATCGGGTGCCTGCGCCGCCACCGGAATGGCGAAACAAAGAATGGCTGCTACTACGGTAAATCGAACGTTCATGGCGTTTCTCCTGGTTTGTCCGGGGGCGTTCCCGACGCGCCGAACTCTTTCATCGAATCGTATCCAACGGCAGCTTCATATGCAATTTTGGCAGCAGGACCTTTCGGTGGCAGGTCCTGAGTCGCTTGTGATAGCGTCGACAAAGACCAAAGACGTTGCGACTTGAAGTTCGGTATCAAAGAGGCCGCGGTACCGACCCTTTTGAATTCGAAGAGAACACATGAACGGCGAGAGCAAGATCGTTCAAGGCCAAACCGTGGAATTGGAGGCCGCGCGCCAAGAGATGGTTGCTCGCCAGATTCGCGACAGGGGCATACGCGACGAGCGCGTTCTGAACGCCATGCGAACAGTGCCGCGACATTTGTTCGTGCCCCCCGAATGTGAATCCCGCGCGTACTCCGATCAGCCGTTGCCTATCGGCGAAGAACAAACGATCTCCCAGCCCTTCATGGTGGCAGCCATGGCGGAAGCTCTCTCGCTCGAGGGGAAGGAGCGCGTTTTGGAAATCGGGGGCGGATCGGGTTACCAAGCAGCGGTACTTTCCCAACTCGCTCTGGAGGTAATTGCAATCGAGGCACGTCCGGCGCTCGCCGCAGCCGCCGCGAACCGGATTGACCGGTTAGGGTATCGCAATGTCAGCCTGCAGATAGGCGACGGCTCCGCAGGGTGGCCATCGCATGCACCGTACGAAGCGATTCTCGTGACCGCCGCCGCGCCCTCCGTGCCGCAGCCGCTGTTGGACCAGTTGGTTGAGGGAGGCAGACTGGTGATTCCGGTAGGACAAGATGAGCATCAGGAATTGCTTCGCCTGGTGAAAAAGGAAGGACGCATCGCCCGGCAGTCCCTCTATGCCTGCCGGTTCGTTCCGCTGGTCGGACGTTATGGCCAGCGTCAAGATACTCGGGAAACCAGCCGCGGATGAACTCAGGCGCCCCGGAGCTTTCGATCGTTGTTCCGGCCTATAACGAGGAGGAGCGCTTAGGTCGCACGCTCTCTCGAGTTCACGAGTATTTCAGTCGGGATCCACGGGTTGCGAATGCCTTGGAAATCATTGTCGTCGACGATGGTTCGACCGATGGAACGGTGCGTATCGCTCAGGAGTGGGCAAGAGCGGTCTCACATGGCGGATTTCGACTTTTTTCGAACGAGAGCAATCGCGGCAAGGGATATAGCGTGCGGCGGGGTATGCTGGAAGCACGCGCGCGTATCGCGCTTTTCACCGATGCCGATTTGTCCGCGCCCATCGAGGAATCCGAAAAGCTTCTCGCCGCGATTGCCGCGGGTCACGACATCGCAATCGGCTCGCGCGCCCTTGACCGGTCGTTGATCTCGGCCCATCAATCGGTCTTTCGTGAAACCGCCGGGATTATTTTCAATGCGCTCGTGAGGCTTTTTACCGGGCTGGCGCTGTACGACACGCAGTGCGGTTTTAAAGCGTTCGTTCGTGAGCCGTGCCGGATTATTTTCGAGCAGCAGCGAATCGACGGATTCGGCTTTGATCCGGAGGTCCTCTTTCTCGCGCGACGTCATGGCTTGCGCACGGCCGAAGTGCCCGTTCGCTGGGCGCACGATCCAGCCACTAAAGTTCACGTGGTCCAGGACAGCATTTTCATGTTCGGTGACCTGATGTATATCTGCTGGAACCTCCTGGTTGGCCGCTACCCAGTGAAAGGACGGTAGCGTCCTGAGCGCGCCAGACGGACCTGGGGCCCGGCCACGAGTCCAGCCCGTTTACTAGCAGTTACTTTACACCACAAAGTACTTGACAGTATGCGCCCAGATGCTAGCCTGCCTCCATGAGGCGCTTGGACTCGCGGCAATCTGGCGGCAATCCCGTGGCGATGGACGATCGCGCCCGGGACAATATCCGCTTCATCCGCGAAACGATGGAGCGCGCCGCTTCGTTCACGGCTGTGCCGGGCTGGGGTGGCATCGCGATGGGAATTACTGCCGTAGGCGCGACCGCCATCGCATCGCTCCAGCAGTCATCAACCGGCTGGTTGATTACCTGGGGCTGCGAGGCCCTCGTAGCTGTTGCCATCGCTACGTGGACCACCTGTTCGAAAGCACGCGACGCGGGAACCGCCATTCTTTCAGGACCGGGGCGACGATTTGTGTATAGCTTCGCTCCGCCCCTCTTTGTGGGTCTTCTCCTAACGCTGGTGTTGGTGCGCGCCGGCTTGATAGCTTCAATCGCCGGTGTGTGGCTTCTGCTCTACGGGACTGCCGTCGTCACGGGTGGCGTGCTTTCCATACGAATCGTACCTCTCATGGGACTTTGCTTCATGGTTTTGGGGGCCGTTGCTCTTTTCTCTCCTTCGAGTTGGAGCAATGCTTTTCTAGCTGCCGGGTTCGGCGGACTTCACATCATCTTCGGCACGGTGATCGCGAGGAAATATGGTGGCTAAATCCGGAATGTTGCGAGTTCCGAAAGAGGAGAAGCCCAAGCGCAATCCGCAGGGCGCTCTAAGCGCAAAAGTACCGGCCGTGAATCTCGATCGTTTGATTCACGAACACACGCGCCTGGCAATCGTCAGCGCTCTGGCGGTCAATGCGTCGCTCACGTTCAAGGAGCTGAAGGACTTTCTTCGAATTACGGATGGAAACCTCAGCGTCCATGCACGCAAATTGGAAGATGCGGGCTACATCGGCTGCAGCAAGTCATTTTCCGGCCGAATGCCGAAGACCGAGTACCGGCTGATGCATGCCGGCCGTAAGGCGCTAGAGAAATACCTGGAACACCTGGAAGCCCTTATTCGTGCCACCCGGGAGGGGTAGAAAGGATCATCAATTCGAGCCCATGGGCAACAGCGCCGCCAAGCTTATTCCAGATCCGAAAATTCACGTCGCCATTTTGCTGGACGGCAATGGCCGCTGGGCCGCTTCTCGAGGGCTGCCCCGTGCGGAAGGCCACCGTGCGGGTGTAACGGCCGTGCGCCGCATCGTCCGCGCGGCCCTATCGCTCGGCATAGGTACCCTTACTCTCTATGCTTTCTCCTCGCACAATTGGGAGCGCCCTTCCGGTGAAGTAACTTCCCTGCTGGGCTTGCTCGAAGATTATCTTCGAGTGGAAGCCCGTGAATGCGAGGCACAGGGAATCCGCCTGCGCGTAATCGGCCGGCGCGACCGCATTCCCTCCACCCTTGTGGACGCGATCGAGGCGGCTGAGCGTCTCACCTTGGCTGGCCGCGCGCTGGAACTGCGTATTGCACTCGATTATTCTTCGCGCGAGGCGATTCTTCGTGCGTCCTGCTGGATGATGTCCAGCCTGGAAGTTTCGGATCGGGAGTTCGCGCGCCGGCTCGGGCAGGTAACTCATGGCGGCGGTGCTGCGCCGGATGTGGATCTGCTGATTCGTACCGGCGGCGAGCGGCGCTTGAGCGACTTCATGCTGTGGGAATGCGCCTACGCGGAACTGCTCTTTACTCCACGCATGTGGCCCGAGTTTGAGGCCGCCGATCTGGAAGCCGCGGTCGAAGATTTTCTCGGTCGCGAACGCCGCTTTGGCCGATTGCCCGAAGCTGCCGCCAGCTAGTTTTTCCTTCAATGAGGTGAAAGGTGGACAAACACCGCGCGATTCAGACGAACATGTCCGGCCAGCTGCGAGAAATTGTTACGGATGCGATCGGGTATTGGGAACGGCGTCGGATCCTATACAACGCCATTTTAGCAACTGTCGTGGTGCTCTGGTTTGTCGCGACGTGGCCGCATTTCAAACCGGCACTGACCCTGCAAACGCTCCTTTTCTTTTTCGTCCTTTCCCTGCTGGCGAATGTCTGCTATTGCGCGGCTTACGTGGCAGACGTTCCCATGCAATACTCATTATTCCAAACGGTGTGGCGGCGATGGCGATGGGGGCTTTGGACGGTTGGGATGATCTTCGCCATTGTGATCGCCAACTACTGGATCGCGGATGAGATTTATCCATACGTCCGCTAATCGATTACGACTCTGCCACCAAAATTGCTCAATTGTATTTCGTCGGCTAGAATTCGAGCTTGAGCAATTTTCCAAACGTATCTCCGCTCCTCTCTGGGTTAAACGAGCGCCAGCGCGAAGCCGTGCTTGCCACGGAGGGCCCCGTCCTTGTGCTTGCGGGTGCGGGTACCGGCAAGACTCGCGTGATCACCTATCGCGTGGCGCACCTGATTGAGCAGGGCGTTCCCCCCCAAGCCATTCTCGCTGTCACCTTCACCAACAAAGCCGCGGGCGTGATGAGAGACCGGATCAGCGAGCTGCTGCGATCCAGTGGACGTGGCGGAGCGGACGTCTGGGTTTCAACCTTTCACTCCTTTTGTGCGCGGCTGCTTCGTCGCGAAGCGCGGCACCTAGGCCTCCCGCGCGATTTCGCGATTTATGATGACGATGATCAGACCTCGGCTGTGAAGCGCGCGTTGATGCAGCTCGGTTTCACGGCGGAAGATTACCCTCCGCGTAGCTTGCGCGCCCAAATCAGCCACGCGAAGAATCATGGCATCACGCCGGATGAGATGGAATCCCAGGCCGCGCAGGCGCGCGACAAAGACCGCCAACATGCCGCCAACATTTTCCGAGTCTACAACGACATTCTCCGCAAGGCGGCCGCAATTGATTTCGACGATCTGCTCCTGCGAGCGGTGGATCTGCTTCGCGACCACGCCGAGGTTCGATCCGCCTGGAATAAGCGCTTCCATTACCTGATGGTGGACGAATTTCAAGATACGAACCAGGCGCAAGAAGAACTCGTACGGCTTCTAGCCGGCGCGCGGAAGAACGTTTGCGTTGTGGGCGATGAAGACCAGTCGATTTATGGCTGGCGAGGCGCGAGAGCCGGGAACTTGAAGCGCTTCACGGAGGATTTTCCAGCCGCCAAGGTGATTCGCCTGGAGGAAAATTACCGTTCGACCCAGACGATCCTCGATGCCGCGGCGGCCGTGGTCAAAAACAATTCGGATCGGCTTGGCAAGAACTTGCAGGCCACACTGGGGTCGGGCGATAGGCTGCGCTTTTTCGAGGCCCCAGATTCAATCGCCGAAGCGGAGTTCATTTGCGGGCAGCTTTCGCAGCTGGTTCGCGACGATGCGGATGCGCGCGTGGCTGTTCTCTATCGCACGGGCGCGCAATCGCGATCGTTTGAAGAAGTTTTGCGGCGGCTCGGGATTCGGCATCGCGTCGTGGGCGGATTCAGCTTCTATGAGCGCGCTGAAGTCCGCAACGCCCTGGCCTATATTCGATTGCTGTTTCATCCCGAAGATGACGTTGCGCTCTTGCGTGTGCTCAACGTGCCCCCTCGCGGCATTGGTGCCGCAACTGTTGCCGCTCTGGAAGCAGACGCGCGCCAAACCGGAAAATCTCTGTGGGAAGTAATCGGCGACCGCAATTCCCTAATCGGAAAGAAATCCGCGGGAGCGCTGAATTACTTCCGCCAAATGATAGAAGACCTCCAGGCGGAACGCGATGGTCTCACACCCGCGCAATTAATCGAGCGCGTGCTCGAACAATCAGGTTACCTCGATTGGGTCGAGCAGCAAGACAACATCGAGCAGACTTCGCGCGCGGAAAATCTGCGGGAACTCTCAAATGCCATGTCCGAGGCCACCGCACAAGGCCAAACTCTGGAAGACCTGCTCGATCGCGCCGCGCTCACCAGCGATTCGGACGAATACGACGACACCATCCCCGTCTCGCTCATGACTCTGCATAGTGCCAAAGGCCTCGAGTTTGACGCCGTATATCTCGCTGGACTCGAAGAGGGCGTGCTGCCTCACAGCCGCTCGTTCAATACCAATGCTGACATCGAGGAAGAGCGGCGGCTATTCTATGTGGGGATGACGCGTGCCAAGCAGTCGCTCGTGCTCTCCCGGGCAACCTATCGCAGGACATACGGCGAAGACCGTTTGCGTGCGTCGCTGCCTTCGCGCTTTCTGGCCGAAATCCCCCCCGACTTAATTGAAGCCGCCGAGGGCTCACAATCGGAGCCCGGAGAAACCCGCCGCTACGAACCTGATCCCGAATACTCGGGGGGATATTCGTACCGAGGCCGTCGCGCTCCCTACGGCGGTTCGGCCTATGCGGCGTCCCCATCCGGGCGCGCTGCCTACGGTCGACCAGCAAAACCCAGCCGCTCCTCCGCACCTGAACGCACATCGGGCAATCCCCTCGTGGGCACTCGAGTGCGCCACTCGAAATTCGGGGTCGGCACGATCATCGGAGTGGAGGGCGAAGGCGACGACCGAAGACTTACCGTAAGCTTCCAGGATTACGGCCCCAAAAAGCTTCTCGAACGTTACGCCAATTTGCAGATCGCCTGACTGCCACCACGAAGAACCCCTTCAGTTCCGTGACTTCCAATAAGCAGTGAGTGCATTCGCGCGTACCCTGAGGCACAGGTTGCGCCGAAGGGTCTCTCAAGGTAGAGTTCTCTTCGGTCGCACGGGGAAGGTGGCGATTGGACCCACAGCTTTTCCGCACCAAGAGCATCGACCAGCTCATCTCTGACGCCGACCGGCCCGAAAAACGCCTCAAGAAAACCCTCGGCTGGCTGAGTCTTACGTCCCTCGGAATCGGGGCAGTGATCGGCTCTGGAATCTTTACCATCATCGGCACGGCAATTGCCGGCCAGAAATTCAAGGCCAGCTCCGTGTTAAATGCGCCGCTACTTGAATACCTGATTTACCACTCCGCGTCATTTGGTAGACCTGGCGCGGGTCCGGCGATTGCGCTCTCGTTCGCGCTTGTTGGGATTGTCTGCTGCTTCGCGGCCCTTTGTTACGCGGAGCTTGCGGCCATGATTCCGATTGCGGGCAGCGCCTACACTTACACGTACGCGACAATGGGCGAGCTTATCGCCTGGATTATCGGCTGGGATTTAATCCTCGAATACGCTGTATCGAATATGGCCGTCAGCGTCGGATTTTCGGCGCACGTGGTGGCGCTATTCGATTGGTTCAATTTTCATCCAAATTTGCGCTGGATCACCCCGGCATATTTGCCCGGAGGACTCTCCGATCTGCAAGGCAACACGCTGTACGATCCCGGCTGGCACTTCGGTTTCAACTGGCCTGCGTTCGTCATTGTGATGCTGCTCACGATCGTGCTCGTGCGCGGGATCAAGGAATCGGCTCGCACGAACAACGTCATGGTGCTGCTAAAAATTGCTGCAATATTGATCTTTATCGCGGTCGCCTCGCCCCACATCCACCCTGCGAACTGGCATCCGTTCGTGCCCAACGGCTGGCCGGGAATCCTCACTGGCGGCTCGATCATTTTCTTTACTTACATTGGTTTCGACTCGGTCTCGACCGCGGCAGAAGAGTGCCGAAACCCCCGGCGCGACCTCCCAATCGGAATCATCACTACGCTGGTGATCTGCACGGTGCTTTATATCGCCGTGGTGGTGGTGCTGACGGGCCTGGTGCCGTGGCGGACCCTGGTCGACGATGCGGCGCCCGTCGTCAACACGATGAACCGCCTCCATTTCGGCAATGTGCGGCTGGCCGTACTGATCGGTGCCCTGTTGGGCATGATTTCATCCCTCCTCGTTTTTCAACTCGGCCAGGCCCGTGTGTGGTTCGCAATGTCGCGCGATGGCCTCTTACCCGGCATTTTTAGCCGCGTGCATCCGCGTTACCGCACACCGGATTTTTCCACGTGGGTGGCTGGATTTCTGGTGGGCATCCCAGCCGGTCTGCTGGATATCGGTACCCTGGCCGACCTCTCCAATATCGGAACGCTCTTCGCCTTCGCACTGGTGGCAGGCGGCGTCCTGATCCTGCGTTACCGCGAACCAGACCGGCCGCGCCCATTTCGCGCGCCCGGCGGTCTCATTGCTCCCATAATGACCATTGTCACGTGCTTGCTTTTGATGGCTGGGCTTCCCATTACGAACTGGGTCCGCTTTTTCGTTTGGCTCCTGATAGGACTGATCCTTTATCATTTCTACGGGCGCAAGCATAGCGGGCTTTCCACGGCAAAAGTTGAGGCAGCATAAGGAGATTCCACTGATGAGGCCATCGATGGGCCCATCGATACGGTACGGATTACTAGGCGCGCTTTTCCTGGCCCTCCTGGTCCTCCTGATGGCATCGTCGTCCTTTGGCTGGGGCGAAAGTGCGGAACGCACCGTGGTCGACAAGGCCGTCGATACGCTGCCTGCGGAGATGCTTCCGTTCTTCCAGGCTCACCGGCCATTCCTCGTGGAGCACGTTGCTGATACTGCTGCCTCCGAAGCGAAGAATCCATCCGATCGCCGCAACGATTTCATCCAGCTCGACCACTATGGGCAGTTTCCGTTCGCAACTCTGCCCCGCTCCTACACCGAAGCAGTTAGGAAGTTTGGCAGGCGCAGCGTCGAGGCGCACGGGCAGTTGCCCTGGCAAATCGGCCTTTATAGTCAAAAGTTAACCGAGGCATTTCGCAACCACGATTGGAATAATGCGGAACTTTCCGGAGCGATTCTTGCGCACTATGTGGCTGCAGCACACGATCCTTTCGATACCACGACTAACAGCGACGGGAAACTGTCCGCTCAGCCCGGAGTCAACGAACGATTCAGCCACAGCCTGGTAGACCGCTATCAGCGTTTCTTTTATATGCGGCCCAATGAAGCTGCCTTTATTGCCGATCCCACCGATCATGCATTCGAGATGTGTCTTAGCGCCCATTCCTGGCTCGAAAACATTCTTCTGGCGGACCGTCGCGCTTATGCGGGCTTGTCCGCCTACAATGACGAATACTATGACCGTTTCTACGCTCAGGAAGGCGCTGTGTTGATCCGCCAGCTTACCGACGCATCAACCGACATCGGTTCCTATTGGATGACCGCCTGGATCAACGCCGGACGCCCGCAGCTTCCTGGTTCCTGATTGAAATTGTGAACGAGCTCGCGCACCAACGCACCGCACTGGACACGCTCCCCAAGGCTGAATTGCACCTGCATCTCGAAGGTTCTATCCGGCCGGAAACGGCCGTTGAGCTTGCCGGCCGCCACGGCACTCGATTGACGCTCGACGATGTCATCGCACGTTACAACTATTCCAACTTCGCCGGATTCATCGAAAGCTTCAAGTGGGTCACGTCTTTTTTGCGTGAACCGGAGGATTACGCCTTCATCACGCGAAAACTCCTCGAAGAACTTATCCGGCAGCGCGTCGTCTACGCCGAAATCACGATTTCGGCGGGCGTTATGCTGCGGCGCATGCAAAACGTGGAAGCCAACTTCAACGCCATACGCGAGGCCGCCGACGGCGTGCTCTACCGCCGGCTTCGTACCGCATGGATATTCGATGCCGCACGTCAGTTCGGTCCAGAGGCTGCCATGGAAGTATCGCGATGCGCGTCCAAGTTGCACCGGTCCGGCCTCGTTGCGTTTGGCATGGGCGGTGACGAACTCTCATTTCCAGCGGCCCATTTTCGGCCCGCATTCGATTTGGCGCGAAGCGAAGGCTTGCGGATCGTCTGTCATGCCGGTGAAATCGGGGGACCGGAATCCGTTCGCGACGCCGTCGAAATCTTGGGCGCCGAGCGCATCGGCCACGGAATCGCCGTGATGCACGACGAGGCGTTCGCCAAATCTCTAGCCAACCGCCATGTAGTGCTTGAGAATTGCCCCTCGAGCAATGTGGCCACCGGAGCCCTTGCCAAGCAGACAGGCAAGCCGGGTGCATCGCTAGCCGACCATCCCCTTCGCAAGCTTCTCGATCTGGGTTCGCTCGTGACCATATCCACGGACGATCCGGCGATGTTCCACACCGATCTGCTCGCGGAATATTCTCACGCCGCATCGTTAGGTCTATCCAAAGAACAACTGTTGCAGCTTGCCGAGCAGAGCTTTAATGCGGCGTTCTTGCCCCCGATCGACAAACGCAAGCTCCTCGAGGATTTTCGCGCCGCGGTCAAGGCGGATGCCCTGTCATAACGAAACATCGCGGGAGTGATCCCGCTTGTCCTTCCCTGTTATAATTTGGCTCGCGTGTGGTGCACGTCATCCTGAGCGAAGTCCCGTGCTCCTGTTTTTCCCGCGTCTCTGGCGGCCACGGGACGCAGTCGAAGGATCTCTCTTCGATTTTCAATCTATAGAAAGCGAAACCAAATGAAAGCTCACGTCTGGGTCATGTTGAAATCCACGGTTCTTGATCCGCAAGGTCAGACAATCCAGCGCGCGCTTTCCTCTCTTGGTTACGCCAAGATCCAAACCGTCCGCCAGGGCAAATTCTTCGTCTTGCAGCTCGACGGCCTGAGCCGTGAGGAAGCAAAGAATCAGGTCGAGCGGATCGCGAAGGACGTCCTCACCAACCCCGTGATCGAAGAATTCCGCTTCGAAATCCTCGAATAATTTTCGGTGCCGCCCATTGCATGCGATTACCCCCTTCGGAACAACTCCACGGGGACGTTCCGGCTGCCCCGCCCCTCCTTGTGCTACGCTACTTACAGCCCGGCTCCGGCGCGCGGCATCAAAATTGCTCCGTTTTTAGAGGGGTGTCCAATGTGTGGAATCGTCGGCTATATAGGTCCTAAACGCGTTGTGCCGTTGATCCTCGACGGCCTGAAGCGCCTCGAATACCGCGGCTACGACTCGGCGGGAATCGCCGTCGTGGGCGACAACGGAAAGCTCGAGATTCGGCGCGCGCCAGGAAAGCTGCGTAATCTCGAGGAATCCATTCGCCTCACTCCTCTGGATGGCCTCTATGGCATTGGGCACACGCGCTGGGCCACGCATGGGCGCCCCACTGAAGAAAACGCTCACCCCCACCGCGATTGCACCGGCGAAATCGTGGTCGTGCACAATGGAATTATCGAGAACTATGTCGAGCTGAAGAATCAGCTCCTCGCGGAAGGCCACAAGTTCGTCACGGAAACCGACACCGAAATCATCGCGCACCTCATCGAGAAATTTTCAAAGGATGCGTCTCTCGAAGACGCCGTCCTCAAAACCGTCAAGGTAATGACGGGCGCCTACGCCATGGTCGTCGTCTCCGCGAAAGATCCGAACAAAATTGTCGCCGCCCGTTTGGGACCGCCCATCGTCGTCGGCCTCGGCGATAACGAATTTTTCGTGGCCAGTGACATTCCCGCCATCCTCGCGCACACCCGCAGCATTTTCTTTCTCGGCGATGGCGAAATGGCCGTGCTCACTCCGCAGGGCGTTCGCCTCTTCGACTTTGAAAGTCATCCCATCAGCCGCGCTCCCCAGCACATCACCTGGGACCCGATCATGGCCGAAAAGGGCGGCTTCAAGCATTTCATGCAGAAGGAAATCTTCGAGCAGCCTCGCGCCGTTCGCGATACCCTGCTCGGTCGAATTTCGCAGGAAACCGGCCATGTCTTCCTCGACAAGATGGACATCACCGAGGACGAGTTCCGCAATTTCCGCGACGTAAAAATTGTCGCCTGCGGCACCAGTTGGCACGCCGGACTCGCCGGCAAATTCATGATCGAGCGCCTCGCGCAGCTCCCCGTCGAAGTCGATTACGGCAGCGAATTTCGCTACCGCGATCCGATTCTCGATAAGCACAGCTTGATCATCGCCATCAGTCAGTCCGGCGAAACGGCGGACACTCTCGCGGCTGAACGCGAAGCTCGTCAAAAAGGCGCCAAGGTTCTCTCGATTTGCAACGTCGTCGGCTCCATGCTGACCCGCGAATCCAGCGGCACAATCTATACGCACGCCGGCCCTGAAATCGGCGTCGCCTCCACAAAAGCTTTCACCGGCCAGCTCACCGCGCTCCTGCTCACCGCGTTTCATCTCGGCCAGGTGCGCGGCACGCTCACCAACGCCGCGTCCAAGAACCTGATGCAAGAGGTCACGCGCGTTCCGCATAAAATCGAAACCATCCTCCAGCACGACGCCGCGATAGAGGATCTCGCCCGTCAATTCTTCCGGAATACCGATTTCCTCTATCTCGGCCGCGGAATCCATTATCCGATCGCCCTGGAAGGTGCGCTGAAGCTCAAAGAAATTTCTTACATCCACGCCGAAGGCTATCCCGCCGGCGAGATGAAGCATGGTCCGAACGCCCTCATCGACGAAAATCTTCCCGTGGTAATGATCGCCACGCGCGATGAATCCGATCCCGCTTCGATGACGCGCTACGAAAAAACCATCTCCAATCTCCAGGAAGTAAAAGCCCGCGATGGCATCGTCATCGCCGTCGTTACCGAGGGCGATAAGCTGGCGCGAGAGACGGCCGATCACGTCATCGAAATTCCCACTGCACCCGATTTGATCGCGCCCATTCTCGAAATCGTTCCGCTACAGTTGCTCGCTTATCACATTGCGGTACGCCGCGGTTGCGATGTGGACCAGCCTCGCAACCTCGCCAAATCCGTTACCGTCGAATAACCTGCCCGCTCGCCCGCGGCGCGTATAAAATGTCTCCTATGCGCGTCAAATTATTTCGGCGGCGCGGTGTTCGATTGACGCTAGCCCTGCTCTTCAGCGTCCTTTTCTCATCCTTCGCGCGCGCGCAAGCGCCCGCCGAAGCCGGCTCCGGAAAACTCGCCGCAGTCAAAGTCACCGGCTCGTCCAAATTCCGATCCGATCAAATCGCGCCCGCCACGGGCCTCAAACCCGGCGCCACGATCACGAAAGACGATTTGCAGCGCGGCGCAGACCGCCTTGCCCAGCTCGGCCCATTTTCCGGCGTGCATTATCGCTACGGCGACTCGGACGCCGGCGTCGTCGTCGAATACCAGGTTACGGACGCTCCAGCCGTCCCGGTTTGGTTCGATAATTTCCCCTGGTTTACCGACGCCGAATTAATCTCCGCCGTAAAATCCTCCGTGCCGTTATTCGACGGCACCGCGCCCGAGCACGGCACTCTGCTCGACGATATTGCTGACGCGCTCCAGCTCGCGCTTGCCTCCCGCAATGTGCATACCAGCGTCATGCACTCGCTTGTTACCGCGCCTGGAGGCTCCGAACAGATTCAGCAATTCCGCGTTGATGGCATGGACTTGAGCGTCGGCAGCATTGATTTGAGCGATCCGCTCGCGCGAAACGATCGCGGAATCCAGGCCCGGCTTTCCGACATCGCCGATCATCCCTATTCCCGCACCGCCATCGAACTTTTCGAGTTTGAGCAGATTCGCCCCGTCTATCTCGCGCAGGGCTTCCTCCGCGTGAAGTTCAACCCACCCACCACTCACCTCGTGGGCAGTGGGACCACCGCCCGCGTCGCCGTCACGATTACTATCGACCCAGGTCCCGCGTTCGCATGGAATGGAATCACTTGGAGCGGAAACACGGTGATTTTATCGGCGGAGCTAACTGCGCTCGTCACCATAAAATCCGGCGACCCGGCCGACGAAATGAAAATCGAGCCGATCTGGGAAGCGGTGCACGACGACTATGCGCGTCGCGGCTATTTGGACGCCACCGTAACCCCTCGTGTTCAATTCGACGATACGGCAAAGCGCGTCAGCTACACAGCGACCATCTCCGAGGGCCCTCAGTTCCGCATGGGCAAGCTGGTCCTCACCGGGCTTTCAATCGAAGGCGACCGCCGCATTCGTGCTGCGTGGAAAATTGACTCAGGTGCGATTTTCGACAAGGACGTCTACGACGAATTCATCTCTTCTGGAATCAAAGAGGCCTTCACCGGCCTGCCCTTCCACTACGAAAAGGTCGGCCGCTTCCTGCAGGAAGATCCCAAAGCCGGCACAGTAGACGTCCTCCTCGACTTCCAGTAATCCGCCATCGTCGTTTTCCATTTCCGCTGCGGCGCGCAATCAGTGCGCATCTGCCGCGAAGCTCCTGTAGCGCCGGCATCCTGCCGGCATTTTTGCCTTTTCTTGCAGTCATCGTCATCCTGAGCGGAGTGTCCCGCGCTTTTTCTTTTGCGCGAAGCGCCGGGACACGCAGTCGAAAGATCTCTCTTGGATTTCAGCTTGAGGCTATGTTGGATGCGGAGACTCGCTCCCTCCGTCCTTCGGCTTGCCCGTCCTCCTCGATTTTCGCCACTATGCTCCCGCCCGCGCCGATTGCCGCGCCGCATCCCCCATCGCGACAACTGTCGCGGCATGAATGCTCACGGTGTCCGCCACTCGCCGCGCGTAGCCCCCGGCCAGCGCGCTCGCCACGGGAACGCCATTTCGCCGCGCATATTCGAAAACCAGCGCATCTCTCCGCGCCAGCCCTTCCATCGTAAGCGCCAGCCCGCCCAATTGATCTTCACGATAAGGGTCGGCGCCCGCGATATAAAACAAAATCTGCGGCGCAAAATCCTCGAAAGCCTTATGCAGGTGCTTTTCGAGAATGCCAAGATAATCGCTGTCGCCGATACCGTCCGGCAAATCAATATCCACCGTCGATCGCGGCTTGAAGAACGGATAATTATTCTCCTGATGAATCGAAAGCGTGAAAACCGTTTCGTCCCCGCGAAAAATCACCGCCGTGCCATTCCCCTGATGCACGTCCGTATCAACCACCATCGCGCGCTCGATCGCCCCGTCGTGCTGCAAACGCCGGATCGCCACGGCCACATCATGAATTGCGCAAAATCCCTCGCCATGGTCGGGACACGCGTGGTGAAACCCGCCGCCGATATTCGCCGCCCAGCCGTCCCGCAGAGCGCACTGCCCCGCCAAAATTGAACCTCCTGCCGCCAGCCAGCACGCTTCCACCAATTCCCTTGAATACGGCACTTCGAGTCGCGCAATTTCGGCCTCGCTCAGCGTCCCCGTCTTCAGCTTCCGCACGTACTCCGGCAAATGGACGCGCAGCACATCCTCATCCGCCGCTGGCTCGGGAACCAGAAAATCATTCGCGTCGGCGACTTTCTGCTCCAACAGCCGGTCGCGTATCATCCGAAACTTTTGCGAGGGAAACACGTGCGCGCCAAGATTCAAATCGTATCCGTCGCCGTAAATCACCTTGAATGGCAGCATAATTTTGCCAGCCTACCGCGAAGCCCTGCCCGGCGCAAACCCCTCGCAAAACTGCGCAGTCATACCCGCGTTCGCGTCTGCAACACTGCTGTGGTAGTCTCACAGGCGTGCAACGGGTCAAAGCGGCTATCGTTCTCGTCGCCCTCTTGGCAGTTCCTTTGGCGTTGCTCGCCCGCGGCATGGCCTGTGAATCCACCTCTGGCCCCATGATTTGCTGCATGCTACATGGTTCGCATCACGGAAATCAGCCGATGGTGTGCCATTGTGCCGGCAAATCTTCCAGTAACGTCCCTGATTTCGGTTTGATAGCGCCGCTACCGCCCACCGAACCCGAGGCTTTTGCTGCGATCGCAGCTCCAAGCTCTCTGAGGCAGCCCACGCGTTTGCAATTTCAGCCGTCACTCCCCGGATTTGTGTCCGTGCCATTCGAGCCTCCCAAAGCCTGACCGTTCTTCACCGCACCCCAAAAATCAAATTGGAACGGAGAAGTCCATGCGGAAGGCTTACGTGTTTTTGCTTGCCGCGGCCCTGCTCGCCTTTTGGCAGCCTGCGCGAGCCACGGTTTTTGGCGGGGTGCGCGGCGTCGTCCACGACCCGCAGCACCGTCCCATCCCGGATGCCCAGGTGCAGCTAAAATCGGCCACTTCGGATTGGTCGCAGCAGATGCAGACCAACCAGGATGGCGAATTCGCTTTCGCCGCGGTGCCGCTCGGCGATTACATCGTCACCGTAACGGCGGCAGGCTTCGAAACTACACGTCAGAGCGTCACGGTCACTGCGGACTCGTCGCCCGTCCTCCATTTTCCCCTTGCGATCGCAGCCGTAAGCCAGACTGCTACAGTTTCGGCGCAAGCCCCGGTCGGAAATGTCGATTCGGCTACTTCAACCACTCTACTGGACCGCAACGACATCGCCCTCACTCCCGGCGCGGACCGCACCAACAGCCTCGCAATCGTCACCGACTTCGTTCCTGGCGCTTATCTCACGCACGACCAATTGCACGTTCGCGGCGGCCATCAAGTGAGTTGGTTGATCGATGGTGTACCCATCCCGAATACCAATATCGCCAGCAACGTAGGCCCGCAGTTCGATCCCAAGGATATTGATTACCTTGAAGTCGAGCGCGGCAGCTACGAGGCCGATACCGGCGACCGCACCTACGCGGCTTTCAACGTCGTCCCGCGGAATGGTTTCGAGCGCAATAACGAAGCCCAGCTCATCACCAGCTTTGGCAACTTTTATCAAACGAACGACGAAATCAATCTCGGCGGTCACACTCCGCGCTTTGCTTACTACGCCAGCGTGAACGCAAACCGCAGCAATCTGGGTCTGGAAACGCCTATCGCGCAAATCTATCACGACGCGGAAAACGGTGTCGGAGGCTTCGGCTCTTTGATCTTCAACGCCACTCCGAAGGACCAACTGCGCTTCGTAACTTCAGTGCGCCGCGACTACTATCAGATTCCTTACGACCCCAATCCCAACGATCCCGAAAATCTGGAATTCCAAACCAGCGGTCTGCGCGACGGCCAACACGAAGCTGATGACTTCGCCGTTTTTTCATGGGTCCGCACCTTCAATCCCAATGCGATTCTCACCATCTCGCCCTTTTACCATTTCAATCGTGCGAACTACGGCGGCTCGCCGAACGACACTCCTGTTCAAACCACGGATAACCGTTCTTCCAACTATGCGGGTGGCCAGGCAAGTCTCGCCCTGACCTTGCCGAAAAATAACCTGGAGGTCGGCACCTACACGTTCGCGGAGCACGAAAACGAATTCTTTGGCCTGCTCCTCAACCCCCTGCCCACCCCGGCGCCGCCTGTGAATCCAAGCACGGACTCCGAAACATCTTCGGGCGCGCTTGAGGCTTTTTTCCTGAGCGATAAATTCAGCGTCACGCCGTGGCTCACTCTGATCGGCGGATTCCGGGCCACTCACTTCTCCGCGAGCATCACCGAAAACACAATCGACCCACGACTCGGAGCTGCGCTGCGCGTGCCTTATCTACACTGGGTTTTTCGCGCTTACTATGGACGCTACTATCAAGCGCCACCTCTCATCACCATCACCGGCCCTCTGCTCTCCGAAATCAACAGTTTGGGCGGCCTTTCCTTCACCCCGCTCCACGGAGAGCGCGACGAAGAGCATCAGTTCGGCGTCACCATTCCGATTCACGGTTGGGCGCTCGACATCGACGATTTCGAAACCCGCGCGAGAAATTTCTTCGATCACAATAACGTCGGCGAATCCAACATCTTTATTCCCGTCACCATCGCCGAAGCTCGAATTCGCGGTCTCGAAGTCACAGTGCGTTCCCCGCGGCTATGGAACCGAGGAGAAGTCCACCTTGCCTATTCGAATCAGATGGCGCAGGCCGCAGGAGCAATTACGGGAGGGCTAATCTGCTTCCCTCCCACCGATCCAAGCTGCCAGCCGGCGCCGGGGTTCTCTGCCCTCGATCACGATCAGAGGAACACGCTGAACGTGGGTTTCGATGCCAACCTTCCTTGGCGGCTGTTCGCGGCGGCGAATCTCTACTATGGCTCGGGATTCACCAATGGCTCACCCAACGCTCAATTCCCGGACGCGTATCTTCCTGGACATGCTTCGATCGATCTTTCGCTGCGAAAAGATCTCGGAGAAAAGTTCTCTGTCGCCGTGAACGCGCTGAACATTGCGGACCGTCACCTGCTGATCGACAATAGCTTGACCTTCGGCGGATTCCATTACGACGACCCGCGCGAAGTCTACGTCGAATTTCGCTACAAGTTTCATTACTGATGTAATGCGCTTCACCTGGCGTACAATGAACAATTAAAGAGGAGTGAGAAAAGTGAGACTGGAACCACGAAGTACTCGCAATAATCGACTAACTCGCACTGCCCTGCTAATTCTGATTGCAGCTTTTGCTCTGATTCCCGCCGCGTGCAAGAGAGCGCCTGCGCCACAAGCGAAACGCTACCATCTTGTCGGTACCGTCATCTCGGTTGATACGGCGCATGGCTCCGCCAATATTGACGGCCAGGAGGTCCCCGGCTTTATGGCCGCAATGGCCATGCCTTATCCGGTGCACGATTCCAAAGCCCTCGCGGCGCTGTCTCCCGGAGACCAAATTACCGCCGACATCGTGGTCACCGATACCGACTCCTATCTTGAGAATATTGTGGTCACTAAAAAAAGCAGCAGTCCTGCGAATACCACGGGACCTTCCCATTTGCCGCAGCCCGGCGAAAAGGTCCCCGACTTCGCGCTCATCAATCAAGATGGCAAACGCATTCATCTGAGGTCGTATCAGGGCGATGTTTTGCTTGTCACTTTTATTTACACACGATGTCCTTTTCCAACTTTCTGCCCGCTCGTCTCTCAGAATTTCGCAAAGATCTACGCTCAGCTCCGCAAGGATCCCGCGATGGACTCCAGAAAAATTCGGCTGCTGACCATCAGCTTCGATCCGAAGCACGATACGCCTGAGGTTTTGAAGCGTTATGCAGCAAGGTTCAGCGGCACTACGGGCGGAAATCCCTTCGCGCGCTGGGAATTTGCCTCTGTCCCCGCCAAAGAACTTCCCAAGGTCGCGAACTTCTTTGGGCTGTACTACAGCGTATCCGGCGATCAGATCGTCCACTCATTGAGCACCAGCGTCATTTCGCCCGATGGCACGATCTATAAGTGGTACGAGGACAATACTTGGAAACCCGCCGATCTTTTGCAGGATGCGACACAGTCGCTCGAGCAAGACAATCGGCGCAACGCGGGTCCACGCAGCACCACAAGCATTCCTACCGCATAAAATCACACCATTGTGACGCTAGCTCTGGCGATCGAGGATAAAGTCGGGGACGGCGAGTAGAGCCCGGCGGTACTCGGTATCGGGAAGTTCTTCGAGGCACATTTTGGCGCGTCTCACGTAATCTCTCGCGAGATTGGAGGCGCGATCGAGCGCGCCCGTTTCTACTACAAGTCGAGTGATCTGCTCCGGACGAACGCTCAGGAAATCCCGCTCCTCCAGCACCTTAGCCACGAGCTGCCGCCCTTCTTCGTAGGCGCCGCTCTTCGCCGCTCCATTCTGCGAAGTGCCATTGTGCAGAGAAAAAATCAGCGGCAGCGTGACCTTTCCTTCTTTCAGATCGCTCAACACCGGCTTTCCAAGCTGTTCGGGCGATGCCGTGAAATCGAGTAAATCGTCCACAAGCTGAAACGCTAAGCCGGCGTTTCGGCCGTATTCCGCCAGCGATTCTTCCACATTTTTCGGCTGCCGCCCAAGCACCGCACCCAGTCGGGCGCATCCGCTGAAAAGGCAGGCGGTTTTGCGATAGGCCAGTTCGGTGGCATCCGCTTCGGTTACGTCCATGCGGCCAAGCAGTGTCAACTGGAGTAGTTCGCCCTCGACCATGTTTTGAGTTAATCCGATCAAAATATCGAGGATCGAGAAGTTTCGCTCGCGCAAGGCCATTTCGAACGACCGCATGTAAAGCCAGTCGCCCGCCAGCACGCTCATATGATTTCCCCAGCGCGCGTTGGTGCTGGGCCGGCCGCGGCGCATCTGCGCGCCGTCAATCACGTCGTCGTGAACCAGCGTGGCGCTGTGAATCATCTCCACTACGGCGCCGAGGCGGATGGCGCTCTCGCCGCGATAGCCGGCTGCGCCGGCCGCCAGCAGGAGCAGTGCCGGGCGGAGCCGCTTTCCGCCGCCTTGGTACAGATAACTGGCGATCTGCTCCACCGGTTCAATGGCGGCGCTATTCTGGGCGGCAATCTCTTGTTCGACGAGCGCAAGATCGTCTCGCACCAGATCGAAAATCCCTTTAGCGATTTGGACAGCGAAGGCCATCCGTATGATCCTTAAGGCTTAACCAGGCCCGGCGGGAGAGTCTGCCGCGCTAAGCCGGAAAAACCGGCGAAAATTTGTTGCGGCTGTCGCCGCTACTTCCTCGGGCGCTAAGTCTCTCACATTCGCCAAGGCTTCCGCTACCTGAACAACAAAGGCAGGCTCGTTGCGTTTGCCGCGTTGTCGCTGTGGAGGTAGAAAGGGCGAATCGGTTTCCGTAAGTATATTTTCTAGTGGGATTTCGCGGGAGACGTCGCGAAGATGCTGCATTTTCGGATAAGTGACGTTTCCGGCGAACGAAATCATGAATCCCATGTCCATTCCGCGCCGCGCTTCTTCAAGTGACCCGGTAAAGCAGTGAAAAATTCCGCCGAGACCAGTTGGCCGCCAGTCCTGGTCGAGGATTGCGAGGCAGTCGTCCCAGGCATCCCGGCAGTGGATTATGACGGGCAACTTCGCTGTGGCCGCCAGGGCGAGTTGCCGCCGGAAGACCTGTTTTTGCGCGTCCCGCGGCGAGTGGTCGTAGTAGTAGTCGAGGCCCATTTCACCCCAGGCAATCACACGCGGATTCTTGGCGAGTTCTTCGAGTTTGACGAAATGCTCATCGGTTGCGGCACTGGCGTCGTGAGGATGAATGCCGACCGTGGCGTAAATCCAGTCGTGCTGCTCGGCGAAGGGAATGGCGGCGTCAAGCCGCTCGAGCGGCCCGGTGCCGCTGCCGATGGCTAGCAGCGTTTGGACACCGGCCGCGCGCGCCCGGCCGAGCATTTCGTCCCGGTCGCCGTCAAATTGCGCGAATTCCAGGTGCGCATGTGAATCGATTATTTCCATGGTCAATGTCTCGATTGTCCTTTTCGCACCCTTCAAAAAGTGTGACGGGTAGAATGGGCACCCGTCCTTTGTTTTCAATAAGATGGATCATGTTCTACTCGACCACTGTGACGATCAGAGTTGCAAAGTGCTTGATGGATGCGGACGCTGCCAGGTTGCACCGGCACCGCATAGCTCGGCTTTGGTCCTCGTTTCGGTCCTCGTTTCGGTCCTTGTTTCGGTGCTTGTTTCGGGCCTTGTCTTTCGCCGCGAATCTTTTCGATCATTGTCATCATGCGGTCAGGTTATCAGGATGGGGATGTCTTGCAAGGATGAGTTTCTGTGGACTTTTTTCCGGAGGCCGGACACAGCCAAGGTAATTCAAAGACGGCAGGCACGACAATAGAAAGGCAAAAGCAAAGGCAAAAGCAAAGGCAACGGCTGCCGGGTCGAAAAAATTCAGCGACCCGCCGCTACAACGGCGACGGCTAAGACAATCGGACCGTCATTTCACCTTTGAACCGACGGCGATGTCCTCGGCGAAGGTGCAGAGGACGGGGTTGCCGTCGGCGGTGGATGCGGCTAGGAGCATGCCATTTGATTCGAGGCCGCGCATTTTTCGCGGTGCCAGATTGGTGACGACAACGACCTTGCGCCCGACGAGGTTTTCCGGCGCGTAGGCGAGAGCGATTCC
>DATDIT010000128.1:0-41820 GCA_036520875.1 Candidatus Acidiferrales bacterium
GAGCCAGCTCCAACTGCGAGTGCGCCGCAGACGCCCAAGAAAAAGGTGAAGCGGGTTTACCTGTCGAAATACGAACTTTCGGGAGGATTCACGCGCCGATCTTATTACGCGCCCGGCGGAGGAACCTACGGATTGGTTGGCTGGTATGCGTCCGGCGAATACAATTGGAAGAAGTGGCTTGGCGCGGAAGGGGAAGTAACCGATAGCTGGCATACGGTGAAGAGCTCCGGGTTCCCTCCTGACACGCTTCACATTTATACATTCCTGGCCGGACCTCGCTTCTATCCGCTTGGGCACCGCAAGGTGACACCCTTTGGGCATGTCCTAATCGGCGGCGGTCACTATAGCAGCGCGACGCCGGCTTTCGGCGGGTTTCACGGCGAGACTTTTACGTCCAACGCGTACACCTACGAAGCGGGGGGCGGCCTGGATTTGAATCTTTGGGAGCACTGGGGAATCCGGATGATCCAGGCGGATTTTGGGAACGCAAACTATGTGCAAAACGCGAGCGTTGCGAATCAAGGAAGTACGCGCTTTTCGGCGGGATTTGTCTATCACTTTGGCGCACGGTAACTGCGGCGTCGAGGCTGGGATGCTTCTTCAGGCGTTCTTCTTGAGGTCGGCGAGGACGAGCTTGGCTACTTCCTTGAGGGTGTCGAAGACGCCTTCGCCTGTGATCGCCACTGCTTCCCGAACCGGCTCTCCTTTCACGTTCAATTGCTTCTGGAGTTCATCGACGGGCAGCACATTGGGCAGGTCTCGCTTGTTGAGCTGAAGAACGTAGGGGATGGTGGTGAAATCGAGGTTGTGATCCTTCAGGTGCTCGCGGAGGTTGTCAAGCGTTTCGAGGTTGGCGTCCATCCGCTCTTCCTGGGAATCGGCGACGAAGACGACCCCGTCCGCGCCCTTCAAGATTAGCCGGCGGCTGGCCTCGTAAAAGACCTGCCCAGGGACGGTATAGAGATGGAAGCGGGTTTTGAAGCCGCGAACCGTGCCCAGATCGAGCGGAAGAAAATCGAAGAAAAGGGTGCGATCGGTCTCCGTGGCAAGGGACACCATTTTGCCTTTTTGAGACGTGCCCGTGTGGTCATAGACCCACTGCAGGTTGGCGGTTTTCCCGCCAAGGCCGGGACCGTAATACACAAGCTTGCAGTTAATTTCCCGAGCGGGAAAGTTAATAAATGGCACGATTTCCTCGGAAATCAGGCAGCACTATTCTTTATAGCATAGGCCCTATGTGCGGCAAAACGCGTGTGATAGGCCCGTGCTGCGCAACTGACAACTCGATGGGACCGGACTGCGGGGCGGGGGTAGCGGATTGAGGAACAGCAGAAGCCGTTTCTGGGTTCTTCACGAGTTTCCGGTTTACAATGGGGTTGCGCTACCAGAAACGGGCTTCCCAGCCTGGCCACAGATTCCCTTGAGACTCAACGACCGCAGGGCGACTGCTAGCTGGTGTCTCCGATGGAGCGAAATCTGATTACGAAGGAGAAGCGAATTATGCCGGTATCATACAGAGCCGATCATGGAGGGAGTTTTCTGCGGCCCACCGAATTGCTCGAAGCACGGGCCAACGGAACCGACCCGGCCCGTCTGCGCGCCTTGGAAGATCAACAAATTCTGCGCTTGCTCGCGAAACAGAAAGAACTGGGCTTTGAGATTTTTACGGATGGCGAGCTGCGCCGGGGCAATTTCATGAGCGGGCTTACCGATGCGCTGGAAGGCTTCGACCTTGGGGGCGCGGTCGCGCGTGACTGGGATGCGTCACAGGGCAAACCGAAGGTGAGCGCGGTGATGGGGATCGTCAATCAGAAGCTGCGGCAAGTGCGGCCGCTGACGGGTGGCGAGCTTCCCTTTCTGAAAAAGAACAGTCCCGGCGATATCAAGATGACGCTGCCCAGCCCGACGCAGTTTCCGGCGATCGCGTTCAAGCGCGGTGTGACTGACAAAGTGTACAAGGACCATTCGGAACTGCTGTGGGAGATCGTCGGAATCATGAAGAAGGATATCGGCACCCTGGCGGCTGAGGGCGTGAAGTACATCCAGATCGATGCGCCGCGCTACAGCTACTATATGGATCCGAAGTGGCGCGAATGGATTGGCAAAGAAATGAATATGGATCCCGAACACGCGCTGGATGAAGCGATCAAAGCGGATAATGCCTGCTTGGAGGCGGCGCGCAAGTCCGGAGCGACCCTAGCAATCCATTTGTGCCGAGGCAACAACCGCAGCCATTGGTACGCCGAGGGCGGCTACGATGCCGTGGCCGAGAAGCTTTTCGGAACTCTGGACGTAGACCGTTTTCATCTGGAGTATGATGACGCGCGCTCCGGGACATTTGAGCCGCTGCGATTTGTTCCAAAGGACAAGATTGTGGTTCTCGGTATCGTCAGCACCAAGCTGCCACAACTTGAAAAGAGCGAGGACATAGTCAAGCGAATCAAGGAGGCGGCCAAATTTTTTCCGCTGGAGAACCTCACGCTGAGTCCCCAGTGCGGATTTGCATCGACGGCGGAAGGCAACCTGCTGACTGAAGAGGAGCAGTGGGCGAAAATGAAATTGGTGGCGGACACTGTGCGACGCGTGTGGAACTAAAGAGCTCCTGTGAGGGCTACAAGTTTTGTGGCTTCAGGGACCAAACGCAAGAGCGCCCGCGTAGCGTTCGCCAATACCTCAGGGTAAAGCCGCCGCGAGGCATGTCGGGCTCGGGCACGATCAGGCGCCATTCATGGCGGGGTTAGAAACGTAAACCCCGCTCTTCCCAAACCCAAAGTTGTCGCATAGACTCTGAAGCCCTAGAGCTACGTCAACGGCACCTTGATCCTTCATCTCAATCACACCCGGCGAGATTCGATCATCGCAACCACAAATGAGGTGGTAGGCACTCTTTTATCGTTGGTTGATGAAGGATGTTTGCAGCCGGAGCGATTTGCGCGGATGCGGGTTCATTTGGATTGGCTGCAGTACAAACAAAATTTCCGCGAGCCGGTGATGGCGCTGCAAACCGCCGGGGAGCAGCCCGAAGGGCCGGCGTCCATTGAGCTTCGCGTCGATTCCCGCCAAGTGACTCCGGGGTCGCTGCACGACCCTCTGAAACGGACCCTGGAACTTTCAAATCCGGGCTCCGCGGAAAGGCCCGACCGAATTTATTTGGAAGAATTCCAATCCTTCCGCAGCAGCATTGCCTGGGAATTCAACCGCCTTTACTGGCAGCGATTGAAAGATTGGGAGAACGCGACGGGCAAAAGCTACGAAAAGGCGCTTCCCGGCGGCAAGTCAGACGGGAATCGGCCGGAAGCAATCAGCGATTCCGTTTCCGACCTGTGGACGCGGCTTCAGGAGCTCGACAGCAAGAATCAATTGCCGGCAGAGATTTTCCTGCTGGAAATTGGCGTAGGAATGGGAATAAGAGCCGGGATGTTCCTCGATCGCTTTCGCGATGTCGATAAAGAGAAGGGTACGGAGTATTATCCGCGCATACGCTTTCTTTTGGGCGACTACTCCCTTGCCACGCTGGAGCGTTCGAGACCCGCTGTGCAAAGCCACGTGGATCTGTGCAGCTTTATCGCCCTGGACGCGCTCGATCCGCTACGGACGCTTTCGTTTCTGCGCCATAAGATTTTGTACGTTCATTTGACCAACACGTACGACAATCTTCCTGACGAGGAAGTGGTATGGCGGAATGGCCGGATTTATTGGGTGCAAGTTCGCGCGTACATTTCCACGGCGGATGCCGCTCGCATTGGCCGCGACTGCGACGTGGCGGAAGCGGATATCCCGAGGGCGGTGAAACGGTTGCTGGAAGTGGGCGCCGAAGCTCTGCCTGACCGCGTGAAGGGAATGCGCTTCTGGATGGAGATTTGGAACGCCATGCGGACCGAGGAGCGGCTGGAAAACATGTTGGATCTGCCGGACGCTTCCTTCCCGGCCGGGCTGAGCATATCCCAAATGGAAGATATCCTGAAGGGCGCTCCGGACGATTTGCGTTTTCATCTCAGTTCCGGGGCGCTTGAAAGTTTTCGGAATACGCTGCCACTGTTGCATCCGCGCGGCTATCTTCAAGTGCAGGATATTTTCGTGACCGATCTGAATGATTACGGCATGGGGTTCTACGGGCCGGGGAAACTGGAAGGCTCGATTGTAAGCTGGGTCAATGGCGCCCTTTTGCGCGAGGTAGCCGAGCGCGGCGGCTACGACCTACACTTCGTGCCATACACGTACCGGCCAGGATCAAAGACTTCGATTCTGTATACGACAAGACGGGAGTAAGGCCCATGACTCTTCCCATTCTTCCGACCACGATGGTCGGCAGCTACTCGATGCCCGGCTGGCTGGAACGGTTGAAGACCGAGTACTTCGCGCGGCGGATCAGTCGCGTGGAACTTGACGAGATTCACGACACGGCGGTGAAAGCCGCCATCAAGGACCAGGAAATCGCGGGGCTGGATATTGTGACGGATGGTGAACTTCGCCGCGACAACATGATCGATTATTTCGTCGAGCGGCTTCCTGGCGTGCAGGTGGACCGATCATCCAAGAAGTTCTATTACGATTTCTACGATAGTGAAGTGATTGGCAAGATTCCCATGGCCGCTGTTGGACTTGTGGAGGACTTTCGATTTCTACTTGCCAACACGGACCGGGAAGCCAAAATCTGCATCACGGGACCGCATTCGCTTACGAAGCGGATTCGCAACAAGCACTACGCCACTGAGGAAGGTCTGGCCACGGATATCGCCCGCGTGATGAACATGGAGCTGAAGGAACTGGTGAAGGCCGGCGCCAAGTACATTCAGATCGACGAGCCATACTATTCAGGCTTTCCCGAAGATATAAACTGGGGCGTGAAAGTACTGAATACCCTGGTGGAAGGCGTGAATGCGAAAATTGCGATTCATATTTGTTATGGGAACCGTTACGGGAAACCATCGTGGGAGGGCAGCTACCGCTATCTCTTTCCGGCCATTTTGGGGGCGAAAGTTCAGCAACTGAGCCTTGAATTCGCGCGGCGCGGCGGCGAGGATTTGGAGCTGTTCCGCGAATTTTCCCCACCTTTCGAATTGGGCGCCGGAGTGATTGACGTGAAGGACCACGCCGTGGAGACGCCTGACATCGTGGCCGAACGCATCCGGAAAACCATGAAAGTGGTGCCTGCGGAAAAGCTGTACATTCTTCCGGATTGCGGGCTCTTTCATTTGCCGCGCGACATTGCCTTTGCGAAGCTGCGGGCCATGGTAGCGGGGAGCAGGATAGTGCGCAAGGAACTGGGGCGGTGAACGAATGGCGCGAAATTTTTCCAGGGACGGGCGGGGCGCGTCAATCAGGTTCTTGCGTGACGATGTGGACGTCGACGGCGGGGGCATCGCGCAAAAAGCGGTTGATGGCATTTAGATAACGGAGCTTGCGCCATCCTTCGGTGGCTGTCCTGCCAAAAATCATCTGAGTGACGTGTTTTTCGCGGACGAACTTCGCGGCGGCGTCGGGAACATTTGCGCCTTTCAACCGGACGGACGTAGCGCCCAAACTTTCGGCGAACTGCAGGTTTGCGGCGAGAGTTTTCTCGTCGCGCGCGTCGAGACGTTCGCCGTCATCGACGTGAACCGCATACAATTCCGCGTCCATGCGGCGGGCCATCCGCGCGGCGCGGGCCAGCAAGTATTGCGCGCGGGGATTGGCGCTGATGCACACGGCGATGCGTTCGCGAACCGCCCAGTTCTCCTTGATGTCTTTTTCATCCATGTAGGAGGAGAGGCTACGATCGACTTGTTCGGCAACCTGGCGCAAAGCGAGTTCGCGCAGGGCGATCAGATTTCCGCGGCGAAAGAAATTTCTGAGGGATTGTTCCACTTTTTCCTGGCGGTAAATGTCGCCGCGGCGCATGCGGTTCGCGAGGGCTTCCGGCGTAAGATCGACCATCACTGTTTCTTCGGCAAGCTGGAGCACCCAGTCGGGAACCGTTTCGCGCACAATGATTCCGGTGATAGTGTGGACGGTAGGCGCGATGCTTTCGATGTGCTGGATATTCACGGTGGAAAGCACGTCGATTTTGGCTTCGAGCAGCTCGAGGACATCTTCATATCGTTTGCGGTGCTTGCTGCCTGGGATATTGGTATGAGCCAACTCGTCCACCAAGGCGACCTGCGGACGCCTGGCTAGAATGGCATCCACATCCATTTCCTCGAAGACAGTGCCCTTGTATTCGAGCTTGCGGCGCGGGATAGCTTCCAGTTCCGGCACAAGCTCGGCGATTCCCTTGCGGCCGTGCGTTTCGACAAATCCAATCACGATGTCTTCATCGCGCGCACGCCGGCGGATGGCCTCGCTCAACATGCTGTAGGTCTTGCCGACGCCGGGTGCGTACCCCAAAAATAATTTGAGGACGCCCTTGGTTTTCTCGGGTGGCGCGGAGACGGCCAGCCACTCTTCAGGTGTCTTTGGCACGCGTGTTTCTCTTTAGGGCGCCTTCGCGAGCTACGATAGAATGACGCGATGCGAGCGTCGATTCTAAAACGCATCCTGCAATTCGGGTGTGCTTTCGGCATTCTGGCCGGAACGATTTATGTGTACCACAAAGTTCTTCCGGTAAATGCCACCACGGTGGCGCTCACGCTTCTGCTTGCAATTCTAGCTGTTTCGGTGGCCTGGGGCATGGTTGTTTCGCTCCCCATGTCGATCGGCGCAATGCTGGGATTTAACTATTATTTTCTGCCTCCCGCAGGAACGTTCACCATCTCGGATCCGCAGAACTGGGTCGCCCTGCTGGCGTTTCTTGTGGTTGCGATTATTGGAAGCCATCTTTCGTCGCGCGCACGGAGACAGGCTGCGGACGCCTCCGCCCGCCAGCATGACGTGGAGAGGTTGTATTCGTTCAGCCAAGGCTTGCTCGAATCTCGCAACGCGATGGAGCTGATCAATCGCATCCCCGCGCAAATTGTGGATGCTTTTGAAGTGGGGGCGGCGGCGCTTTTGGTCGCGGATAAACAGAAAGTATATCGCTCCGGCCCGGTGATACCTCTTCTGGACACCGACAGCCTCAAGGCCATCCTAGCGCGCGACGAGGCGTTGATTGACACCGCCAACAGCGTTTGCTTCGTGCCGGTACGTCTGGGAGTGCATCCGATCGGCAGCATCGGAATTTCCGGCACGATACTTCCGCGTCAAACGCTCGAGGCGATCGGGACGTTGATCGCCATTGCCATGGAGCATGCGCGCGCCGTTGAGCAGGTGGGCCAGACGGAAGCCGCGCGCGAGGCCGAAAAATTACGGACAGCATTGCTCGATGCAGTGACGCATGCGCTGCGAACGCCGCTGACCTCGATCAAGGTTTCCGTAACGAATATGCTATCTAATCCGGCCCTAAGCGATGCGCAACGACTCGAGCTGCTGACCATCATCAACGAGGAAAGCGATCGGTTGAACCGATTAGTGGGCGAGGCGGCCGAAATGGCGCGGCTCGACGCCGGCGAGGTGGAATTGAAAATCGAGCCGCAACCGATCGATCACGTAATTACAGCGGCCCTGGAGCAGTGCAGAGGATCGCTCGGAAATCGGGAAGTTCGAGTGGAGATTGCGGAGCGGCTGCCTCGCGCGCGAGTAGACGTCGCGCGCGCGCGGGAGGTACTGGTGCATCTGATTGAGAACGCCAATCAGTATTCGCCAGCCGACCAACCCATCACGATTACAGCCGAGGCGGCGGGGAATTTCATTGTCACCAGCGTGGCTGACCGCGGCAGCGGTATCGATGATCCGGAACAGAATTTGATTTTCGAAAAATTTTATCGCGGCAAGGATCAGCGTTACAGTGTCGAGGGGACCGGCATGGGTTTGCCCATTGCGAAGGCTATCGTAGAAGCGCACGGCGGGTCGATCAGCCTCACGAGCCAGCGCGGGCGGGGTTCGGTATTTTCCTTTACTTTGCCGATCGATCACGGCCGTCAATTGCAGTCGCCGCTTCAGGGCCTGTCGAAGGTGCATTCAAGCCAATGAATTCGGCAAGCATCTTGATCGTGGATGACGAACCCCAAATCCGGCGGGTGCTGCGCGCCACTTTGAGTTCACAGGGCTATACCGTTGCGGAGGCGCGCAGCGGCGATGAGGCGCTCGAGCAAATACGCGGACAGCGGCCGGATTTGATTCTGTTGGATGTGAATATGAGCAGCCGCTCTGGATTCGAAGTATGCCGCGAAATCCGCGGGTCGAGCGATATTCCCATCATCATGCTCACGGTGCGCAACAGCGAGCGCGACAAAGTGCAAGCGCTCGATGCCGGGGCGGACGACTATGTGGTGAAGCCCTTTGGGTCGGAGGAACTGATGGCGCGGATCCGTGCGGCATTGCGGCGCGCCGCCCCGGTGGAGTCGTTGCCGCCATTTATTTCGAACGACCTGAAGGTGGATTTCGAAAAACGCTCGGTTTTAGTGAAAGGCCAGCCGGTGCGTCTGACTCCTAAGGAGTTTGAACTACTGCACCACCTGGTAACCAATCGCGGAAAGGCCCAAGCTCACCGGCGCATCTTGCAAGCTGTGTGGGGTCCCGATTACGGAGAGGAGACGGAGTACCTTCGAGTGTTCATCAATCAATTGAGGAAGAAGATCGAGCCAGACCCGCGGCATCCACGCTACATTCACACCGAGCCATGGATTGGTTACCGCTTTGATCCGCCCGAGGAAAAGCCGCGCGGCAGTTCGTAAGCGGTCTTGGAACCCAAATCGTCGTGATTCTTAGTCTGGAACTCTGAAGGTTGGGAGGAAATCCGCCGATGGCCGCACCAATCAAGCCCCCTTTCACACTGGAGTCCGCCAAAGCCAAAGTGCAGATGGCTCAGGACGCGTGGAATTCGCGCGATCCGGAACGCGTAGCCCTCGCGTATACGGAAGATTCCGACTGGCGGAATCGGGATGAGTTTTTCCGCGGGCGCGAGGCAATCAAGGATTTCCTGCGACGGAAATGGGCCAAGGAGCTGGATTACCGGCTGCGGAAAGAACTGTGGTGCTGGACGGAGAACCGTATCGCCGTGACGTTTCAGTACGAATGGCACGACCCGAGCGGGCACTGGTTTCGGTCACACGGAAACGAGCTTTGGGAGTTTGACGACGAGGGTCTGATGCGGCGCCGCATCGCAAGTATCAACGACGTGCCGATAGCCGAGACCGAACGGCAGATTCACTGAACTTCGGGCAGCCGCGGATCAAAAGCTCTGGAAATTCTGCCAGAGCCACATCCCCGCAACGACCGCGAGCAGCACACCCGATAGAATGCCCAGCACCAGGCTCGCAACGCTGAGTTTTTCAATTCGCGACACGATGGCGCGCTGCTCATCGGCAAGGGTCTGCGCGCCGGCGCCAAGGGCGATGTGGTCCTCTTCGTGATTATTGACGGTGCCGCGATAGATCATCGTGCAAATCAGCAGCGCCGTGACGGCTCCCCACGCAATCAAGAGAAGTTGAAGCGTATCCATAGCAACCTCCTGGCACAAGGACCGACCCGGCCTTCAGCCAGCAGGATGAGGTGGCGTCTTCCCGTCATGGTTTCCAACGGAGCCGGACCCTCACGGCTGAAGTTACCTGGGGTTGCGCCATTTTACCGATTTAAGCTACGACCGTCGGCGGGGAATTGCAATAAGTTTGCGAAGACGGCGGCGCTTCGCTGAGAGGCTCCACGGGGAGCGGAGTGCGAAAAAGCACCGTCGGAACGACCGAAGTAATCGCAGAATACCGGACGCCCAGCTCAGTAATCGTTGGCGGAACTTTCGAGGAAGGCGCGGAGCTTGCGCGAGCGCGAGGGATGGCGCAGCTTGCGCAGAGCCTTGGCTTCGATCTGACGGATGCGCTCACGAGTGACGGCGAAGGACTGGCCGACTTCTTCGAGGGTGTGCTCGCTGCCGTCGTCCAAGCCAAAACGCATCTTGATGACCTTTTCCTCACGCGGGGTTAGCGTCTTCAGCACGGAAGATGTTTGTTCCTTGAGGCTGAGGTTGATCACGGCGTCGGAGGGCGAGACCACGGCTTTATCTTCGATGAAATCGCCGAGATGCGAATCTTCCTCTTCGCCGATGGGAGTTTCGAGCGAGATCGGTTCCTGCGCGATCTTCAAAATCTTGCGCACTTTCGCGACGGGAATATCCATCCGCTTGGCGATTTCTTCCGAAGTGGGCTCGCGCCCGAGTTCCTGGACAAGTTGGCGCTGCGTGCGCACGAGCTTGTTGATCGTCTCGATCATGTGCACGGGAATGCGGATGGTGCGGGCCTGGTCAGCGATGGCGCGCGTGATGGCCTGGCGAATCCACCAAGTCGCGTATGTGGAGAACTTATAGCCGCGGCGCCATTCGAATTTGTCGACGGCCTTCATGAGGCCGATGTTGCCTTCCTGGATGAGGTCAAGGAACTGCAAGCCGCGGTTGGTATATTTCTTGGCGATGGAAACGACGAGGCGGAGGTTCGCTTCGATCAGTTCTTTTTTCGCTTGCTCCGCTTCCGCTTCGCCCCGAAGAATCACCTGAAGGGCGCGCTTGAGCTCCGAAGGGCTGACCTCGCTGGCGATTTCAATTTCGCCCAGCTCTTGGCGGCGCGCCCTGAGATCCTTACGCGCCTCGGCCTGGACGTCGGCTTTCGAGGCGTCGACGCGGCGTTCGAGCTTGGCGATCTCGCGCTCGAGGAAGTGGACGCGCTCGACGGTCTGGTGAATTTTGTCGATCAAGCGTTTTTTTTCGAATGGATGAAAATCGATGTCGCGAACGAGATTCGACATTTCGACACGGGTTCGCGATACGGAGTAGCGTGCGTGCAGGTAGGGACGCTTCTTGGATCGGGGGACGCGCTCGAGCCTGGCGGCAAGTTTCATCGCCTGTAGGTAGAGCTTGGCAATTTTATCGATTTGCTTCAGCGTCTCCTTGGTTTTGGCCTCGATCTTTTCCTCGGTAAGCTCCTCATCGTCGAACTGAACGATTTCCTTGATCGAGCGGGCGCCGTTGCGCAGATCCTCGCCGACCTGGAGAAGCTCCTTGAGGATCAAGGGAGCGCGCGTGATGGTCTTCAGCACGAGCAATTGGCCGCGCTCGATGCGCTTGGCAATTGCAACTTCACCTTCGCGGGTAAGCAGGGGCACCGTGCCCATCTCGCGCAGATACATGCGGACGGGATCGTTGGTTTTTTCAAGCGTACCGGGAGTGAGATCGAGATCACCGTCTTCCGAGGCGGAGTCGTCCTTCACTACGACGATTTCAGGGGAGTCGGTTGCGTCGGCGGCAGCGAGCGCAGCCTTCGCGCTGGAAAGATCTTCATACACGTCGATGCCGTAACGCTCGAAGGTCGAGAGTAGATCATCAATTTCCTCCGAGGAATGAACCTCGGCAGGCAGGATATCGTTCACCTCATCGTAGAGCAGGTAGCCCCGCTCCTTGCCCATGGCGATGAGCTGTCGAACCTGGTCGTATTTTTCTTCAAGAGCCAACGTCACGCTTCATTCCCCTTAATAGAGCCAATCGGCGCGCCAATAGGAATCCCTGAATGCAAAGAGGGCCGGAGTAGAGACCTCTTCCGGATTAGATACGTATGAATGGATGGTGAGATAGTCCCGCGTGCGTCAATCCCAAGTATCCTATAATTCGCGCCCAACTCGCCCCGCACGTTACAGATACACTAACATAAGATGCTGCGCGAGCCTCAATCGTTTCGTCCAAAACCCACGAATAGTACATCATGGTTCATTGCGCGTCAACGAAGGTTATAAATCCTTTAGTCAGCATGGCTTGGAGAGAGGCGGATCGATCGGAAAGGGACTTTTTCACGCAGTATGGCACGCTCTGATTCCCTGCTTTTCGAAATAGCGCTGATGGTACTCCTCGGCCCGATAGAAAGTGGATGCTGAAACGATCTGGGTGACAATCGGGCTCTTGAAAACGTGGCTTGCTTCCAAGGCGGCTATGGCCTCGCGAGCCTCGGCTTCCTGGCCGAGGTCATGGAAGAAAATCGCGGAGCGGTATTGCGTGCCGAAATCGGGACCCTGGTAGTTGAGGGTAGTGGGATTGTGATTTTGGAAGAAAACGGCCAGCAACTCGCGATAGGAGACCTGCTGGGCATCGAACTCGACCTCGACAGCCTCAGCGTGGCCGGTTCTCCCTGTGCATACGTCCTTATAGGAAGGGTCTTTCGTAATCCCCCCGGTGTAGCCGACGGTCGCAGAGGTGACGCCCTTCACCTGGCGGAATGTATCCTCGACGCCCCAGAAACAGCCTGCCGCAAAAGTTGCCTTAGCCATGGATTCAAGTTCTCCTTTTTCTGGCCTGTTCGCTTCGATATTGCCACAGATTCAACCGGCAGTCTTGCTCGGTGGAACTGACTTAAGCCCTGATACAGATTAGACGAAGGTCCCGGCAATTTGGTCCAGGCTTAATTCACTGTTCCCGAATCGAATTGGCCGGAACGTTCGCGGGCAGAGCAGTGTTGCCAGTGGATTTGCCGCCGAGCGTTTCTTCGAGAATATTCTGGAGCATGCCAGGAATCTCGAAGACGGCGCGATTCTCGAGTGCGGCGGCATTCACGCGATAACGAGCCAGCGTCGCAGGCTCGATCATTTGGCCCACTGCGCGGCCGATGTTGCGAAGGTTGGGCAATACCACGCCTAGTCCTTTTTCGAGAATCCAATCGGCATTGTAACGTTCCTGCGGCAGAGTCCAGGCATTGCATTCCACAATCGCGGGAAGGCGCATCGCCAAAGCCTCGCTCACGCTGCCGGGTCCGGGTTTGCCAATGAAGAAATCGGCGAGCTGCATATATTTGTTCACTTGAGTGGTGAAGCCCTCGACGAAGCGCGGGCGATGAGATTTTTGCGCGCGCAGAGCGCTGGCAAGCTTGTCGTTTTTCCCGCAAACAAAAATCAACTGAACGTCGAGATGCGATTGTTCGATGCGTTCGGCAATTTCGAGCATTACCTTCGAGCCGTGGCCGCCGAAGAGAACGAGGCCTGTTGGCAAATCGGCGCGGAGTCCGAGATGTTTGCGCTCCGCGGGGCGATCTTCCACCAGGGAACCGTAAAAGCGCGGATGCAGGATCATGCCGGAAGCACGAAAGACTCGATTGTGCGGATGCCCCATCGAGAGCGCCTGAAAAACGGCCCGTTCTGAACCGCAAATGAAATATTGCGACTGGCGTTCGATCCAGAAATGCGGCGGGTAGTCGGCGATGTCGGTGAGAATGGTGACGAAGGGACGCCCCGGGAACACGTTGGAAAAACTCTCGCCGAGCGCGCGGTTGAAATGCGGGACGAAGGAAACCACCATGTCCGGATTAGTTTGCTTCCAATACGCTTCGAACAAACGTACGGTTGCTCGATGGTTCACACGAACCACCAGCTGCAACACCTTCAATAATTGAGTACTGCCCAATGTCCAACCGGAGCGCAGCATCCAGTTGTAGAAGTCCTGTATCCGAATGCCGCCATATTTCTTGAGGATGTCCAGCGGGTCGAGGAGCTCCTGGAGATTGACGAGGTGCACTTCCCACGGCAGCTGCTCACGTTGAATGGCTAGCTCAAGCGCCATTGCCGCAGCGCGATGGCCGCCACCAGCGTCAAAGAAGCCGAACTCGATCCGGGCCAACTAGCGTCGCTCCATAGGCGAGGGATTCTGGCAATCCAAAGCGCGGTGGATTGCTACGGGAATGTTAAATGCTGGAAACTGTGTCGAATCAGTTAAATACCTATGTTTTCAGGATGTTAGCGCGAATTTAATCTGGGGGTAATGCTGTGAATTTACTGTGGAAATCATGAAATGCGATATGCATGTCCACTCATACTTTTCCGGGCCTTGTACTACTCCGTTTGCACGCAGGTTTTGCCGCGAAAGCTACAGCGACCCTGCGGAGGCTTATTCGCTTCTTAAGCGCCGGGGCATGGACCTTTTTACTCTTACCGACCACGACTCGATCGAAGGCGCCGAGAAACTGCGGAAGTACCCCAATTTCTTCCTGAGCGAGGAACTGACTTGCCGGATGCCCAGCGGGACGGAAGTCCACATTGGGGCGTACGACTTCGAAGAACGGCAGCACGCCCAGCTTCAGCGGCGGCGGAACGACTTGCTTGCGCTGGTGATGTACCTGACCGAGCGGAAAATTTTCTTTAGCATCAACCATGTGTTCTCTAGTCTCACCGGGCGGCGCGAACGCCAGGACTTCGAATGGTTTCGGGAATATTTCCCGGCGATTGAATCGCACAACAGCCACATGCTCGAAAGCTCGAATGCGCATGCCGCTAGCCTTGCGAGACAGTGGAGCAAGATCGGCATCGGCGGAAGTGATGCACATGCGTTGGCATCAGTGGGTATGGCTTTTACAGAAGTTCCGGGAGCGCGAAATAAACAGGAATTTTTCGCTGGACTGAAAAGCGGGGCTGGGCGAGTCGCCGGCGAATCGGGATCGTTCCCGAAGCTTACTCGCGACGTTTTTCTGATCGCATTCGAAATGATTCGCGAAAAATCGTGGACGGCGCTCCTTGCGCCACTGGCTGTACTCATTCCCGTGATCACCTTTTGGAACTATCGCGAGGAAGATGCTTTCGGCCGACGCTGGGCGCCACAGGTTCTCGATCAGCCACTGCGACCATCGACGCATACTCGCTGGGCCGGCATTTCGCAACCTGCGCTGGAGGATTCTCTATGACCGTAGCCCGAGCAGTTTGGCACGAGATCGAGTCCAGTGATTACCGGCTGATGCGGCGCGTCCACCGATGGCGAGCGCCGCGATGGTTTCGCATAACCATGATTGTTGCCACACGGGGAGGCGACGGATGGCTCTGGTACGCATTCGGCCTGATTCTGCTGCTATGCGGTGGAGAGCGGCGCTTCGCCGCACTCGAGGCGGGCGGTTTAAGCGCCGCGGCAGGGATTGCCCTATTCCGCGCCCTCAAACGTACCAGCAGGCGAAAAAGGCCTTGCGAAATCGAGCCGCACTGCTGGGCGTCGATTTTACCTCCCGATAAGTACTCGTTTCCCTCGGGACACGCGATCACAGCATTCGCAGTGGCGGTCTCGGTGGGATTCTTTTACCCATATCTCGAAATTTCGCTGCTGGCCGCGGCATTTTTGATTGCGGTTTCACGCATCATTCTTGGAATGCACTTTCTGAGTGACGTGATTGCCGGCTCGGCGATCGGGATCGTGCTGGGCCTTGTCAGTTTCCATATTCTCGCGATCCTCTGATGCGTCCGAACACAGTCTGAAGAAGTGATGGCGGCGCGGGGCTGAACGCGTTTATCGGGCAGGCGGCGAGGCGAGGACCGAAGTGTTTGCGTCTGGAATTTTCTTCTTGTGCAGAAGATCTACGAGAGCACGGTATATCCGGGAGCGGACTTCGTGGCGGTCGCCCGCGCGGGTGATGTAACGCACCACCACGTTCACGCCCCCTCCCGTGGGGCGAATACTCATCGAGGGCGCGGCAGAAAAAGATCGGTTAGCATGCGCCACGCGGCGCCATTCCGTTTCCGCCAGCTGGGCATTTGCTGAGGTTTCGTCAGCGACGATCTTCTGGATTGCTTCGGCGGTGGCGTACGGATCGGCATTCTCCGGAATTTGCACTTCGATTTCATCCCACAGCCATTGGCCGGCCGTTGAGAAGTTGAAGTAGTGACCTTCGATGGCGAAGCTGTTCACGAACGAGACTTTGCGTCCGGTCGGATGGCCCGCGTCGGCCCAATTGCCTGTCTCGAGTATCACCGTGTGAAGCAGCCCAACGGTTAGTACTTCTCCGCCCACTCCGTTTATTTCGACCCAGTCTCCGGCTCGAATTCCATTCTTGCCCATCAGCACGAACCATCCGAAAAATCCAACGATGAAATCCTTCATCGCCACGGTGACGCCCGCGCCGGCAAGAGCCAGAACGGTGGCCAGATTACTCGGGACACCGAAAATGACGAGCAAGATCAGCAAAATTCCGACCCCTTGCACAAAAAAGAGTAGCAACGTCTGCGCTGTGCGCAGCTGGCGCCGTTCGGCGGTCACTTCCGCGAAAAAGCGCTGTACACCGTAGTTTGCAAGCAGAACACACACCGCAATCAGCACCGCGAAGAAAAGCGAAACGAACATCTCGTGCAAGAAGGACTTCTCGCGCACGCTCACGAAAGTAATCCAATCACCATAAGCGGCGGCGAGCTGTTGCTCTGTATCGATGCGCTGGCCGAGGTCGCCGAGATTCTTCTGGTCTTCCGTGAGTTCGCGAAGCAACGAAACAGGGGAAGATTCCTGGTTGGTCACGGAACGGGATGCGGCGGCGCCGGTATGCGAGCCTCTCTTCGTTGACTTCTTCTCAGTCAGTTCCTTTTGCACCTGGTCACGCGACGCCAGAAGCTGAGCGGCCAGCGTCTGTGCCTCTTTCTGGGCTTGAATCAGCTGTAGTTCCTTGGTGTGCAGAGAATTCCAGGCGCGAAATTCCGCAACAATGCTTCTCGATTGCGTGCGCTCGATCGAAGCAACCCCGCTTGCCGCAGCGGCGGCGTCCGCGGCGGCTGCCGTCGCCGCACTCTGCGCGTCCTGGGCCTTATGCTGGTCCAGCAGTTGCTGAACCGCCGCCTGCTTGTTTCCTCCGGCGAGCACGAGATCCTGGTTGGCGGCGTCTAAATCATCCTGATCGAGAGCGAACTGCGCCTGCGCGGTGACGAGCAGCCCTTGCAAATCCGCCTTTGCACTCGCGTCGGATGTTTTCGCAAGCAGCTGCGTGAATTGCGCGACTCGAGCCTGATCCCCGGTTACAGCAGTTTCTCCTGTCTTGATCCGCTCGGTTAGCTGGCGGGTTTGCGGCGTGAGCGGTGCTGGGTTCCGCCCAGCATCATGGATTGCAATGGCGAACGCCAAATCCACGGAACGATCGGCGAGCCGCTCTGCATCCTGGGCGTAATCGTGCTCCGTGCGCATAACAGCAAGTGCTCCCAGCTGTTGAGCCGTATCCAGCGGCCGCGTATCCACCATTTGGGCATGCTGAGATTTCGCTCGAAGGGCTCGCAGGCGGTCCCGATAATTGGCCCAGCCGCGCGTGAATATCGCCGCGCATAGCAATATCGCCAGCAGCGCGAGCAACGACTGCCAAATTAGCTTTTCATAGTTCTTCATCGGTGACCGACTGGGTCCCGACATTCTAATACGAGGAGTGTGGTCCGAAGAAATCGTCTGAACGCAGGGTTGCCACTTTAGAAGCCGAGCGGCAGGGACTTTGTGGCGTAATGGGCAGCGCTGCTCCCGTGATACCTGACGTAAAGCCATGCCCATCGCACCAGCAGTCGGCGCCACATCGTATTGATCAGACATGACTTACCGTTAGCCTGTCTACATTCTGCATCCCTGATTCGGCTTACGGAATCCTTACGGCCGGCTTATGCCTTCCTGACGTTGCAGGGCCTACCCTGCAATTCGATCAAGCATTCGCATCGAGAAATGCGGATCGAGGCCGGGAGAATGAAAATGGCGCTTTTGGGCGCGGCCGTGGTCGGTTTTGCGGTTCTATTTTTTGTGGTCGCTTTCGTTCAATTCACGCGAGAAGCGATGAAATCGCGGAAAAAGCCGAAGCACCTGATCGGCATGACGACAGAATGCGCTAGCGCGAAAGTATTCACTCTGCGGGAACCGCCCGTTCTGCCGAAAGCAGTTCCAGCGGACAAGAAAGCCACTGGCGTTGCGATGGTCGCGCCGTTCAACGCAACGATGAAGCACGGACCCGCGAAAGGATCGTCGTGATACTCGATATCGTGTTCGTGGCGTGCACGGCCACCTTTTTTCTCATAGCGCTGGCCTATGTATGGGCCTGCGATCGACTGAACTGAGGAGCGAGCGAATGACCGGCAAGTTGGTCCTTTTAGGAATTTCCGTTTTGATGTGCGGGTATCTCCTGGCCGCGTTGCTCTGGCCCGAGAGGTTTTGACCATGACTGCGAACGGTTGGTTGCAAATCGGGCTGTTTTTCGTGGTGCTCTTGGCCGTGACAAAGCCGCTCGGCATATTTATGGAGCGGGTTTTCTCCGGCAAGAAGACGTTTCTCGATCCCGTTCTTCGTCCCCTCGAACGCTTGCTCTATCGGACGACCGGAATCGACGAAAAGCACGAGATGAACTGGAAGGAATATGCCATTGCCATGCTGCTGTTTAGCGCCGTGTCGATGGTAGTGCTTTACCTGATCGAGCGTTGCCAGCACTGGCTACCATGGAATCCCCAACACCTGGCTTCGGTGCCGTCTGCTCTGGCCTTTAACACCGCCGCATCTTTTACCACCAACACAAACTGGCAGAACTACAGCGGCGAATCCACGATGAGTTATTTCACTCAAATGGCGGGGCTCGCCTACCACAATTTTGCTTCCGGCGCGGTTGGCATCGCTCTTGCGATAGCCGTGATCCGGGGCATCGCGCGCAAAGAATCCAAAACCATCGGCAACTTTTGGGTGGATGTGACGCGCTGCATGCTGTGGGTGCTGCTCCCGGCGTGTCTGGTAATCGCACTGGTCTTTGTATCCCAGGGCATGATTCAGAACTTAAGGCCCTATGACACAGCGAAGCTCTTGAATCCGCAGACCGTGCAAACAACCGGAGCCGACGGCAAGACAACCACGCAAACTGTTACCGATCAGGTGATTGCCCAGGGACCGATTGCTTCTCAGGAAGCGATCAAGATTTTCGGAACGAATGGCGGAGGCTTCCTTAATGCCAATAGCGCCCATCCGTTTGAGAATCCGAATCCACTGACTGACTTCATGCAGATTGTGATGATGCTCTCTCTTGGGTCGGGCCTCACATATACGCTCGGCCGGATGACGGGTTCGCAACGGCACGGCTGGGCCGTATGGACTGCGATGGCATTGCTCTGCCTCGCCGGTGTCACCGTCGCGTACTCGGCAGAGTCTCGCGGTAATCCATTGCTTCGCGGTATCGACCAGCACACCAGCGCCACGCAGCCTGGCGGGAACATGGAAGGCAAGGAAGTACGTTTCGGAATTGCCTCTACCGCGCTCTTCGCCACGACAACCACGGATGCGAGCTGCGGCGCGGTGAATGGCATGCACGACTCGTTCACTCCGCTGGGCGGCATGGTGCCGCTGGTAAACATCATGATCGGCGAAGTGATTTTCGGCGGAGTGGGCGCGGGGATGTACGGCATCATCATTTTTATTGTTCTCTCAGTTTTCATCGCCGGCCTGATGGTGGGCCGAACGCCGGAGTATCTCGGTAAAAAGATCGAAGCCTTTGATGTCAAGATGGCCATGGTGACGGTGCTCGTCTTCTGTTTTCTGGTTCTCGGCCTTACTGGGGTTGCGATTGTGTCTCCATTCGGCACCTCGTCCATCAGCAATGCCGGCCCGCATGGCCTGTCGCAGATTCTGTATGCCTATACTTCACAGGCTGGCAACAATGGCTCGGCCTTCGCGGGTCTGAATGGGAACACACATTGGTACAACGTCAGCGGCGCTTTCGACATGCTCTTCGGGCGCTTTTTCATGGTGATTCCGGTTCTGGCCATGGCTGGCAACCTTGCGCGCAAGAAGATCGTGCCCGAATCGGCTGGTACATTCCCGGTAACCACGCCGCTTTTCACGTTCCTACTGATCTCCGTGATTCTGATTGTCAGCGCACTTACTTTTTTCCCGGCTCTCAGCCTCGGCCCGATTCTCGAACACCTGCTGATGCACGCCGGAAGGGTTTTCTGAGGCAGCCATGACCATACAATCCATCGAAGATTTCAGCTCCACATCTCCCACGAACCTTCCAGACCCCGGCAATGCCGTTTCCAGGAAATACAGAAAAAAGTCGATGTGGACCGGCGGCATTGTTGGGGGTGCGCTCCGCGATTCAATTCTCAAGCTGAATCCGCGCACACTCATGAAAAATCCCGTGATGTTCGTCGTCGAGATTGGCGCGGCGATCACCACTTGGGACTTGGTACGCGATAGCTTGCGGCACCTCAGCGGGTTTGGCTTCGAGCTGCAAATTACACTCTGGCTGTGGTTCACCGTGCTTTTCGCGAACTTTGCCGAAGCCATGGCGGAGGGGCGCGGCAAAGCGCAAGCGGACACTCTTCGCAAGGCGCGCGCTGAAACGGTGGCTCGGCGCATCGGGAAGGACGGTTGTATCGAGGAGATCGCTGGATCAAAGCTGCGTGCCGGCGACCGAGTAAGGGTGATCGCCGGCGAATTCATCCCCGGCGATGGCGAGGTTGTGCAAGGCGTCGCTTCAGTGGACGAATCGGCTATTACGGGAGAGTCCGCGCCGGTGATTCGCGAGTCCGGCGGAGATCGGTCTGCTGTTACCGGTGGCACTCGCGTGCTCTCGGACGAAATCCTCGTCGAGATCACGTCCAATCCCGGCGAGACTTTTCTCGATCGCATGATCAAGCTCGTTGAGGGCGCCGAACGCCAGAAAACGCCGAACGAGATCGCGCTGAATATCTTGCTTTCTGGCCTGACGATTATTTTTCTGCTTGCCGTGGTCACTCTGCAGCCGATGGCGATTTATTCGGGCGCGCCGCAATCCGTTTTTGTCCTCATTTCTCTGCTCGTTTGCCTTATTCCCACCACAATAGGCGGCTTGTTATCGGCGATCGGCATTGCGGGCATGGACCGCGTGGTACAGCGCAATGTGCTCGCGATGTCGGGCCGTGCCGTGGAAGCTGCCGGTGACGTTGACACTCTGCTTCTCGACAAAACTGGCACCATCACGCTCGGCAATCGCCGCGCGACTGAATTCGTCCCCGCACCCGGCGTGAGGGAATCCGATCTCGCCGACGCCGCGCAGCTTTCCTCGCTATCCGATGAAACTCCCGAGGGCCGCTCGATTGTAGTGCTGGCGAAGGAAAAGTATGGCTTGCGAGGCCGCGAGCTTTCCTCCTACGCCGCGAATTTCATTCCGTTTACCGCTGTCACCAGAATGTCCGGCGTGGATCTCGATGGGCAGCAAGTTCGCAAGGGCGCGTTCGACGCTATCGCGCAGCATTGCCTGAAAGCGGGCAATCGCGTGCCGCCGGAAGTGGAAGAAACGGTGAAAACAATTTCGAATGCCGGCGGAACTCCTCTTCTGGTGGCCGAGAATTGTCGGATCCTCGGGACCATTCATTTGAAGGATATCGTCAAGGGCGGCATGCGCGAGCGTTTCGACCAATTGCGGACCATGGGCATTCGCACGGTGATGATCACTGGCGACAACCCGCTCACTGCCGCGGCCATCGCCCGTGAAGCGGGCCTCGACGATTTTCTCGCTCAAGCGAAGCCGGAAGACAAGCTCGCCCTGATCCGAGCCGAACAAGCCAAGGGCAAACTCGTCGCGATGACGGGTGACGGAACCAACGATGCCCCGGCCCTCGCTCAAGCCGATGTTGGTCTGGCGATGAACGCAGGCACGCAGGCCGCGAAGGAAGCTGGCAACATGGTCGATCTCGATTCCAACCCGACCAAACTGATCGAAGTAGTCGAGATCGGCAAACAACTGCTGATCACGCGCGGCGCCCTCACCACATTTTCCGTGGCCAATGACGTAGCCAAATACTTCGCGATTATTCCGGCGATGTTTGCCGGCGCTTTTCCGCAGCTCAATGTGCTCAACATCATGGGGCTAAAAACGCCGCAGTCGGCCATCCTATCCGCTGTAATTTTCAACGCGCTGATCATCATTGCTCTCGTGCCGTTGGCGCTCCGCGGAGTGCGCTACCGTCCGCTCGGCGCGTCGGCTCTGCTGCGCTGGAATCTTCTCATCTACGGGGTGGGCGGGATCATCGCGCCCTTCATTGGAATCAAGTTCATCGATCTACTCATCACCCACATCGGCTGGGCGTGAAGCAGATAAGGAGGGACCCATGAAAAAGAATCTACTCATCTCAATCTGGTTCACGTTGGCAACCACGCTGCTGCTCGGGATCGTTTACCCGCTCGTCGTCACGGTGCTCGCGCAAGTTCTATTTCCTCGGCAAGCGAATGGAGAACTCATCAAAGTGGGCGGCAAGCTTGTCGGTTCGCAACTAATTGGCCAACCCTTTACGGCGCCTGGATACTTCTATTCGCGTCCCTCGGCTGCCGGTGCCGCAGGCTACGACCCAACAGCCTCCGGGGGCTCGAACCTCGGTCCGACCAGCAAAGCCCTCACCGAGCGCGTTGCTGCCAGCGTTAAAGCGCTGCAGCCAACAAATCCCGGACAGGCGATTCCAGCTGACCTGGTCACGACGTCGGGTTCAGGGCTCGATCCGGATATTTCTCCCGCGGCAGCGGCATTTCAGATTCCGCGCATAGCGAAAGAGCGTGGCCTCAGCGAACAGCAAGTACGCGCACTCGTCGCCAAGCACACCAAAGGACGGCAGTTTGGTTTCCTCGGCGAGCCTCGCGTCAACGTCCTCGAACTCAACCTGGACCTCGACGCGCTTCATCCCATGCGCTAATCGTGCCGAATCAAGGGCATCACCATGAGAACGTCTAGTTCGCCGGATGCAGGGTGCTCCTGGAATTGCGAAAAAAATTAGGGGAAGGTCAATACTGGGCTGAGGTGCGAGAAGGCGTACTTCGAGGATACAGACAGTATCTTTACACCGTGAGCTATTCCCGCGCAAGTACCTTGTTATGTGGACAAAATCGTCCATGGTTAAGGGGCAGAAAAGCCGGTATTTGGTAGCGGTAGCGCGCACCCCGATCAATCACAAGCTACGGTTTCTGTGACGCGGTCGGGATTGTGCTCGGTTGCGATGTTCCCGCCGGTGTCGGCGCTTGCGCGTAGGCGGGCGGAGCGTAAACCTGCGAGGTGTGATTGTGTACGATCAGCCAATTGTCGTTCACCTTGTTGAATATCAAAGTTGTCTGGCCGCGCATGGAATACGGCTGGCCGTTCAGCAAGGCGTCAAACTCCCACTGATAGGATGCCCATGCCACATCTCCATGGATGAAAACTAGTGTGTTTCTGCGGTTCAGTTGGATTCCCGTAAATGCCGACCACTGGCGCTGGTATATCGGCACATAGTTTTGCCAGCCGACCACGGGCGGCGCGTATTCTCCGCTCACAAATGTGACGTTATCCGAATAATATTTGTGCATCATATCGACCTTTCCCAGTTGGAAGGCCGCAAGCATTTCTCCAATATCGTTGTTGATTTTGTCCGATTCCGGCATCGGCAGGCCTGGCGGCATCGGTTGCGCGGACGAATCTTTATCCGCGTCGCTGTTTTTCTTCTTCTTTTGCCCGGCCTGCGCATCGAATGAGAGCGTAAAGATCAAGACCGCCACGGCGCACCATGCAACCCACTGGCGCTCGCCGAATCTCCCCGACTTCTTGAACATTTTGCTTCTCCTCTGTTTCGCCCCGCGAACCGGTCGCAGCATAGCACGAAGCGAAAACTAATCCGCAAAAGGAAGCCGAGTGATGTGTCGCATCAGCGTACAGGCACTCGCCCGGTTGGTTCTGGATTTAGAACGGACCTGGGGGCGTTTACTTATAGCGGGTTACACGCAATTCTAACGGCAGAGTCATGTGGCGCAAATCAGGCGCATCGCTATAATGAGATGCTCATGCCCGGATTCCTCAGCAACCTACTCCAGATACTCCGAGAGCGTCGCGGCTCGGACATGCTGTTTCTATGCCGCCATCTCCTTTCGGAGCGAGGCGAAGCATCGCAGACCGTCCTCGCCGAACGAATTATCAAAGCCTACATGGAAATGAATGCCGCTGACCGCTTCAAGTTTTTCGAGATGCTATCCCGGGACTTTGGCCCGGATCCCTCTGCGATCAGCCGCGCGGCGGCCGAATACGAAAAGAACCCGAGCGCGGAGACCCTGGCGCCTCTCTTCTCGGCTGTTGAACCCCCGCGACAGGAGCTCATTCGCCGGATCAACACGGCTTCGCACGGTACCGAAACGCTGGTCACACTGAGGGGACATCTGCTTGAGTCGGCCGGTTCCAAAGGCGCGAACTTTGCGGCACTCGATGCCGACTTGAGACATGTGTTCAAATCGTGGTTTAACCGCGGTTTCCTGCGCCTCGAGCGCATCAGTTGGCAAACCCCAGCGCATGTGCTGGAAAAACTTATTCACTATGAAGCCGTTCACGAAATCAATGGCTGGCCGGACCTGCGCCGGCGTCTCGCAGCGGACCGCCGGTGCTTCGCGTTCTTTCATCCCGCGCTCGATCAGGAGCCCATCATCTTTATCGAAATCGCCCTATCGAACCAGCTGACCGGAGAACTGGAACCGCTGCTCGACATAAAAGCCCCGGTTCTCGCAACGGAGAAGGCGAACACCGCTATCTTTTATTCCATCAACAACTGCCTGGCCGGCCTGCGAGCAATTCCCTTCGGAAATTTTCTGATTAAACAAGTTGTGGTGGAGCTTGCCGCCGAGTTGCCTGACGTTAAGAACTACGCCACGCTCTCGCCCCTGCCGCGCTTTGCGCGCGCTCTGAAGGACGATCGGAATGCGGACGGTTTCACGCGCGAGCGTCTGTCGCGCCTCTTGGCCGATTTTTCCCAGGATCTCACTTCCGCGACCCGCGAGCGCGACCCTGTGGAGGCCTTCCACGATCTGCTGCAAAAGCCTCTTGAGAATCGTAAGGTTCTGGCTGCCCCGCTCGAGCGACTGGCTCTTGCCTATCTCACGGAAGCCCGTGACGGCGGAAGACTCTATGACCCCGTCGCCTCATTTCACCTTGCGAATGGCGCGCGCCTGGAACGGATTAACGCGTTTGGCAACTTGCGACCCTACGGTTTGGAGGCTTCGTTTGGGGTTACCGTCAATTACCGCTATTTGCCTGACGAAGTTGAGGAAAATCACGAGCAATTCGTTCGCAATGGGCAAATTCGTCTCGGCAGCGGCTTGGCTCGCGATTTCAGAGAGATCTCCGCAGCGTGGCAAAGTCCGCATCGCGGCAAACGCAACTGAAACTTGCCGCAATCGTCGCACTCAACCCTAACCCTACCGCCGCGACGTCGAGTGCCGTGTTTGGCTCAGCAAGTTGACGAAAAGCCGGTACGCTCCGGGCACGCCGTCCGGCAACTCGCGGAAAAATGACAATCCCGTGTAAATGTACACGCCCTTCCCATAGCGCGCGTAGACCAGACCCCCAGTTGCTTCCTTTTCACCCTGGTCAGTCAATCCCAGTATCGGCTGATAATGCGAATCCCACGTTCCCCAGAAATAGAGGCCGCGCTCCTGCTCCCAGCCTTTGAAATCGTCAAGCGTGATTTTATTGGGTGTATTCAGCAAGGGGTTATCGGGAGATAGGAATCGCACGGGCGAATCCGGATCGGTCACACGCGCCGCCTGGGCCGCCATTTTCGCCGGATACGGCGCCGGCAAAATTCGGTTCCAGGCGAAGTCGCGCTCGTAAAGCACTAGCAGCGTGCCTCCATTCTTCACGTAGTCGAGCAGGCGTGGATTGGATCGTTCCACATCGGGACGCAACTCGTATGACCGGATGCCTACTACGATGGCGTCGTATCGGCTCAAATCACCGAATGCAAGCGCCACTTCGTCGAGCATGTCTACCTGGATTCCTACCTGGCGCAACGTCTCTGGTATCACGTCATTGTCCACCGCGATGTACCCAATCCGCAATTCAGCGGGCACTGCGAGATTAAGGACGTGAACCGTCGCGTCGTCCGGCTGGCTCCAATCGCGTGTAGGCATCGTGGGAAGGGGCTCGAGCGAAGTGCGAAAGGTTTGGTCGCCAATTCGCGCGTATGGGTGCAGCGGATACGCCTCGGGCGTGACCTTCGCGGGTGGCGTCACCATGTAGCGGATAAGCTGATCGCCCGCGGTGGGAAAATCGAGCGGCGAAATCGGCGCGACGTTCCATCCCTGCGGCGCGTCGATGCCCACCTGCACCGTTGCCTTCGTGGTGCCGTGATAGCGCACCCGCGCCAGCAGCGCGAAAGGCGCCGTTGCGCGCTTCAGCGGAATCATCACTTGCGATGGCTCGGCCGTCAGCGTCACTGCGGGGACCAGTTCCAGCGGATAGGTGTCGATTTCGGTCGTCTTGGCTTCCGCTGATTCCACCGGGTTCTGGATGGCGAACTCATATCCTTCCACGTTCACTTGCACCGCGAGCTTTACCAGGGGCGGCGGAAAGGGCAGCACGGCATCCGCGGGCGAGCTTGGCGGCTTTGCACCAGCGGGAATGGAAATATTGAAGCGGTAAGAGTTCGCGGCGTGCTGCGTTTCGTCAAGCGTCGCCGTCCAACCCTCGGGCAATAGCAAGCTCGATTTGTCCACTGTCCATTTCACCGGCACAGCGGGCTTGTCCAGAAAATTGACGTTCACCGAAAAGCCTTCGCCGGCCACAAGTTCGTGGCGGCTCGCCTGAATGTCCACCGGAAGGGCAATATCATCGGCCAACGCGGTGTTGATTTTGTCGCGCAGCTGATCGAGTTCCCACATTGCCGGGAAATGCTGTTGGCTCGTCGCACTCGATATTTGCCGGCGCAGCGTGACAATTTCTTTTCCCGCTTCCGCCAACGATTTCGCCGCCGCCTCGCGATTCGCATCTAGCGCCAGTTTTGCGGCGGACTCAAGATCCTTGTCCGCGGCTTCCAGCGATGGAGCCATCGCCGACTGCATATCGGGAAACTGCTCCCCGATCGATGTCAACGGCTCGGCCAAAAGCTTCGCGTCGAATCCGCCGTCTCCTTGCTGGCCGTGTTCTTGAATGAGCGCGGGGGGCCGGCGAAAGAACGGGTTGTTCGAGAACGATGGCGTGCCCTGCGAACGATGCTGCGCATGCCCCTCCATCCCCATTTCCACGTAGCTTTTGCCCCATATTGGCGAGACATCGTTTACCGGCAATTCCACTGCCCCCGGAGTCGGTTTCGGTGCCGTCGGCCCAAATCCAAAACTCGCGGGACGCAATTCAAGCTTTACCTTCCACGCCCGGACCGCTCCCTCGATTTGCTCGGGAAATTTAGTTGGATCGGCCGCGTCGGCAATGGCCTCGGGCGTCAGTAGTCCGCTCGCCTGATGCTGTCCATGCCCAAAATGCACGCCGCCCCATCCATTGATCACCACTTCCGGCCGGTACATTCGAATCACGCGCACCATGTCTTCCAGAGGAATTTTGTCGCCCCAGATCTTCATGGTTCGCTCAGGACTTTTCGAGAAACCGGGATCGACGGCTCGCGTAAAAAATTGGTGAACGCCGTAGTGGTCATCCGCCGCAAGAAGTTCGGTCGTGCGTATCACGCCCAGCGGCCCATCTTGTTCCGGCCCGATCGCGTTCTGGCCGCCCTGTCCTCGCGTGATCGTCAAAATCGCCACATCGGCATACAGTCCCCGCGAAAGATATGCCAGCAGGCCGGCCGTTTCATCGTCCGGATGCGCGGTAACGTAAAGAATGCGTGTGGGGACGCGCGCTTTCTCGATCGCCTGCACGACTTCCGGCAGCGATTGCGCGCGAGCGGGCATGGCGCCCGCTAGCCACACCGCGGCTGCCGAAATCGCGGCCGCTGCTATTACGCTCCACTGGCTTTTACGTCCGTTCATCGGGCGATCTCCTGAAACGGCCATTGTCGCTGCCATTTTGCGCGTCCTAAATATACAAGAATTCCCGCCGTTGCCGCCGCCAGCGATGCCAGCATCGGCCTTTTTCCGGTAGCGATAAAGATTCCCGCCCAGCCGGCGATCGCTGCAAACACGGGCACGGGATACAGCCACATACGAAAAGGCAATCGGTCGCCTCCCCATCGCCGGTGCAGCAGAATAAGTCCCACCCCTTGAGCGATGAATTGGATGATGCACCGCATCGCCAGGATGGCGCGAATCGAGTCCCTTAATTTCAGTGACAGGCAAAAAATGATCGCGGCGGCTCCGAGCGCCACCAGCGACACATGCGGAAAATGTTTCTTGGGATGCACGCGTGCGAAAATCGAAAGGAAATTTCCATCCAGCGCCGCCGCGTACGGCACGCGCGAATAGCCCAGCATGGCCGCAAACACAGACCCAAGCGCCGTGAGCATGATCAGGCCTGTTGCAAGCGCTGCCCACTGGCTCCCGTACACGCGCTCGATAAAGGTGCTGGCAATGAAAGTGGATCCCCCAGCCTCTCGCCACGGGATCACGCTCAGAATGCTGGTTTGCATCGCCAGGTAAAGCACGGTGATTCCCAGAATCGAAATAAAAATCGCGCGGGGAATGTTTCGTTGCGGGTCTTTCATCTCGCCGCCCAAATTGCACACGTTGTAGTAGCCGAGGTAGCTGTAAACCGTTTGCACCATGCCGTGGCCCAGCGCGGCGAAAAGCAGCCACGAGAGATTCCATTGCCCGCCTGACGAACCGAACACGCGATGCGCGTCAAAATGCCTCGCCCCGCCCCACACGATCCAAAGAATCGTCCCCACCACAATCACGCTGAAAACCACCGAGATTCGCCCAATCTCCGTGATCCGCCGGTACAACAGGAATACCACCAGCAGCACGATTGCTCCGGCGATCACGTTGTCGCCATGCGTCCCAAGGAATCCTAGAATTGCCGAAAGCCGGTGAGATTTTTCCGATAGATAGCGCGAGTAAGTCGCAAAGCCGAGCGCCCCGGAAGCGATACTCAGGGGCCCTTGAAATAGCGTCTGCCAGATATACAAGAACGAGAGAAGCCGCCCCCACCGCTCCGCCCCGTATGCTTCCCTCAGGTAAACGTAGCTTCCCCCGGCCTCCGGCATCGCCGCGCCAAGTTCCGCCCAGATGCAGCCGTCAAAAAGTGCCAACACCGCCCCTGCCGTCCATGCCAGCAGACTTCCCGGCCCTCCCATTGCCTGAATCACAAACGGAATCACCACGAACGGTCCAATCCCCACCATGAACGTCATGTTGAGTGACGTCGCTTCGATCAGCCCCAGCCCCCGTTCCAGTTTTTCCGTTTCTCGCATTCATTTACCTTCGCGAAAAGCACGCCGAGCATAGCAAGAAAGCCACTGCCCACCCGCGAAAACTGCGGCTGACTGCGCTACCATAGCTGTCGGCCCTTTTGAGGACGCAGATTCGCGATGCTGTCCCCCCAGCTTCGAACCGGAATCGGCATCGCCTTCACCGTCGTCACCGTTGCCGCGCTCGTAATCGGCTTCTTTCGGCAACGTCACCGCTTTCGCTTCCCTGCATACGGATGGCTCGGGATCGTCGCGCTCGTGGGCGCAGAGTGGATGCTGTTCCACGGCGTTGAACCGGTGCCCAGCTATTTCACGCCCATCGCCTGGAGCGCCTACCTCCTGATCGCGGACGCCGCGGTCCTCGCGCTCACCGGCCGCTCGCGTCTGCACGACGCGCCCGCCATCTTTCTGCGCATGGCGGTCCTCTCGATTCCCCTTTGGCTCATTTTCGAAGCCTATAACTTACGGCTCCACAATTGGACGTACGTCGGCGTGCCGCATGAATGGGCCGCCGCGCTTCTCGGTTACGGCTGGTCGTTCGCCACCATCGTCCCCGCCATTTTTGAGACCTCCGATCTCGTGCAGGCATTGTTGCCCGCGGTTCCCATTCAGCCTTGGACGATCTCGCCCAAAGTTGAAAACGCGCTAATGTTTTCCGGCGCGGCCTGCCTGATTCTGCCTCTGGTGATCCCGCAAAGAATCGCCGCCTATCTTTTCGTGCTGGTGTGGCTCGGATTTGTATTCTTGCTTGATCCTCTGAACCGGCGGCTGTCTCTACCGTCGTTCCTGGGCGATCTTTCGGAGGGTTTCGCGCGCCGGCTCTATAGTTTTCTTTTCTCCGGATGGATCTGCGGCTGGTTGTGGGAATTTTGGAACAACTGGGCGGGCGCCAAATGGCATTACATTTTCCCGATGTTTCAGCGCCAAAAAATATTTGAGATGCCCGCGCCCGGATTCCTGGGATTTCTACCCTTCGCGCTGGAATGTTTTGCGATGTACGTCACCGCCGCGTGGCTGGCCGGCTGGCTGAAAAGAGTGAAATGAAGTTCCCACACGCGTCTTCCGCCCATTTGACCCGCATCGGAAGGCCAGCATAAAATCTATTATTGTAGATGCGCAGAGGCTGGTGCTTATGAATGACAAGATGTTGCGCGAATATCTGGGGCACGCCCTCACTTGGCACGAGGCTCACGTGGACTGGAAGAAAGCCGTGAGCGGAATTCCCACCAAGCAACAGGGCATGCGGCCGCCCGGCGGGGAGCATTCGCCATGGGAATTGCTCGAGCACATGCGCATCGCCACTTGGGACATGCTGGAATTTTCGCGCGACGCCAAGCAACACAAGTCGCCCGATTGGCCCGCGGGCTATTGGCCGCAGACGCCGGCGCCCCCCAAACCCGATGCCTGGAACCATAGCGTGCGCTCGCTCGAGCGGGATTTGGAAGCCATGGCCAAGCTGGTCGCAGATCCGAAAACCGATTTGCTCGCGCCAATTCCAGGCGCATCGGGCCAAACCATCCTGCGTGAGGTCCTGCTGATCGCCGACCACAATTCCTATCACCTCGGCCAATTAGTGTTGATCCGCAGGCTCCTCGGTTGCTGGCCGGAAACGTGAGTATCACTTCCCATCGCAGGCCTGGATTCGGGCACCTTATGATAAGAATCGAATAAATCACGGCCCAGGGGTGCTAACTGCATGACTCGGGAACAAGCTGTCGCGGAATCGGCAACATCGGCGGACCAGCAGGAGCGGATCTGGGACTCCTTCCGCCGTTGGGGATACCTTCAGGCCAATCTCGATCCCCTGGGCGATCTCGTTCCCGTCCCCATGCCAGAATTGGACGTCTCCGGCCCTGAAGCAGACGCTGCCCGGCGCGTCTATTGCGGCACGATTGGCGCGCAGTTCATGCATATTCCCGATCGCGAACGCCGCCTCTGGGTCCAGCAGCGCATGGAATCGGAATCGGTGGAACCCGAACGCGCGCGCATTCTCGATTTGCTCACGCGGGCGGAAATCTTCGAACAGGTTCTGCAGACGCGCTATCTCGGCACCAAGCGCTACTCGCTCGAAGGGGAAGTCGCACTGCTGCCGCTGCTCGATTCGATCCTGAATGCCGCCGCCGAACAGGGCGCCGAGCGCGCCATGCTGGCAATGAGCCATCGCGGCCGGCTCAACGTGATGACGCACATCGTCGGCCGCGCAGCCGCTGAAATTTTCGCACGTTTTGAGGATGTCGACCCACGAAGCACTTTGGGCAGCGGCGACGTGAAGTATCACATCGGCGCCACCGGCGATTTTCATGCTGCCAACGGGCAGTCCATCGGCATCCATCTCGTTTCCAACCCCAGTCACCTGGAAGCCGCCGACCCAGTGGTCATCGGCCGCACGCGCGCCAAGCAAACCCGCCGCGGCGAAAACGGCCGGCAACAGGTCGTCGCCATCACCATGCACGGCGACGCCGCATTTGCGGGGCAAGGCATTTGCGCCGAGACGTTGAACATGTCCGGCGTTCCGGGTTTCACGGTGGGTGGCTCTGTGAGCATCATCGTGAATAATTTGATCGGCTTCACCACCATTCCGCGTGACATTGGTTCTTCACGCTTCTCCTCCGATCTTGCGAAGCGCCTGCCCGTGCCGATTTTCCACGTGAACGCAGAAGATCCGGATGCTGTCGTGCGCGTGGGAAAAATCGCGCTCGATTATCGCTACGCCTTCGGCACTCCTGTCGTCGTGGACTTAATCGGCTATCGCCGCCACGGCCATAGCGAAGTGGACGATCCCACCATCACCCAGCCGTTGCGCTATCGGAAAATCGAAGCACATCCGCCGCTGTGGAAAATCTATGCCGAGAAAATCGGCGCCGATCCGGAGCCGGCCGTCCAACGCATCCGCGAAGAACTGGACGCCGCCCAAAAGGAAGCCCAGGAGATCGAGAAGCGTCCGCCGATGCGCCGCCTTCCACGCTACTGGACTGGATTCGTCGGCGGTCGCTACGATGCCTCCTTCGAGGTGGATACCGCAGCTCCCGAAGAAACCATTGCCGCCATTGGCGATTCACTCGTCAATTATCCCGAAGGATTTCACGTCCATCCCAAGGTGAAAAAGTTGCTCGAACAGCGCGTCGAAATGGCCCATGGCCAACGCGCCATCGACTTTGGAATGGCCGAAGCGCTGGCCTTCGGCTCGCTGCTTTTGCAAGGAGTGCCGGTGCGTCTCTCGGGTCAGGATAGCCGCCGCGGCACTTTCAACCAACGCCATGCCGCCCTCATCGACACTGAAACCGAAGAAGAATATGTTCCGCTCGAACACATGGCGCCCGATCAAGGCTGGTTCGAAATCTATAATTCGCCGCTTTCCGAGGCCGCCATCCTCGGCTTCGAATACGGCTTCAGCCGCGATTTTCCCGAGGCATTGGTGCTCTGGGAAGCCCAGTTCGGCGACTTTGCCAACGGCGCACAGATCATCATCGATCAGTTCATCGCCGCTAGCGAAGATAAGTGGGGCCTTTTGTCCGGAGTTGTGATGCTTCTCCCCCACGGGTACGAAGGCCAAGGCCCCGAACATTCCAGCGCTCGCATCGAAAGATTTCTCCAGCTCGCCGCGCGCGACAACATCCAAATCTGCCAGCCTTCCAACGCTTCGCAATATTTTCATCTGCTCCGCCGGCAGGTTCTTCGTGCCTGGCGCAAGCCGCTGGTCGTTTTCACACCCAAGAGCATGTTGCGCAATCCTGCCGCGTCCTCGCCGCTGGGCGCTTTTTCCGCAGGGCGTTTCCAGACCGTGATTCCCGATAGCGGTGACGGCTCAGCCTCGCGCGTCTTGCTCTGCACAGGAAAAATCGGCCACGAACTCGAGGCTGAACGAAAGCGTCGCAAGCAGGATTCGCCGGCCATCGTCTTCGTCGAGCAGCTTTATCCCTTCCCGGAAGCCGAACTCGCCGCGGAAATGGACCGCCACGCCAGCGCCCGCGAATTCGTCTGGGTCCAGGAAGAGCCCGGCAACATGGGCGCGCATGATTTCATCATTCCGCAGCTCGAGCCTCTGGCCCGAGGCCGCGCCGTCTTATCGGTGAACCGCTCGGCCAGCGCCACCCCCTCCACCGGCTCCCCAAAAGCCCACGAAATGGAACAGAAAACCTTACTCACCCTCGCTTTCGGCGCCTAGCTTTGCCTTCGTAGAGGCACAGCATACTGTGCCCGGCAAACATACTTGGCGTGACGTGTGCCATCCGTCTCGATCCCCGCGGCTAGGTCTTCGATGTAAACTGAGAGCAGGAGTCAGCAAAAGATGAAAGCCGCCATCCTGCGTACGCCCGCACCAGTCGATACCAACCCACTCGACTTCGCCGACGCTCCCGATCCGCGCCCCGCCGCAGGCGAAGTCCTCGTGCGCGTGAAAATGTGCGGAGTTTGCCGCACCGATTTGCACGTCGTCGAAGGTGAACTCCCGCCGCGCAAATCCCCCATCACCCCAGGACATCAAATCGTCGGCATAGTGGAAAAACTCGGCGAGGGCGCCCATCGCTTCGCCATCGGATCACGCGTGGGAATTGCGTGGCTGCACAGCACCGATCAAACTTGCGAATATTGCCGCGCCGGCAAAGAAAATCTTTGCGACCATCCGACTTTCACCGGCTACACCGTGGACGGCGGCTACGCCGAATACGCCGTCGCTCCCGAGCAGTTTATTTATCCGATTCCCGAATCCTTTCGCGACGATCAAGCCGCGCCTCTTCTCTGCGCCGGAATTATCGGATTTCGTTCGCTGCGACTTTCGGGCATCCAGCGCGGCCAGCGTCTCGCCTTCTACGGGTTTGGCGCGGCCGCGCACGTCGCCATTCAGGTAGCGCGCCACTGGGGAGCCGAAGTCTATGCCTGCACCCGCGGCGCAAAGCACCAAAAGCTTGCGCTCGAACTTGGCGCCGTGTGGGCCGGCGAAGCCGCGGCCGATCCGCCCGCCCAGATCGACGCCGCCATTGTTTTCGCGCCCGCAGGAGAACTGGTCCCTCCCGCGCTCAAAGCCCTCAAAAAAGGCGGCGTGCTGGTTCTCGGCGGGATTCATATGAGCCCGATTCCCTCTTTCGATTACAATTTGCTGTATCAGGAGCGCATGATCCGCAGTGTGGCCAACAACACCCGCCAGGATGGCGACGACTTTCTCCGCGTCGCGGCCGAAATTCCCGTGCACACACAGGTAACCGTTTTCCGGCTGCGCGACGCGAATCGCGCGCTCAACGATCTCAAGAGCGACCGCATCAATGGCGCCGCCGTTCTCGATTGCACGCAATGAAAATCATCTCGCTCAATGTGGGCGCGCCACGCATCGTCCGCCAGGGTGACCGCGACGTACTCACCGGAATTTTCAAAGCGCCGGTGCCCGGACCGATCATGCTTCGCCGCTTGAATCTCGATGGCGATCGCCAGGCCGACCTGCAAGTTCATGGCGGACGCAACAAAGCCGTCTACGCCTACCCTTCCGAGCATTACGATTTCTGGCGCGCCCAGTTCCCTGAAATGGATTTGCCGTGGGGCATGTTTGGCGAAAATCTGACTACTGAAGGCCTCACCGAAGAACACGCCTACATCGGTGACGAGTATCGGATCGGTCAAGCGGCGGTCGTCAAGGTCACCCAGCCGCGCCTGCCTTGCTACAAACTCGGAATCCGCTTTGGACGCGAAGATATCATCAAAAGATTCGTCGCCAGCCGCCGTTCCGGAATTTACTTTTCCGTTCTGGAAGAAGGTCTCGTCGGCGCCGGAGACCCCATCGAGCGCGTGCACGAAGACGAACGCCGCCTCAGTATCGCTGACGTCAATCGCGCCTACGTTCTCACCCGCGAAAATATCCCTCTGGTGCGCCGCATCGTCAGCCTGGAAATTCTTCCGCGCGGTCTCCATGACGATTTCGCCGAGCAGTTATCCCTGCTCGATCAATAATCCGGCGCTACTTCTTATAAGTTTTCCGGAAATTGTTTCGAGAATTTACCACCGTGAATGTTGCGTCCGGCTGCGCCAATGCCTCAATGTAATTGCCCTGGTCTTGCGGCCCAGCCAGATTGGCGATGAACTGTTCGGGCGAGTTGTGATCCTCCCCGGCCATCACCGCATAGTGCAATTGCCACAAATCTTCCAGCCCCGGCGAATCGTGTACCGTCTGCCACGCCACCGGGTGCCCGCCTTTGATCGCTCCGTTGTCCATCACTGCCACGCGCGGGTGCAGCGCATCCACAATCTCGCGTGCGTTTGACGAATCCCCGCTTCCCGGATGCGCCGTGCCATGATGCGTCACCAAATAGAGGTCCACAGTTCCAATCAAATTGTTTGGACACGCCAGGCCTAATTCTCCCTGGGTGGTCAAATCGCCCAAATCGATAAATCGGAATTTGCCGAACGTAATCAGTAGCCCCACCGAACGCGCATTCTCGCTACGATCGACCGGCGCTTCCCGCCCGGACGCGCACATAGGATTCGTCTGCCCCGCTCCGGGCAGCGGCGCGTGAATTTCGTCTCCCGCCGAAGTCAGCACTTGCACCTTCATATCTTTGAATGGAATCGTATCGCCGGGTTTCACCACGATGTGGTTTCCCTGCGCCGCCACTTTTTCGTACGCCACATAATTCGCCCGCGTTTCGCGCATGTTTTCCATGTTCGGGCCGTGGTCGGCAAAGTTCATGATCTTGATCCGGCTCGCAAGTTCCGTCACGCCTCCTGCGTGGTCTGTGTGATAATGCGTGATCACCAGCCAATCGATGTGGTCGATTCCGGCGGATTTCGCGGCGTTCACGATGCGATTCGCGTCCCGTCCGTTGAAGTCATCCCAGCCGGTATCGATAAGCAACGATTTGCCTTGCGGATCCACAATCAAAGTTGACTGCCCGCCCTCCACATCGATGAAATATATCTCCAGGGATTTCCCGCCACGCGCCGCCGCGCCTGCCGCCAAGCACGCGCATACGATCCACACCGCTGAGGTAAACGCTCGTCGCATCACTTCTCCGCTTATCATTTTTACAAGAGCAAGCCTTTTAGGGGGTCGGAGCTTCAACTCCGACAAATAGGCTTCGCTTAACCGCGCTTTAGCGCCTGAAGACAGTCCACAAGGATTAATCAGATTAGGCGGGTATTCGCTCAGCGGATCGCGCGCCCTTCGCTTTGCCCTGCGCAGATGAAAGACTCTCCACCATCGACCGCAGAATCACCAGCCCATCCGTCGAACCCAGCGCGGACTCCACCGCCCGTTCCGGATGCGGCATCAAGCCCACCACGTTGCGCTCGCGATTCGAGATGCCCGCAATCGCCGCCAGCGAGCCATTCGGATTCGCCTCGAAATCGTCAGGACCGGCGTCGCTGCCGTCCGCGTGCACATAACGAAAAACAATCTGCCGGTTGCGTTCGAGCTCCGCGAGCGTTTCCGCATCGCAAAAATAATTCCCTTCCATGTGCGCGATCGGAATTTCCAGCACTTGCCCTGGCCGCGCCGCGCAGGTGAACGGCGTGTCCGTGTTTTCCACCCGCACGTGTACCTGCCGGCACAAAAAACGCAGCCCTTTGTTGCGCAGCATCGCGCCTGGCAGCAGCCCCGCTTCGAGCAAAATCTGAAATCCGTTGCAAATTCCCAGCACCATCCCGCCCGCTCGCGCGAATCGCCCCACCGCCTTCATCACTGGAGAAAATCGGGCAATCGCGCCGGTACGCAAGTAATCGCCGAAGGCAAAACCGCCCGGAAGAATAATCGCGTCAAAGCCGGAAACGTTTTCGGATTGGTGCCAGATGAACTCGACAGGTTGCCCGATCACCGACCCGATGGCGTAATGCGCATCGTCATCGCAATTCGATCCCGGAAATTGCACCACCCCGAATTTCATCTGCGCCTCATCGACATTCTACCACGCCAATTACGCAGCCATGACGAACGCACTTCTCGTCGCGAGTTTCGCGTCGCGTTCGAACCAAAATTAAAACGGCCGACAAGCGTGGTGTCGGCCGTTTGAGGTGTACTGCTTTCGAGGAATTTACCTGTGTCCGCCGTGGCCTCCGCCATGGAATCCGCCGCCTCCGCGTCCACCGTGGAAATTTCCTCCGCCGTGGAAGCTGCCGCCACCGCGGAATGCGTTACCGCCACGGAAGCTTCCGCCACCGTGGAAGTTACCGCCATTGCCGCCATGAAAGTTTTCGCCGCCACGGAAGCCACCGTGAAAGTCGCCACCGTGTCCGCCTCGGAAGTCGCCGCGTCCACGGAAGTCTCCGTGTCCGTCGAACCCGCGCCAGTGATCGTCAAAGTCGCGTCCCCCGCGGAAGTCACGGCCGTAAAAGCCCCGCCCGCCGTAAAAGCCGCCGCGGAACCATGGCCCCGCGCCGATGAAGATGCCGCCCGAGAACCAATCAGGCCCGTAATAGCCGTAGGGCGCGCACGCATACGGATAATATCCATAGTAGCCGTACGTGCACACCGGAGGACCGTACACGGGGCCCGCGTACACCGGGCCGCCTATTCCGACGCCAACCGAAAATCTCTGTGCATGCGCCAAGCCCGCTGAGAATAGGCCGATGCCCAGTACCGCCAAAATTCTTACGTATTTCATTTTGGCCTCCTCGTAAACCCGCTCCAACCTGTCCTACAGCCGTTTCTTGCTACCCAGGTTGAGTCACCTTCCAGGCCGTACAATGCACCGGGCCTGCCAAAACGAGCCGCTGCCTAGACGCAAAAATAAGCCCCCTATTATCATGGGGATAAACCTGCGACGCTCTTCGGTGCCCGCCCCGCGCACGCTAGGGAATGGTGGTGCTTTTCAAGCCGGGCTGGTGGTCTTCAACCAGGTTGTTTCAGGTAGGTTTCGGTGACGGGAGGACCCATGCGCAACTACCGTTTCACTCGGTTCGCGGCTCGCTTGGCTCTTCTTGATTTGTCGATTCGGGCCGCCGCCTTGATGCGCATCACATGGATCGCTGATAGTCCACGGGATGTCGTCGCGCAATCGTCGCCGGCTTTTGCCCCACAGAAAAGGCAGGTCAAGCTGATCGGGCTAGTTGGCAGGACCGCTGGTGTCAGTAGCTTGATTTTCGCCACTCCTGCACCGTGGCACAGTCTCCGCAGGATGGGTAGTGTTATTTGGATTTCAGGATGAGTGGCTCGGCCCGCTCCACCCGCTCACGCAACAAGTTTAGCCTTCTTCTTCACTGGCGCGGATTCCTCCGTGAGCGTGATGGCCACAAGCCCGATCACGATGGCTCCGGTCATGTACCACGCTGGCGCCAGCGGATTTCCCGTCACGTGGATCAACCAGGTGATGATGAACTGCGTCGACCCCCCGAAAACGGAAATCGAGAGCGCATAAATCGTCGCCACCATCCCCGAACGGATGTGCCGCGGTATGGATTCGGTGATCGTGATCAGTATCGGCGGTGAGGCGAGCCCCAGCAGCATGGACATAAACGCGCTGGCCCCCAGGAGCGCCCATGGGGTCCGCAGCCGCGAAATCAGCGCGAAGCTCGGCAGCACGCTAAACAGCAGTACCACCCAAAAGGTAAGCATCACCGGCTTGCGGCCCACCTTGTCGGAAAGCCAGCCGCTCGTCATGTCGAAGCAAACCAGGAACATGCCGATCACCAACGTCGCGCCAAATGCCGCATTCGCCTTCATATGCAGCGTGGCCGAAGCGTACGTCGTCATGTAATTCATCACGTACGTGGATACGGTCCCCGCCAGCAGCATGAACATCCCCAGAATCGCGACGCGCAGATACCGACGAATTCCCGCGGGCGCCGCTTCGACCCCGTCCGCCGCCGGTGCTTTCAGCGTTTCGTCCAAACCCCGCCGGATATACAGCCCGAACGGCACGATGCATGCCCCGATCAGGAAGGCGATGCGCCATCCCCAATCGTCCAGTTGTTGCGCGTTCAACAGGCTGGCGAGTACGGTGCCCACGCCGCCCGCGCTCAGGACCGCAACATCCTGTGTGGCATATTGCAACGAACCATAAAAGCCGCGCCGTTCCGGCGGAGCGGCCTCGATCATAAAAGCCGTCGTCGGCCCCACTTCGCCGCCCAACGCGAAACCCTGCAGCAGGCGGAAGCAAATCACCAGAATGGGCGCGGCCATGCCGATCACGCGATACGACGGCGTCAGCGCCAGCCCAATGATGGCAATTCCCATCATCGAAAACGAAAGTAGCATCGCCGGCTTCCGCCCCACTCGGTCGCCGATCGAGCCGATTACCACTGCGCCGATGGGCCGCGTAATAAATCCCGCGCCAAACGTCGCCAGCGATGCCAGTAGGCTATTTTCAGCGCTTGCGGAAGGAAAGAAAGTGCGCCCGATCTGGGCGGCAAAAAACGCGTAGGTTAGAAAATCGTAGAATTCGAGTGCGTTCCCCACCACCACGGCCAAAACTTGCCGCGCGGGAAAAGAGACAGGTTTGAACGGCTGCTCGAAAGTCGTTGCCAACTCAGCCATGCCGTTCCGCACCGCCCAAGCGCTCTCGACGAGCTGTTCGGAGGTTTAGCGAGAACCTAACGCCGAATCTTCACCTGAAATGCCGGAAGCTTTCGCTGCTCCCAGCAGTCCAAGCGCAAACAAGCCACAAAGTAGCAAGTCTGACGTGGACGGCTCCGGTATCATGGCCACCGAAGAAACTACAGGGCCGCTCGGGTTGTCTAGTCCGAATATAGGTGGAGTGGACCCTTGAAAGCCTGCGGGCGCGAAGTCGGTTATGCAGGTCGCGGTTTCGCAACTATATAAGTCGGCGAAATCAAGCAGTGACGGAGCCACCGGCGCCGGCACCATATTCTCCGTCATGTGTATATCAACCTCAAAGTCCGCGTCTCCCAGTGGGACGAAATGGTTGTCGGCATTGCTGACGAAATCTTCTTGCCCCGGAAAGCTCAGAGTAAAGGAGCCTAGGGCTCCAGACCCGATTTCCTGCAGATTCGTAAGGTACAGCAGATATGAGTTGCCCAAGTCCGGCCTCAGTTGATAACCGACATCGAAGGAGAAAGCGATCGTCTCCGTGCAAGGCAGTCCTGCGCACACGGGGTTTCCCACTAACAACAGCGCGCCACTGACGTTCCATCCGGGTGGCAACGGCGGTGGTAACCCGTCCGCGCCAGCCGGAGTAGCCGCGAAGAAAGCAAAGCAGCACAGTGCAAGGAAAGGAAACACTCTGCGGAATAGAAAAACCCCTACGCGTCGCCCATCACCCAAGAGCCGCATCCTGACCCCCGTTACGTAGCCTGCCTTGTCCTTACCACTCGGCGTCGAGGAGAGCAAGGGGTTTTTCCGAGTGCGGTAAGTATTCCCCGCAGCCAGTTCTTCTTTTTTTCGCACTTCGTGCAGATCCGAGGGTTCCTCGACGGACCGCGCGCTTACTTACCTCCCGGCAAAATGAGTCACCAAAAAAAAGTGAGGGCGACCCGGTTTGACCCGTGTCGCCCTCGTTCGATTGAGTCGCGAAGTCTCCGCTTCCCGACTCAACTTAGTCGGAGGCGGTTCGGTTTTACCCGGACCGCCTCTTGTAAATCGAGTCGTGAAGCCCTAACTTGCTAGTTCGCTCACGATCACGGCTTGGTTTTACCCTCACCGGGTCCTTGAGTGCACTGCAAAGCTTTTCGCTTCCGCTTGCGTCCACTGGCCACCCGGTTTCACCCGTGTCGCCGTGAACTCCGCTGCAAAGCTTCTCCTCGATCCAACTCATTGGAAACTGGCTCGGTGTTACCCTCGCCGTCCCTTTGCGTCGAATCCCGGAGCGTCCTTCCCAATTCAGTTCAGTCGAGGCTGCTCGGTTTTACCCTTGCCGCCTCTTTTGAATTGAACCGCGAAGTTTGCACTTCTCATTCAATTCGAAATTGACTAGCTCGGTTTTACCCTTGCCGCCATCTTTGAATTGACTCGTGAAGTTTTTCTTCCCGATCAATCTGTGCGCATAGTAAGAGCGCCAAGAAACGCTAGCAAGAGTTATTTCACAAAATGCCTGTGGAAACCTGTGGATGTCTGTGGACGCTGTGCAAAACAATTCCCTGTGCTATCATCCGCCCGCTCTCTAAAAAGCAGAGGAAGAAAACATGCGACGGCGCAAGAGAAGAATCGTCGGATCCGCAAATCTATGGAACGCGGTCCTCGCAGCAGCTTGGCTGTGTTCCGCTGCATTCCTCATCTCGCCCCCCGCGCGCGCACAGAGCGATTGCAAAATACTCCGCGACGCAGTCGACAAATTGACTACCGTTCCAAGCCACGCCTATGAAACCGAGACCAATCCCGCACGTCCAGGCTCAGACGCCAGCAGCGTCGAAATGATCTCCACCGGCGGCGCAATCTACATCACGATGAATGGAAAGTGGAACAAGAGTCCCATGTCCATGGCGGACATGCATGCCCAGGAAGAAGAGAACTGGAAAACCGCTAAAAATATTTCCTGCAAACACCTCCGCGATGACTCCGTGAAAGGTGAATCGGCCACTGTCTATAGTGCCCATAGCGAGACGGAAGACACGAAGACCGATGCGCAGATGTGGATTTCCAAAAGTAAGGGCCTGCTCTTGCGCCAGGAGGACGACGTGGATATCGGAGGCGGAGAGAAGCACCACCGTTCCATTCGCTATGATTACGCCAACGTGCAAGCTCCCGCCCTCTCCCCTTGAGCCGTCTCTAGCCTCTGGAATCTATCGCCTCGCGCAAACACGAAACGTTGCGAAGAAGAGAAGGCAAATGGCTGACTCTCTGATCGAAAACGTCTCCGACACCGCATTCTGGATCGCGCATTGCCGGGCGCTCGAAACCGAGCGTCCCGACGCTCTTTTCCGGGACCCGCTCGCGCGCCTTCTCGCCGGAGAGCGCGGCAAGAAAATCGCCAACGCGATGCCAGTCAGCTTCATCACCGCCTGGATCGTCGCGATTCGCACTTGCGTTATCGACGACTATATTCGTTGGGCCATCGCTCAGGGCGTGGACACGATTCTAAATCTGGGCGCTGGACTCGATACGCGCCC
>DATDIT010000129.1:0-56846 GCA_036520875.1 Candidatus Acidiferrales bacterium
CATTCGCGCCAGTTGGGTCCGGGTCGGTAGGAGGTTGCGCCGCTGGACGCGCGGTCGCGTCGATCGCTGGTTGCATAGCGCTGGCCGAAGAAATCGTGAATTCGGGGCTCGGCGAGCGATTCGTGCTGGCGGAATCTGCCACAGCGGTTTTCGGCTGCGCCGCTCTCGCAGGAGCCGCCACAACCACCCTGCGTTGCCTCGACAAATTATCGAGGCGCATCCGTATGTCGTCCAACCGCTGTTGGATGTGATTCACGTTGATGCGGGTTTGCGGGCTCGGACCGAACTGAGCGGAATTCGAACCGAGCTTAAAGCCCACGATTGCGACGGCCCCTGCCACTCCAATCACGGCGAGGGTCCACAGAACGCGAAGCGCTACGCCAGGCAATTCCTTTCCCGCCGAAACAAGCGACTGTCGGTCAATGTCAAAGTCTGCCATCTTCGGTCCCTATACTTCCGATTTCCGGTGGAAACCCTAGTGAATGGAAACAGTTGTCGGATACCTCACAGCCATTTGAACAGCAATGTCGCGTGTTTCGCGCGGCAACAAATCCACGGTTTGCCGGGCGGACTCGAGTCGCTGCCCGCTTACTTCTACTTGATATTGTCCGGGCGCCAAAATGAGGAGCAACGGCGTATTCCCCACGAACGCTCCGTCCACCCAGGCCCGCGCTGGTGACGGCACGGACCGCAGCAGCAACTTGCAGGCGTCACTGCCGGCCCGCTGCTCTAGAGCCTTACGATTGACTACCTCGGGCGGCGGGCCGTCTGGAATTATCAGATGCGACGAGCTCTTACGAGCAGGTGGCTTGCTGGGGGCAGGAACCATCTTCGTTTTTGCGGCCATGGTGCTAGCAGAGACGGAGGTAGAGCCAGAATGCTCAGTCGCTGTTTGCCCCCTGGCAAGTCCGCACGCGGCAACGAGAGCCACCGAAACCAGCGCAAACCTGTGCAAATGACCAAAAGCAGCGGTTCCAAAATCCCTGTCCATTGGCGAACCAGACCAACCCCTCAGTTGATTCTCAGAAACTGGCCATGCAGGAGTGGTGCCAAACCCACGAATAGGGTACGATTCCTAAATTCGTAAACTGCGTGGATTCGTAGTCTTGAGGCGATTCGCGGAGGCCAAATCGGCTTTGATTGGCATGGTAGGTGGGAGCTAGAATCAGGCGGTCGTGGCATGCACGTGTAGCCAATAGGTGACTCTTTCGCGAGGACCGAGATGCCGGGAGTATGCCCCTTGTTAGCGCAAACAGCGATAGATCATTGGAAGCAAGCTTGCTATGTTCCGGGGTGGCAAGTCGAGAGGGAGTAGTGTGAAGTTTGGCCTCCTAGTCGCCAACTCGCGCCGGATGAACCTCTTTTGCCAGTCCTCAGATGACTGAATGACTTCGAGTTGAGGCTTTTTTGCTGAAACTTTTCACATCTGAAGCGCCCGCCCGGCCGAGCACGGTCCAACGACCCCAGGCACAGTTCATTCAGGCCCGGATGCCACAGTTTATGGTGTTGCGGGATCGGGCCTCCTCCAGTTTATGGGGGTCTGTGAAAGCGATCTTCGCCCGCGTCAAATTACCCGCCTACGTAAATTCAGGCAACCCGCTTCGTCGCGTCACGCTGGAGAAGACCCGATCCTCCAGCCCTCCATTTAGCGCATCGCTCGTAATTCACGTCTGTTTTATCTTGCTGATCGTTTATCTCCACCAAGCGATGCCCAGCGAGTCGCTGGCGGCGCCTGCATCTCCCGTCTCCGAGCACATCTATTACCGGGTACCACTGTTGGATCAAGCGAAGTTGCTTCCGCGCGTCGCCCCGGTGGGGTCCGGAGGGCGACCGGGCGCAGGCTCGACTCCCGATGTTTCGCCGATCCTAGGAAGCTCTGCGCGGCAGATGGTCGTCATCATCTCGAAACCAGTGCATCCGGATAACTCTCACCAGACGATCTACCAGCCTAATACGCCCCCGGACATTCGAATTACCCAGGACATAAAGTTGCCGAACATAGTCTCAGTCCAAATACCGAAGCCCGTATTCAGGTTCAAGCCCAGCGAAATGCGCCCCGTGCAGGCCCAGCGGCGACTCAATACTGACCAGGCGCCCACTGTAACCGCGCAAAACGCAGCAGCCCTGAAGGCTATCGAGGAGTCATCCGATCCGCACCTTCGAGTTCCGCTTCTGCCTGCGGTCGCGAGCGCTCCACAGGCCCGAACCGGCCGCTCCGCGTATGCGCAGGAGGCACCCGCGATTTCGGCTCAAAACGCGGCAGCTCTCAAGGGCATCGAGGCATCGTCCGATCCGCAACTTCAAGTTCCGCTTCTCCCCGCCGTCGCCAGCTCTCCTCAGGCCCGAACCGGACGGTCTTCGAGCGCGCAGGAGGCGCCGCCGATTGAGGGCGCGCCGATTGGTAACGGTTTGGTGGTAATTAGCGTAGACCCCGGGGGACCCTCGACTCCCGTCATACTTCCGCCCGGAAACCGCTCAGGCGAGTTCGCCGTCTCCTCGGCGCCTGGCAACGGCGGATCCCCCGCCGGCCGCCCAAATGGAGTGGCAGGTGGAGGTGCCGCAGGTAGCCATACAGGAAGGGACGCGAGCAGCGGAATCGGAGCCGAAAGCGCGGGAGGCGGAGGCGGAAACGCTGGGAATGCGGGGTCGGTCAGCATTGCTGGCAAAAGCGGGGATCCTGGCGGGGGAACGCTTCCCTCAGTCGCGCTGGCCATGGTTTACGCAGTTCCTCGCCATTTGAGCGTTCGCAAGAGCTCCATCATCGTCTCGGCCGGCCCGGTTGGCGGAGGCGGCCTCGATGTCTACAACGTGCTGCGCTGCGGCAAGATTTACACCGTTTTTCTCGCCATGCCGGGCAAGAACTGGACGATGCAATACTGCCAAAAGCCCGGAACCGAAGGAGCTACGCCACCGCGCTCGACGTCCACCTTCGTTCACATGGATAGCGGGCTGGTGCCGCCAGACCTGGATGTGGAGACCCGATACGATTTTAGGAGGCTGCCGGTGCCTCCCGCGAAGGCTCACAAACTCATCGTTCTGAAGGGGACGCTGGGGGTCGACGGAACGGTTGGCGGCTTGGAGATCTTTCAAGGCATCGTGCCCGAGATGGACGAGGCGGCGAAAATCGCGTTCAGCCGCTGGAAGTTCAAGCCCGCGATGCGCGATGGCAAGCCGGTTCCGGTCGAAATCCTGGTTGGAGTGCCCGTGGACGCGGCCGGAAATGTTTCTAACTAGTTTCTAACTGGAAGAAATCACGCTTCAAACTAGAAGGGAATTACCTCGAACTCGAAGTAGATTCGGAGGTCCAGGGTTCCAATTCGGGCGGCCGCTTCAAATCCTCTGGCCCCGACAGCCGATTGTCCGCCGTGTAACCGAAGCATGACACCCTGATCTAGAGCCTGTTTTTGTCATTTGAATGGGAAAAGATTAGGCGAAAATGTGCGAATTCTTACCCATCGGACTCCTATAGTTGTCTCCTTTTGGGGACTGGGTTCTCACCTGTGCCCCACATCTTCCTGAGTCCGTTGGGTTAAGGTTGCCGATTAGGGTCGACAAGTGGTGGCATAATGTTTGCACCTCCCCTTAGTACGAACGTACCGCGAGTAGGGTTTGTGTGTAACAAATTCGGTTGACCAGGAAAATGGGGCTTTAGCCAGGGCTTTGGGCGGTCCAAGGCCGGGAAGGTGCACCTCTTGGCGGATTCCACGATACGCGTTTGCTTTTTGAGTGAAGATTCGGGTCTAGCGAATGCCATTGGAAGGGCCCTCGGGGATGGCTTCGCCATTCGTTCAAGCAAAGACCTCTACTACAACCGGCTCACGGACCTGCACGATTGGTGCGACGTTGCCATCCTGGACCTTCGGTCGGCCAGCATGCAAGGCGATTGCGAACGCGGCCTGCGCCTTCTGGACGAGATCGTCAAGGTTCCCAATCACCCGCCGGCTGTGGTCGTCTGCGACGCCGGTAACAGCGAACTTCTACTCGAGGCCGTGGCCCGCGGCGCCTATGACAGCCTGACGAACCTTCCCAGCATGGTGGAGCTGCGGCTGATTCTACGCCGGGCATACAATTTTTATGCCGCCGAAAGGGAGCTGGAACGTTTGCGAGCCAGCATCCGGGGAACGGGACGGCTGCACGAACTCCTGGGCACGTCGCAAGCGATGCAAGAGCTTTTTGCGCTTGCTCAGAAGATCGCTCCGTGCGACGTAAGCGTCCTGATTACGGGAGAGACGGGAACGGGCAAGGAGCTGCTCGCTCGAGCGATTCATCGAATGAGTTCGCGAAGTGCGCGTCAGATGGTTGCGTTTTCTTGCGCGAATCTTCCGGAAACGCTGATCGAAGACGAGCTTTTCGGCCACGAAAGAGGCGCGTTCACTGGAGCGATGACGATGCGGCGCGGCCGCGTGGAAACGGCCGATCAGGGCACGCTGTTCCTGGACGAAATCGGCGACCTGGGCGTGGGCCTGCAACCGAAGTTGCTTCGCGTTTTGCAGGAAAGAAAGTTCGAGCGACTGGGCGGCAACACCACGGTGGACGTAAATATTCGATTGATCTGCGCGTCGAACCGCAACCTTGGCGAAATGGTTCAGCAGGGAAAATTCCGCGACGATCTCTACTATCGCCTGAACGTGGTGCAATTGCATCTTCCCGCGCTCCGCGAACGCAGAGACGATATTCCGCTGCTCGTGCAGTATTTTCTGGAGACTTGCGCTCAGCAGTTCAACAAGAAGGCAAAGCGTTTTTCACCACCGGCAATGCAAGCGCTGGAGGAATACGAGTGGCCGGGAAACGTCCGCGAGCTGCTGAATGTGGTGCAGCGCGCTGTGGTATTGGCGGAAGGGCCCACGGTGGAGATTCGCCATCTGCCGGCTGGTTTGCGAAGTGAATGCGAGGGGCCGAAACTGGCGCGTTCGTACGAGGAAGAAGTGCGTGAATTCAAGAAGCGGCTGGTTCTCCGAACGTTGCGCGAGTGTGGATGGAGCAAGACGGAAACTGCGCGGACGCTCGGCGTCGCGCGCGCCTATTTGCACCGGCTGATCAATCAGCTGGGAATCGAGGAGACGGAAGAAGCTCCGACGGCGGTCGTGGCGACACCGAGCCTTCCATCCGGCGAAATCGTGCAAGAGAGAATGTCCGCACGCAGTTTTGAATAAGAGCAGGCGTTGGGAGAAGGCGATGAGACGCAACAGTGAGGCGGGCCAAGCGTTGGCCGTTACCATCGTGGTGATGGTTGCCTTGATCGGCTTTGCGGGCCTGGGAGTCGACATGGGGATGCTGCGCTACGAGAAGCGGTTGCAGCAAAGCGCGGCGGATGCCGCAGCGATCGCGGGCGCGAACGATGTCGCTTTTCCTAGCGGAGGCGCAATTGAGGCGGGGCAGAATGCCTCCGCGGCGAATAGTTATACGGACACCAGTGGTAATGACGTGAGCAAATGTGGGCCTGGTGCAGCTGTGGGCACGGTGTGTGTGCAGATCGACAATCCGCCGCTCGATGGGCCCCATGACGGTGTCACGGGCTGCTCTCCTGCCGTGTCGTGCTATGTAGAGGCTCGGGTAGCGGCGGTTCAGCCGACGTACTTCATGAGGATCCTGGGGGTTATGCAAGAAACGGTAACCGCGCGGGCCGTTGCCACAAACGTGAGCGGCGGACCCAATAACGGCTGCGTATATGCGCTAGGCTCAGGTTCCCCGCCCGCTGGCGGCATCCAGGGATCAGGTGCGACCCTGAACAACCCGAACTGCACGATTATAGATAATGGCGACTTCCTCGGGGGACTTGTAACAAACCTTGCGCTTTTTGGCGCATCGGGAAGCGGGGGAAACGGAACTCCTGCCACGTCTGACCCTCTATCATACTTGACGGCGCCGGTGGGTACAATTTATCCCCCGACGACGCTCAACAGTGGCACTACAAATTTTGCTCCCGGGGTATATGTGATTTCCGGAGGCAACCTTACGATCGGCGGCAACGCGACGGTTACCGGAACGGGTGTGACTTTCTACTTCACGAATGGCGCGACCATCAGCGTCAGCGGGAGCGCTAGCCTCCAATTGACAGCACCGACCACTGGTCCATACGCCGGAATTCTGTTCTTTCAAGATCCGAACGACACGAACCCTCCCCTGCTGGGCGGGGTGGGCAATGTTCTCAGCGGGATTTTGTATTTTCCGAAAGCGCCGCTGACGCTTTCAGGGGGCAGCTCCGTCGGTGCCATCGTCACGCAATCTCTCACTCTGACTGGCGGCCAAATTAACTTGCAAGGTTTTGCAGGGCTGTCGCTGGGTGCGAATGGCGTCAAAGTAGCGACTTTAGTGGAATAGGAGATGAAAGCGAACCGAAAGGTACGAACCGGTCTCGCGAGCGAACGCCTGAATATTGGGCGCGGCCCGGAAGGTCCGCGATCTCAAGCCGGACAGGCCCTGCTCGAGGTGGCTCTGGTAACACCGTTACTCCTCGCGCTGCTGGTGGGGACGATTGAACTGGGACGTTACGCATATATCGGCATATTGGTAGGGAATGCGGCGCGAGCCGGCGCCGCTTACGGCGCGGAGGGTCTGCTGCAATCGGGGAATGTACCCGGCATTCAATTGGCTGCCGATAATGACTTCCAGAACAACGGCCAACCGATCAGCGGTCTTACGGTCAGTTCCTCAAATTCGTGCGGATGCGACAGCGGAGGAACTGTGACATATCAGGGCACCACGACTGCGGCTTGCACAACGGCCGGCAATCCCAGCTTGGATACTACATGCTCGAACGGCAGCGGAGGCCATTACGTAGTGACCGTGTCTGTGACGGCTTCCGGGACGTTTACTCCACTGTTCAACTATCCGGGAATCTCGAACTCAATCACGATCTCCAGAACGTCGACGATGCGCGTGGCACAGGATTGAGGAAGTGGGACGAGCGAATGCTACGACATCTCAAATCCGAAGGATGTGCGACAGCAAGGTTGCGAGGGCTGAACGGAGAGGTTGGAAGCACTCTTGTGGAGTTTGCTTTTGTTTTCATGATTCTTGTGACCATGATTTTGGGAATCACTGAATTCACGCGGGCACTTTACGTCTATCATTTCGTCTCGGGCGCAGCTCGACAGGCAACGCACTGGGCGGCGGTGAATGGTGCTAACTGTGGGGCTCTGGGCGACAACAGCTGCAACGGCACCGGAGGAATGAACAACGGGCCAGCTTCGAGCGGGGACATTCAGAACTACGTCCAGCAGCTTGCGACAGCGGCGAGTATTGACCCGAACGGCAACGGATGCGGCGGTTCGGCCTGCCTGACTACTACGGCGAACTGGCCGGTGAACGCGGATAGCCCGGTGGCTTGCACCTCGGTGCCGAATGCCCCCGGCTGCACGGTCGAGGTGCAGGTGAGCGACAACTTCAATTTTCTGGTTCCGTTCATCCACAACACCGCGATAACGCTATCGAGCACTTCCGAGATGGTCATTTCGCACTAGGAGGTTCCTGCCGGTCTGAGATTTCGCCGACTCCGTTGCATTCACTTTCTGCGAGGACGTACTTCAGATACATAAGAAAACCGATGAGCCAACAGAACATCGCACTTCCTGGAACGCGCGGCGAGGGGCTCTCTTTTCCTTCGCCGGGTCCGGAAGCGCCTGCTGCTGAGGCTGTTGTAGCGCCTGCGCGTCCGGTCGCGTCCGCTTCGCGCGCGCTGGAAATTCTGAAATGGGTGTTCTCGTTTCCGGCGATGCTGGGAACGTTCTTAGTGGGCGCGGCATTCTACGCCGGCAGAGTGTTCACGGTCGACCCGGATATGTGGTGGCACATCACCACGGGTCAGACTATTCTCGCCACGCATCATTGGCCTACCGTCGACCCTTACTCTTTTACAGTGCATGGCCAACCGTGGATCGCCTTCGAGTGGCTGGGCGAAGTGCTGATCGGGGCTGTGGCGCGAATCGGCGGAGTGCGCGGATTGGACGCGTTGGTGATTGTGTTGGGCGGCGCGGTCATGATTGCACTGTACGTGTTCGCAACGATTCGGGCGGGGAACTCGAAAGCGGGATTTTTGGCCGCGGCGGTTCTTTTCGCGCTGGCAAATCCGTCGTTTTCCATGCGCCCGCAGATGTTGGGTTATTTGTTTCTAGTGCTAACGCTGATTGCGCTGGAGCTTTTCCGCCAAGGAAAGCGGTGGCCGATTTGGTTTCTGCCGCCGTTGTTTCTGCTCTGGGTGAACACGCACGGCTCGTTCATCGTTGGGCTAGGAGTGATGCTTGTTTATTTGGTGTGCGGACTGAAGGGGTTTCGGCTGGGAGCAATTGAAGCGAAGCAATGGAGTGCAAAGGAGCGCATCCGACTCGAATCTGTGTTCCTGCTGTGCCTGGCCGTCCTGCCGATTACGCCCTATGGAACGAGGCTCGCTGTGTATCCGTTCGACATGGCGCTTTCTCAGCCGATCAACGTCGCTCACATTTTGGAATGGCAGCCGATGCCGTTCAATCTGCCGGGCGGGAAAATATTTCTGGCCGTGGTGCTGGGCTTCTTCGTGGTGCAGATGATTTTCGATTTGAAATGGCGCCTGGCGGAGCTGGTGCTGTTTCTGAGCGGTGTGGTGATGGCGTGCCTGCATGTGCGGTTCATTCTGCTCTTCGTGCCATTTTGCGCGCCGCTTTTGGCGGTTGTATTCGCTCGCTGGCTGCCGCGCTATGACAGGAAAATTGACAAATACATTCTAAACGCTGCTCTGATGGCTGGAGCAATCGCCGCCATGGTCTTTTATTTCCCGTCGAAGACGTTTCTCGATAAGAAAGTTGCTAAAGAGTTCCCGGTGAACGCTGTGGAGTATCTGCGCCAGCATCCGGTTGCGGGCCCTATGTTCAACGATTACGGTTTTGGCGGCTACTTGCTTTGGTCCGGCCGAAAAGTTTTCATCGACGGTCGAGGCGATGTTTACGAGCGCGGAGGGGTGCTCTCCGATTACCTTCATATCACGATGCTGGAGCCTGGAGCGCTCACAGTGCTTCGGAATTACGGCATTCAATCGTGCCTTCTGGATCGCAACGCGCCGCTCGCGACCGTGTTGGCCGCGCTTCCTGATTGGCAGAGGGTTTATGCGGATGATACCGCGGTGGTGTTTGTCCGGCGTCAGATGCCTGCGACGAAGGTCGCTGCGGGCGCGGTGTGAAGATTCAGGGGTGAGTCGCGAGCGCACAACGCATGACGATTTGTCGCAAAGGAAACTAGTCAGTTGCCGATCCCAATCCACATCGACAAACGAATCCTGATCTTCATTATGGCGGCGATGCTTTGCCTTAACAGCGTTGTGCTTCTGGCGGTGCGGAAGAAGATCATGGAGGGGAAAAACGATTTTCCGATTTTTTATTCGAACGCGCAGATGGTGCGAGAGGGGAAAGCCTCAGCTCTCTATGATTTCGACGCGGAGAATACTTTCACTCGCAGAGTCACTGACGTGGAGCGGCCTCCCTACAACCACATGCCATACGAGTTGCTTTTCTTCGTCCCTTTTACCTACTTACAGTTTCGAGCGGCATACATCGTTTGGACGATTCTCAGCGTGGCGATGCTTGTAGGTGTCGCATTAACAGTGCGGAACCTCTTCCCCGACAGATGGACGTTTTCTCTGGCGTTGCTGACAATTCTGGCATTTTATCCTGAGTGGTGTTGTCTGATGCAGGGCCAAGATTCGATCTTGCTGCTATGTTTGTTTGTGGTCTCTTTTTGGTTCTGGAGGCGTGGGAAGGACGATATAGCTGGCTTCGTTCTCGCGCTTGGCTTGTTCCGGCCGCAGTTGGTTCTGCCGTTCGTTTTCATTGCGTTCCTGGCAGGGAAATGGAAGTTCGTGCGCGGTTTCGTGCCCGGCGCCGCGATAGTTCTTGCCTTGTCCACCTGGGTGGTTGGTTGGCATGGAATGGGGGAGTATGCGCGTTTGCTGATATCACAGGGGTCGCAACAGTCTGCGAGGGTGCTGGACAAGCAGTGGGAGATCAAACCGGGGGTGATGACGACATGGCGCGGTTTTTTATGGGTATTGCTGCCCGCTTGGGTGCCCGCCGGAGTGCGGACCTTTCTCTTGCTGGCAGGGACTTTCGCGGGACTGGGATGGGCGGCGAAGCAGATGCGGCGGGCAAAAGGTCTGGCGGCATCGGATTTGGCCGTTGCAATAGCGGTTGCGACGACGCTTCTAGTTAGTTTCCATTCGTTTCTCCACGACTTCAGCTTGATGATTCTGCCCCTGCTGATTTGCGGGTCGATGCTGGCGGGCTCCGCCGTTGTGCCGAAAAAAACAGCCTACCTGATCGTGACCCTAGGGTTTTCTTTCTTCCTTACGCCGCTGTACATTGCGTTGGCCCCAAATGCGGGCTGGCTCTTCCTCAGCGAGTCATTGGCGATATGGCTTGTGAGCCGCTGGGCAGGCGATTGGCGAACTGGAACTGTGGAGGCGCCGAGGCCTGCTGTCGAGTTGGGTGTCACCATTTGATAGGAGAGCGGAACACGATTGTCCTCAGAAGGTGACGGTTTGGGCGCCCGCGGGCTGCCTCCTTCAGAGTGCGTCACAGGGATTAAGTAAGTCTCTTGTATTAAGTAGGTTAGAAGAAAGGATCAGAAGGAAGTAGGCTTGGCTCGTGAAATGCTTAGAAGTACAGTTGCGGTGGGGCCCGCAGGTTCATTTACAACATTTGAGAGGGAGACAATGAAGATTTTTCTGATGAGACTTTGGAACGAAGAGGAAGGGCAAGACCTTACGGAATATGCTCTTCTACTGGTGCTGGTTGCACTGGCTGCAATCGGATCACTAGGCGTGCTTGCCGATGCGGTCAATAAGGTGTTCAGCACGGCCGCGACAAACCTAGCCACTCCGTAGGCCCCTGGAACTCTGGTCAGGCACCATTGGTTTGCCAAGAGGCTCCGCCGGCCGCATCGAGTGTTTTTACAAGTGAAGCATGGCGTCCTGGTGTCCCGAGACCCTGGGTCCTATGAATCAAAGGCTTCCGGAGCCCCATGAGTGCTGGAGTGACAATCTGGTCTTTCACCCTCGCCCTAACGGTGGTGGCGGCCTGGACGGACTTGCGTGACCGCAAGATCCCGAACTGGCTGACCATTCCGGGAATCTTTGCCGGGATTGCCCTGAACTCCTACTTCAAGGGATGGCATGGAACGAAGACGTCGCTCGAGGGCGCGGGGCTGGCGCTGTTGGTTCTATTACCCCTGGTACTGCTGCGCGCTCTGGGGGCGGGCGATTGGAAGCTGATGGGTGCCGTGGGTGCGTTCCTGGGTCCTGCGCTTTTTCCTTTCGTTCTCGTGGCTAGCGTTTTCGTGGCGGGACTGATGGCGATTGTGCAGATGGTGCGCACGCGCAGAGTAATCGAGACGCTTTCTAACCTCGCCGTGCTCGTACAAGGCTTTCTTTCGTTGCGCGTCAATCCGGAGATCACGCTGGATAATCCGGTGCTCATGAAACTGCCGTTCGGTGTAGCTGTTGCAGCCGGTACCTTGATATGCATCTGCGCGGCCCGGTGGGGCCTGTGAGATTGCGGTGAGGAGATTCCGAATATGAACCGGACGCGGTTGCTCGTGGGACTGGTGGGCGCCATTGTAATCGCATTTTTCCTGAGCTTCTTCGTGTACCGCCAGCTCAAAAGCGCGGCGGTTCGACCCCCCGCCACGCGGACCATTGTGGTGGCGGCCGAACCTCTTCAAGTCGGAGCGCGGGTGGATGCCAACAATCTCCGGCTGATGCCCTGGCCGGGTGACCAACCGGTGGCGGGAATGTTTACCCGTATCCAAGATTGCGCCAACCGGGCGTTGATTACACCTGTTGTCGAGAATGAGCCGATCCTGGATTCCAAGCTGGCTCCAGTCGCAGCCGGGGCCGGCCTGCCCGCGACGATTCCTGAGGGAATGCGGGCGGTATCGGTTGCCGTGAACGACGTGGTTGGCGTAGCCGGCTTCGTGATCCCGGGAACGATGGTGGATGTTTTGGTGACGGGGCAAACGGGCACGGGCGGACCTAATGGCTCCGAAAATATCACGCGCACGATTCTCGAAAATGTTCGCGTGCTCGCCGCTGGCCAAAAAACTGGACAAGACCGCGAAGGAAAGCCGCAGACCGTCCCGGTGATCACCTTGCTGGTCTCTCCTGGCGATGCCGCTAAGCTAACGATGGCCAGCACCGAAGGGAAAATTCAACTGGCGCTTCGGAACACGGTGGATGCGAAGGACGTCGATCCTCCTCCGGTTATGCAAGCGACTCTCTTTTCCGGGGGAGCTCCTCCTCCTCAAATAGAGCACAAGGTTGTGCGAGTAGCTCGAGCCGCGCCGCCCGCGCCATACGCCGTCGAAGTGATCACAGGTGACAAACGCACGATGAAGACCTTCGAAAATCAATGATGAAAATACAGAGGGAGCGAATGCTCGACCACCACGATTACGCAGGCGGCAGACTCTTTTTTGCATCGGCCCTGCTCACGGCCCTCATTCTGACGTCACCTGTCGCGTTTTCGCAGCCTCAACAGGCCGACATGAAAGCAGTCTCGCCCGTCGTGCAAAACCAGCCGGGCGCCCTACCTCAGGCGCAGGGCGGGCAAGCAACTTCTTCGGAATCGGCGCAGACGCTGCATGTCCTGGTGGGGCGATCGCTCGTGATCACCTCAGCCACCCGGATCAAGCGCGTCTCCCTGGCCGATCCGACGATTGCAGAGGCCGTTGTCGTGAGCCCTACGCAGGTTCTCCTCAACGGTAAAGCTCCGGGGGGTGTTTCTCTAATCATTTGGGACGAATCGGGTCAAAGCCAAGCGTTTGAAGTTTCCGTGGATATCGACGTCATGGGGCTGACTCAGAAAATCCACGAAGTATTCCCGTCCGAGCCAGTGCAGATATCCACATCCGGGCCCGTGGTTATGCTGTCCGGCAAAGTCTCTTCACCTGAAGTGGCGGACAAAATATTGGATGTGGTAAAGAACGTCGCCCCAAAGGTAACCAGCTTCTTGGAAGTTCCTCCAACGGCCACGGGAGAAATTTCGCTGCAGGTGCGATTCGCGGAAGTCAACAAGCAAGCGATCAGCCAGTTTGGGGTGAATCTGATCCGGACTTTCGGCTCGAACATGCCAATGTCAACATCCACGCAGCAATTTTCACCTCCCTCGCTAGGAAGCCTGACGACCACTTCAACCACCGGTGCCACCACCACCACTTCTACATCAGGGCAGAATACCTTCAACGTCAGCGACCTGTTGAATATCTTCATTTACCGCCCCGACATTAACTTGGGCGCGATAATTCAGGCATTGCAATCCCAGAATTTGCTGCAAATTCTCGCGGAGCCGAACTTAATCACCCAGTCGGGGAAAGAAGCGAGTTTCCTGGCAGGAGGTCAATTCCCGTACCCGGTTTTGCAGGCTGTAACTGGCGGAACATCTGGCGCGATCACCATTCAATTCAAGGATTACGGCGTGCGGCTCAACTTCACGCCCACGCTTACGCCAGACGGCCTCATCCATCTGAAGGTACAGCCGGAAGTCAGCTCTTTAGACTTCTCCAATGCGCTCACTATTCAAGGATTCCTGATTCCCGCGCTCGCGACGGACCGCGTCGAGTCCGAAATGGATTTGAGAGATGGGCAGAGCTTCGCGATTGCCGGGCTCCTCGACAATCGCGTAACAAAAGAGCTCGAAAAAATACCTGGAATCGGGGACATTCCGATCCTGGGAAAGCTTTTTCAAAGCGAATCAGTCACTAGGTCAAATAATGAACTTATTATCGTTGTGACTCCGCACATTGTTCAACCGTTTGCCGTGGGGCAGACGCCCCCCGGCCTGGCATTTCCAGCATCCTTTTTGCCGCCGACAACTCCGCCGGCGCCAAACCCGGCTGGATCAAAATGAATGGTAGGATGGGAGCTAACGAAGTCTAGGGAATCCCGACAATGCTTACCGTAGCCATAGCCAGCGGCGACCTGACCAGTTCAGCCCAACTTGTGGCGAATTTGGAGCAGACTGGACTCGTAAAATCAATCCGGCAGTGGTCCGTCCCCACGGATGGGATTCCGGACTCACCCGACGCCATGCCGGATGTTGTTTTTTTGGACCTGGCGCGCGACCCGGATCCGTATTTCGCGTTTGCCACCATCCTTCGACGCGCTCATCCCGCGACGAAGCTCATCGCCTGTTCCGCCGTCTCGCCTCCGGGCCACCAACTCCTGCTGGACGCCATGCGCAGCGGTGTTCAGGATTTTATGCCCAAGCCCGTCAGCGTTGAGGCGCTGCGGAATATGCTTTCCCGGGTCTCCGGTGACATTGATGTGACCGAGACTCCGTCTCTGAACAAGCTCATCGTGGTAATGGGTTCGAAGGGCGGCGTGGGCACAACTACGGTGACCGTCAATCTGGGCGTGCAACTGGCTACCTATGCTCACAAGAAAGTGGTGATTCTCGATTTCGCTAGGCCGCTGGGGAATGTTCATTTGCTCTTGGATCTCCACCCGCGTTTTGGAGTGCGCGACGCGGTCGAAAATTTGAACCGCCTCGATAGCCATTTCTTTAGCGGTCTGCTCACCCAGCACAAGACCAAATTGGAAATCCTTGGCGGCGCAGCGCAACCGGAAGAGTGGCAGACGATTCACGTTCCGTTGCTGGAGCGCATCGTCAACGTGGCCCAAAACAACTGCGATGTCGTGCTGCTCGATATGGGCTCGCAATTTTCCTCTGAATGGAGCCCGATATTGCGCATGTCCCGGATGGTCATGATCGTGGCCGAAGCGAACGTCCCCGCTCTTTGGACCCTCGACCGCCGGCTGGTCGCGCTAAGTGGTTTTGGGATGGAGCCAGACCGCGCGCGAATCATCATCAATCGCTGGCATAAGGGGGACGAGGAAGTTCTGAAAAGCATCGAGAAGAACGTCAACCGTCCCATCTTCGCCTGCATCCCGAATGATTACCGCAAGGCCAGCGAGGCGGTGAACCTTGGCACGCCCCTGCTGCAGAACCACAACAATTTGCTCAGCAACCGGTACCGGCAGATCGCCGCCCAATTGTCCGGCATGGATTCCACATCCGCGCCAAAAAAGGGATTCTTTTCATTTCCGGCAAAGAGGTAAATGAGCCATGGCTCTAGTGCCTATCACTTCCGCGCGAACCGATTTCGGCGCAGTAAAGGCCGCGATTCACCGCAAGCTGATTCAAAAATTGAATCTCGATCGCCTGAATGAGGTCAACCGCGACGAAGTCCGGCGCGAGGTGGGACTGATTCTCGAGGCGCTCGTCGTCGGCGAATCGACGCCGATGAATTTGCAGGAACGAGAGCGGCTGGCGCAGGAAGTCCTCGACGAGGTGTTCGGCCTCGGACCTCTCGAACCTTTGCTGGCGGATCCGACGATTTCGGATATTTTGGTCAACAGCTATAAGCGGGTCTACGTCGAGCGGAAGGGAGTCCTCGAGCAAACCGGCGTGCAGTTCCGCAATGATGCTCATTTGATGGGCATCATTGACCGAATCGTTTCTGCGATCGGCCGGCGCGTAGACGAGTCTTCTCCCATGGTTGACGCCCGGCTTGCGGACGGTTCGCGCGTCAACGCCATCATTCCTCCCCTCGCTGTGGATGGGCCATGTCTTTCGATCCGGCGTTTCGGGCGGGATCCCCTGACCGCGGATGATTTGATTGCCAACCAGACCCTCACCCCGTGGATGCTGGAACTCTTGCAAGGGTGCGTCAAAGCACGTCTGAATATTCTGATCTCCGGAGGAACCGGCGCCGGCAAGACGACCTTCCTCAATGTGCTTTCGTCCTACATCTCGAATCGCGAGCGCATCGTCACGATTGAGGATGCGGCGGAATTGCAGCTCCACCAGGAGCACGTAGTGCGTCTGGAAACCCGCCCGCCCAATATTGAGGGCCGTGGTGCCGTTCAGCAGCGTCAACTAGTGATCAACTCGTTGCGCATGCGTCCCGACCGCATCATCGTGGGTGAGGTTCGCGGCGAGGAAGCCCTGGATATGCTTCAGGCAATGAACACGGGTCACGACGGCTCACTAACCACCATTCACGCGAATACCCCTCGTGATGCTCTAAGTCGCTTGGAAACCATGGTCGCGATGGCCAATCTCAATATTCCCGAAGGTGCTATTCGACGCCAAATTTCGGCTGCCATTGACGTCGTGGTTCAGATAAGCCGCTTGAGCGACGGCACGCGCAAGCTTGTTAGTATCGCGGAAATCACGGGTATGGAAGGGGAAGTGGTTACGATGCAGGATATTTTCGTGTTTCGCAAACGCGGCATCCGCGAGAATGGCGAAGTAATTGGCGCGTTCGTTCCCACGGGAATACGTCCGAAGTTTTCTGAACGCTTGATCGTTACGGGCATTCAACTCCCCGTATCCATGTTCGAAAAGGAAGAGCCAAAGTAAATTCATTTGTGGTTTGCACCACGAAGCGATTCGCGCTTAGCGCGTTGCGGCGGATCTGGGACGGTGCGGGGAATCCGATATGGCCCTGTTTATTTCATTTTTAACGTTCGTGATTGTTGCGGCGGCATTGCTTTTCGTCTGGTTTGTTGCCGGAACCTCAAAGAGCCAGCAAGTGGTCCGGCGGCGGATGGAAGCAGTCCGCAAAACTGAACTCCGCGGCCCCGAAGCTGCCCTTGCAGTCGGACTCCTGCGCGACGAGACGCTCAGCGGCGTTCCTTTCGTCAACCGCTTGATGCTGCACTGGTCCTGGTCAACACGGCTTCGCGATCTGATAAGCCAGGCGGGGCTAAAAATGAGGCCCGCCGTGCTGGTGATGATAAGCGGCATCGTCCTATTCGCGACGTATTTGATCGCAGGACGGTTGCTCGGGAATTTTCTTCTCGCACTGGTGTTGGGGCTGGCAGCGGGTGCGATTCCAATTGGTTTTGTAGCGTGGACGCGCCACAGACGCTTCCAAAAATTTGAAGAACTTTTTCCAGAGTCGCTCGATTTGCTAGGCCGTGCTGTCCGCGCGGGCCATGCGTTTACAACGGGCCTCGAAATGATTTCGAAGGAAACCCCGGAGCCGATCGCCGGAGAGTTTCGGACCACATTTGATGAGCAAAACTTCGGTCTCCCACTTCGGGATGCGTTGTTAAATATGGCGGAACGGGTCCCGTTGATTGACGTCCGTTTTTTTGTGACCGCCTTGCTCATTCAGAAGGAGACCGGCGGCAACTTGGCGGAAATTCTGGACGGGCTAGCGCGCGTAATCCGCGATCGTTTCCGAATATACCGCGAGGTTCAGGTGAAGACCGCGCAGGGAAGGCTGACAGCCCTGATTCTCATCGCCCTACCTCCGCTCATGATGATATTGCTCGACATCATAAATCCGCACTATATCGGGTTGTTATTTACCGACCCGCAAGGGCCCGCGATTTTGGCCATCGCCGGCATCTTGCAAGTCGTCGGGTCGATCGTGATTTGGAAAATCATTCATATCGAGGTCTGAGGCGGGGAGACAGAGATGCTCTGGGGCGCAACAGTAATCACATTCGTAGCTACCGTCGCCATGGTTGGCGCTTTGCTCTATGCTTTTTTGCCTGCTGAAATGGATGCTGTTGCCCGGCTTTCCCGGTTGCTGAATACCTCTCCTCCGCTGTCGGATGCAGCGTCTTCAAAACGAAAGAAGGACAGGATCCGCGACACCTTGGCTTCTGTTGGAAAACTGTTGCCCGGGCTCTCGGGATCGCCCACAAATGCACAGCTCGTGATGCTCCGGGCTGGCTACCGCAGTGCGAATGCCACCTCAGCCATACGCGGCGTGAAGATTCTATTGCCTCTGGGGTTAGTCGCCTTGGTTTTCGCCACGGGATTGTTTCGATACAGCCCATGGCTGTCCTTTTTGGGCGCCCTCATCCTCGGATATTTGCTTCCGGAACTTTGGCTTGTATGGCGCGTTCACGCGCGCCAGCAGCGGCTCCGCTTGGGCCTCCCGGACGCGTTGGATTTGCTGGTGATCTGCGTCGAGGCGGGACTTGGCTTGGACCAGTCTCTGATGCGTGTGGCGGAGGAGTTGCGGATTACTCACCCTGAACTCAGCGATGAAATCACGCTTGTGAACCTTGAAATGAGGGTTGGGAAAACACGGCTCGACGCATTGCGGGAGCTCGCTCGGAGGACCGGCCTGGAAGATATCAAAGCTCTGGTGGCCATGCTGATTCAGACCGAGCGCTTTGGCACGAGCGTTGCTCAGTCCCTAAGAGTTCACTCCGACGATTTGAGGATGAAGCGGCGGCAGCGGGCCGAAGAAATGAGCGCCAAAACAACCGTGAAAATGGTCCCGCCATTGGTGTTTTTCATATTCCCCGCCTTAATGGTCGTGATCCTAGGTCCCGCGGTGATCGCCGTAATTCGGCAGCTTGCGCCGGCGTTGAAGTGAGGGAAGCAGCGGTATTTTCATCGAGGTGAGATTGGCGCGAAGCTTGAATCGGGTTGAATAGGAAGGAGCTTAGTAAATGGATAACGTTACGCTGATCCGAGTGGTGGCCGGGGTGCTGGCGGTGGTGGTTCTGTTCATCATCATTTGGCGCCGCAAGCGGAAGATTATCGAGTAGTTACCGTTCACAAGATTGAGGGGAGGCCACCCTCGAGAAGGCAGAGGCCGGGTGAGGTATGTCTAGCAACGGTCACAACAACCATTCAGTCTATGTCTACAACAAGACACAGGAAACATTCGTGGCCACTGAAGCTACGATCGCCGATAGCTATTTCCCGAGGCTTGTCGGTCTTCTTGGGAAGACAAAGCGATGGGCCCAACCAGGGCGCGGTCTCTGGCTGGTACCCTCCCGCGGCGTGCATACGATTGGAATGCTTTTTCCGATCGATTTGATCTTCCTCAGCAAGGAAAAACAGGTCGTGCACGTCGAAGAGCATGTGCGGCCGTTCCGAATTTCAGCCGTCTCGCTGAAAGCTTCCAGCATCCTCGAGCTTCCCGCGCACACGATTTATCGCACCGGGACCAAAATAGGGGACCAGTTCGAGATCGCGCGCCTGAACAAATAGATTTTCAGAGCGAAGCTGCCAGGCACTTGGCAGCAATTTTTCACAAGTACAAGTCAGCCCACTGCGGTCTCAGGGCTTGCCGGTGACAGCGGCTTCCGGTGCATTCGGCGCCGTGGTGCGTTGATGCAGGCCATTGATGCGCGTCGGATCTCTCCACTCGCGCCCTTCGCGCCGCAGTAGTTCATCCGCTTGCGCAGGCCCCCAGGCTCCCGCAGCATAGTTGGGAAAATCGCGTGGTGGCAGAGCTTTCCAGACATCGAGGATCGGCTGCACGACGGCCCATGAAGCCTCCACCATATCTGCACGCTGAAATAAAGTGGGATCGCCCATCATGCAATCGTAAATGAGCGTTTCGTATCCGGTGGAAGGCGTGGTGCCGAAATAGTCCGAGTATTGAAAGTCCATATTCACCGCGCCCAAGCGCACCACCGGTCCTGGAATCTTGGCCTCGAAACTCAGCGAAATTCCTTCCTCGGGCTGGATATTGATTACGAGTTCATTCGGCGTGATCCGGTCGATCGAAGTTTTGCGAAAGAGAACGAGCGGCGGTCTGCGGAAACGAATCACGATCTGCGTGGCGCGCGCGGCCATGCGTTTTCCGGTGCGAAGATAGAAGGGAACTCCAGCCCAACGCCAATTATCGATGTGCAGAGCCATGGCCACAAACGTGGGAGTCTGCGAATCGGGGGCAACGTGCGGCTCGTTGCGATACGCCGGCACGCGCTTGCCATCGATCACGCCTTCACCATATTGGCCGCGCACGGCATGGTCGAGCACCTTTTCGGGGCTGAAAGGTTGAAGGGCTCGCAAAATTTTGGTTTGCTCGTCGTGGACCGTATCGGCATCGAAAGAAATCGGAGGCTCCATCGCACAGAGCGTTATCAGCTGAAAGATATGATTGGGAACCATGTCCCGCAGAGCGCCCGCCGTCTCGTAATATCCGCCGCGCAGTTCGACGCCGAGCTCTTCCGCGACAGTGACCTGTACATGGTCGACATAACGGCGGTTCCAAACCGGCTCGAAGATTCCGTTCGCGAATCGAAAAGCGAGAATGTTTTGGACAGTTTCTTTTCCAAGGTAGTGATCGATTCGGTAGACCTGTTTTTCATCGAGCACCTCGCCGACGGCGTGGTTCAGAGCTATGGCGGAGGGTAAATCGTGGCCGAACGGTTTTTCAATTACCACCCGTTTCCACGTTTGGGCATCTTGTTTGGTAAGCTCCGCAGCGCCTAGTTGCTGCACGACAACAGGGAAAAATTCGGGGCTGGTGGCCAAGTAAAAGAGAACGTTACCTCCGGTAGATTGCTCCTTTTCAACTTGATCCAAAGTTTCTTTTAGTTTTCCATACATTTTGGAATCGTGAAAATCTCCGGACACGTAGTAGAGGCGCTTGACGAACCAATCCCACGATTTCATGTCTACTCCGCCGACGGCGAACTCTCGAATGTCCTTGCTGGCGCGCTCGCGAAACTCATCCACCGAGAAGGGCTCGATCGAGACTCCGACGATGGCAAATTCCTCGGGGAGCAATTTGCCTCGGCAAAGGTTGTACATGGCGGGAATCAGCATGCGCTTGGTGAGGTCGCCGCCGGCACCGAAAATGACCATTGCGCAGGGCCCCGCAGGGCCTCCCAAAGTTTCTTGCGTTGGCTTTCCAGAGTCAGTCGGAACTACCAAATAGACCTCCAAGGGGCCGCATAAGCGGCTTCGACATTGTGACGGGTAGACGCGACATCTTCCTTTTGTTTGCAATAACTTAGGAGGCTTTCTACTCGTCGGGTCCGTCGATTAGATTCTCGGGTGCCCGAGCTGCGGACGGGCGCGCAGATTTGCGGCGACGGTTCTCGCAAAGCGTCGGTCTTCGCGAGACCTTCGAACGGCCCGTTATATTCGACAAAAGTTTTCATCGTCTCCATCTTAATACACGAGGGGTGGAGCGCAAGGGTGAGAGTCTGTGGACTTTCATTGCGAGCGGGGCGATGCCTATCAGTATTGGTGAGGCGGGATTCTGTCGGCGATGTCATGTTTCAACAGTAAGATCGGCAATCCACGGGACGTCCAGTAGCTCTATCGCCTGGGGAGCGAGTGTGTTTCTCTGGGCTTTGGCCGCGCCCACCAAGCTGAACCGTCGGGCACGCGAGATTCTATCGAAGGAGCGCGGGGGGCCTCCATCAGAGGCGGAAATGCTGGAGGTATTCAGCGAGGCTGAACTGAGGTAAGAGGATTTCACGCTTTTCCCAGCGTGTAAATCCTCGTGCAACTTGTGGCATACTCTTTTTCCATGAAAGGGAATCCGAAAGTCCTTGAAGAACTCAATAAGGCTCTTCGCGAAGAGCTCACAGCGATTAACCAGTATTTCCTGCACGCGGAAATGTGCGAAAACTGGGGCTATCGCAAACTTTCCGAATACATCAAGAAGCAGTCCATCGGGGAAATGAAACATGCGGAAGCGCTGCTGGAACGCATTCTTTTCCTCGATGGAACTCCCGCGATGGAACCGCTCAAGCTCACGGTCGGATCAACGGTGCGCGACATGATCGAGGCCGATCTGAAACTCGAGGTTTCAGCGGTAGCGCAATACAACACAGCCGTTCAGATCGCCACCGAACAAAAAGACAATGGCTCGCGGGATTTGCTTGTTGACCTGCTCAAAGATGAGGAAGATCACGTTGATTGGCTCGAAGCCCAAGTGCATCAGATGAAAGAAATGGGTTACGAGCGGTATTTGACGATGCAAGCCGGCGAGTTCAAGGAAGAGTCTTAGTCCCTTCCGTATTTTTCCCCGCAATCAGGATAAGGCTTGAGTGATGGCATCGCGGAGCTTGGCTAACCCGGCGGCTACGTCGGGGCCCAGGTGGACGCGAAGTGCACGGCGGTTGCGTTCGGCTAACACTTGAAAATCGCCGCGAGCCTGGGCGGCCTGCACGATGCCGAAGGTATATTTCTGTCCCGGCACGGGAAGATCCGGAGCATAGTCACACGTGATTTGGAGGAAGACGCCGGAGTTCGGACCACCCTTGTAGGCTTGTCCCGTGGAATGGAGGAAGCGCGGGCCGAAGCCAAGGCAGGTGGCGACACGCCTTTTGTCGCGCACAGCGTGGCGGATGGATTGGAGCGCAGCTTCGTGAGCCTCATTCATCTGGATGAAACCTAGTAAAGCAAAATAATCGCCGGCTTTGAGGCGGGCGAGATGCGCGCGCATGTAGGTAGCGAGCGTGGCGTCTTTTCCGGATGCCTGCTTCAGGGCTGTGGCATTCTTTTCGTCGGTAAAGAGCTTGATGCCGTCTTTCTCGAAGATCGGCGATTCCTGTGGAAGCGAGCCGGATTTTTCGTATTGGTCGGTTAGCTTGCGAGTTTCGATCTTGCTGGCTTCGACGTCCGGCTGATTAAAAGCGTTGATGCCGATGATGGAGCCAGCGACGGCAGTGGCAATTTCCCAGCGGAAGAATTCCTGGCCGATGTCGATGACCTCAGGAACGCTGATACGAATCACGGGATGGCCGGCCTTTTCGAGCGCGTCGATGGCTTGGTCCTGTTTTGCATCCGGACGGGAGGTCAGGCGGAGATAGGCGAAGACTCGGTCATTTCCGTAGACATCGGGCGCGCCGATTTCTTCGCGATCCACGGGGATCAGACCGCGGCCTTCTTTACCAGTGGATTCGGCGAGTAATTGTTCGAGCCAGGCTCCGAGATCGGAAATGCCGGGCGAGGTGAAGATGGTGACTTTATCGCGGCCGGCTTTTTGGAGTGTTCCGAGGATGGCACCAAGAATTACGCCGGGATTTTGATCGGCGGGAACGACCGACGCGCAGGCGTGGACCATTTCCTCCGTGCGGTCGAGGAACTTTGGAATGTCGATGCCCTGAACGGCGCCTGGAATGGTTCCAAAATTCGAAAGGGCCGAGTAGCGGCCGCCGATGCTCGGCGAGCCGAGGAAGACGCCGCGAAAACCATCGGACTCAGCGACTTTTTGCAGGTGCGAGCCCGGGTCGGTGATGGCGATGAAATGCGATGGGGCTTTAGCTGGGCCGACGGCCTGCTTCACTCGTTCGAAGAAATATTGCTTGAAGATATTGGGCTCAAGGGTGCTGCCGGATTTGCTGGAGACGATGAAAATAGTTTTGGCGAGATCGAGTTTCGATTCGATGGCTTTGATTTGAGCGGGAGAAGTAGAATCGAGAATCGAAAACTCCGGATGGCCTGAAATCCTGCCAAATGTGACTTTCAAGACTTCGACGCACAGGCTGGAGCCGCCCATGCCGAGAAGCACGGCGTGGGTGAAACCCTCGGAAGCGATTTCCTTGGCGATCTGGCGGAAGCGATCGACATTCGACCTTTGATCCTCGGTGATAGAAAGCCATCCGAGCCACTTGCTTTCATCGGAATTTGTCCACAGCGTGGCGTCGCGCGCCCAGAGGCGCTTGACCTTATTATTCGCATTCCAATCATTCAGCGCGGCCTTGACTGCTTGCGTGAGATCAGCCGGCAACTTATACGAGAGACTTGCGGCAGCGGAGGGCGCAGTTTTCTGGACGCTCTTTTCGACAGCCGCGAGAAGCTTATCGAAAGCGTCGGCAAAAAGTTTGACGCCTTCTTCGGTAAGCTGGTCGGTGACGGCTTTCATGGAGATTCCCGCGCGGGCGAGATCGCTCATGATTTGACGAGCTTGATCGACATTTTCCTCGAGGCTGGCGCGCGGCTTGCCGTGATCGCGGAATGCGTCAAACGTGGCTGGAGGGATAGTATCGACCGTATCGGGGCCGATCAGTTCTTCGACATATAGAACGTCGCTGTAAGCGGGATTCTTCGTGCTGGTGCTGGCCCAGAGGAGGCGTTGCGTAGTGGCGCCGCGTTGAGCCAAGGATTGCCAACGTGGGCCGTCGAAAATTTTCTTATAGAGCTCATAGGCTAGCTTGGCGTTGGCAATGGCGATTTTGCCCTGCAATCCACTGAGGAAAGCGCCATCGATCCCCGGCGGCGGATTTTTGATGAGTTCGGCGAGTTTGCTATCGACGAGCGCGTCGATGCGGCTAACGAAGAAGCTTGCAACGCTAGCGACGCGGCTGACATCGCCATCGCGCTTCGCAAAATCCTCGAGGCCGGCGATAAACGCCTCCGCAACTTTTTCGTAAACTTCCTGCGCGAAAAGGAGAGTGACATTCACATTGATGCCACTGCCAATCAGTTCGCGGATGGCGGGCAGGCCTTCGGGCGTGCCGGGAACCTTGATCATGACGTTCTCGCGAGCGACGGTGTTCCAGAGGCGGCGCGCCTCGTCGATTGTTTCGCGGGTCTTGTGGGCCAGGTAGGGAGAAACTTCCAGGCTTACATAGCCGTCGCGGCGTTTTGTTTGAAGATAGACGGGCCGCAAGATGTCGGCAGCGTCCTGAATATCGCGAATGGCGAGATGCTCGAAGATGGCCTTGGCGTCGAGATCCTTTTGCTTGGCAAGTTCGTCGAGTTCTTGAGAGTAGTCCGTGCTGCCGGCGATGGCTTTTTCGAAGATGGCGGGATTGGAAGTCATGCCTCGAAGGCCGTCCTCGGCAATCAGGCGGCCTAGCTCGCCGGTGGTAAGCAAGTTGCGGCGAATATAGTCAAGCCAGACGGATTGGCCGAAACGGGTTAGTGCTTTGAGCGGATTTTCGGGTTGCTGTTTGCCCTGCGTTGCGGCGGTTGGATTCGCGGCAGTCGTCATAGTGTCCCCCAGATAACCAAAGGACGATTTTAGCGCAGGTGAAGGCTGGGCGCGAATTTCCTGTTTTGTGGACGGCGAGCCCGGGAGCGGGGCTCGCGAATATATGGACGAAGCTAGACGCTGGCGACGGAGCCGCCGTCAACTCGGAAGTTTGAGCCGGTGATGAATGATGCTTGCTCCGACGCGAGAAAAACCACGATGCCTGCGGTCTCGTCAGGCCTTCCGGCGCGACCGAGAAGAATGTTGGGGCGAAATTCGCGGAGAAGAACTTTTTCGGCTTCGTCGATGGAAATGCCGCGCGCTTTTGCCTGTTGGCCGAGCATCCCTTCGAGGAGCGGAGTTCGAATGAATGCGGGCGAAACGGTGTTCACGAGAATGCCTTGGCCACCGTAGGCTTTCGAGAGACTTTTGGTAAGGTTGTTCAGCGCGGCTTTGGCGGCGTTGTAGTGGGGCATCATCGGATCCGGCTGGACGGCGGACTCGGAGGAAATATTGATGATTCGCCCCCATTTCTCTTTCAGCATGTGCGGAAGAGCGGCCCGTGTGGTGCGAACGGCTGAAAGAACGTTGAGGTTGAAAGCGCCGAGCCATTCTTCATCGGTAAGATCCTCGAAAGAACCGAAGCGTCCCGCGCCGCCGGCATTGTTGACGAGAATGTGGATGGCGCCAAACTTTCCGACGGTCTCGTCCACCGCGCGCTTCGCGCCTGCGGCGTCAGTAACATCGGCGGCGACCGCATGCACGATGGCGTGCGACGCCCGTAACTCCGCCTCGGTGGCGGCCAGTTCGCGCGCGTTGCGGCCGTTGATTACTACCTGGCAGCCCTCGCGGGCCAGCCCGAATGCGATGGAGCGGCCAATTCCTTTGCTCGATCCGGTGATGAGCGCGACTTTGTCCTGGAGCCCTGTGTCCATTGAAAATTTCTCCTATGATTACAGATTCTTGGAAAACCTTAACACAATTCCAAACGAGTCGAGGTTGGTTGCCTGTGGACTCTCAAGGTGCACGGAGAAGCGAATCAGGCGGAAGGATGCACAGGGCGTGCGTCCGACGCTCCATATTTTCGAAGCAGACGCAACGGGCGGAGCGCGAGGTAGAGTGGAGCGAGCGGCCGAGGCAGGCGGACGATTTCCCAGTCGTCCTCCGCAGGCGAAATCGTCAGGCGGAGGGAATAGCGCCAGCCATCGAAAATTCCCTCAACCATTCGACGCCGAAAGCGAAATCTTGCGGCAGCACCAAATGAACTCGCGCCATCGTGAAAAATCCTTAGCTCGATTTCGCCCGCAAGGATGCCGGCGATTTCATCCCCTTCCACGCGCTGCCGAATTTCATCAGGCAGCCGCAAATCAAAAAAGCGCACGGCGAGCGCGAGGCCGAGATGGAGCATGCGCAGTGCTCGCAGCGACTCTGTGCGGTGCATGACCCAGTCCCAATCGAGTTGCAGATGGGCTTGAACAAGCTCCGCAACATCGGCAATCCAGCTGATGCGCTCCCAGAAGTCCTTCGATCCATGAATGCAGAGAAGGGGAAGGGCATCTTCAGGAGCAAAGGTTTCGATTGCGTGTCCGCTAAGGTAAACGCGGACGAGGCGCTCAGCGAGCACGCCGATATCCGGCGGCAACGGAAAATGGCGCAGCGTGCGCTCAGTGTGAAGATCGACGACCATGCGGCGGCGCTCGTCGCGATAGCAATATTCGCCGGGGACGAACGACGGGGCCGGGTCCTGGGAAAGGGTCCAGGGATGTTTCGCGCGATAGCCGAGGCTGGTGATCAGCCGGTTCGCTTTGGGCATGTCTTTCTGGCGCAGGATAAGGTCGAGATCCTCAAACTCGCGCAAGGCGAAGTCTCCGTAGGCCTGCTCAGCTAGAACGGGGCCCTTATAGGGGATCGCCTGAAGGCCCTCGGAGCGGAAAAGATTTAGGATCGCGACAAGCTCGGCAGTGAAGGCAAGGCTGCGAACGACGGCGGCACGCGCGAGATCTTTCAAGTGCTTAAGGCGTACCGCAGAGAGAGCGTCGCCCGCCACAGCGGTGAGTTGCTTGGCGAGGAGAGGCGTGACGGTATGACCCGCGGCATCGCTCAGAAGCAAATCCCAATGGAGCGGGCCTGCGACGAGCGAGCGAATCTCACCCGCGACGGCGGATGGCATCTTCGTCCGCGTGCAACAGACGAGCAGTCGTTTTTCCGGAGAAGCAGTTGCGCTCAACGTGAGTGACCGTCCCTACAGCGCAAACGAGAGCAGGAACAATTTTACGATATCGTCACTATCCGCAGGCAAATTCTTCACGGCATCGAACCGCGAGTACCGGACCGTTCCGCCGCAATGGGCTCGCACCCGAATAGGGAGCGAAGTCCGTGGCCAGGCTGTTAATTTCAAGGCTTGCGAGTGGGTGTCGCTCTAGTTTGCTATAATTCGTCACCAATCCATGGACTTCGACCACCTAATTACTTTTCTGGAAATCGCCAAACAGGGCAGTTTCTCGCGCGCCGGACAGAAGTTGTATCGTTCGCAACCTGCCGTGAGCGCGCAAATCAGGCAGCTGGAGCAGGAGTACGGACAAAAGCTTTTCGACCGAGTGGGAAAGGCGGTGCGCCTGACGATCGCCGGAGAAACGCTGCTCGAATATGCGGCAAGGTTGCTGACACTGCGCAACGAATCCTTACGCGCGGTGGCGGATCAATCGAGCACGCCGCACGGCACGCTGGCCATTGGCGCGAACGAGGCGACCTGCCTCTACGTGCTGCCGGATATTTTCGCGGAATACAACCGGAGCTTTCCGGGAGTGCAGATCAGCATCTACCGGAACTTCAGCCACAAGGTGCTCGAAAAAGTTGAAGACGGCACGGTGGATGTGGGCATCGTCACGCTTCCAGTGAAGTCGCCTAGCCTGAAGGTTCACCCGATCTTTCGCGACCGCCTGATGTTGATGGTCAGCCCCACGAATCCGCTGGCGGCAAACAAGAGCGTGCGCACCAAGGACATCGCCGAGCAGCCGCTGATATTTCCAAAAACCGGATTTACGCGGCAGGTACTCGACAAGCAATTTAGGCCGTTTCGTTCGCGCCTGCGGGTCACCATGGAACTTGCCAGCGTGGGAATGATCAAGCGTTTTGTGGCCGCGGGCCTCGGCGTATCGCTGATCAGTGAAGGATTCGCGCAAGACGAAGTGCGTGCCGGTCAGGTAAAACTAATTCCGATTTCGGACATGGAAATGTGGCGCGAGTTGGGCTTAGTCTACCGGCGCGACCGCACGCTCCCGCGTTCGGCGTCGGCTTTCGTGACGCTGGCGCGCCAAGGTGTAAGCGGCGCGCTGAGCGAAAATGACGGTAAGCCCGGAGTGAAGCGCTGAAGTCTCCTGAGAGGATCGCAAACTACAACTGCTTACGCAGCAGGCCATGCAGTTCGTTTGCGGCGTGGAATTCGGATTCAAGCTCTTTGCTAGCCAGGCGTGTCCTGATGTGATCGATAGCCTGCCCGAGGCGGTCGAGCGCACGTGAAATATTGTCGGTGTTGGTGAGGAAGATGTCGCGCCAAACTTCGTAGGGACTTCCTGAGAGACGCAGCATATCCTGCAAGCCCGGCCCCGCAAGAGTCAGAGGCAGACCGGTCTCGTCCGTTTCGTCTCGGACCACGTTTGCCAGCGCGACGGACAAAAGTTGCGGCAGATGCGAGACGATGCCGACGGCCCAATCGTGGGTTTCCGCGTCCGACCAGACGGGCCGCGCCCCCATCGCACGGACCAGTTCCACAAAGCAGTTTACCCGAGGATCCGGATCGGCCTCAGTCGCCATCAATGCATACGGTGCATTACGAAATAGTTCAGCGTCGGCATGCTCGATGCCGGAAACTTCCTTTCCCGCCATGGGATGTCCGCCGAGGAATCGCGCGCCGGTGCGGAAGTGGTTTCGGGCCGCGTGGCTAATTGCAAACTTCGTGCTGCCGGCATCGGTAACTAGCGCGTGCGGCTCGGCGGCAGCGGCAATCGCAGGAAGCACTTCGATCGAGGCCCCGATCGGCAGCGCGATGTAAACAAGGTCCGCGCCGCGCACTGCACTGGAAGGATCAGATGCGGCTTCGTCAATTGCTCCGCGTTCGCGAGCTCGCCGCGCGGAGTCAGGACGGGCACAACCCACCAAAGAGACGCCGGGGTTTTGCTTGCGCAGCGCCAGTGCAAACGATCCGCCGATCAGGCCTGTGCCTATGACAGCGATGCGCCGAAAGGGAAATGTGCCGGCCATAAATTAGGCGCGGCGGCGACTATTTCTTTCCACGCGCCGCTGCCGTTGATTCGGGTTTGAGCCAGGACATCTGCTTTCGTAGCTCCACGCCAACCTTTTCGATGGGGTGATTTTTGTCGCGCTCGAGAAGCTTATTGTATTGCGGCCGGCCAGCCTGATTTTCGAGGACCCACTCCTTTGCAAACTGGCCGGATTGAATTTCGTCGAGGATCGTCTTCATGGTCTTGCGGACGTTATCGTCGATCACGCGGTTGCCGCGAGTGAGATCGCCGAACTTCGCTGTTTCGCTGACAAATTTGTGCATTTCCGCGATGCCGCCTTCGTAGATCAGATCGACAATTAACTTCAGCTCGTGCAGGCATTCGAAATAAGCCGATTCGGGTTGATAGCCCGCTTCCACCAGAGTCTCCCATCCTGCCTGAATCAGGGCGCGGGCGCCGCCGCACAAAACAGCTTGCTCGCCGAAGAGATCCGTTTCCGTTTCTTCCTTGAAAGTGGTCTGAATCACACCGGGGCGCGTTCCGCCGATGGCATGCGCGTAGGCCAGAGTGCGGTCGAACGCGTGGCCGGACGCATCTTGATGCACGGCGAGCAAGCAGGGAACGCCGCGCTCGGCCTCGTATTGCCGGCGGACCAGATTACCCGGCCCCTTGGGCGCGACCATTGTTACGTCGATATTCTTGGGCGGCGTGATTTGGCCGTAGTGAATGTTAAATCCGTGCGAGAAAAGCAGCATGACTCCCTCTTTCAAATTGGGAGCGATTTCGTTCACGTAGATTGAGGGCTGAGCCATATCAGGCGCTAGCATCACGATGACGTCTGCGCCTTCAGAAGCCTCCGATGGCGCAGCGAGTTTCCAGCCATCTTGCTCGGCCTGCGCCCAAGATGGGCCGCCCCGACGCAGCCCGACGACGACGTTGAGTTTGCTATCGCGCAAATTTAGCGCGTGGGCGCGGCCCTGGCTGCCGTATCCGACCACCGCAATGCGCTTTCCTTCCAGGGCTCGCGGATTTGCGTCTTTTTCCCAGAACATCTTAGCCATGTGTTTTTCTCCTTGGAATTTTGGAATCTTTATCCCGCGTTGGTAACGGCGCCTTCGGACGCCGATGAAACGAGCTTTGCATATTTGGCCATTACGCCGGTGGTGTAGCGCGGCGCGGGCGGCTTCCATTGCGCGCGACGCTCTTCGATATCGGCTTCCAAATCGAGCCGCTTGGCGCGCACATCGAGAGTAATCTTGTCCCCATCGCGCACGAACGCGATCGGGCCACCATGCGCCGCTTCAGGGGCCACGTGGGCGACCATCAGCCCGTGAGTCGCGCCGCTGAAGCGTCCGTCGGTGAGCAGCGCCACGGTGTCGCCGAGACCCTGGCCCACGATTGCTCCCGTAACGGCCAACATTTCGCGCATCCCGGGACCCCCCTTGGGCCCCTCGTAACGAATCACAACGACGTCGCCGGGCTTAATTTTCCGCTGTTGGACGGCTTCAAAAGCCGCTTCTTCGGAATCGAACACGCGCGCCGGTCCAGTGTGAAGCAGCCGTTCGTGGCCTGCAAGCTTCACAACACAGCCATCGGGAGCGAGCGAGCCCCGGAGGATAGCGAATCCGCCGTCTTTTTTGAGCGGATTTGAAAGCGGGCGCAAAACTTGCTGCGACGGAGCCTCGGTGGCGTCCTGAATCTCGTCGAAGAGACTGCGGCCTGAAGCGGTCTTCCCGTCGTTTAGCAGACCTGCTTCGCGAAGGCGTTTGGCTAAAAGGCGCATGCCACCTGCGTGAAACATGTCGGGAGCGGTGAACCGGCCACCGGGTTTCAGGTCTGCAAGTACCGGGGTCTTGGCGGAAATTTGATCGAATTCGTCGATTTTCAAGGCCACGCCGGCATCACGAGCGATGGCCAGTAAATGCAGCACAGCGTTGGTGGAGCCTCCGGTGGCTGCCACGGAAACAATCGCGTTTTGCAGTGACGCATGCGTGATGATTTGTCTTGGACGGATATCGTTTTTTAGAAGCTGCATCACTTGTTTTCCGCAATCGAACGCAATTTGCGTTTTGCGCGGGTCCACTGCGGGCACTTCATTGGCTCCCATCGGCGAAATGCCCAGAAATGTGATTGCAGTTGCCATGGTGTTGGCGGTGAATTGGCCGCCGCAGGCCCCAGCGCCCGGGCAGGCGCGGTTTTCCAATTCGGTTACCTCGTTTTCCGTCATCTTACCCGCGGCGAAAGCGCCGGGAGCCTCGAACACATCTTGTATGGTGACGTCGTGCCCGTGGAATTGCCCCGCCATGATCGAGCCGCCATAAAGCGAAAGGCCAGGCAGATCCAGCCGGGCCAAAGCCATCACCGTACCGGGAATGGTTTTGTCGCAGCCGCAAATTGCGACCACGGCATCAAAGGCGTGCGAACGCACGAAAAGCTCGATCGAGTCGGCGATCAGCTCGCGTGATACGAGAGACCCCTTCATACCTTCCGTTCCCATGGTGATTCCATCGGAAATTACGATGGTGTTGCATTCGATTGGCGTTCCGCCCGCGGCTCGGATGCCTTCCTTCACCTTCTCCGCCAGCGAGCGAAGATGAAAATTGCAAGGCGTGATTTCCGACCAGGTATTTGCGACAGCCACAAGCGGCCGCGCCAAATCGGCGTCGGTGAGTCCCGTGGCTTTCAGCATCGCGCGATTCGGAGCGCGGGCGATTCCTTTTTTGATCACGTCACTTTGCATTGTTACTTGGTCTCTTTCGCGAAAGACAACAAAAAAGCCCCGCTACCTGGCTTCCGGCGCGGGGCGCATACACCTAAGCATGGCTTAGGAGGGTGGCCCCCACCCGACTACTACGTATACGGAAATCGTAATCGGCAGCGTCATAGAGTAACGTCTCACTTCCCAATCGACAATTAGTTTTCTGGAGCGAAAGCTCCGGCGAGCTTAGCTCCGGCAGCTACGCCCTGCAACTCGATTAGGCGCGTTCCCGACTGATAAGTCAAATTTGGAAATATTGCAGCCAATATAAATTGCGCTTATGCGCGACCAAGGCGAAGAAGCGCTTGACGCTCCGGGTAAGCGTTCGGTATAGTTGCGCTTCGATTCACGAGCGTTTAGACCGCGCCATGAGCACTGCTTATCGAAACTTCGCTTTTACGTACCGCTTCCTCTTTTGGGGGAGGCGGGCCGGCGAAACGCGCGCGGGTGAACTGAACAGCTAAAAGCCGCACAAAGTTTCGAGAACCGGGCCGCGATTCCAAAAGGGACGCGGCCTTTTTTGTTGCCGGAAGGCTTTCAGACCGAAATTACACAGGGACATATCGTCATTTTTAATGTGGCGCACGATAACATGAGCTGGTCCAACTTTGGATTTGAGGAGAAGCACGATGACGGAGCGAGCGCGAATCATAGACTGGCGAAGCAAAATTGACGCAATTGACACTGCTATGCTGCACCTCTTGAATCTGCGAACGGAGCTAGCGCTCGAAGTGGGACGGCTGAAAGCGGACGAAGGCGTGGCCCTGCGTGTCCCCGCCCGCGAACAGGAGATTCTATCCCGCATGAAAAGCTTGAACCCAGGGCCGCTTGCAAATGATTCGGTGGCCAAAATTTACGAGATCATCCTACGCGAATCGATTCAGACGCAACAGCAACATGGCTACGGGGGAACGACGGACGGGAAGGGAAGCAGGAGACCGGCGCGGGCGAATCGTCGGAGCGCATCGCGTTGATAGAAAAGGCGAAATGAAAGTCGAGAAAAACGCGCGAGTTGCATTTCAAGGAGAGCGCGGCGCCTTCAGCGAAGAGGCGGCCGTGAAACTTCTCGGCGAAAATATTGTGCTCGTGCCGCGCCCGACATTCGAAGCCGCTTTTCGCGCCATCGACGACGCTGCCGCGGATTACATTCTCGCGCCCATTGAAAACAGCCTGGCGGGTTCGGTCCACCGCTCGTTCGATCTGCTCGTGGATAGCCGCCTGAATATTTTGGCTGAAGTGATCATTCCCATTGTGCACAACTTGATTGTTGCGCCTGGTGGCGCGTTCGGCGATCTCGCGATTGTGGAATCGCATCCCGTCGCGCTGGCGCAGTGCGAACAGTTTTTCGGCGCGCATCCGCGGCTGAAACGGATCGCCACAGAGGACACCGCCGGTAGCGTACGAGAGATCGTCCGCGCCGGTGATCGCTCGCGCGCGGCAATCGCCGGCCGCCGCGCAGCGGACATTTACGGCGGCGTGATTCTTCAAGACCATCTCGAGGACAACCGCGAAAACTACACACGCTTTCTGCTCCTATCGCCTTCAACGGTGGAACCGGAAAACTCCGATAAGCTCTCCCTGGTGTTTCAGCTCGATCACCGCCCTCGTGCCCTTTATCACGCGCTTGAGCCGTTCGCGCGTCGAAATTTGAATCTGATGAAGATCGAAAGCCGGCCGGTGCATGGAAGCCCCTGGCAATACCGCTTTTATTTGGACCTGCAAGCGTCGAGACGCGATCCGGAAGTGACCGCGGCGCTGCGCGAACTAGAAAAACTGGTCGTTGAGCTGCGGATTCTCGGGTCGTATGTGTCCGCAACGCGATCGGAGAGCGACAAATCTCAGCCACCTGCGAGGACTTGAAAATGATTTTCAACATGCTAGGCGAGGCAAGCGAACAACAGATCAACCATATCGTCGATCGGATCAAGGAATGCGGATTCGAAGCACACTTGATCCGTGGCAAGGAGCGTACCGTGATCGGGGTCGTGGGCAACAGCGCCCGGAAGCGCGAAGAACTTCTCGCTTTGAGTTCGGCGCCGGGAGTTGAGGAGATCGTCCGAATTTCACATCCATTCAAATTGGCCGCGCGTAGCTGCCGACCGGAAGGCTCACAGCTCGATCTCGGCAAGGGAGTCACGATCGGCGGCAGCGCCGTGGTAGTTGCCGCGGGGCCGTGCGCCGTCGAATCGTCGGATCAGATTGCCGACATCGCGGCGAGCGTGGCGAAAGCGGGAGCCAAGCTCTTGCGCGGAGGCGCGTTCAAGCCGCGCTCGTCGCCCTATAGCTTCCAGGGATTGGGCGAGGAAGGCCTGAAGCTGATGCGCGATGCGGCGGACAAGAATGATCTGCTGGTCATCAGCGAAGTGATGGACCCATCGCAGATCCAAATCATGCTGCCGTATGTGGACGTGCTCCAGGTAGGCGCGCGCAACATGCAGAATTATCACTTGCTGCGCGGTCTTGGCGAAGTCGATAAGCCGGTACTGCTAAAGCGCGGGATGTCCGGAACACTCGAAGAGCTGCTGCTGAGCGCCGAATACATCATGGCCGGCGGGAACTACAAAGTGATTCTCTGCGAGCGCGGCATTCGAACCTTCGAGACAGCGCTGCGCAACACGCTTGATATCGCGGCGGTACCGGTGCTGAAGGGTCTCTCGCATCTTCCCGTGGTCGTTGACCCTTCGCACGGAACAGGGAAGCGCGATAAAGTCGCGCCGATGGCTCGCGCGGCCGTGGCAGCGGGCGCGGATGGATTGCTGATTGAAGTGCATCCCGATCCGGAGCGCGCGCTTTCCGACGGAGTGCAGTCCCTCTACCCCGATCAGTTCGCGCAATTAATGAAAGAAATTCGCGCGATTGCTTCGGCGGTGGAAAGAAAAATCGCGTGATTGAATCTGTTACGAATTCTAGTATCGCGTTATGGATTTGCAGCAGCAGCGAAGCCGTGCTTCTGAAAGATAGCGCTCGCCTGAGCGCCTAGGAGAAAATCTTCGAATGCGCGTGCCGCTGTGGGCTCCTTGGTGGTCTTAATCACAGCGACAGGATAGATCGCGGGTGCATGCGATGATGCAGGAGCCGTGGCAACCACTTTAACTTTTGAGGACGAGGCAGCATCGGTGGAATACACGATGCCTGCTTCCACATCTCCCGTTTCGACGTATGTCAATACCTGTCGCACGTCCTTGGCAAGCAGGGCTTTGGGCGTCACCGCACCGTAAATTCCAAAATAAGTGAGCACTTCTTTCGCGTACTCCCCAGCCGGAACCGTCACAGGCTCGCCCAGCGCGATCGGCTTCACATCAGGCCGCGCCAAATCTTGAAACGACGAGATGTGCGACGACGAGTCCTTCGGAACGATTAACACAATTTCATTTTGAAGCAAATTCCTGCGCGTTCCTTCGAGCAAAAACCCTTTCGCCTGGAGGTCATCCATCTGCTTCGGCGAAGCGGAGAGATAAATGTCCACAGGCGCTCCCTGCTCGATTTGAAGTTGAAGAGTGCCGGAAGCGCCGTAATTGGTTGCGATAGTGACGCCTGGATTTGCGGCCTCATAGTCACCGTCCACTTCGTCCAAGGCGCCCTTCATGCTGATCGCCGCCGAAACGGTCAGATTTCCATTCTGCGGACTTGGCTTGCCTGCAAATTGGCATCCGCAAAAGCAAATAAGCGTTGCAACGGTGTATACGATGCGCCTTGGCATTCGGCTGGGCACAGCACGATTTAACGCGGTTCAATACGGAGTGTCAACATGGTACCACGCGATCGGAGCTCGCAGGGACTTGAAAGCGCAAACCACGAAGCCTATGTGCGAACGATCATCACCTCGGTGGATTTGATCAACGCCGCAGCCTTATCTCCCACCTTCAGTCGCATTTCCCTCACGGCATCCGCGGTAATTATCGAGGTAATTCTCTGCCCGCCAATCGAAAGGCCCACCTGCGCGATCAGTCCGTCGATCTTGATCTCGGTGACGCGCCCAGCTAGCTGATTGCGGCCGCTGATGTGACGAAAGTTCGGTCGGCGCTCCTCGACGGGCAAGCGTTCCGATTGCAAGTGTAGGAATTTATCCAACTCGGATTCGGGGACGCGGTGATGGCCTCCGGCGGTCCTGATGGTCCGTAACTTTTTCTTGTAAATCCACTGCTTGACAGTCGGATAGCTGATGCCCAACACCTTCGCGGCGTCACGGGGAGTCAAAAGTTTAGGAGATTGCATAGCGTTTCGGCAGCAACCCCATGGTTCTAGCTTACTTGGGCTGCGGCGTCAACTGGCGCGGCATCCGCCCATCCGAAAACGGCCGCTATGAGTGAACGACAGTTTGGCTTTCTTCCACTTGTGCCTTTTTGCTGATATCGCAGAGCATGTCCGAATGTATATTCAGGCCGATGTTGGTGATGTTGTAGACGTGCTCGGTGGCAACCAGCCAGACGATCTCGCAGATCTCGCGTTCGGAATAGTAGCGCGCCAAGCGAGCAAAAGTATCTGGGTTCATACTTTTGTTTCTGGTCAACTCTGTCACATAGTCGAGTGCCGCGCGCTCCGCATCGCTAAAGAGTGGGCTCGTCCGGTATTGTTCCAGCGCATCGAACTTCGCTTGGTTCATCGAAGCCTTGATCGTGAATGCGCGGCCCATATCTATGCAGAACAGACAGACGTTGATACGCGCTACATGTTCACGAATGAGCATAACCGTCTCTGGCGGCAGCGAGAGCTTTTTGTCGAGCCTACCAATCTTTGTATAAAACAGACCGAATGCAGGCGGTAGCCGCGAGGAATGCACTTTCAGCGGTGTCAGCACTTTGCCGAATTGCCGCCGCGTAAAGTAATACGCCAGTTTCATCATCAGTCCGTTGGGTTTTTCAATTGGCGGAAGAAATGTGTCGATTTTCATGCCCTCCCCTCTCCACCATATTCGATTTTGACCCGGACCCAGTCGATGCATCTTTTTTTGAGCATAACGTATGGTCCTCCCATTACAAGGGCCCGCTTTGGCCTGCAACCTTCTTGACTGCGGAGTGGCTAGGGCATAGCATGCGGACAGATTTTATTCCTGTCCCTGAGAAGCACCGCGGTGATTATCCAGGCTACATCTAAGTACGCGGCCTACGGAATCCTCGGAAGCAAATGGAGTCTTAGCTCAGGAGGCACACCATGGGCAAAATCGCAGCGTTTCTGTACGGGCTTATTGCGTATCTGATTTTCTTCGTCACGTTTCTCTACGCCATCGGTTTTGTCGGCAACTTCTTCGTTCCGAAATCCATCGATTCCGGCATCGGGGGCCTTTCCGCCGAGGCTTTGATAATCGATGCGTTCTTGCTTAGCCTCTTCGCCATCCAGCATAGCGTGATGGCGCGTCCGTGGTTCAAGCGAGGGTGGACGAAGCTTATTCCTCGTCCCATTGAACGAAGCACGTATGTCCTGCTCTCTAGTCTCTGTCTCGACTTGCTGTACTGGCAGTGGCGGCCTATGACAGAAACTGTGTGGAGCGTCGAGAACGCCGCCGGGCAGTGGATACTCCTCGCCCTTTTCGGTCTTGGCTGGCTCACCGTTCTGGCCAGCACGACGCTGGTCAGCCACGCGGACCTTTTTGGCTTGCGGCAAGTAGGGTTTTACATGCGCGGTAAGCCATATGAACCGATTGGCTTCAAGACACCCGCGCTCTACAAGAGCGTCCGCCATCCCATCTACCTGGGATTCCTCCTGGCCTTCTGGGCGACGCCCAAGATGAGTTACGGCCACCTGCTTTTTGCTGTGGCGACAACAGGCTACATCCTCATAGCCATTCAATTCGAAGAACACGACTTGATTTCTTACTTCGGAGACGCCTACAGGCAATATCGATTGCGGACGCCGATGCTCCTTCCATTCACGAAGCGCGCAAAATAATCCTGACGCCGGTCGTCGCTCGCGTAACCGTCGGGTCTGATCAAGTTTGCCTGAGGAGAAAACCATGGCTAGCGATCAAAGTCGTATTTTGACCACGCACGTCGGAGCTGGGGACCGCTGTGATGGCCAATTCGTTGTGTCGAGCGCCATAGCAGCGTACGATCCGCGAGTCAAAGGTTATACCGGAAATTCCGATTGACTCCATCGCAGGGCCGCCGTAGTGTCCTGCGTGAAAACCAACCGGATCCGGGCCAGCGCCACACCGAGCAAGACTTAATAGGGAGAGACACCAATGAAGCGATTCATCGCAATTCTGGTTGTTATCGTGTTCTGCCTTGCCGTGGCGGGCATGGCGCAGGCCCAGGGAAATCCTTTCGTAGGAACTTGGAAAATGGACCCAGAAAAATCGAAAGCCAGTCCCAATCCGGGACCCAAGGAAGAGACGCGCGTTGTCGAGGCGCGAGGTGACAGTGTAAAAGGCAGCTACGAGGGAACAGCCGCCGATGGCAGCCGCATCGCATACGGCTACACCGCAAAGTACGATGGCAAGGATTATCCACTGACCGGAATGGGAACACCAGACGGCGCCGACACCCTAGCGCTCAAACGCATCGACACCAACACCTATGAAGTAACTGCAAAACGGGGTGGCATCGTCGTGATGACGGCGCGGGTTGTGGCCTCCCAGAATGGAAAAGTCACCACGATTACCACCAAGGGAACGAATGTCAGCGGGAAACGCGACAGCAGCGTGAGGGTTTTCTATAAGCAATAGAGGTTGAGAAGCCTGTAGACCTCCGAGATGCCACTATCACCGAGAACCCACGAAAACGTCACTCACCATGTTAGCCTTCGCTCTTACCCGGATTACCGGACATCTGATTTTTTAGTACTCCACTTCTCCGGTAACTCCGCTTCTCAGGAATTTGGTGGCGGCCAAAGCTAGCGCGAAGGCAAACCAGCGATAAAAAGTGGAAGGCCAGTACCTTACGCGGGCGCGACGGCTCGCCGGGAGAGTACACTGTCGACAATCTCTTTGAATTCCGCGTCGCTAAGCAGCCCGCGCTTGGTCTCGCCCAATTGCTTGACGCGCCGCAGCATCTCGGAAACCGCATCGTCGCTCGCGTCTTTCACCCCCATTTGTTCCAGGTGATATGTGATGGAGGCTTTGCCACTCTTTTTCCCCAGCACCACGTCCCCGCTGCGCCCGGTAAGCGCCGGGTGCGTTCCGAACATCGCGAGCGGCTCCTTGACGACCAGATCGACGCCGATCCCCGATTCGCGCGTGAAATTTCGTTCCCCCAAAATCGGTTTGTTCAGCGCGAACTGCATGCCGCTCAGCCGCCGCACCAATGCGCCCAATTCGGGCAAGCGGCCCAGATCGTAGTGAGTCTCATATCCGTAGAGCACATGTAGGGCTACGATTAACTCCTCCAGCGCCGCGTTACCGGTGCGCTCGCCCAATCCGTTAGCGCAGCTATGTACCACCTCTGCGCCCGCTTCGACCCCAGCCAGTTCCGTGGCTACGGCCATGCCGAAATCATTATGGGTATGCACCTCGACCGGCAGGTTCGTCAGGGAACGCACCAGGCGCACCATGTACTTCATGGCCTCCGGCAAAATGCACCCCATCGTATCCACGATGCCGATCGAGTCCGGCGGAGCATCCTGCATCATGCGCGTAAGCAGATTCCGCAGATCCTCCTCGCGTGCGCGCGTAGTGTCGTACGGAAAATAGACCACGTACAGGCCGCGCTTCTTTGCGTAATTGACCACGTCCACGCTTTTTTTCAGCACATCTTCCCACGTCCACTTGAACTGATACTTCAGCTTTGGATAGCCGATCGGGATTTCAACGATTACGCCCTGCGCGCCGCATTCCGCCGCCGTGTCGATATCGGCATTCATAGCCCGCGCGAACGCGAAAATCTTTGATTTAAGGCCCAAATGAGCGATTTCCTTCAGCGCCTTAGCGTCCGACTCGGATACTGCCGGCATTCCGGCTTCAATCCGGTCGACGCCGATCTCTGCCAGCTTCTCGGCGATGGCGACTTTGTCCGCGACGCTGAAGACCACACCCGGAGTCTGTTCGCCGTCGCGCAGCGTAGCGTCATGGATGCTCACACGCTTCGGCAGCTGGAACTGCTTGGTTACCTCATCAATGAAGTTATAAGGGCTAACCCACCACTGGTTTTCACGCAGATACTTCTCGCTCATCTGGTTATCCTCTCCAAAAACTCAAGCCCAGTTTAGCAAAATCTCTACCCCTGGGCTCCCGGATGACCCCTCCCTATACACCCAACAGCTCGCCAAGCCAACGAAATTGTCTCTGCTCGTCTCATTTTCTTCAGAGGCTGGCCCAGAAATTTGGGTGGAAGATTCGGGAACCTCGCAGATATTAAGTGAACCCGATCCTATCGGCGATTTGTATGGTTTTAGTTATAATCCTCTCGCAACCAGACCCAGCGAGCCAGCGCCCGTGAGAAACGAAAGACAAGGAGCGAAAATATGTGCGATCGAGATCATTCTGCGGAGGATCAGGAACGGTACGAAGCCCAGGGTTTAATCACGCGAAAGCAGTTCGGCATCATGCTGGCAGCAGGCGTCGCCATGCTGCTGCCCAAAGTAGCCAACGCCGTAACGGTGACCGAATCAGACGTGACCGTGAAGACGCCGGACGGCACTGCAGACTGCTACTTCGTCCATCCCGCTTCTGGCACTGCGCCGGGCGTATTGGTGTGGCCGGATATCTTCGGGCTGCGGCCGGCATTCCGCATGATGGGTAAGCGGCTCGCCGAGGCGGGCTATTCGGTGCTGGTGGTGAATCCGTTCTATCGGACCCAGAAAGCTCCGACCGCGGCGCAGGGCGCGGCGACCCCGATCCAGCAATTGCTGCCGCTCGCGCGAACCCTGAACGAGACCACGCAGGTGACGGATGCGAAGGCATTTGTCGGATGGCTGGACCAGCAATCCTCGGTTGCCAAGGATCGCAAGATGGGGACGCAGGGTTATTGCATGGGAGGGGCGATGGCCTTTCGCACCGCTTATGCAGTGCCGGACCGCATCGGAGCCGTGGCCTCCTTCCACGGCGGCAACGGGTTGGTGACCACTATGCCGGATAGCCCGCATCTTCAGGCCGCGACGACCAAAGCGCAGTTCCTGGTCGCCATTGCCGAAAATGATGATATGCAAGCGCCCACCGAAAAGACGGTGATGAAGGAAACCTTCGCCAAGGCGGGGCTGCCCGCGGAAATCGAAGTGTACCCGGCCATGCACGGGTGGTGTCCGCCGGATTCGCGCGTCTACAGCGAGCCGCAAGCCGAAAAGGCGTGGAGCCGTCTGCTGGTACTGTATGGCAAGGCTCTCGCGTAACCTATTTCTGATTGTTGGGTGTGGATTACCGGACTGAGTGGTTCTGGTATGACAGCGATCTTGCAGCGATGATCCGCACGAGCTTTACAACTCCTTCGTAGTATCTGGCGACAGGATGGTCCGAGAAATGTCTCGTTCGGCGACTACCATGACAGCGGATTTGATTCAGCTATTTTCGATTCGTTTGATGATTCCGATTTCATTTGGTTGAACGCCTCGGACTGGCACGAAGCAACGGCAAGATTTGGTATCACAAGTTCTAGAATCGGCATTTTTTGCTGTGAGCTATCGTCCATGGCCAAACGACTATCGTGCGCGCGTGTCGAGGCGCCGGTTCTCAGCGTTGGGGAAGCTCCGGGCCTGTGCCGGGGCTCTTGCCCATAGTACAAATTCCTGCTTACCGGCTGACCTCGACGCTGGTTCCTCCGGCGCCAGGGCCGCTAATGCGGGCGCCTTTACCGTTGGAGACAACCTTGACCCACAGCGCGTCCTTGCCCTTGTAGTACGAGGTAGCGCTGGCGTTGCGCAGCGCATCGAGGCTCTCCTGCGGCGTACCCGAAGCTGCGGTGGTGAATCCAGGCAGCTCGAAGATCACCCACGAGCCGCTATCCAGTTCGCTGAGCTGCAGCGCCACGGACGGCCTTTTGGTGGTCACCTTGATCTCGGTGCCGGCGCGTATGTTGGTTGCGCCGGTTAGGGTGAACTCCTTGCCATTGCGGCTGAGAACGACTGGCGGCTGAGGAGGCCCGCTCGGCCGGCCAAACGGTGCGCCGGGACCGCCACGACCTGCCGCTGGGCGAGGATAAGCGCCTGGGCCAGGACCGGCAGCCGGGTAAGCCCCGGCAGTTGGGCCAGCACCGGTGGCTGCGGCCATGGCAGGACCCGCGCCATCGCCGGGACCGGCAGCTGCGACGGGAGCCGCAGATGCGGTTCTGGCAGCACCTGGGCCACCGGCGCCGTTAAAACTACGAGGGGGGAAAACCACGCCCCCGCCGCCGCTGTCGCCAGGCGCGCCAACAGCAAAACGTCCCACATCGCCCTTGCACACCGCGGCATTCCAGGTCGACTTCACCTCACATGTGTCGTCGATGGCCACTCCGTCATCCGCGTCATTGATCAGAATGTAGGAGTCCGGAACTCCGCTGACCGAGCCGTCCACGTCATGGAACACCGATGTCTTGTAGCTCCCATTGCCGTAATCATCGTTGGTCCACTTGCTCTCCATCGGTGGGAAATACACCGGCTTGGCGTTGATGAATTTCGCGCGCTCCACGGTGTTGTTGGAGCTCATTCCGAAGCTGGTAAACAACAGGTAAGAGATCGCTCCGGTCTTGCGGGTGGCATTGTCCTGGAAATTCACGAAGGTGTCGTTGTCCAGTTCATGGCGGTAATCGTAGAACTCGTAGCCGCGGATCGGGAAATCCGGAATTCCGGGCTCCGGCAAGCTGCGGCCGTACGCCATTTCCGCCGGCGTGCTGGGGTTGCCGATGTTCTCGGTTTCGCCCACGAACAGAGAGTCGACCACCCGTGACGTGAAGTCGGAGCGGCCGAAGTTGCCGGACGCATGCGTGTAGCCGATGGCGTTGTCGGCCAGCTTCAAGTTCTTGAAGGTGTCCATCTCGCCGCGGGCCCACATTCCGCTGTTCCGGTTCTTGTAGCTGGTGAAATCCTCGATGACCGTCTCCACGATGGGGCTGTTCCCGTCAGCCGGATTGGCAAGGGCCATATGGCCACCGGGGCTGATATGGCCATTGGGCTGAGGGCCGCGGTCGAACATGAACCCGTCAAAGTTCGAATGAGCGGTGTTGCCCTTGAACTCTCGCAGCTGGGTTCGACGTGGCCAGGTTGCCTTGCCGACTTCCGTCTTTTCGAACGCGCCCGTCCCATGCTGCGGCAATGCCAGCCAGAAACCCGTCGCCTCGGACCCCGCGGCCACGTTGTCCCGGAAAATATTGTCCGGATTGGTGATCCAGAAAGTCGACGCGGTGTTGTCGGAAGGGATCAGGATATCCTTGGCGCTCTGGCCAGTCGGATCGAAGACCCGTTTGCCGTCCGATCCGATCGGGCCGAGGTTTGTCGGGACACAAGGTTTGCCGTCAGGGTGACACTTGGTCATCATTCCCAGGTTGTGGATGAACTGGTTGCCCGTTTCGACGGCGTCTTCCAGGAAGTAGCAGTGACCCACGGTGTTGTAGGCCACGTTGTTTTCCACGCGCACGTCGTTGGTGCCGTGCACCGTCACGCAGCGGCTGTAGGTGTCGTGAATCGATGAATTTTCGATGTACTGCCCCTGGCCTTCGCCGACCAGATGCCAGTGGATCGGATACCGGGCTAGATGCATGTTCTGACCCATGCGGTTCAATTCGACGCCGGAGACATACATTTTAGACCCGGCCATCGCCATGATATGCCCTCCGAAGTAGGAGCGTTCGGCGTCCTCCGAAGCCTGGATAAGAATATTTCGCGTCAGCAAGCCGACTTCACCACGCTCATCGACGCCGAACGTGATTTTGCCGAAATGCATGTACTTCAGGGGCTGATCAAGCGTGATCACGTTCCCGGCAATGGCGGCGATGGTTCGCTTCTCCGCCTGCTTGGAATCGTAGTCGGTCGACGCAAGGACGATCACGTCGCCTTTTCGCCAGCCACTGGCATTCAACACTTCGATCTTGGCGCTGCCGACCTGCGCGGTTTGTGCGAGCTTCGTCCAGGAATTCGTCCGGTCGCCATGCAGGTTCAGGGTTCCGCCGGCGATCACGATCCCGCGGTCGTTGCCCGGGACGTTGTTGGTGAGGGTGATGGTCGCCTTGCGCGTGTGGGGTTTGGCTTCGGTGCCGATTTCCAGTTCCCCGCGCACCAGGATCGACTCGGTGGTCAGCTCGATGTCGGCTTTGTCCGAGAAGCTGAGTTTGCCTTCGATTTGCAAGGCGCCCAGCGACGGCGGACTGACGTCGAGCAGCACGTCCTTGCCTTTTTCAATGGTGACCGTGTTCCCGGCACCGGGCACCTTCCGGTCTGGCCAGGTGGAGGGATTGGACCAGAGCTCCGGCTTGGCCGCCTGCATTCCGTGTCCCTGAGCCGCCACAACGATGCCGAATGCGCTGACGACGAAGACTGCTGGAACGAGCAACGCAAAAAGGAAAGAGCGATATTGTGTTCTCATATCATCAATCCCTCGTATGCAAAGGTGACCCCGCATCTTCCCGGCGCGCCGACCTTCGCGCGACTACGCTACCCCCGGGGCTAATGCGGCTGCATTATAGCTCGTCTGTCGACTACTGAGCGAAGCTTTGGGTCGATATACCCTGTTGGCGTCTTAACAATCGTAAGTGGATTATTTCTTGTGGCGCGATTAGTAAGGAAGTTCGGTGTACATATCGATGATCGTGCGCGGAGCAAGCTGTAGGTTGAATCTGATTTCTCCGTAAAGATCCGCAGTCGACGTAGCACTTTAACAGTAACGCCTGGTAAGTCGGCTACCCGTCCATTTGAAGTGGTGCTCCACTTCTCCGGTAACGCCAACTACCGATTAGTCGGTTACCGGAAACTACTCACCGCCGACATTGACACCACGCGCCTTCTATACTAGACTGATTTAGTACCTTATATGAGCTTAGCGACGACCAAAACCTGTTGCGCCTGTTGTTGTAGCATCGCGCTGATGTGCGCGAGGGCGCTGGGTTCCTGAGCTAAGTTCGCAACAAGACAAGGCTTGAGTTCCACCCGCCCTCGGGAAATCCCCGGGAGGCGGGTTTTTTTATGGTCGCTCGCGAGTTCCTGTTGCATCTGTACAAGGGAGAAAGGAAGCAGATGGGGTTAACGAGCCAACTCGATCATCTGAAAATGCTCGAAGCCGAAAGCATTTTCATCCTGCGCGAAGCCGCCGCCGAATTCGCGCATCCGGTAATGCTCTATTCGATCGGCAAGGATTCGTCAGTAATGTTGCGCCTCGCGCAGAAGGCGTTTTATCCGGGAAAGATTCCGTTCCCGCTCCTGCATATCGACACTAGCTACAAGTTCCCGGAAATGATCGAATTTCGGGATTGGTATGCCAAGCATGTGGGCGCCCAGCTGATCGTGCACAAGAATCAGAAGGCACTCGACGACGGAGCTAATCCGTACAGGCTAGGCACGCAGAAGTGCTGCGGCTTTCTAAAGACGCGTTCGCTCTTAGATGGATTGGCCGAGGGCGGATTCGACGCGGCCTTCGGTGGAGCGCGCCGCGACGAGGAAAAATCGCGCGCCAAAGAACGTGTCTATTCATTCCGCGATTCGCTCGGCCAGTGGGATCCGAAAAACCAGCGCCCGGAGCTCTGGAGCCTCTACAATAGCCGCCACCACAAGGGCGAGAGCATCCGCGTTTTCCCTCTTTCGAATTGGACCGAGCTGGACGTCTGGCTGTACATCCACTCGGAGAAAATTCCCATCGTTCCTCTGTATTTCGCCAAGGAAAGGGAAGCGGTCGTACGCGGCGGATCGATTCTGCTCTTGCAGACTGGCGTGCACTTGCTGCCCGGAGAAAAAGCACAGATGGTGAAATGCCGGATGCGTTCGCTGGGATGCGTGCCTTGCACCGGTGCAATCCGCTCGGATGCGGATACCGTTCCCCAGATCATCGAGGAAATGATTTCGTTCCGGCGTTCCGAACGCGAAAATCGCGTGATCGATCATGACGAAGAAGGTTCGATGGAAATCAAGAAGCGCGAGGGATATTTTTAGTGTCCACCGTAACTCCAGAACCGGCTGAGGCGTCGTCCACCACTGAGGCGCCCGCGGCGTCAAACGCGCAAGCATCTGCACTCACCGCTGGCTTGCTGCGATTTTCCACGGCAGGCAGCGTGGACGACGGCAAATCCACATTGATCGGGCGCCTGCTGTACGACAGCAAATCCGTCCTCGAAGATCAGCTCGCTTCCGTGCAGAAAAGCAAGGTCAACCGTTCAACCGGCCCCATCGATTTTTCGTTGCTCACGGACGGCCTCCGCGCCGAACGCGAGCAGGGAATCACCATCGACGTCGCCTACCGTTATTTCTCCACGCCGCGCCGCAAATTTATCATCGCAGACACTCCCGGCCACGAACAGTACACGCGCAATATGGCCACGGGCGCTTCAACCGCCGAGGCCGCCGTCGTCCTGATGGACGCAACCAAGGGAGTTTTGCGCCAGTCGCGCCGCCATGCATATATCGCGCATCTGCTCGGAGTGCGGCACATCGTTGCCGCCGTAAACAAAATGGATTTGGTTGGCTTTTCGCAGGAAGTATTTGATCGCGTTTCTGCCGAGTTTCGCGAGTTTTCCGATCAGTTGGGAATAAAAAATGTCTACGCGGTTCCGGTAAGTGCCCTCGAAGGCGATAACGTAGTGCGCCGAAGCAAGCGTATGCCGTGGTTTGAAGGCCCCGCGCTGCTAGAACATCTTGAATCGCTCCCCGCCGGCGCGGACCCAGGTTCAGGGCCGTTGCGCTTCCCCGTGCAGTATGTAATTCGTCCGGATGCGAGTTTCCGCGGCTTCGCAGGCCAGGTAGTTTCGGGAGAAATCCGGCCGGGCGCAAGCGTCATGGCGCTTCCTTCGGGCGTGAAGACCCGTGTGCAATCCATCGTATCGTTCGAAGAAGAACTGGAATCCGCAGGGCCGGGAAGTGCGGTCACGATCACGCTAGAAGATGAAATCGATATCAGCCGCGGAGATATGCTGGTCGCGGAAGATCAGCGGCCTGCCGTCGGCACGGAATTTCAGGCCACGCTCGTGTGGATGCACTCCGAGCCGCTCGATCCCCACAAGATTTACGTGCTGAAGCACACGACCAAGACCGTCCGCGCCCGCGTGAACCAAATTCGCTACCGCGTGGATATCAATACCCTCCAGCACGTACCGGCAACTAAGCTCGAACTCAACGAAATCGGCGCGGTAGACGTGAAAACCACTCTGCCGCTTTTCTTCGATCCGTATCAAGCGAACCGCACCACGGGCAGCTTCATTTTGATCGACCCGCTGCACAACGCCACCGTCGCCGCGGGAATCATCGAGCGCGCAATTGAAACGGGATCGCGCGCCACCGTCGCTCATCGAAAGCACAGCACCAAGGAAGAACGCATCCTGCGCTTCGGCCATCCCGCAGCAGCCGTTTGGCTGAAAGGGCGGCCCCATGTAGCCGAACTCGTAGAGCGCCAGCTATTTGACGAAGGCTGGCAGGTCCAGCTCGCCGGCCCCAACGATTTTCTCTCGCACGAACTCGTAACAGTAGCCAAAGCCTTCCGCCTCTCCGGCTACATCACCGTGTTTTGTCCGCTCGACGATGGCACCGACCAAAAGCAGGTAGTTCGCGCGATTTTTGGACCGGAATCGTTTTTCGCCGTTCGCATCACCGACGACACCGATGAGGAAGCAGTCGAGCGCATCATGAAAGTTCTCAGAAAATGGCGCTCCACCTATTCCGATACGCACAAGGACAAGCCATGAGCCAGCCGCCCATCCTCGCCGAAGAGTTCGAAACGCTTTCCGCCGAAGCCGCGATCGACCGCATCCTCGACGAAAATAGCGCCGCGGCAAAAAAAGATTCCATCTGCCTCACCTGCAGCTTCCAGGCTGAAGACATGATCGTCCTCGATCTGCTGCGCCGCCGTTTGCCGGATATTCCCGTCCTGTTTCTCGATACCGGCTACCATTTCGCGGAAACCTATGCCTATCGCGATCGCATGGCGAAGCAATGGAATTTGAACGTGCGAAATCTCTCCGCGAAGCAGTCCGTGGCCGATCAGGAATCTCAATTCGGGGTCTTGAATCGCACCGATCCGGGGCGCTGCTGCCATCTGCGAAAAGTTGAACCCCTCTTCGGCGCGCTAGGGGAATTCGACGTGTGGTTCACCGGTCTGCGTCGTGAGCAATCGCCCACCCGCAAAAATCTAAAAGTTGTCGAACACCACGAGCTGCCGTCAGGCAAAGTGCTTCTGAAAGTCAGCCCTCTGGCCGGTTGGACTTGGGGCCAAATCTGGAAATACACCGCTGAGAATAAAATCGATTATCTCCCGCTTTACGATTCCGGATACCGGAGCATCGGCTGCGAGCCCTGCACCGCGATTCCGGCGGCAGGCGCCGATCCGCGTTCAGGCCGCTGGGGCGGAGCCAAGCTCGAATGCGGGATCCACACCGAGTCCAAGCGGACGGTGTGATGCACGTCCTGATCGGTTTTCTGATCGCGCTCGCGGTCGGTCTCACGGGGATTGGTGGCGGCAGTTTCACAGTTCCTGCGCTGGTTCTGATCGCCGGCCTCTCTGCAGAAACCGCGGTGGGGACTGCCTTCGTGTTTGCCGGCGTGCTGCGTCTGATCGCCGCGCCGTTCTATCTCGCTGGACGCCACATTCACGGCCGTTACTTGTGGCTGCTGTCTTTGGGCGCGGTTCCCGGTCTTCTCCTCGGCACTTACATCCTGCGCATTCTCAGTAGCCGCGCGAATAGTCCCGTCGTCGTAATTCTGCTCGGCTTGCTGCTCACTGCTTCTTCCAGCATCACTTTTATTCCGCGCGCGCAGAATCGGAATTTCGTGAAAAAGAATTCACGCTGGCTGCCTTGGCTGGCGTTGCCGATCGGAGTCGAAGCCGGGTTTTCTTCGGCCGGCGCGGGCGCGTTGGGCACCGTGCTTCTGCTGAATTATTCCGAAATGACTCCGCCGGAGGTAGTCGGCACCGATATTTTGTTCGGACTCGTGCTCGCCGTTCTCGGCAGCGCGTTCCATTGGAAGTTCGGCTCTATCAACGGTCACCTCTTGACTCAGCTGCTCGCCGGCGGAATCCCGGGCGTAATCATCGGATGCGCGTCGGCGCGCTATCTGCCCGCGCGAAAATTAAAGTTCGTGATCGCCCTGATCGCAATTTTTGCGGGATTACAACTCTTGTGGAGCGGTTCGCGAACGTTGATGCGCCGGCACTCACGAAATGGCGTCGCGTTTCAGTCCATCCGTAGGGACGTCTAGCCGCCTTTTGATCCGCCGGCTCGCGAAACGGTTCGCTGCATTTCGCGTGCATCTTTCAGGTGCTTTTGCAGCGTGGGCAAGTTTTGCCCGGCGAAATTCTTGATGGCCTGATTTTGTCCGCCATTTGCCTCTTGCTGAAAATCGTCTATATCTTTGCGATGATCGTTCACCATTTCTTTCGCGTAAGCGCGGTCAAAAGGCTCACCGGAAAGTTTGGAGAGCTTGTTATAGACTCCCTGATCGTGCTTGTTCAATTCGTCTGGCAGCTTAAGGTTCTGCTGAGCCGCGATCGTTTTCAATTGCTGGCCAGCTTCCGTGTGGTCGTCCACCATCATTTTTCCGAAATCTTTCACTGCCTCGTTTGAACCTTTTTCCTGGGCAAGTTGGCCGAGCTTTACTTCTGCGGCTCCGCCTTCGGCGGCGTGCTGAGCAAATTCCGCGTCGCTCATCGTGTTCATAGCGGGAGTTGAAATGCTCGGCTCTCCAGGCTCGCCGGTGGCCGGCGTTTGGGTTTGCGGAGGATATTGCTGCGAATGATTCATGCCCTGGCCGAATAGCGTTCCCGCGAAAATCAGTACCACGCCGCTTATCGCAAATGCCGCCATTCCAATCACCCGCAAGACGCGCGAACTTCGCCTCATCATCGTCATATTTATGTCCACCAACCGCTCCCGAAATGCGGGATATTCACTCATACCCGATTGTTGTGTAGTCGAAAACCGGATTTTACTGATTCGTGTTCGCGCTTCTCGTGTGTTTCATAGCCGTCGAAACCCCAACCGCTCGCGCCATCTCATGTGCCATCTTCAGATGTGTTTCGAGCGTGGGCAGCGTCTCGGAAGCAAAACTCTTCACGGCCTCATTTTTGCCGCCCGTAGCTTCTTTCTTAAAGGCTGCAATATCCTTCACGTGGTCGCTCACCATGTCGCGGGCGTACGCCTTATCAAAAGCATCTCCAGAAAGGTTAGACAGGCGGTCATACGCTGCCTGATCGGTTTTGGTCAGGGTCGTCGGCAATTTTATCTTCTGCTCGCCGGCGACGCCCTTCAGCTTCTCGTTCGCTTCCGAGTGATCTTGGACCATCTTCTGGCCGAAGCTCTTTACTGTTTCGCTGGAGCCTTTTTCCTGCGCGAGTTGTCCCAGCTTCACCTCGGCCATACCCCCTGCCGCGGCCTCCTTCGCGAAGTGCGCGTCGGTCATAGGGCTTGAAGCGGAGGTTGCGGCGGAATCTTTGGGACCGCTGGACGGTGCGGTGCTTTCCTGCCCAAGCAGCATTCCCGCCAAGAGCAGCGAAACGCCGGCGACGGCGGCCACAAAAGTCACTTTCCGTATCATGTCGATCCGCATGTTCTAGCTACCTCCGAAGGTTCAACCCTAGGAGAGCTAGCGGGAGGTCACAATCAGGCGCGGGCTGTAGAATTCGGAAGCGATTGCTGTAGCCAGCAGGACGAGCAGGCAGATCCGGGGGGCGGTGGGGAATTACAGGTCAAAACCAAGCTGCAGCTTCGCCGCTTCGGACATAAGGCTGGGGCTCCAGGGCGGGTCGAATACAATTTCCACGTGAACTTCCTTCACATCGGGCAGATTCCCGAGCTTGTTCTCGACGTCGGCTTTCAGAACGTTGCCCATGCCGCAGCCGGGCGCAGTCATCGACATCTTGATGTCGATCCGATGTCCGCCTTGATCCAGCGGCGCCGTTACGCAGGAGTAGATGAGGCCCAGATCGGCGATATTTACCGGTATCTCTGGATCGAAGACGGTCTTCAGTTGCTCCCACACCATTTTTTCGTTGAAGCCGCCTTCCGAAGTTCCCGGCGCCCCCGGGGCAGGGGCAACTGGCGGCGTGAGTCCCAGCGCATCCGCGTCCTTTACATCCACGCGGAACATGCCGTGCGCGCTGGTCACGGTCCAACTGCTTCCGAGAAACTGCATCACGCGCACGCCGGTGCCGGAGGGAAGCACGCCCTTTGTTCCGCTGGGAATTTCAATGGCGTCGCAATCGCGGTTTACGGTAATAATTTCAGTGGCCATGCGTGTCGCCCAAATCTGAGCGCGTTATTCCGTGGAAATCGGTTCCTGCTTGTCCTCCAGCGCCGCCTGCAGCGTGTGCCACGCCAGCGTGGCGCATTTCACGCGAACGGGGAACTCGCAGACGCCGGAAAAGACGGTCAATTTGCCCAGCTCCGCATCGCCATTCGAGGATTGCTGGCCGGTCACGAGGTTGTGGAAGCGCTCGAATATCTTCGACGCTTCCGCCGTGCTCTTGCCTTTCAGGCTTTGCGTCATCATCGAGGCGGACGCTTTCGAGATGGCGCAGCCGGAGCCTTGAAACGTGATATCGCGAATCGAGTCGCCCTCGGTGGTCACGTATATCGTGAACCGGTCGCCGCAAAGCGGGTTGAAGCCCTCGGCTTTATGAGTCGCCGCTGGCAACTCGCGATAATTCCTGGGCGCTTTGCTGTGCTCCAGAATTACATCCTGATACAAATCGCGCAGTTCACTCATCACGCAAATACCTCGCGAACTTTTCCGATTCCGCGAACCAACGCGTCGATTTCCTCAAAAGTGTTGTACACCGCAAACGACGCCCGCGCCGTCGCCGGGATTCCGAATCGCTCCATCACCGGCTGCGAGCAGTGATGCCCGGTGCGGATAGCAATTCCTCCCTGATCGAGAATTGTTCCCACATCGTGTGGATGCACGCCTTCCACCACGAACGAGATCACGCCCGCTCTTTCTTTGGCCGTCCCGATCAGGCTTACTCCCGGAAGCGCCGAAATCTTTTCCGTCGCGTAAGCCAGCAATTCATGCTCGTGCGCGGCGATATTCTCGATTCCCAGGCCGTTCACATAGTTCAACGCGGCACCAAGCCCGATCACCCCAGCGATATCCGGCGTTCCCGCTTCAAACTTGTAGGGCAGCTTGTTGTAAGTCGTCTTTTCGAAGGTGACGGAACTGATCATGTCTCCGCCACCTTGATAGGGAGGCATCGCATTCAGCAGCGCGGACTTACCGTAGAGCACGCCGATTCCCGTCGGTCCGTAAACCTTATGTCCGGAGAACGTGTAAAAATCGCAGTCCAGTGCCTGGACATCCACCGCGATGTGCGGTGCTGCTTGTGCGCCGTCAATCAGCACTGGAATATTTTTGCCGTGCGCCAGCTCGATCATTCGCTTCACCGGATTGATCGTGCCCAGCGCGTTTGAAACGTGCGTGAAGGCCGCGAGCTTGGTACGCGGCCCGAGAAGCCGGGCGAATTCATCGAGCAGCAATTCGCCCCAGTCATTTATCGGCGCCACTCGCAGCTTTGCGCCCCGCTCGTCGCACAGAATCTGCCACGGCACGATATTGGAATGGTGCTCCATTGCCGTGATGAGCACTTCATCGCCCTGATGAATCTGTGCGCGCCCAAAAGTCTGCGCGACCAGGTTGATGCCTTCCGTCGTTCCGCGAACGAAAATAATCTCGTGCGCGTGAGCTGCATTTACGAATTTCTGCGCGGTTTGGCGCCCCGCCTCGTATTCCGCTGTAGCCTGCTCGGAAAGAAAATGGACTCCGCGGTGAATATTGGAGTTCGTTCCCTCGTAGTACCGCGTGATGGCGTCGATCACGGCCCGAGGCTTCTGCGACGTGGCCGCATTATCCAGATACACCAGCGGTCTACCGTGAACCGTCTGATGGAGAATCGGAAAATCGGCGCGAATCTTCTCGATATCCAATCCGCTAGCGTACGTGTGCGCGGCTCCAGCGCGATCACTCGCGAGCGCTTGCGCTCGAGCTTCGACTTTGTTCGCGGCGGTGCTCATTGTTTCTGATCTCTCTGCTCCATTGGATGCGATATGACGGCCATGCGAAGCGCCTGTTCTTGAACCAGCCTTTCCACGTGCGTTCGCACCGGCCCTTCCTTCATCCGATCGAGGCATTCGCTCGCGAAAGCGACTAACAAAAGCGTTCGTGCTGCGGCTTCGTCAATTCCGCGTGACCGCAAGTAAAAGAGCGCGCTTTCCTCGATCTGCCCGATCGTTGCGCCGTGTGTGCACTTCACGTCGTCGGCATAAATTTCCAGTTGTGGCTTGGTATCGATTTGGGCCGTATCGGAAAGCAGCAGGTTGCGATTGGTCTGCTTCGCGTCGGTCTTTTGTGCGTCTTTGTGGACGATGATACGGCCATGGAAAACGCCGTGCGCGCGATCGCCCAGAATCCCGTTGTAGAATTGCCGGCTCGCGCAGTGCGGGCTGGCGTGCTCCACCAGCATGTAATTGTCCAGGTGTTGCCGCCCATTTCCGATAAAAAGGCCGTTGATCAGGCATTCGCCGCCCTCGCCCTTCAGCACCGGATGGACGTTGTTTCGAACCAGCGCCCCGCCGATCAGAACCGAATGCGAGGCCACATCGGCGCTCCGTCCCTGCTGAATTCGAAGCGTGGAGACGTTGTAGGTCTTCACATGCTCGCGCTCGATCATGTAGTGCGATACCACGCTGTGATCGCCCGCCACTAATTCCGTTACCGTGTTGCAGAGCGCCTCGCCTCCGCCCAGCGATACATAGTCTTCCATGATCGTCAGTTGGCTGTTCTCTTCCACCACGATCAAATTGCGCGGATAACTTACAGTAGGCGCATCGTGCGCGGTTGAAACGAATAGCAACGCTATCGGCTTTTCCACGATCGTACCCTTGGCAACGTGAACGAACGCCCCATCCTCCAGAAATGCCGTATTGAGCGCGCCGAAAGCGTCACGCTGAAGATCGAGGTAGCGGCCCAGGTGAGGTTCAACCGCGCCCGGATTGCGCGCGAGTTCCACCGCGAGGCTCGCGACGGTGACCCCGGCGGGCAGCTTACCAATTGTAGAAAGCTGCGGCGCAAAATTCCCGTCCACAAAAACGGCCTGGCAACCGGCCCCCGGCACTCGAAACCGCGCCAGTTCATCTTTAGAGGGAAGGGAATGACCGTTGCGAACGAGCCGAAAGTGAGTCTGCGCGATTGCTGCGGGATTGGTGAACCGCCAGTCCTCGTCGCGGGTGGTCGGAAATCCCGTCTCGCTGAAGCGCGCAAAGCCGCTTTTCCTCAGCTCTCGCAGCCAGGATAATTCACGGCCCGCAGCGGCTTTTTCGAATCCGCTGAAGCTCTCGTTGTAATTTTGCAATCCCGAGATCGCTGTTGCCACGCTGTCGCTTCCCCCTAAAATTCTGCCACCCGAATTAGGCGCTGGCTCCCGCCTCAAATGTGCCGTAGCCCTTGTCTTCGAGGTCCAGTGCGAGTTCTGGCCCGCCGGACTTCACGATGCGGCCATCCACGAGCACGTGGACGTAATCCGGGACAATGTAGTTGAGCAGCCGCTGATAGTGCGTGACTACCAGCATAGTGCGGCCCGGATTTCGCATCGCGTTGACGCCTTGAGCGACGATTCTGAGGGCGTCGATGTCCAACCCGGAATCCGTTTCGTCCAGAATTGCAAGCTTCGGCTCGAGCACGGCCATCTGCAGGATTTCGTTGCGCTTTTTCTCGCCACCGGAAAAGGCCTCGTTTACAGACCGGTTCAGCAGCTTCTCATCCATATCGAGAAGTTTCAGTTTTTCGCGCAGCTTGGGCAGGAAATCCATTGCGTCCATCTCTTCCTGCCCTCGATATTTTCGGATCGCATTCAGCGCCGAACGGAGAAAGTACGCGTTGCTGATTCCCGGAATTTCGACGGGATACTGAAATGCTAGGAAAAGTCCCTCGCACGCCGCCTCTTCCGGTTTCATCGCCAGCAGGTCCTTGCCTTCGAAGAGAACTTGGCCGCCAGTAACCTCATAGGTCTCGCGGCGGGCAAGTACCTGGGCCAGCGTGCTCTTGCCGGAGCCGTTGGGTCCCATGATCGAATGAACCTCACCCGCGTTCAATTTCAGGTTGATGCCCTTGAGGATCTCGCGGTCATCCACCCTGACTTTCAGGTCTTTGATTTCCAGCAAACTCATTAGCTCTGTCCTTGTGGCGGCCTCAGCCGTTCCATTTTTGTGACGGGTAGGCGGTGACGCCGTCGTTTATTTTCTGTAACTTGCAGCGGTTCCTACTCGGCTGCACTGTCGAGCAGGAACGGCCCGATTATCCGACGCTTCCTTCGAGGCTCACGCTCAGAAGCTTTTGCGCTTCCACGGCGAATTCCATCGGCAACTCGCGGAAGACGCGCTTGCAGAAGCCATTGACGATCATCGACACGGCGTCCTCGGCCTTCAGGCCGCGCTGGCGGAGATAGAACATCTGGTCTTCGCCGATTTTCGACGTGGATGCCTCATGCTCCATGCGCGCCGTTGAATTTTTCACTTCGATGTACGGAAACGTGTGAGCCCCGCACTTGTCGCCGATCAGCAGGGAATCGCATTGCGTATAATTTCTTGCGCCGGCGGCGCCCTTCATGATGGTTACCTGGCCGCGGTAGGTGTTCTGGCCGTGCCCCGCGGAGATGCCCTTGGAGACGATCGTGCTCTTCGTGTTTTTGCCGATGTGGATCATCTTCGTGCCCGTATCCGCTTGCTGGTAATTATTGGTGAGCGCCACGGAGTAGAATTCGCCCACCGAATTTTCACCCTGCAGGATGCAACTCGGATATTTCCAAGTGATGGCGGAGCCGGTTTCTACTTGCGTCCACGAAATCTTGGAATTCTTGCCGCGACACGCGCCCCGCTTGGTGACGAAATTGTAGATTCCGCCCTTCCCATTCTTGTCGCCCGGATACCAGTTCTGAACAGTCGAGTATTTGATTTGGGCGTTATCGAGAGCGATTAATTCGACCACTGCGGCGTGAAGCTGATTTTCGTCGCGAATCGGGGCCGTACATCCTTCGAGGTAACTGACGGAAGCGCCTTCATCCGCGATGATCAAAGTCCGCTCGAACTGCCCGGTTTCCGCGGCGTTAATGCGGAAGTACGTCGAGAGTTCCATCGGACAGCGCACGCCCTTGGGTACGTATACGAACGATCCATCGGTAAATACAGCCGCGTTGAGCGAGGCAAAGAAGTTGTCGGTGTAAGGCACCACGCTGCCGAGATACTTCTTTACCAGCTCCGCGTGATTTTGCACCGCCTCGGAAAACGAGCAAAAAATAACTCCTACCTCGGCAAGTTTGGCCTTGAAAGTCGTGGCCACTGAGACGCTATCGAAAACCGCATCGACGGCTACTCCCGCGAGCATCTTCTGTTCCGCGAGCGGAATGCCCAGCTTTTCGTACGTCCGAAGAATTTCCGGGTCGAGTTCGTCCAGGCTCTTCAGATTGATCTTCTGCTTGGGCGCGGAATAGTACGAAATTGCCTGATAATCGATGGGCGGATAGTGAACGTTGGCCCATTTCGGTTCGCCTTGCGCCTTTTCCAGCGATTCCCAATGCCTGTACGCCTTCAATCTCCATTCGAGCATGAATTCCGGCTCGTTCTTTTTCGTGGAGATCAGGCGAATAATATCCTCGTTCAAGCCTTTGGGAGCGCGGTCCTCACCAATATCGGTGACGAATCCCCACTTGTACTCCTGCTGCGCCAGCTCCCGGATCGTATCGGTATTCGAACTCATTGAACTCTCCCGGACGCGATCACCGGCAAAACCTTGCCGCGCGCGTCCTCGATGGTCGTCAGATGGAGCGGGTGCATCAGGTCTGAAAGAGTGACCTTTTCAAGCACGCTTCTGACGGCTCGATTGATGATTTGCTGATTGGTTTTAATAGGACAGTAAGACTCAAGATTGCACAAGCCTGTGACGTCTGTGCTGCACTCGGTGAGCGCCATCGGGCCCTCGATCGCCGCGATCATCTCTAGAACCGAAATGTTCCTCGGCTCCCGCGCAAGCACGTAGCCGCCTTTGGTGCCGCGATGCGACATCAGCAGCCCGCTCTGCAGCAGCTCTTTGAGCAGCTTGCTCACGGTCGAAAGCGGTAGCTTGGATTCCCGCGCCAGGTCGCGCGCTGTTCGCAGCGGAACGCCCTGCGT
>DATDIT010000130.1:0-11785 GCA_036520875.1 Candidatus Acidiferrales bacterium
CAGATTTGGCCTTCCGCCATTTCGCCATCGCCCAGCAGGACGTAAACGCGAGTAGGGCTTTTGTCCAGCCGCGCGCCGATGGCGAGGCCCGCGCCAACCGAGAGCCCCTGGCCGAGCGAGCCGGTGGCGGCGTCGACGCCCGGGATCAACGGGGTGGGATGGCCTTCGAGTTCGCTGGAGAATTGCCGTAGCGTCCTCAGGCGCGATTCGGGAAACACACCGGCTTCGGCCAGCGCGGCATAGAGGACGGGCGCGGCGTGGCCCTTCGAGAGAACGAAACGGTCGGCATCCGGCGAGTTGGGATTCTTGGCATCAAATTTCATGGCATAAAAGAAAATGCCGGCCATCAGCTCGGCCGCGGACATGCAGGACGTTGGATGACCCGATCCCGCGGCTGTTGTCTCCATCATAGAAAGAATGCTGAGCCTCCGCGCTTTCTCTTTGATCGTCTGTACGGCGGAAGCGGAGGGTGCTGCTTGTGTGGTCGCGCTCATCGAATCGGCTCCTTCGTTTGTCCGGCTAGGCAGAAATTGAAGTTTACAACTTTGAGGGCGAGTCCGCGAGGCTGTTTCCCCGCGGGGCGTAGCATCGATTCGTGAAGGCTGCGGCTGGTCTACTACAGGGCTTTTCTTTACCACCATCGTGGACGACTTTTCTTTACGCCGACAAGGACTTGCATCCACGGGGCGTTCGGCTAAAAATATTAATGTATCCTCGTAGTGTGCCCAAGCGCAAAGAACCGGTCCATCCGCCAATCTTTACTATCGGGCATTCGACGCGGCCTATCGACGAATTCGTTGAGTTGCTGCGCGCGAATGGCGTCAGGCAATTGATCGACATACGCACGATCCCGAAGTCGCGCCACAATCCGCAATTCAATGGCGACGTGCTGGAAAAATCACTACGCGCCGCGCGCATTCAATATCTCCACCTGAAAGAGCTTGGCGGGCTCCGCCGGGCTAAGCTGGATTCGGTCAACCTAGGCTGGCGCAATGCGAGCTTCCGCGGCTACGCGGACTACATGCAGACGCCCGAGTTCATAGAGGCACTTGAGTGGGCGATTGGATTGGCGGAAATCCGTCCCACCGCTCTGATGTGCGCCGAGGCCGTCCCATGGCGATGCCATAGGTCGCTCGTTGCCGACGCGCTGCTCGTTCGCGGCATACGGGCTCTTGAAATCGTTAGCAAGGCGGCGCCCAAGGAGCACAAGCTCACTCCGTTCGCCCGCGTTCGTGGCACGAAGATAACGTATCCCAGCGACCAGCCATCGCTGCTTCCCAGCTGACGACCAAGTGGCGAAGCACGCGATCAGTGCGGCGGGGGAACTTCGCCTGCAGCTGACTTTGCCGGACGCTGCATGATGAAAGCTATGGGGACCAGACACAGCACGATGATTGCCAGAATGGCCACAACGTCGCGGAACGCAAGGGCCGAAGCTTGCTGCTCCATCATCATCGTAAGCCGGCCATAGGCTTGGCGGGTGGCTTCCGCAGCGCCGATGCCCTTGCTGCGCAGCGTAGCGGAAAGTCCCTCCACCGTGGCGCGAAACCGCGGATTGCCGTTCTGCATGTTGGCTGAGAGATAGACTTGCCGCGTCTGGGTGGTTCGCGTCACCATCGTGCCTACCACCGCGATGCCGATGCTTCCGCCCACATTGCGCACAAAATTCATCATGCTCGAAATTTGATTGTTCTTTTCGCGAGGGATGCCGGCGTAGCACAGCACGTTCGACGGAATGAAGATGAAGGCCAGGCCCGCAACCTGGTAGGTGCGCAGCATTGCCGCGGTGCCGAAGTCCATCACCAGACTCAGATGCGTGGCCATGTGATAAAGACCCGCGGCGGTTGCGGCATAACCAAATGCCAGCAGCATGCGCGGATCCATTTTTCCGCTTAGCGCCCCGGACATCGGCATGGTAAGCATCATCAGAAAACCACCGAGGGCCATGCATTCGCCCGCCTGTGCGGCAGTGTAGCCCATCAAAGTTTGCAGAAATTCCGGAAGCAGTACGGTGGTCCCGTAGAGAACCGATCCGAGCATCACCATTGAAAACATTGCCGCTGCGAAATTCCGGTTTTTCAAAAGCTTCAATTCCACAATGGGATGCGGATGCCGCCATTCCCAAATGACCCAGCAAATCAGAATCGTAATTGCAATGATCGAACCTGCGGTAATCAGGTGGGAGCCGAACCAGTCCAATTCCTGACCCTTGTCCATGACCATTTGCAAGCAGCCGATGCCCAAGGCCACGAGACTGAGCCCGATGTAATCGATACCCGCTTTTTTCGCTTTTGCCTGCTCGTCGCGCAGATACGGCGGATCCTCGACGAACTGATAGGTGAGATACAGGGACACTATGCTGATGGGAACATTGATGTAGAAAATCCAGCGCCAGCTATAGTTGTCGGTGATCCATCCGCCGATCGTGGGTCCGATCGCGGGCGCCAACACCACCGCCATGGCGTAAATCGAAAAGGCCATCCCGCGTTGCTCGGGGGAAAACGTATCGGCCAGGATCGATTGCTCGCTCGGTTGCAGTCCTCCGCCGCCAATGCCTTGCATTACGCGAAAGAAGACCAGAATCCCGAGCGTGGGCGCGAGTCCGCATAGAAAGCTACTGCCAGCGAACAACGCCACGCAGAACATGTAATAGCGCTTGCGCCCGAATCGCGTGGCAAGCCAGGCACTGATGGGCAGGACAATGCCATTCGACACCAAATAGCTGGTGAGCACCCACGTGGCTTCATTGATGGTCGCGCCAAAACTTCCAGCGATGTGGGGCAGAGCGATATTCGCAACGGAAGTGTCGAGCACTTCCATGAACGTGGCAAGCGTGACGACAAACGCAACGAGCCATGGGTTATAACGCGGCCGCCAAGCGCTATGGTCAATCGCTATTGCACCCGCAGCCACGCGTACCCCTTGTATTTCAAGGACATTATTAATAATATACGTGCATGTATGTATCCTGTAAAGCGGGATGGGGTCAGCTGTTGCGATGAGCAGCACCCGTTTGCTCGCCACTCAGCATGGGATTCGCGGGAGAACCCCGCCTGTAATTTCGCGGCAAAGAGCGCGCACCGAGGCGACCCGCAAGAAGCTCCTCGCCGCGGCTGAGAAGACGTTCGCGCGCGATGGATTTGAGGCGGCGCGTTTGGAAGACATTGCCTCGCTGGCGGGTTACACGCGCGGCGCCTTTTACGCCAACTTCAAGAGCAAGGAAGATATTTTCTTCGCGCTGCTCGAACAATGGGTGGCGCGGCGGATCGCTGAAGTCGCCGAACTACTGGGGCGGGAGGAGACTCCCGCCAAGCGCCTACGCGCCCTGCGTGAACATTACGTGCAACTTGCGAAGGATCGCCGACTGGTGTTGCTGTCGCTGGAATTCAAGTTGTTCGCGATCCGGCATCCCGAGGCGCACGCGCGATTGCGCACCCGGCAACGACCTCTTCGCGCCTGTGGAGGCGATCTCGTGCGCCGCATTGCGCATGAAGTGGGCCACGATTTGCCGATATCGAGCACAAGTGCCGCTACCGGACTCGGGGCGCTATCGAACGCTCTCTTGCTCGAGCACCTGGTCGACAACGCGATCGTCACCGACCAGGATATTCGCTTTCTGCTCGGAGCTTTCTTCGACGCTATCCTGGGCACGCACACCAATCGCTAGCTCTAAACGCGCTCGGAATCTGCCACCGCCGCTCTGCTTGGCATTCCGCCGGCCAATCCCAAAACTGAGCCCAGCTTCCACTCCTCGTGCGAATTTGAATTTTGTGGCACAGTAGACCGCAATGGCCGCTTCAGGGGACCCCACCAGCGCAGGCACTATCGCGTTCAGCTATCCCTCATACAGACTCTATCAGGCTGCTCGTTTCTTCATCGTGCTGGCCACGGAAATGCAATCTGTCGCCGTGGGCTGGCAGGTCTACGAAATCACCCGAAACAAACTCGACCTTGGCCTCGTCGGCCTCGCTCAATTTCTTCCCGGCGTGTTGTTATTTCTCGTTTCCGGCCACACGGCCGATCGCTACGACCGCCGCAAGCTTCTAACACTCGGCTATGCGGGTTTTGCGATCTGTTCCGGCCTTTTGCTCGCGATCAGTTTGAGCCGCACACATTCTGTACGTCTGATCTATGGTGTCGTCGTGCTTGTCGGGATTGTGCGTTCGTTCAACGCACCTGCGAGCCGGGCCATCCTGCCCCTGCTTGTCCCGGAAGAACACTTCCGCAGCGCGTTCGCATGGGGCGCGACGATTTTTGAAGGCGCCACGATTCTCGGTCCCGCAGTCGGTGGATTGATCTATGGAATCTCTCGCACAGCGTCGCCTGTCTACGCCTCGGCAATGATCGCCGCCGGATTCGCGGCCGCCTCGATGGTTGGCGTGCGTCCGCACTTCCGGCCGCGCGCCCGCGAACCGTTGAGCGCGAAAGTCGTTCTCGCCGGCCTGCACTACATCTGGCGCGAAAAAATGGTCCTCGGATCGATCTCGCTCGATATGTTCGCGGTGCTCCTCGGGGGCGCGGTCTATTTGCTCCCGGCGTTTGCGAGTGACATTCTCCGCACCGGCCCGCTGGGGCTGGGCCTGTTGCGCTGCGCGCCGGCAATCGGCGCCGCCGTGATGGCCTTGCTGCTCGCGCACCGGCCCCTTGGCCGCAACTCTGGCGCGAAAATGCTGTGGTGTGTTGCGGGATTTGGGTTAGCAACCATTTTGTTCGGCATCTCGCGCAGCATGGTGCTCTCCATGGTCGCCTTAATTCTAGTCGGCGCCACCGATATGGTCAGCGTGGTGATCCGCGGAATCCTAATTCAGCTTGTGACCCCGAACGAAATGCGCGGGCGCGTGAATGCCGTAGACATGCTTTTTATCGGTACCTCAAACGAGCTTGGCGGATTCGAATCCGGCGCAACGGCCCAAGTCTTCGGTACCGTCACGGCCGTGGTGATCGGGGGAATCGGCGCAATCGCGATCACTGCCGTATGCGCGGCGCTGTTTCCCCAACTGAGAAAGCTCGACGAACTTCCGTCCGCTGAGAGTGCGCTCGAAGTTGCCGCGCCGGTGAAATAAATGCGCCAGGGGAACTGAGGATGCTGCTGTCTTCGTCGCTAAGCTTTCGGCGAAGTCATGATTTGAATCAGTTGCCCAGAACTTTCACCCGAAGTGCCGGAGGCGCCATCCATCAGGTCGGGATCCTTATACTTATTAAAGAGGGTAGCTCGCACTGTGCTCAGAAAACCGCCGAACGAGCTGAAGGTATCATTCACGGCGCTGGCTTCGTACCCGCTATGGACCATACAATTCGCGCACTTCGGATTCCCGCTCTCAGTGCCATATTGTTCCCAATTCGTCTCGCGGATCAGCTCTTCGAAAGTGTCTGTGTATCCATCCTGGAGAAGATAGCAAGGCTTCTGCCAGCCGAAGATGTTGTAGGTCGGCATGCCCCAGGGCGTGCATTTGTAATTCCGCTTGCCCATCAGAAATTCAAGGAAAAGCGGGCTAAGGTTGAAGCGCCAACTGTCGGAACGATTGCTGAGAATATGGCGGAATAGGTTGCGCGTCTTTTTCCTGGAGAGGAAATGCTCCTGGTCCGGCGCCTTGTCATAGGTGTAGCCGGGCGAGAGCATCATGCCTTCCACGCCCAGTTCCATCATGTCGTCAAAAAACTGGCGGACGCTTTGCGGATCGGCGCCCTCAAAAAGAGTGGTATTCGTGGTGACGCGGAAGCCGCGCCGAAGAGCAAGGCGAATTCCCTCAACGGCCTTGTCGTAAGTGCCCTCGCGGCAGACCGAAAAGTCGTGGTGCTCGCGCTGGCCATCCATGTGGACGGAAAACGAAAGATATTTGCTGGGCGTGAATTCGCTGAGGCGTTCGCTCAGCAGCAGCGCGTTGGTGCACAGGTAGATGTACTTCTTGCGGGCGACGAGCCCGTTCACGATTTCGGCGATCTGCGGATGCATCAAAGGCTCGCCGCCTGGAATACTCACCACCGGCGCGCCGCATTCGTCAACGGCGCGGAAACATTCCTCGGGAGTAAGATTCTTTTTGAGAACGTGCGCCGGGTACTGAATCTTGCCGCAACCAGCACATGCGAGGTTGCAGCGTAGCAGCGGCTCCAGCATCAGAACGAGCGGATACTGCCTACGCCCCTTCAGCTTCTGTCGGACGACGTAGGACGACACCGCCCACATCTGCGATATTGGTCCGGGAACAGCCATTAATAAGCCTCGATCATCTCTCTTTCGTCTGTACCAATGTGACTCTGCGTGTCTTTATGATGACAGATTCCCCGGATTCTGTGAACCCGTGAAACATCTACCTATGCCTAGAAGGAAGCAGCCAAAGCGACTTGCCGGGGCAGCGTAGGGGCCTAGTTGGAATTCGGCTTCACAGCGAAGCGGTGGAGGCTGACCTCACCCGGAGTACTTCCTGAACGCGCGCGTCCTTAATTACTTTCTCGAAGGCGGGGTCCTTCTCGACCTCAAGCAAATTCTTGTATCCGTCGTCGCGGGCAAGCTTCAGGTAGCGCGCCACACGCTCGGCATCGCCCAGTTTGGCGTAGGATTTCGCAATCGTAAAGTATAGCTCCCCCGAATCCGCGGCCGTCCGTTGCTGCAAAACCGAACCGCTCGATCCCCTATGTTCGAAAATCATGGGATCGAGTTTTACAGCTGTGCCAAACGCGTCCATCGCCGGAGGATATTTCTTGATGGCACAGTAGGCGTAACCTAGATTGCTGTATACTGCGGCCATTTCCGGCGCAACAGAGATGGCCTTCTTGTAATATTTGATCGCTTTGCCGTAGCGCTTCCTGGAATACTCCACAGTACCAAGATTATTAATGGCCTCAGAAAATTTCCTGTCCGCGCGCATGGCTTTCTTATAGAAATGTTCGGCAAGCCCATCCTGCCCTAGTTCCTGGTACGCCATCCCCGTTCGATTGAGGAAGTCGGCGTTGTGCGGGTCGGACTCCAGAAGACGCTGGTAGGCGATCGCAGCATCGCTGAATTCTTTCCGCGCCATCAGAATGGACGCGCGCATCTCGGCCAGTTGCCGCGGGGTCATCTGCGGATTCGGGGTTTGTGGTTGTGAATGATCAGCCGCGGACTGAAGGTTGTCGCTGGTAGCTTCCTGAGCGCAGGAACTCCGGCTAAATCCGAATGCGAAAAACATGACGACAATGGCGAAGAGGGCCAAGGGTTTCATTGCCCATCTCCTGGCTGCACCGTGGCAGAGGCGACCGCTGTATCCCTAATGCGAATGCGGTTCCGACGTGTCCGGCTTTTTCTCTCCCCCGAAGATACCAAATATCTTGTCGAAGAGGCCTTTTTTCTTCTCGGGTTGCTTAACTTGCCCCTGGGGAGCGGTCTCGTTGGCTGATTTTGCCGGCGGAGGAGCTGTAACGTGTCCATTTTTAGCGGCGTTCGGTGACGCTTCGTGCGTCTCCGGCGGTCGAGGCCCTGCAGCCTCCGATCCCTTGCCAAACAAGTGAGCCAGCCAGGATGCAGGCCCCGATTGCGCCAGCGAACCTCCGTGGAGTTGGCAATATTGGTTCGGTTCGGTGCCGGATATGAAATATTCGGTCACGATCTTCGGACAAGACGGCGTGGCAAGCTGGCCCGTCTGGGGATCGACTGACTGCTCGACGATGCCTGGCGGAGGGTCGAAATTCTGAGTGTCGCGATATCTCGGCAACGCCACGGCACGCTTCATGAACTCCGCCCAGATAGGCGCCGCGGCTTCGCCGCCCGCCAAGTCCAAATCCCGGTTATCGTCGAACCCGACCCATACGACACACAGCAGATTTGACGTGTATCCCGCGAACCAGCCATCGTGCGAAGTACCTGTCTTCCCCGCTGCTGGCGCGGTAAATCCGATCTGCCGCACTGGATAGCCAGTGCCGTGATTGATCACATCCTCCATCAAGTTGGTCGTCAAAAAGGCCACGCGTGGATCGAGCACCGAGCGTGTCGACGGTGAATTGGATTCCGCGGTGCTTCCATTTCCGGCAATCACGCTGCGGATAAAAAGGGGCTCCGCACGCACGCCGTTCCCCGCGAACGCCGTATAACCCGCCGCCACTTCAATTGGTGTCATATCGTAAGCGCCGAGCGCCACGGCAGGGGTCGGCTGGATATTTTCGCCCAACCCCATCTGGCGCGCCAGATCGACCACCCGCTGATACCCGATCAACTCCGCTACCTTCACCGTAGCCACATTCAGCGAATGAATCAGCGCATCGCGCACTGTCACCATTCCGTAGAATTCCTCCCCGTAATTGTTGGGTGTGTAGTCCTTTCCATCGAATTCGAATGTCGTAGGACTATCGTCCACCGTCGTCACCGGTGTGACTACCGGCTGAAGGTTTTCAACTGCATCGTCAAAAGCCGCTGCGTAAACAAACGGCTTGAAGACCGATCCGGGCTGCCGCCGCGCCAGCGCGTGGTTGAGCTGGCTCTCGCCGTAATTGCGCCCGCCGATCAGCGCCTTGATCTCCCCCGTATGTGGATCCATCACCACAACCGCTACCTGCGCCGGCGGTACCGTTTGGCCCTTCTTCTTCCAGATCGCGTAGCGACGCGCAAGCAGCTTGTCTAGATTTTTCACGCCGATCTGTACCGCTTCGCTGGCCGCGCGCTGCAAATCCGGATCGAGCGTCGTGTAAATGCGGTAGCTCTGGGTTTCTAGGTCGTTCTCGGAAAATTTCTCGAGCAAATGGTCCTTCACCATGTCCACGAAATACGGGGCGGGGCTGCTTTCCACGCCGCCGTTCACGAACTTTAGTTTGGTCTTCTTAGCCGCAGCCTGCTGATCCGCCGTTATGTAGCCATCGGCGACCATTTCGCCGAGCACTCGATCGCGCACGTCATCGGCGCGGTCCACGTGCCGCTCGGCGGACGAATAGCGGTTCGGCGCGCGGATAATCCCGGCGAGAAATGCCGCATCGCCGGCTGTCAAATCCCGCACGTCCTTCCCAAAGTAAGCCTGCGAGGCCTCGCCGAATCCGCGTATCGAAAAACTGCCCCGGTTTCCGAGATAAATATCGTTCGCGTACAACTCGAAGATTTGCTGCTTCGAGAAACGCTCGTCGAGTTCGGCGGCCATGAGCACTTCCTTCAGCTTCCGGCTCCACTCGCGTTTCGTCGTAAAGAAGAACGTCCGCGCTACCTGCATGTCGATGGTGCTGGCCCCTTGCGCCTTCCGGTCCCGGCTCAGGTCGTAAAATGCCGCCCCGAACACGCGCACCACGTCCAGCGCGCCGTGCTCGAAGAAACGCTTATCCTCCGCAGCCATCACGGCGTGGACCAGCACGGTCGGCAAATCCTCGAACCGCACGACCCTCCGCTTTTCACGCGAAGTATCAAATAAATTCGTCAGCAGCGTCGGCTCAATCTCCGCTGACTCCATGGTTGTGCCATCGGAAAGCTGCGCGATGTGCGACACCTCTCGACCCTCAAAGGTTACGCGCAGCGAATTATGTCCCTGGAAATACGACGTGGAGGAAGGCCGGATCTCTACCGTCGAGTCGGTGGCGTGAAACTCACCAGGCGCGCCGGCCACCTTCCCTTCCTGATAGCCCGCGTTCCGCAAGTAGCTGGCTAAGTCGTCTTTGCGCAGCGACTCCCCTGTGAAAATCCTGCCGGGAGCCGAATAAACGCTCGACGTATTCTGGTAAATCTGGCCAGTGAGGCGCTGGTCGATCAAATGCCCGAATTGAATGTAGTACCCGGCGAAGACAATCGTTGCAACAAGGAGCGCAACCAGAGCCGCTCCCAGCACCCCGATCCCAAGACGCGATGTCCAAAACCCCCGGGCAATTCGAATCCGCAATAAGTTTCTCCGGCCCGTTGCACCGGGCGATAGAGCGCGATCATCCAAGCTGCCGCCTGAAGCTCGGTTGCTCGGCGTACTTCTGATCGACAAAAAAGGCCAAAACCCTATTTTAGATCGAATGGTTGTCGGCGTGTGGGTGAAATTGCAACGTCAGTTGGTAAACCGCCAAATCGATCGGCACCGAGTAGTCCAGGCTTATCGAAACGCTTCCGTTGGTCACGTTCACCTGGATATCCTCCCTCTGCGCGGGGATCGAAAGTTCCTGTGCCTTTTTCCAAACGTCATCGCGGATGTCGTCAGTGCTTTTCTTCGGGTAGCCCGTCAGCGCAAACCTTGACTCGCTCTCGATCGCATCCTGAAACTGATAGTTGTCGACATATACCGGAATTAGTTTGACCCCCGCGAAAACCATCGAGCCCATGATGAGCAGCGTTATGAGGAGGTTGAGCTTTGACCCTCCGCGCTCCTTCGTGGTCTGCCTCGATCGCAACATCTGGCTCCGGTCCTCCTCGCCTAGTTCTTGGCTGGATTTCCTCAAGGCTAGCATGGAGGCCATGGGTCTGGTGGAATCCAGGAATATCCGTGTTCGCGATCGGTAAACGCGGGGTTTCTCACGGCGAGCTAGCTATCACGGGAGGCCGTTCAAAAGATACCGTGGGCCAGCCTCTCAAATTCTTTTCTTAGCATCTTGCGAAGCACGAGGCCGATTCGGCACAGACTCAGTAGGCCCGGGCGAAAATAGCCTTTTCGCCGGCTGCCTTGCCGCAATAGACGCACTCGCCTCCGGCGCCAGCGGGCTGGTCGAGGGGAATGCACCTCATCGTTGCCTTGGTCTCTTCCTTGATCTTCTTTTCGCATTCGCCGCTTCCGCACCACCAGGAAAACGCGAAGCCTTTTTCCACCGCCTTCTTGAATTCGCCATAATCGGCTGGCTCCGCCGTGTTCGACTTGCGAAATTCCAGCGCCCGCTCGTAGAGCGCCTTCTGAATTTCCTCCAGCATCCCCGCCACGGCCGCGGCAATCCCCTGCTGCGGCACAAACGTTTTGCCTTCCCTGCCGGGACGATCGCGCCGCGCCAGCACCACCGAGCCCTTCGCCACATCCTTGGGACCAAGCTCCAGCCTCAACGGCACTCCCCGCATCTCCCAGTCGTTGAACTTGAATCCCGGGCTCATTCCTTCGCGCTCGTCCATTTTCACTCGAATGCCTGCATCCACAAGTTCCCGCTTCAACCGCTGCGCATTTTCCATCACGCTGCCGCGCTCCTCGTCCGTCTTGTAGATCGGGACGATCACAATCTGATAGGGCGCCAGCCGCGGCGGCAGAATCAATCCCTGGTCGTCGCCGTGAACCATGATGATCGCGCCTACAAACCGCGTCGAAAGCCCCCATGAAGTCGTCCAGCAGTGTTGCAGCACACCGCCCTTATCGAGATACCGTATCTCGAACGCCTTCGCAAAATTCTGCCCCAAGTTGTGAGACGTGCCCGACTGCAGTGCCTTCCCATCTCCCATCATCGCTTCGATCGAGTAGGTCTGTTCGGCGCCCGCGAACCGCTCCGCGGCCGATTTGCGACCGGGCATCACCGGTATGGCCGCCTCATTCACCGCGAAATCCGTGTACACATCGAGCATCTGCCGCGTCTCGGCCTCGGCCTCTTCCGCCGTCGCGTGCGCCGTGTGCCCTTCCTGCCAGTAGAATTCCAGCGTTCGCAAAAACAGCCGTGTCCGCAGTTCCCAGCGCACCACGCTGTTCCACTGATTGATCAGCACCGGCAAATCGCGATAGCTCTGTATCCACTTCGCGTACGCATGCCCGATAATTGTCTCCGAGGTTGGACGAATCACCAGCGGTTCTTCCAACTCCTCGCCGCCGCCGTGCGTCACCACCGCCAGCTCTGGAGAAAACCCCGCGACGTGCGATTTTTCCTTGTCGATGAAACTGCGGGGAATCAGCAA
>DATDIT010000131.1:0-21207 GCA_036520875.1 Candidatus Acidiferrales bacterium
ATACTTCTGCTCCGTGCATCCGGTGATGACGGGCAAGGTGATCGTCAAGTAGTCGTGGCACAGGCACTCTTATGTAAAGTTCCAGGACATGCTTTACACCGCGTTATCAGGACATCCCTTACACTCCATTGAGAGCCTCTCTCAAAATTTAGCAAGGACCTTATTGCTCTGATGCGCGGTTCGGTGGACGAGGCATTGCTGGTTGGCGAGACTTTCGGCGAGGAGTTTCAATAGCTAATCTATGACCGGAAGCTGACGCACTGTCAGACCGGAGCATGAGAATTCAGGAAGACTTCACAACGGTAGGAAGACCCGGCGAGGGGTTTGGGCTTGCGTAACCGCCACGCAGAGTAGGGGAGAAACTGTGCGTGTTTGATTGCAAGACTCCCGGCAGCGGCTATATATTCCCGTCGCGCCACACATATTGCGGGAATAAAATCGCTTGGCATCTTGTCTGAATACCTGAGAGTCTACGGCTCTATGCAAGACGAAACGGGCGGGGCATCCGCTCAACGGAGCTTCGACGAGGTCGTTTTGCCGCATCTCGACGCAGCCTACAACCTTGCGCGCTGGCTCGTCCGCAATACGCACGACGCCGAAGACGTCGTTCAGGAGGCCTGCCTGCGTGCCGTGAAATTCTTCGAGGGCTATCATGGAGGCGACGCCCGCTCATGGCTCCTTCGCATTGTGCGCAACACTTCGTACTCATTTCTCGAAAAGCGCCGTCCCGCCGATTCAGCGCAGGAATTCGACGAAAGTATTCACGTGCCGTCGGCGGAGAAGCCCAACGCCGAAGCCTTGCTCCTGCGTTCAGCGGGAAATCAGGCTCTTCAAGTAGCTCTTGAAGAGTTGCCGATAGCCTTTCGTGAGGCTCTGATACTCCGCGAACTTGAGGGCCTTTCATACAAAGAGATCGCTGAAGTAATGGAGATTCCCATCGGAACGGTGATGTCGAGTTTAGCTCGAGCGCGCACGCAATTGCGGAAGATTCTCTCGCATGCGCGCGAAAGGGAGGTGCAGCGTGGCGTGCGCCGATAAAACATTGCTGCTCCACGCATATGTGGATGACGAATTGGATATCGTTCGCAGCCTTGAAGTCGAAGAGCACCTGAAGACCTGCCCTGCCTGCGCCCAGGAACTCTCCAGCCATCGAACTCTGCGTACCTCATTACGGTCTGGGAATCTCTATCACCGGGCGCCGCAGGAGGTCAAAGCCCGAATTCGCGCCGCCGCGGTCGGCGAGGGTGCACCACCAGTCAAGAGTGCAGTGCGAATCGAGAGCGGGCCCAGTTCAGTGGCTTCGATTCGACCCGCTGCTCAGCGGCGTCCGATTTTTGAGTGGCTGGCGGTTGCGGCGGCAATTCTTATTGCCGTAGCACTGGGCTCGAGACTCGGTCCCGGAATTGGAGGCAATCCTCGCCCGGATCTCATTGCTGATGAGGCAATCGCAAGCCACATACGTTCGTTGCAGCCTGGCCATCTCATGGATGTCCAATCGACCGACCAGCACACAGTGAAACCATGGTTTGATGGGAAGCTCGACTTTTCGCCGCCCGTTACTGACTTCAGCGACCAGGGGTTCCCGCTCATCGGCGGCCGGCTCGATTATCTCGATCATCGCAACGTCGCCGCGTTGGTGTATCAGAGGCGAAAGCATCTCATCAGCATTTTCGTCTGGCCCGAAGGCTCTGGCGGCAACTCGTCCAGCCTGGAAAGACAACGGTTCCTGAATGGCTACAACTTTCTCGGCTGGCAGCACGGCGGCGTGTACTTCTGCGCTGTCTCTGATGTGAGCGTCGGTGATCTGCTCCAACTTAAAGAACTTCTTGACCGCTGATTTTGTCCGCGATTCCGCAAAGAAATTTCTTCGGCACGATTCTGAAATTTAAAGTTGAATCTTCTTGAGCGAGCTTGTCGGCGGAGCGCAGCTAAACCTGAACTGGAACTGTCGGCAAGCCGACGCGCCAACGTATGAAGTTCCACATGAACGCCCAGCGCAGACAGTTTTTCTACACGCTGCTACTTGTCCAATTCGATGCCGGCACACGCTTGGACGGATTGGCAATCCCCGCAATCAGCATGCCCAGCAAAAATCCTCCCACGTGCGCCCACCACGCGACTCCGCCGATGTTTGCTTGACCAAGCGAGACCACCCCGCTCAGGAACTGCATCGCGAACCACAGGCCGATGAAAATAATTGCCGGAATTCGCCACAGGAAAAAAATAATGAAAAGCGGCACCAGCGTAAGTATCCGCGACCGCGGGAAGAACACGATGTAGGCGCCCAGCACTCCCGAAATTGCCCCGCTTGCGCCAATCGACGGAATGTGCGAACCCCACGAGAACAGAACCTGCGAAATCCCCGATCCCATGCCGCACACCAGATAAAAGGCCACGTAGGGCAGAGATCCAAACCGATCCTCCACATTGCCCCCGAAAATCCATAGGAACCACATGTTGCCCAAAATGTGCAGAATCCCGCCGTGAAGAAACATGCAAGTGAAGAGAGGTAACAGCGCCTGCTCCATCGTGTAGCGGTGCCCGGCCAGTGCCATCGAAATTTTCGCGGGGACCAGCCCGTATGTCTTGATAAACGCATCCGAGACCGCGGGCGGCAGCGTAACTTGATGGATGAAAACAATTACATTGATGGCGATCAGCAGCAGGGTGGCGAATGGCACCGACTGCCGAGGCGTCATGTCCTTGAGCGGGATCATGGCTTCAAATCAAACGCTAATTTGCCTGCGGCGATCGCGGCTGCTTGCAGTGTTTCCCGTGTGTAGGCAAATTCCGACCGACGAGCGCTCTGTCGGAAACTTTCAATTTCGTCGAAAGTTGCGATGTGTCCGCGGGCGCCAGTCGCAGTGCAATTCAGCGCGGCCGCCGCGCAGCTGAATTCAAGTATTTCTTCTGGTTGCCAGCCACGCACAAGTCCAAACACGAATGCGCCATGAAAAATGTCGCCCGCGCCAGTAGTATCCACAGCTCCAACCCGAAATGCCGGAGACAAAAGAAACCGTCCGCCATCCCAGAGCAGCGCGCCCATCTTTCCTAAGGTTGCGCCCGCCATCCGGCACGTGAACCGTCGACAAATCTGCGGCAATGTTTTCAGGAGATCGGCGTCGCCAGTCAAACTTTCCGGGAAGCTCTTCGATGTAATTGCAAAATCCGTGTATTCAAGTAACGCTTCAACTACCGGATAGCGATTATCAAAATCTCCCACCACCGGTATCTGCTCTTCGCGGGCCCACCGCGCAGCTTGCGCAGCGGCCTTGGTATCGTGTCCATCCACGAGAAGAGCGCTCGCACCGCAAATCCATTCGCGCTCCAAGTCTTCCGCACGTAAAGCAATACTTGAATCCCGATTCCAGAGCACCGTTCGCTCGCCAGATGCTTCGTCGACCAGGATGTAAGAAGTTTGGCTTGCGCAGCCGCGGGCGATAATCCACCGGGCATCAACTCCTTCGCGTTTCATCTCGTCAATTTGCAATTTCCCCGCGCTATCGTCCCCGACTTTTCCCACATAACGTGTCGAAAGCCCCCAGCGCCGGCACGCAACCATGGCGCTTGCCACTTGTCCACCGGCGCTTACTTCGGTCGAACGAACTTCAACCTTGGAGTCCGGAACAGGGAAGTGCGGCAAGCGGATGATCGTATCCGTGGCGTTGAGTCCCACTCCTACGACGTCCACGGGTTCGGCGCTAACAGCATTCATTTCCCAATCACTCTAGCCGAGCTCTCGAAGTTTTGAAATGGGCCAATGAAATATCCCTTCACGCGTTTATTAATTGCGCCGCGTGATTTGCTATGATAGAAAAATTCCTTCGGATGTATGCGAGTCGCGTACTAATGAATCGCTTGGAATTGCGGAGCCCGCAGGTCAGAGGTCGGCAAGCCGACACTTCAGATGCCACTTCATGAATCTGAAGCGATTGTTCTTCAACGCTATACGCTCGGAGAGTCTGATCGGCTCGTAAGTTTTTTCTCGCGTACCATGGGAAAAATGCGCGGGGTGGCGGCCGGAGCGCGCAAACCGAAAAGCCGCTTCGGCGCGACGCTCGAACGCCTCTCTTACATTCGCATTTGGTTTTTTGAGCGCGAGACACGCGAACTGGTTCGCATCAGCCAGTGCGAAATGATCGAATCGTTTCTCGATGTGTTTAGGGACTATCCATCGAGTGTGGCGCTCGCGCTGTTGAGCGAAATAACCGAAACGGTGCTGCCGGATCGCGAGCCGTCGGACCCAAACTTTCGCCTCTTGCTGTTGGTGGCCCAAGCCGTCAAGCGTACAGGCAAACCGGACCTGCCCTTGGCCTATTTCGCGCTTTGGACGGTGAAATTGGGGGGGTGGCTGCCATCTCTGACGCGATGCGCGAAATGTGGAAGCACTTTAAGTGAACAGTCTGGCGCATACTTTGCTTCGAGTTCGTCGGCGGCGATGTGCGCGAAATGCCGGAAGCCGGGGATGCGGGTGCTTTCGCGGGCGGCCCTCGAAGCCGCGCAAGTGATGCTGCAAGAGCGGTTAGACAAGCTCATCGAAAATCCAGGGGCGATAAGCCCGCGGGTGGCCAGGGACCTGGCTGACGTAATGCTTGACGTAATTGAACACCAAATTGATCGCAAATTGAAGTCCCGAGAACTTCTAGAATCACACACGTGAAGCTTCTAACTCGAAACATTAAGATGCCAAAAACGACCACGAAAAACGCGGGATTGACGTTCCAAGACCTTCTGTTGAAGCTTGAACATTATTGGACGCGTCGCGACTGCATTTTGCAGCAACCCTATGACGTTGAGGTGGGTGCCGGGACCATGCACCCGGAAACTTTCCTGCGCGTCCTCGGGCCGCAGCCATATCGGGTGGTGTATGCTCAGCCGAGCCGGCGCCCCACGGATGGCCGCTACGGTGAAAATCCGAACCGGTTATACAAGCACACCCAGCTTCAAGTGATACTTAAACCATCGCCATCAAACATTCAGGACCTTTACCTCGAAAGCCTCGCCTCAGTCGGAATCAATTTGAAGGAACACGACGTGCGATTTGAAGAGGACAATTGGGAATCGCCCACGCTCGGCGCATGGGGAATCGGCTGGCAAGTTTTGCTCGACGGACTGGAGATCACACAGTTCACCTATTTTCAGCAGTGCGGCGGAATCGATCTGGATCCGATCTCAGTCGAGCTTACCTACGGGCTCGATCGAATCGCGGCGTATCTTCAGGGAGTGGACAATGTGTTTGACGTTCGCTGGTCCAACACGATGACCTACGGACAAGTGCGGCTGGCGGAGGAGCAGCAATTTTCAGCCTACAGCTTTGACTATGCCGACGCCGCGTCCACGCGGAAGCAATTCGACTTAAACGAGGCCGAGGCGGCGCGTCTGCTTTCCAAATGGAATGCGGCAAACAAGAAAGGTGCAATCGAAACCAAGCGCTTTCCCATCCTCGAAGCCTACGACCTCTGCCTGAAGTGCTCGCATCTTTTCAATCTACTCGACGCGCGAGGGGCAATTTCAGTCACGGAGCGGGCCGGAATGATTGGCCGGGTGCGCAAGCTTGCAACGCAAGTGGCGCGCGCGTGGCTCGACCAGCGGGCCGCCGTGCAAACCTCAGCCGGAGCTGTCGCGTGAAACCCAGAGCGAAATCCAAGGCGGCTCGCAAAGCGTCGCCTCGTTCCGAGGTGGATGCGACGACATCGGGCGACTTGCTTTTCGAAATCGGCTGCGAGGAAATCCCGGCGGGGATGATTGCGAAAGCCGCAGGCGAGCTTAAAGCAATACTTGGGATGCAACTTTCAACGCACGCGCTCGTCGGCGCGACGACAGTTGAAGAATCGATTGAAACGTTCGGCGCTCCTCGAAGGCTCGTAGCCATCGCCCGAAATGTTCGAGTGAAACAGGAAGATGTCACGCGAGAGGTTGTCGGACCACCCAAGTCCGTCGCATTCGACGTGGCCGGCCAGCCCACACGCGCCGCTTACAGCTTCGCGGAAAAACAGAGCGTACCTGTCTCGAAGCTCGCAGTTATCAATACTCCAAAGGGCGAATGCGTTGCGGTGAAGCAGGTAATTCTCGGAAAACCCGCTGCCGAAATTCTGGCTGACGTCCTGCCGGAAGTAATCCGCGAGATTTCGTGGCCGAGGTCGATGATTTGGGCTGGGACGCAAAGCCCTCGATTCATCCGGCCGATTCGGTGGATCGTTGCAATCCTGGACGGTAAGAAGATCCCGTTTTCGTTCGCCGACGTTAAGTCGGGGAATCACACAGAGGGTCATCGTTTTCTTGGAACGAAGGAAATCGCAGTGACTGGACCAGAGAATTATGAGTCCCGCCTGCAGAAGAACTTTGTTCTCTGTCGGCCAGACGCGCGGCGCAAAAAAATTGAGGCCGAGCTGCAATCGCTGACCAGCCGCCGCGGTGTCCGTGTGCATGAGGACGCGGGATTGCTCTACCTCGTGACCTACTTGAATGAGTACCCAACCGTAATCCTTGGCAACTTCGATCCAGAATTTCTAGTTTTACCTGAAGAAATTCTGATCACTGTGATGCGGGGCCATCAAAAATACTTCGCCGTCGAGAATCGTTCGCGGGATCTCGCCCCGCATTTTCTCGCGGTCATCAACTTGGCGAAGGATGCAAAGGGATTGGTGAGGGCGGGGCACGAGCGCGTGCTGCGCGCCCGCTTCGCGGATGCGCAATTTTTTTGGGAGTCGGATCAAAAGATAAAGCTGGGCGAGTATTTGCCGAAACTCGCGGCTGTGACCTACGAGCGGCGGCTAGGCAGCTACGGCGACAAAGTCGAACGCATGCGGGCGTTGGCGCGTTGGTTTTGCGAGCAGTGGTTTTCCGGCGGCGTGACACAGGCGGACGTGGCGGGTGCTGACCGCGCCGCAGAGCTTGCCAAGTGCGATCTTGTCACGGAGATGGTCCGGGAGTTTCCGGAATTGCAGGGAGCGGTTGGAGGCCTCTACGCACGCGCGCAAGGGGAGCCAGAGGACATCGCCTCGGCAGTGTACGATCAATACAAGCCTCTAGGCCTTGATGATCCTTTGCCGCGCAACATCACCGGCTGCGCCGTGGCGCTCGCCGACAAGCTCGACTCCCTGGTGGCCTGCTTTGCAGTCGGCGCGAATCCAACGGGTTCAAGTGATCCTTTTGCTTTGCGGCGCGCCGCTCTGGGAGTGGTCAAAATCGTTCTGGAGAAGAATCTGCCACTCTCGATTTCGGCCGCCATCTCAGCGGCGGCTCGGTTCTTGAGGGAGTGTCCGCCGAAAATCGAGGCGTCGCCGGAAGCAGAGAAGCAAGTGCTCGACTTTCTGCTCGATCGCGCGCGTTACATTTTGCGAGAACGGCGCGGGTTCTCCTATGATGAAATCAACGCCGCGTTTTCCGCCGGCTCGGACGATTTGGGCGATGCCGTTGAGCGCGTGGCGGCGCTCCAGGCAATTCGGCAGACCAAGAATTTCCCTCCGCTGGCCGCCAGCTTCAAGCGTATTCGGAATATTTTGGAGAAGTCCGCCGGAAAAGAGGACCAAGGGCAGGGTACCGTGAAGCAGACCTTGCTTCGAGAAGCAGCGGAAATGCAACTGCATTCGGCCGCGCAGCGAATTGGTGCGGAGGCCATGCGCTTAAAGAAAGACAAGAAGTATCGAAGGGCACTCGAAAAGATTTCAGAGCTGCGCCCAGCGGTGGATTTTTTCTTCGACAAAGTTCATGTAATGGCTGAAGAAGAAGAGGTTCGCAAAAATCGAATCGCGCTGCTCGGAATGTTGCTGAAGGAATTTTCGACGATTGCGGATTTCTCCGTTTTGGGTTCCGAGGATTCGAAGGCGCCTTCTTGAGGCGACACTTCAACGTCAATCGTCGAGCAATCGCCGAATGAAGTGTTCCTTTATTTGTCGGAACGCCGACTGAAAATTGCAATTTCCTGGAAAAGATATCGCTAAGGAGAAACATGAAATACGTTTATTTTTTCGGTGCGGGAGAAGCCGACGGCATGGGAGACATGAAGGAGGTCCTCGGCGGCAAGGGTGCCGGGCTCGCGGAAATGACGCGCATCGGTTTGCCGGTTCCCGCCGGATTCACGATTACCACGGAAGCATGCGACTACTATCTCAAGCACGACCACAAATTTCCAAAGGAGTTGCGCGTCGAAGTTACAAAGAATGTGGCACGCCTCGAAAAGCTTACCGGAAAAAGGCTCGGCGATGCGAATAGCCCCCTACTGGTGAGCGTTCGATCAGGCTCGGCGCGCTCCATGCCGGGAATGATGGAGACGATTCTGAATCTCGGCCTAAACCAACGGTCCGTGGAGGGGCTTTCCAAAGCCACAGGCAACGCCCGGTTCGCCTGGGATGCGTACCGCCGGTTTGTCCAGATGTATTCAAGCGTGGTGATCGGCCTGCCAAAAGAGGATCTCGAAGCCCGTCTCCGCGGAATGAAGGCCAAAATAGGCGTAAAGGACGACACTCAAGTTACCGCCGATGGCTGGCGCGATCTTGTCGCCGAATACAAAGCGTATTTCAAGCAAAAGACCGGCAAGGATTTTCCCGAAGATCCGATAGAACAATTGTGGGGTGCCACGGGCGCGGTCTTCGAGTCGTGGATGGGCGAAAAGGCCGTCACTTACCGGCGCGTCGAGAAAATCACGGGCCTGCTGGGCACCGCCGTGAACGTGGTCCAGATGGTATTCGGCAACATGGGAGAGGATTCCGGAACAGGCGTGTGCTTCACGCGCGATCCCTCGAGCGGCGAGAAGATTTTCTTCGGCGATTTTCTCTTGAATGCTCAGGGGGAGGACGTGGTCGCCGGAATTCGCACGCCCATGCATCTCAGCGAGATGAAGAGCCGGATGCCAAAGGTATACGCGCAACTCGAGCGCGTACGCGAGAAACTCGAAAAGCATTATCGCGATATGCAAGACATGGAATTCACCGTCGAGCGCGGCACGCTTTACATGCTGCAAACTCGCACGGGCAAGCGCTCACCCTCCGCCGCCTTCAGAATTGCGGTCGATATGGTTGGTGAGAAGCTAATTAAAGTTGAAGAAGCACTTGAGAGAATTGCGCCGGAAGATGTGGAGCGACTTTTCTATCCCGTGATCGATCCGAAACTGGCTCGCACGGAACTTGCTAGCCGAAAGCTCGCCGAGGGAATCAATGCGGTCCCGGGAGCGGCGGTTGGCAAGGCGGTCTTCACGGCACATGACGCCGAGGCGTGGGCCGGGCGCGGCGAGAAGGTGATTCTGGTGCGGCAGGAAACCAGCCCCGAAGATGTTGGGGGCATGAACGTGGCGCAGGGAATTCTGACCGCCACTGGAGGCAAGACCAGCCATGCCGCCGTGGTGGCCCGCGGCTGGGGCAAGTGCTGCATTGTGGGAGCAGAGAAGCTCCAGATCAGCGCTAGCGCCAAAACAATGAAGGCCGGCGATAAGACTGTGCGTGAGGGCGATTGGATTGCGCTCGATGGCAGCGACGGCTCGGTCTATTCGGGCCAAGTGGACTTGATCCGCCCGGAGCCGCCCAAGGCCTATGAAACGCTGCTGAAATGGGCCGACAAAACGCGAAAGCTGGGCGTGCGCACCAATGCTGATACGCCTCGCGATGCGCGCGTGGCGCGAGAAATGGGCGCCGAGGGCATTGGCCTATGCCGTACCGAGCACATGTTCTTCCAGGATTTCGAACATCCCGAAAAGAGCATTGAGCGCCAGGATGCGATTCAGGAAATGATCCTCGCGGACACGTCGGAAGCGAGGCGCAGGTCGCTTGACAAGCTCCTCCCTTTCCAGCGGCGCGACTTCATCGGAATTTTCGAGGCCATGGACGGCTTTCCGGTGACGATTCGGATGATCGATCCTCCGCTGCACGAGTTCGTACCGCACGACCGCACCAAGCAAGAAGAACTGGCCAAGAAAATCGGTATCTCGGCAGAGGCAGTGGCACGTCGCGTGGAACAACTTCACGAAGCGAACCCGATGCTAGGGCATCGCGGGTGCAGGCTATCGATCACCTATCCGGAAATTCTGGAGATGCAAGTTCGCGCGATCATCGAAGCGGCGATCGACTGCCAAAAACGAAAGATTAAAGTATTGCCTGAGATCATGCATCCGCTGACCATGGAGAAAAGGGAACTGAAAATTCTGGTCGATGCAACGCGACGCGTCGCGGAAGAGATCATTTCGAAATCAAAAGTAAAACTTGAATACCTTGTAGGGACGATGATCGAGCTTCCGCGTGCCGCGCTTCTCGCCGACCAGATCGCCGAAGTGTCGGAGTTCTTCTCGTTCGGCACAAACGATCTCACCCAAACTACCATGGGCCTTTCGCGTGATGACGCCGGCCGGTTTTTGCCCATCTACGTTGATCAAGCCAAGGCCGCAATCTTCAAGGACGATCCATTCCAGACGCTCGACGTGGATGGCGTGGGCATGCTGATCAAATGGGCCATCGAGCGGGGCCGCAAGACGCGTCCGAAGCTTAAGATCGGAATCTGCGGCGAGCACGGGGGCGACGCGCCCAGCGTGAAATTCTGCCACCGCGTGGGGATGAACTATGTGAGCGCCTCGCCATTCCGCGTGCCAATCGCGCGGCTCGCAGCTGCCCAGGCCGTGATCGAAGACAAGAAACGAAAGTAGGGAAATCACAATGGCGAATAGACGCGCAGCCCAGCGAATCATCGCCTCAGTCGGTGTGGCGGCACTTTTGGGGACGGCAGCGGCGCATCCTGCGCGCGGCCAAAATGGATCAGATGTCGCCCTCGCGCATTTTTCGGGTGCACGGATGCTTGCCGATATTCGCGTCCTATCCTCGAATGAATACCAAGGGCGCGGACCGGGGACTGAAGGCGAAAAGCTCACCATCGCCTACGTCGAAAAACAGTTCCGCGCGGCCGGCCTTGAGCCTGGAAACCCGGACGGAACCTATCTTCAAAAGGTGCCGATGGTCGGTGCTCGTCCTACTCCAAATATGGATTTGACGTTTACCGGGGCGGGCGCTCCGACGCACGCGACATTCGAGAAAGACTTTGTCGCATTAACTCGCTATCCGGTAAAGGATGCGAAGCTGGACGCTGAAATGGTCTTCGCCGGCTACGGCGTGCAGGCTCCTGAGTATAAATGGGACGATTTCAAGGGCATGGACGTGAAAGGGAAAGTGCTCGTCGTCCTCGTGAACGACCCGCAAATCAAGAAAGACGGCCAACTCGATCCGAAAATGTTTGGCGGGAAAGCCATGACGTATTATGGCCGCTGGACATACAAATATGAGGAGGCGGAGCGCCTGGGCGCTGCCGGCTGTTTGATCGTCCACGAAACGGCGATGGCTGGTTATCCGTGGGAAGTGGTGCGCGATAGCTGGGCTGGAGAAAACTTTACGCTACCGGCACAGGCCGATTCTTCATTCGTGCAAGGATGGATTACTCGCGAGGAAGCGCAGGCGGTTTTCAAGGCCGCGGGCTACGATTTTGCGTCGCTCAAGGAAAAAGCGCTGAGTCCTGATTTTCGTCCGGTGCCGCTGAAAATGCGGGCCAAAATCGAAATCCAGAACAACATTCGCAGAATCGAATCGCACAATGTGATCGCGAAATTGTCCGGCAGCGATCCCACGCTCAAGAATGAATACGTGATTTACAGCGCGCATTGGGATCATTTCGGTGTCGGTCCGGAAGTAAACGGCGACAAAATTTATCACGGTGCGCTGGACAACGCGTCGGGCTCAGCGGCTTTGATGGAACTGGGCCGCGCGTTCGCCAGCCTGAAGACTAGGCCTAAGCGCACCATCCTATTTCTTTCGGACACGGGGGAGGAGCAAGGCCTGCTCGGGTCGGCATACTACGCCGAACATCCTCTCTATCCGCTTTCCCACACTGCCGCCGACATCAATATGGACGGCATGAACGTCCTCGGCAAAACGCGCGATATAACAGAAATCGGCATGGGCGAATCATCCCTGGACGAAGTTGTCGCAGCCGTTGCCCGCGAGCAGGGACGAACCGTCCGGCCCGACCCAGAACCTCAGAAGGGTTCCTATTACCGCTCAGATCATTTCAGCTTCGCAAAAGTCGGCGTGCCCGCGTTCGATCCGGGTAGCGGCGTCGACTACGTCGGCAAGCCTGCCGGATGGGGCATGAAAATGCGCGACCAATTTACGCAGCACGATTATCACAAACCGAGTGACGTGATTAAGCCCTACTGGAAGATGGACGGCGCGGAGGAGGATTGCGCGCTGTATTTCGGAGTGGGCTATCGGGTGGCCAACGCGCCGCGGATGCCGGTGTGGAAGTCCGGTTCGGAATTCAAAGCGATTCGCGAAAAATCCCTCCGCGGCGATTAATCCCGCATGTCCCGTCGGTGATCCCCTCGAAGCCAAGCGCGTCGCGCAAGGCTGCGGCGAATTCCTTGCTCCTTTTACGTGTGCGTCAGGAATTGCTACGAATCGCCGACACGAAGAAAGCACCCTTCATGCAGGCGTACATGAAGTCGACGATGCCGTATCACGGGGTCAATTCGCCCCTTTTAAAGAGTACTTGCAAGCAACTCTTCAGCGGCATCGATCTTTCGACGCACGACCTCTGGTCGTCGCGGGTGCTGGGACTTTGGAACGGCGCTACTCATCGCGAAGAGCGCAACGCAGCGATCGCGCTCACGGGGGACGAGCGGGCGGCCGCCTTTCAAACTCCATCAGCGATGCCGCTTTACGAGGAAATCATCGTCAGCGGCGCCTGGTGGGATTACGTGGACGAAATCGCGGCGCATCGCGTGGGACCGATTTTGCGAAGCTACCCGGCACCGATGGAAAAGAAAATGCTGGTGTGGAGCAAAAGCAAAAACATCTGGAAGCGCAGGACAGCGATCCTGTGCCAGCTGCGGTTCAAGCGCCATACCGATCTCGATCTGCTCTATGCATGCATCGAGCCTTCGCTGGACTCAAAAGAATTTTTCTTGCGCAAGGCCATTGGATGGGCGCTGCGGCAATATGCGTGGATCGATCCGCGTGAAATCCAGCGCTACGTGGGGAAGCAAAAAGAAAAGCTGAGCAATCTCAGCCAGCGCGAGGCGCTCAAAAATATCGGCAAATAAGCTTCGTTTTCGCCGCGTTTTTAGTGCGAGACGTCGCTGAAAGAAACCGCGACGGGCGCTTTATCCGCTTCGGCGACCTGAAACATCTGGCGCGCATGCAGATTCATGGAGCCGGCCAGGATGGCATCAGGCATTTCCTGAATGCGAATGTTGAAGGTGTTCACCGAATCGTTATAGAACTCGCGGCGATCGGCAATCTCGCTTTCCAGTTCGGTGATGCGACTCTGGAGATGCGTGAAGTTGGCATTGGCTTTCAAATCGGGATAATTTTCCGCCGTTGCAATAAGGCGGCCGAGCGCAGCCGTCATATCCGTGCTGGCCTGCACTTTTTGATCAACCGTAGCAGCCTGCGCATACGCGTTGCGAGCCTGCGTGACGCGCTGGAGCGTTTCGCTCTCATACTTCATGTAGCCCTTGCAGACTTCGATCAGGCCGGGAAGCTCGTCGTGGCGCTGCTTGAGCAGCACGTCGATATTGGCCCAGGCTTTGTCGACATTATTTTTCACGGCGATCAGCCCGTTGTATAGCGTGACGACATAGGCCACCAGGCCGCCGATCACAAACAAAAGGATCAACCACGGAATCAGGCTCATGAGATCTCCTCTGTAATTCGTAAGGTTACGTCCATCCCAGGCTCAGAACCAAGAGATACACACAGGCCAACGTCAACGCGGGGCCGCCCCAGATGCACAGTGCCGATTTCCAGGCCAGCGACCGCACTACTTCGCGCTGGCTGTGCCAGGAAATCATGAAAAACTCGCGATTCGTTCCTTTGCCAATTGCGACCGAAGGATGCGTATCGAATCCCGTCGCCGATTGCGCCTCGACGTTAGCTTCCGGCGGTGCGGTTTCGGTTTCGACACTTGCGACCGCGGAGGCTGCCTGCGGTGCATTGGTTGCGGCGGCGCCGGCCACTTCGCGGTTCGATGTCGCGGACATCGCGTGCATGGCTTCTTCTTCCAGGGAGACTGATGACCAACTGCCGGCAGTCGATGAAGCGGATTGCGTTGCGACGGAAACGGCCGTTTTCACGTTTGCGTCCATCGGCACTTTCAAACCCGACGCCCAACCTAACGTCCGGAACATGCTGCTGCCGGTGGGGCCGCAGAAGCTTAAGCGAGATTTTAATGACGAGCCGGGTGCAGCGAAATGCGGGCAGGGCGTCCAGCGCGCGGCGTCTGCGTTTTGACAAAGCGTGCCGAGGACGAAGAGCGGGTCTCCCGGCTTGATGCAATATTCCTCCAGCCGAATTTTTTCCGATCCGCTGACGCCGTAGCGTAGAAGGAACGCGTTCACATTTTCGGGCATCATGTCGCGGCTGCTGAAAAAAGAGGTGCCGAATTCGTCTTTGAAATTGCGGTGAATATCGAGTTCGGCGCCCTGAGGATCCACGAGAGCATCGCCGGTGGCGTCCTCGATGAAAAATGGAACGTAGAGGCTTTCGTCCGCCACCTTTTTCCACTGGCTATTCCGTCCAGACTGCCGCAGTTGCCAGGCCATGGCGCGATAGTAGTAGCATGCCTCGCCCGTAATTCCTGCATGCACGGTCTGAGGACCCTTCGCGGTGCCACTGATTTCGACGAGTCCCATCGAGGCGCTTCGGATTTTCGAAGAGGGCGTGTTCAGAATTAGACGCTTGCAGCGAAGCATGCTGAAGCCGCGCAAGAAAAGAAAAACGCCCGCAATTGCGCCGACGGCGGCCCAAAATTGGAGCTTCACCATATCTGACTGATGACTATAAAGAAGCAGTACTGTGCCAAAGGCGGAAAGCATGTCAATCACACCCCGGAAAGACGAGCAGCCCTGAGGAATATTCTAAGCGAGGGTTCGCGGAACCCGTGCAAAGTTTCAATGCAGGGTTGTCAATCGCTCACCTTGCCGGATCGTGCGGGGCACAACTGCACAACGATCCTAGGTACAGGCGTCAGGTGGGCATGCGCAGGAAGAAATACACTGCTATAAAGCCGAAAATGGCGTCGGGCCCCCAGCCTGCGAGAACCGGCGGAAGTTGACCGACCGAGCCCATCGCCTCCATCAGCGCGGCGGTCGCCCAGTAAACCACGCCGATTCCAAAGGCAACCGCGAGTCCGCCAACCGCGCCACGCGTCCCAACAAGAAACGCGAACGGCGCAGCCAGAGAAATAATGATCGCCGCAATCAGTGGGAACGCGAATTTCTTTTGCCACTGCACGGATAGGCGGGCAGTGTCGAAACCGGCCTGGCGCAGACTTGCGATATAGCTGCGCAGTTGCCTCCAGTTCATCTGGGAATACTGGCGCACTTCGCGGCGAAAATATCCGGGCTGTTCGGTCAGTTCGGGAAGGGAAGCGACCGTGAACGGTCGATACTGGGCGACGCGGCCGTCAGAACCGAAATCGCGAACCCATCCTCTGGTTAATACCCAGATTTTGTCGGTAGGCTCCCAGCTTGCGCGAGTTGCGAAAACCCGCCGGCGGACTTGAAAAGTGGCCGGGTTAAGTTCGAATACGTTTAGACCTCCGAAAAGCTGCTGATCGGGGTCGAAAAATTCGTAGTTATAAATTTTCGAGTTCTCGCCGAAGATCCATTGCTGCGCCGGCTCAAAATATGTTTGCGCCGGACGCCCCTTGATCCGATTTCGCAACGCATCCTGCCGCTGATTGGCGTACGGCAAGTATGTTTCGTCCAACAGGAACATCCCGCCCGATACCAGACACCCCGCAAGGATTAGCGGCAGAACCAACCGGTACATGCTGATTCCGCTGGCCTTCAGAGCGATCACCTCGTTGTTCTTCGCCAGTATCGCGAGAGTCACCAAAGTTGCAACCAGCGTTGCCAGCGGCGCCAGTTGATACACCATCGACGGCGCCAGATAGCGGAAATAGTTCACCACGGTCAAAATGCCGATATGGTTGCGCGCGATATCGGCAAGCAGGTCGAACAGCGTGAAGGCGTCGAAGATCACCACAAATCCTGCGAGCAGCACGATGAAGTAGTAAAGAAACTGCCGCAGCAAATAAATGTCGACGAGCATCGGGAAACCCATCGTGCGATTCGCTTTCAGCGTTTGCCCGATCAGGCGCCGGCGAGACTCTGAAAAACTAGTCGGCCCATTCGACGATCCTGCCGGCAGCGGTAACGTCTGCCTGCGCGCTTTCCACCATATTTTTGCGCGCGCCCATAGCGATTCAATCCACGCGAGAGCACGATTCGGCCGCCGAATATTTTCCGTGCGCCACAGCAAAATCACGCCAAGCACGGCTGCCGAGATATTCGCTGCCCACACGCCCCACCCCGGAGAGATGCGCCCCTGCACTGCCATGTGGTCGCCCGACACAAATAAAAAGTAGTATCCGCCAATCAATATGAGCGTAAGGATAAGCCCCGCCGCGCGTCCGCCTCGCCGTGGCCGAACGCCCATCGGCACGCCCAGCAGCACGAATACCAGGCACGCCGCGGGGAATGCCATGCGCCGCTGAAATTCCACGCGCGCGGCCCTCCAATTCGGTCCGTCATCGAGCACTAATTGGGCGGTCGGCTGCTCCGCAATCGAAAGCGAGCCGGATTTCTGCGGAAGCTCGTCCGTCGAAAGATCCACTGGAATATCGGTGTCTGCAAAGGTCGTCACATTGTATTGATCGGGATGGCTCGGATCGTACTCATGCGTGCTTCCACTTCCCAATCGGAGTTCCACTTGTCCGCGGCGCGGTCCCAGAATGATCTCCGCGTTCTCCGCCATGGTGATTGCGGACTCGTTCGCATGCTTCGCCGCCTGCGGCACGATTCCCGCCGCCGCTCCGCCAGTCGAAGCCAGAAAAACTCCACGCCACCGCAGCGCCTCCGATTCCACGTCTTGCACGTATAATACGAGGTGCGGAAAACGTTCGTCGAATACGCGCGGCTGCACGCTGTAAGGCGCTTGCGATGAAAGCAGCCGCACTTCCAAGCGGCTGATGGTGCGCAGCGCGATCGGACTTAGCCAAAATGTAGTAAGCAACGTGAGTATGGCGCCCAGCGCAGCGATGGTTCCGATCGGAAGCAGCAATCGCCGCAGGCTTATACCCGAAGCGTGCAGCGCCACAATTTCGCTGTCCGCCGAAAGGCGTCCCAGCCCGATCAGGACGCCCACCAAAACAGCCATAGGCAGCGTAAAGCCGAGCACGGGCGGCAGCGTGCACACAATTAGCAACAGCACCGTCGCCAGGCTTTCGGTATGCCGCACCACCAGCTCCATCAATCGCGTGAGCTGCGGCACGAAAAAGATGAATGTGAAGACCGAGAGGCCCAGCGTGGCGTGAGACACTACTTCGCGAGCTATATATCGATCGAGTATGCGCATGGGAGCGCGAAACGCATTCTAGCATTCGGAGCCGCTGATTGAGCCGCGTAAACCTCGCTATTCTCTGGCACATGCACCAACCCCAGTATCGCGACCCCGCCACGGGCCGATACCTCTTGCCTTGGACCCGCCTCCACGCCCTCAAGGATTATTGGGGCATGGTGAAGATCCTCGAAGAATTTCCCGGCGTCCACGCCACCTTCAACATAGTCCCGCTTCTCGCCGAACAAATCGAAGAGTACGTCGGCGGACGCTTTCAGGAGCCATGGTTTGACATCGCTTTCGCCCATGCCGGCAGCTTGCAACCGGAACAAAAACGCGAAGCGCTTGAACGCGGCTTCCAAGTAAACGAAAATTTCGTCAATCGCTGGCCTCGATTCGCCGAGCTTGCGTCCCAGCTGCGCTCTGGCGGGGCGGAGGCGTGCGTCGCTCACTGGAGCCTCCGCGAGTGGCGCGACCTGCAAACCCTCTCGCAGCTCGCCTGGATGGACGAGGAATATCTCGCCAAGGATCCTGTCGTCCACGCTCTTTCCGAGAAAGGCAAAAATTTCTCGGAGGAAGATAAAGCCGCGCTCCTGGAAAAGCAGCAGGAACTTCTTGCCGCCGTTCTCCTCGAATATCGCCGAGCGGCCGCGCGAGGCCAGATTGAAATTTCCACCACGCCTTACTATCACCCCATCCTGCCACTCTTGTGCGATACGGACATCGCGCGCGTATCCAATCCGCACACGCCTCTGCCTCATCCCGCCTTTCGCTATCCCGAGGACGCCCGCGAACAACTCCTGCGCGCTCGAAAGTTCCACGAACGCGTTTTCGGCAAGCCTCCCGTAGGACTCTGGCCCTCGGAAGGCTCCGTCTCCGATCAGGCCCTCGAAATTGCGATGGAGCTTGGCTTCAAATGGTTTGCTACGGATGAAGGAGTCCTCGGGCGCACCCGCAACGAAGGATTCTGGCGCGACGCTTCCGGCTACCCCGAAAACGGCCCCGATTTGTACACTCCCTGGCGCCTCGACCGGGCAGGGAAGCATCTCACCGGTTTTTTCCGCGATCACTACCTGTCGGACCTTGTCGGCTTTGTCTACAGCCGCATGGGAGCCGAATCCGCCGCCGAGGATTTTCACCGCCGCATCCGCGCCATCGGCGATCGCGAACCTCAGGGACGCACCGCCACCGTCAGCGTTATCCTCGACGGCGAAAATGCCTGGGAATATTACCCCGGGAACGGCCGCGAATTTCTGCGCCGGTTCTACCAGCGCATTGAAGCCGACCCCGAAATCCAGGTCCTCACCATGAGCGAGGCCATCCAAGCCGCCGCCGACCCTCCCCGCCTTCAGGGAATTTTCCCCGCCTCCTGGATTGGCGCGAATTTCGACGTCTGGATCGGCCATTCAGAGGACGTGCGCGCCTGGGACCTGCTCCGCGATGCCCGCGAAGCCTACGAACGCGCCAAGGCCCGGCACGTGCAGGGCCGCTTTGCCGCTGCCGGCGATTGGGCGGAGAAAGGGCCGCGCGCCTATGAGTCCGTTCTTGCCGCCGAAGGGAGCGACTGGTGCTGGTGGTACGGCCCCGAGCACAGCTCGGCCAACGACCCGGAATTCGACATCCTCTACCGCAAGCATCTGACCGAAATCTACAACGCGCTAGGCGAGCCTGCGCCGGACGCCCTCGCGCATCCCATCAAGCGCGCTCCCGAACGCGGACGCTCCGAAGTCCCCACCGCCTATCTCGATGTGAAAGTGGACGGCCGCGAAAGCAGTTACTTCGAATGGCTGGGCGCTGGCTCCTACGCCACCGATCACCGCAGCAGCACCATGCACGGCCGCCAGTACGTGCTAGGCAACGTCTACTACGGATTTGGCCCCTCGAATTTCTGGCTCAGGGTGGACCCGATTCCCGAGGCCATCGCGCAGATGGCCGATTTTCAGTTGCGAATTACCATTTGGGACTCGCGCGAGACGCGCATCACGCTGCGAGTCGATAACGAGCGCCTGGCGCCAGGCTCCGTCCTCGAGCAAGCCGGCATGTGTCTGTTGCATCCCGAAGCAGTGATGTCCGCCGCCTACGAAAAAATTCTTGAGCTAAGCCTCGCACGCGAACTCTTCGACCTCCGCGGCCGCCGCGAATTGCTGGTAAGCGTCGCCCTGTGGAAAGGCGGCCTTCCCGTCGACGTCCTTCCCGCCGAAGGCGTCCTCCAAGTCCCCCTCGGCGAAGAAAACTTCGCCTGGCCTCCCGCCTAACGCTCGCTTTGCATGTGATTCCGTCCAGTTTGCCGAAGCGCGGATGCTATCTTGGTGTACTTTCACAGGCGGCGGTTCTTAAAGCTTCAGACGCAGCGGTGCCAGCAATTATGACGGGAGACAATCGTGGACTCAACTTCAGGTAGCGCAGTCAATCGATTGAAGGCATGGGTTTTCATCATCCAGGACTACGCACTGCTGGCCCTTCATTCAGTCCAAAACATCTTTGCCGACAAACGTTCCTTCGTCGAGTTGGTCGAACAGATGGATATCATCGGCGTGGGCTCGTTAAAAATCATCGTCGTTGCGCTCACTTGTGTCGGCGGCTCAATCGTCTTAAACGCAGCGTCGCAGTTTAGTCGTTTCGGCTCAACATCTCTAACGGCTGACGCGGTTTCGCTGGGGCTCCTCCGCGAACTTGGTCCGGTATTCACCGCGCTTCTCGTCGCGGGACGCAACGCCACCACCATGGCTTCCGAGTTGGGCTCAATGGTGATTACTGAACAGGTGGACGCGATCCGCGTCTTCGGCATGGACCCAATTCGCCGGCTGATGACGCCCCGCGTGTTTGCCACGGTGCTAGTCCTGCCGCTGCTTGTCGCGGTGGGGAATTGTGCGGGGCTTTTCGGCGGCTTCCTGGTCGCAAATATTACCCTGCACATTACCGCTGAAGTGTTCTGGACGCGCGCCATCAGAGCGCTCGCTTTCGGCGATGTGTTCATAACCGTTGTGAAACCTATTGTTTTCGGATTCATCATCGCCACGATCGGTTGTTATCAGGGATTCCGCGTGAAAGGCGGGGCAGCAGGCGTCGGTCGCGCTACGATCACCGCATTCGTTGAGGGCTCCCTCACCGTGCTCGTCGCAAATCTGTTCCTCACCCGCCTTCTACTTTTCGCATTCCATTTACTATGACCCGCCAGGGTGACCAGTGCAGTTGCCTTCGCGTTCTTACACTTAAACGTAGCGCCGGGTACTTCATCCCGGCATCTTGCCGTTGCCCCTCCGCAATGCTGTCATTTCGAGCGGAGCGTCCCGCGCCTTGTCTTTGCGCGAAGAGCCGCGAATTAACCGCGTGTCATTCCGAGCGAAGCCCCGCGCTTTTTCCTTCGCGCGGTGTTTGCGCGGCGCGGTCGGAAGGGCTCCCGGGTCGACGGTTAGTCGAGCCCGGGAGATCAGTCGTCGAGGAATCTCTCTTCGAAGTACCACTCGCCACCATTTCACTCCAAGACATATCCCTCGCCGCTTGATGGATGCTGGTGGTCCATCGCGTTGTTGATTGGGCGCCCTGCCTCCCTTGAAGCAGAAAGGGAGTTCGGAGAAAGAATCATGGTTTGAAACTCACGACCGCATAGATGGCTGGTGGAAGCAGAAACCACCGCAGGATTTAGGACGCGAGCTTTGGTCAGCAGCGCAGAGAAAGACCCTGGGGAAGGAAAAACCCGACGAGCCTGCTGGCTCGTCCCAGGATTCGTGTCTCTTGACAACGCCGACGCCATTATAGAAGGGGCACAGACGGAGGGGCCTCCCAGGTCGACGGCTAGTCGAGCCTGGGGGATCAGTCGTGCCCGGCAAACATG
>DATDIT010000132.1:0-11488 GCA_036520875.1 Candidatus Acidiferrales bacterium
GGAAAGCGGCTGCACCTTAAGGTCGCCACCGCGTCGCAAATCGGGGACCTTTTGAAACGGACGGAACAATCTCAGCGAGTCCTCGACCAAGCCACCGAAGGTTTTACCCTTCAAGTCGTCGGTGAAGAAGAGGACAGCGACGAAAATATCTCGATGGAGAAGCTCACGCGCGGCGACACCGGCGTGAGCCCCGTCGTGCGCCTCGTCGATACCGTGATTTTCACCGCTCTTGAACGCAGGGCCAGCGACGTTCACATTGAAACGCGAAACGCAGAGGTGGTCGTCAAGTACCGTATCGACGGCGTTTTGCAATATGCTATGCAGCCTCTTGCGAAAGACTGGCACGCGACAATTCTCTCCCGCATCAAGGTCATGAGCGAGCTCGACATTGCCGAGCGGCGCACGCCTCAAGACGGCCGGTTCCGCGTCAAGTACAAAGGACGCTTCGTCGATTTCCGCGTCTCCATCATGCCCTCGGTCCATGGGGAAGACGCTGTGCTCCGCGTCCTGGACAAGGAGACGCTCAGCGAGAAGTTCCGCAACCTCACCCTCGATGTAGTCGGCTTCGATCATGACGAAGTCACCCGTTTCCGCCGCTACATTCATGAGCCGTACGGCATGGTGCTCGTCACCGGCCCCACCGGTTCGGGCAAAACCACCACCCTCTATGCCGCGATCAACGAGATCAAGAACGACGAGGACAAAATCATCACCATCGAAGATCCCGTCGAATATCAGGTGCGCGGCATCACCCAGGTTCCGGTCAACGAGAAAAAGGGCCTCACGTTTGCCCGCGGCCTTCGATCCATCCTTCGCCACGATCCGGATAAGATTATGGTCGGCGAAATTCGCGATCAGGAAACCGCCCAAATCGCCATCAATTCGGCCCTTACTGGACACCTTGTCTTCACCACGGTCCATGCCAATAACGTTACAGACGTCATCGGCCGATTCATTAACATGGGAGTTGAGCCGTATAATTTTGTCTCCGCGCTTAACTGCATCATGGCTCAGCGACTGGTGCGGTTGGTCTGTGAAAATTGCAAGAGGCGTGTCACGTATTCGCCGGACGTCCTCCGAGAATCCGGCCTCGAACCTTCGGAATGGGGAGAAGCAGCCTTTGCCGAAGGGGCCGGCTGCCTGGAGTGTTCGGGCAGCGGCTATCGCGGGCGCACGGCGATCACCGAGCTCCTCGACCTTTCCGATCGAATTCGCGAAATGATCATCGACCGCCGCCCAACTTCGGAAATCAAGCGCGCAGCTCGCGAGGCTGGCATGATGTTCTTGCGTGAGTCGGGTCTTCGCAAGGTGCGCGCCGGCGTGACTACCTTGCGCGAAATTAATAAGGTCACATTCCTTGACTAACCTCACTGGCATGGAAGGCTTGCAGGCGCGGTTCTATCAGATAGGCTTGGTGCGCCGTGTGGACGCCTGGCTGAATAAGATGCCACACCCCGGAATCGCCGTGGAAATTTCCGGTCAGCACGTGGCCGCGGCCCGATGGGGAAAAATTCGCGGGCACTTGGACGAAGTCGCCGTTCAGTTGCTACCCGCCGGAGCCGTCATGCCCTCGCCCGTGGACACCAATGTTACGCAGCCCGATGGCGTGCGCTCGGCTTTGCGCCGGGTATTCAATAGCGTTCCCATTGCCGGTGCGCACGTGGCTCTGCTTGTTCCCGATCCCTGTGTGCGCGTTTTTATTTTGCCGTTCGACAATCTGCCACGCAGCGCGAGCGAAGCTTTGCCCCTGCTGCGCTGGCGGTTGAAAAAAAGTGTGCCCTTCGACGTCGAGGAAACCGTGGTTTCTTGGATGCGGCAGGAAGGGCGGCAAGGCAGTCTCGAAGTCGTCGCCTCCGTCGCGCGCCAGAGCATCGTCCGCGAGTACGAAGAACTTGTCGAGTCGCTAGGAGCGCATCCCAGCGTTGTCCTCAGTTCCACTTTGGCCACCTTGCCGCTTCTCGAGGACGACGGCGCCACCCTCCTCGTTCGTCTCTGTGGCAAAATGCTCACCACAGTGATCGTCCGCGGTAGCGGTCTTTGCGTTTATCGCTCCAGCGAAATGCGCGCTGAGGCTGCCTCGCTAGAGCCTCAGGCCATGCTCGACGAGGTCTTTCCTGCAGTCGCTTATTATCAGGATTCTTGGAACGCCACGGTCGATCGCGCCCGCCTCGCGGGATTCGGCGGCAGAGAAGAGCTTTTTGGCGAGGCGCTGGCCGCTGAAGTGGGTGTCGCCGTTGGCCCCATGTCGGCTACTCAAGGCGCTTCCAGGCTCGACCGCGCAGCCAAGGACCTCCTGCCCCACGGGTTGGACGCCCTGGCGGGTTGGGCATTGAATGGAGCGGCCTGATAGGCTCGGCTTGTTTCGGTAACAAATGAAACTACGTCTAAATCTCGCAACCGTTCCTCAGCCGAATAACCGGCCTTTTGTTGCCGCCGCCGTGGTCACGGGCGCCATCGGCCTCATTGCCTTCGCGATGCTCTCTCACGCCGCCTATGCGTCCTGGCAAAACACCCGGGAACTTCGGGCCCAGGTCGCGCGCTTAGAAGCCACCATACAGACCGAACGCCAGCGCCAACGGTCCTTGGAAAATTATTTTCGCAGTCCGGGCGCGCAGCAGATTCTCACACGTGCCGAGTTCCTGAATTCTTTGATCGACGAGCGCAGTTTTCCGTGGACCAAAATTTTCACCGATTTGGAAAACACCCTGCCTCCTGGGGTTCGCGTAATTAGCATTTCACCGCACCTCACCAATGGGCGTGCGGAGGTCACTCTCAAAATTGGCGCTCTCACCGACCAAAGCAAAATTCAGTTTCTTCAGGCTATTGAGAAATCCAGCGTATTTTCTGGAATGGTGGTGAAGGACGAGCAGCGTTCGACCCTCCTCGGTGTGCAAAACCAAGACCCCATCGTCCTTAATCTTACCGTTTGGTACTCCACCACATGAACGCCGCCCACACTTCGCAAGACTGGAAAAAGTGGGTGACGATCGCCCTGGCGGTACTCCTGGTCCTCGATCTCGGCTTGGCCGTGTATCTCTGGCAAGGCGGCCGCGGCAATCCTCGGGAAATTCGCGCCGAGGTCGCTCGTCTGTCCACCGAAGCCAAGCTGCTTCAGGCCGATGTCGATCGCGGTGAAAGAATCCGCGCCTCGCTCCCGCAAGCCGGCAAAGATGCCGAGTCCTTCTATCAAGATTCGTTTCTCGATGTTTCCACCGGTTACTCCCGCATCGAATCCGATCTCGGAGCCATTGCCGCCGAGGCCGGAGTCCGTACCTCCGGGTTCGCCTTCAAACAGAAACAGACCAAGGAACCCGGCGTTACTCAAATTTCAGTTACCACCAGCTTGGACGCCGATTATCCCGCGGTAGTCAAGTTCATCAACGGGATTGAACGCTCCAAGAATTTTTATCTTCTGGATGAAATGAAAATCAATTCCGTATCCACAAACAGCCTGCGGTTGGAGCTCGAGCTGCACGCGTTTTTTAGGACCTGATTCATATGTCACGGCGCACCGAACTTTACATTTTCGCGGGGCTGATGGCCCTGGTTGCCTACTCAGGTTACTATTATTTTTCGAGTCACACGCAGGTCGCAACGGTTCCCGGCGTCTTCGCGGCCGATACAAAATTCCAGCCTCTTGACGTTCAGGAACCGCGCCTTCATGTGGACCTCTTGGCGAGAATCCGCAAAATGGAGTATTCCGGTTCGCACCGCAATATTTTTTCCGCCACTCCTCCGCCTCCCGTCGAAAAGCCGGCAACGGACGCTTCCTCTTCCTTCGTGGGGCCGCGGCCCGCTCCCCCGCCTCCCCCGGTGCAAATTCCGGCCGAATTCTTCGGCTATGCGTGGCGGCCTCATTCCGATAAACGCGTCGCTTTTTTTACCAGCGGAGACGACGTCCTGATCGTTCACGAAGGCGATACCTTTCTCGGCCGGTTCCGCCTGGACCATATCGGCAATGATTCCGCCGATGTCGAGGAGATTTCGAGCGGCAGACACGCCACCGTTCCCCTCCTTCAATCTCCGGACGAAGGCTCGAATCAGTAGATGGTTTCCCGTTCCTCAACTCGATGCCACACGCGCCGCACGCTCTTTTTCTTCAAGCCGCTGCCGCGAACCCAACACCGTCCAGCCGACTCCGGCTATGCTCTCATCTTCGCCCTGTTTTTGATCGTCGCCATGATTGTCAGCTCGCAAGTCGTCTTGCGAAATACGGTTACCCTCCGCCGCCGCGAGCGCGAGTCAGACACCATTTGGCGCGGCCAGCAATACGAACGCGCTATTCGCCTTTACTATCACAAAGCTGGCAAGTATCCGCAGTCGCTCGACGATCTGCAAAAGGGAATGCCCGAACTCCATTTCCTGCGCTTTTGCGCCTACAAAGATCCGATAAACACCACCGACGGTTCGTGGCGTTTCATCTACGTGAATGGCAGCGGAGCGATCATCGGCAGTACGCGCTATGCGACCCTGCAGCAGATGGCTCTGGTCGATCTGAACGGCTGTAAACTTCCGGCCCCCCAAGTTGGTACTTCCGCAGCCGATCTCGCTTCCAGCTCCGGCTCAGACGACGTGAACGCCACGCCTAATTGCACCAGCACGCCGGCTACGCAACAAGGAAACACAGCCACCGCCGCAGCCGGGTCGCAGTCTCCTTCTTCTAGCTCCGCCTTCGCGGCTCCTGGGGCGGCGCCTGGACCAGCTACTGGATCAACTCCTGAATCGCCTTCTGGTTTAACAGGCGCTACGTCGATTGGAACCGCACTGAATGGCGCGCCCGGTGACGCTCAGGCCACCAATCCGCTCCTTCTGCTCAAGCCCACTGGGCCGGTCGATGGCCCTGTCCTCGGCGCATTTATAACCGGCGTCGCCAGCAAAGTGGATCGGCCCTCCCTCAGGGTTTACAAAAGCGGTAAAAAATATCTCGACTGGGAATTCATATGGAACCCCCTCGAGGACCAGGCGCAGGCCGTGCAAAACGGCCTTTCCCAAGCCCAAGGATCGCAGCAACAGCCTGGCCAGTTTGGACTTCCGATCGGCCAGGTTAACGGGGCTGCGCCCGGCCAGCCCTCCGCTGGACCTGCGGCGCCGCAGCAAGCCCCGCCCGCAGGCCCCAATCCCGATTAGAGCCTTAATGGCCCTGAGCTTTCGGTATGCTATCGACCCCGAGCCCTGAATCCGACGCGACGCCACGCCATGGAATGCGTTACTACATGGTTGGATCGGCCATCGTGCTGCTCCTGGCCATCTCCTACGTCGGATGGGTTTTCTTTTCGCGCTGGCAACAAAATCGTGCCATCGCCGAAAAAGCGGAAAAAGCAGCCGCCGCAAAACGCATCCAAGACCAGCAGACCTTCCAGGCCATGGGCGGGAACAACTTCGAAATTCTAGGTTTCTACGCCAATCCCCCGGCCATCAGCCGCGGTGATTCAGCCTCGCTCTGTTACAGCGTATCCAACGCCAAAAGCGTCACCCTCAACCCGCCCTCGAACGTGCGCGTATGGCCATCTTACGAGCGCTGCGTCAGCGTCTCGCCCTCCAAAACCACCACCTACACCCTCACCGCCGCCGACGCCGCCGCCCACACCAAGTCCGCCCAAGCCACCATCGAAGTCCACTGACACGCCCTGTCAGCATCGTCATTCTGAGCGGAGTGTCCCGGGCCTTTGCTTTTGCGCGAAGCGCCGGGACACGCAGTCGAAGAACCTCTCTTCGATGTAACGGGCGGCGTAAAGGGAACTGGGTTGCATTTGTTGCCGTTGAGTTGTCATCCCGAGCGAAGGGCCGACTTTTCCCCCCGCTCCGGTTTTGGGAGCGGTCGGCCCGAAGTTCGAGGAATCTGCTTTCCGCTTTTCTGTTGCTGGAATTTTTCGCCTCGTCGTACCGCCCCTTTGCAAATCACCGCGCGAAGGCGCAAAATAAGAACATGGCCGTCGAACTAGCAAAAGGTGTAACTCTCGAAAAGCCCGGCGAGGACGAGAATTTCCTCAAGGACGAAGGCATTCTCTTCGCCACCCTCGATAAAGTGGTCAACTGGGCGCGCCGCAGCTCCATCTGGCCGATGTCTTTCGGCCTGGCCTGTTGCGCCATCGAGATGATGTCCATGGCCGCTTCCCGCTACGACATTTCACGCTTTGGCGCCGAAGTTTTTCGCGGCTCTCCTCGCCAATCCGATCTGATGATTATCGCCGGACGCGTCTCTCAGAAAATGGCTCCGGTCATCAAGCAGCTTTACGCGCAGATGCCCGAACCGAAGTGGGCCATTTCGATGGGCGCCTGCGCCACTTCCGGCGGCGTCTTCAATAACTACGCCATCGTGCAGGGCGTCAATCAGGTGATTCCGATTGACGTCTACGTTCCCGGCTGCCCGCCGCGCCCCGAAGCACTTCTCTACGCCATCTTCCAGCTTCAAAAGAAAATTGACGGGCAACGCGGCAGCTTCAAGCGCTCGCTGAATTTCTCCAAGTCCTAACCATCCTCGACCCCCACATCAGCAAATCCGCGGGTTCTTGCTTTGTGCGAAGCGCCCGGTGGAAGGTCAGGCCTTCAGCTCTGACACAAATGACAGCGCGAAGTTGGATGCCCAACGCGCCTTCCTAGGGGCGCAGCACGCTGTGCCCGGCAAACATACTTGGCCTGATCTTCGCCATCCGCCTCGCGCAAACAGGCGCCCCGTGTGGACTGCGGGAGCTTGCTCCCGCCGTTTGCCGTCCGGGCCTGCCCGGACGTGCTCCTCGCTTCAACCACAGCGGGCTCGTTGTTCTGGGCCGAACGCGCGCCGGTTTTTCTCTTCGCATTCGTCGCCTTCCTGCGACGAATGCTCGCAAGTGGAAGGGCGGGGATTCATCCCCGCCACAAACTACTCGCGCGAAGCGCGATACCTCTGCGCTGCCTCTCTCGCAGCATGTGTTCGTCTTCCGGCTCGATTTTTTCCGTGTGGCGGACGATTCTTCGTATGCGCCCTTGCGAACCGGTCTCTCTCGGCGTACAAGCACTACGGAGGTCAAGCATCGTGGAAAAAACAAAGCCGGGCGCGCGGTCCTGGATACTTATTTTCGCATTCAGCTTCATCGCACTCACCTTTTTCATCCGCGAATCCCGCGCTCAAGGCTCCCGCGAATCCAACGCAGAGCCGCTCACTGCACCCTTCGTTGTCTTCCTCGGCACCGGCACTCCTGGACCAACGCCGAACCGTCAGGGACCGAGCCTCGCAGTAGTTGCCGGAGGCAAGGCTTATCTCGTGGACGTCGGCGTTGGCATCGTGCGGCAGGCGGACGCTGCTTTCGCGAATGGAGTCCGAGCCCTCGATCCGCGCAAGCTCGATATCGCTTTCGTATCTCATCTCCACTCCGATCACACCCTCGGACTGCCCGACCTGATCCTCACTCCGTGGGTCTTGGGCAGGACGGCTCCCCTCGAACTTTACGGCCCGCCGGGAATTTCGGCGATGTCGGAAAACATTCTCAGGGCCTATGCGGAAGACATTCACATCCGAATCACTGGGCTTGAGGAGGCGAATAAGACGGGCTACAAGGTCAACGCGCACGAAATAAAACCGGGCGTCATCTATCAGGATTCCAACGTCAAGGTAACCGCATTCGCGGTCCATCACGGAAGCTGGCCGCTTGCGCTCGGTTACCGCTTCGACGCAGCCGGCAAGAGCATCGTCTTCTCCGGAGACACCGCCCCGGCCGAAAGCGTCGTGGAAGCCTGCGACGGCTGTGACCTCCTCATCCACGAGGTCTACATCGGCTCGCCCGACGCGAACAGCCCGCGATCCCCGGAGCATTGGACTCAATACATGAAAACGTTTCACACCTCGGCCGCCGAACTCGCAGGCATCGCTACACGCGCCCGCGCAAAAGCACTCGTCACCACGCATCTCGCCTTCATGGGTAACGCGACCCAAGCAGACCTGATCGCTGCGCTGAAGAAGGGCTACGGTGGCACGGTCATCGTCGCCCACGACCTCGACATCGTCAGCCCCTAGCGTTCGGCGGCCGTGCAGGACGTGCTCGCCATTGCAGAATCGGTAGCCACGACAAGCACTCCTCCATGCTGTATCATTCGCAAAGCCGGAACGGAGTCTAGAGCGTTAAACACTATGGGAGAGACAAGAAAATGAACTCGCGGAAACTGATCTTGGCTGTTGCGATTTGCCTGGCCGCACCGATTGCCGCCCGCGCCCAAGCATCTCCAGCGAATCCAGTCGTGGCAAGCGCTCGCGAGATATTCGAGCGTCAGACGAAATTCATCGCTGCCGCTGCCGACGAGATGCCTGCCGACAAATACAGCTACCATCCCACCTCGGACCAATGGTCATTCGGAAAAATCGTTTCGCACGTGGCCATGGTCGATTTCATCGTGTGCTCGATGATTTCCGGAACGCCCGCGCCTCAGGATCAGAAGGTCACCGAAACCGATACGAAGGAAAAGATGGCCTCGGCCCTTCAGGCGTCTTTCGATTTTTGCTCAAAGGCCCTTGCAAATGTGCAGGATTCGCAACTGGGTGACACCGTGAAATTCTTCGGCGGCCGCGAAGCCCCCCGAGCGCGCGCGCTCTTCGAATTAACGGGCGACCTGGAAGACCACTACTCTCAACTAGCGGGCTACCTGCGCCTGAATGGCCTGCTGCCTCCCTCCGCCAAACCTCGCAAGTAGCGGCGCGCACTGGTTCACATAGTGCCACCCCTTTTAAGGGTGGCATCTTGCCGTCAACTTTTGTCTTTAACTTCTAGAACTTCAGTTCAAATCCCAACTGGATCGCTCGGGGGCCTCCCGACCCAACGATCGGGTTGCCAGCAGCAACGTCCGGAGTGGCGCCCCCGGAACCAAAAAGACCGTGGTTTCCGGGGTCCTCGAAGATGCCGCCATTGCCGCTGTTCACTCCGAACGGATTTGCAAACTCCGGGTGGTTCAGCACATTGAAAAACTCTGCGCGGAACTGTCCGGTGAATCGCTCCCCGAATCGCCAATTCTTGAAGACTGAGAGGTCCCAGTTGTGGAATCCCGAATCACGAAATAGGTTGCGCTTCATCGTGCCAATCGTCCCGAGAGCGGGAGGAACCATCACCGCCCCGTTCTTGTAGTAGCAACCAAAACTATTCAGCGTGGTCATCGACGGAGCGTGGCCGGTGCAGGCTGCAAATGCCGCCTGCGTTTCAGCTGCGGACAAAGGAGTTGAGCTGCCCGTGACGTTTTGGAAGGACAGACACGAAATGTCGCTGACCTGGTCGAATATCCCGCTGCAAAACGGAATCGCATTGAACGCCGAGGTGAAAGCGGAGGTATTCCCGAAGAAATCCCAGGGATCGACGAATTCGCCGGTCTCACTGATGTCGCCATTCGGCGCGCTGTTGGCACCGGAGCTGACCACTCCCCACGGCAGACCAGTCTGAAGGGTCACAATGGAATTGAGCTCCCAGCCGTCCAGCAACTGGAGAGGCGCTTTCCTCCCCGGGATGTCATAAGTTGCCGTCAGCGTGAAACGGTGCCGGACATCAAAATCCGTGTTCCCTTTCATTAGCGAAAAGTGATAACCATCGGCTGGCGAAGCAACGTCGTCAGTACCGTGCGAATAGGTGTAAGCCCCAAGGAACGATAGGCCGTGAGAAGTGTACTGTTGTAGCTGCACTTGCAAGGCGTTGTAGTGCGAAGTGGGCGCGCTTACGTCCTCGTTGATGTGATCCAGATAGGGAAATTGAGCCGCGAACGGCCCTGTTAGGACTCCACTCAGCGGGTCAATGGGCGCGTTGATGTCCTTCGTCGCCCAAAGATTTGCCCCGTAGTTTCCAACATAAGTGACGTCCAGCCCCAGCGAATTCGTGAAGCGGTGTTGGATCCCAAAGTTCCAATTGACAATGTACGGGTACTTTAGATTCGGATCTACGAATGTGATGTTGCATTGTACAAGACTCGAACATGACGGCAGGGCGTTGAGAGACGGGAATACCACATTGTTCCAGTCGGCTGGCGTAACGAAGGTGGCTAAGAGGCCATTATTGATCGTGCCGCCCCCTGGTACTCCGTTCAGGAGGAATCCTGTTGGGACCGAATTGGCGCCATTTAGGGTCGCTAAGTTCGGGTGGTCCCAAATCAGCGCTGCGCCCGTGCGGATCGCGGTCGTCCCATTACCCGTGGGATCCCATGCGAGGCCGAATCTGGGTGAAAAATCGGCTTTATCCGGATTGTAAAGCCTGCTGAACCCCTTGCTGCCGACTTGTTGCAATCCCGCAGTCGGGCTGAACCCGCCGAGCAAGTTGTTGGTTTCACTCGGAGCTGAGAAATACTCGTAGCGCAGTCCCAGGTTCACGGTCAATCGCTTCGTAATACGCCAGTCGTCCTGAAAGAAGCCAGCGTAGTACCACGTCTTCAAATGGCGAACCCCATTTCCTACACCGATCAAGGCAGGGAAAGAGGCGTTTCCGGAGAGGAAGTCTTCCAAGGGCGTGGATGTGGCAAAGGCGCCCCCGCCACCGAAGGTGATATCGCCGCGGTTAAAAAATTGGCAGCATGAGTCCACGGAAATATGTGACATTTCATAGCCAAACTTGAATGTGTGATTGCCGCGAATGTACGTCACGGTGTCCAGACCGTCATATACAGGGTCTGGGCCGTCGCCGATGGGGCTGATAATGCTGGTTCCCAGCGAGTTAAAGCCGGCAATATTGATCGTCGGCAACCCACCTACGCTTGTTACGCCCGTGTTGAGGCCGTAGTGGGTGGCGGGCACCTGGTCTGCGTGGCGAGTCTGCGTTAGGCGGTTGAAACCGAACGTGAGTTGGTTCACCAGAGTGGAACTCGGCGTCCAAGTCCAGCTCTCCGTGTTCACCCAAACTGACATCGGGATGTGCACGTTAAAAATATCACTTACGTACGGGTGGTCCTCCCCGACCCCCAGGTACTCGCTGTGGAAGAACGTGCCATTGAGGGTGTTGTGCGGATTGATAGCGTAGGTGATCTTCCCAATACCGTTGTCGGTTAGGTCCGTGTTGGGAAATCCAAATGTCTGGAATGCCGAATTCGTGGCGTTCGCTGGATAAAGGCTCAACAGCTTCACGCTGGCTGCGCTGATCGGAATACCCATCGAATTTAGCGCCGCCTCGGCATCTGGGATGCTGTTAGTTGGATCCCCTGCGGGATTCGCGGCTGTGGCCTGCGAAATGGTCTCCGGAATACCCTCGCCGAACGAGTTTGCAATACTATCGCGACGCTCTTCGAAGGCGCCAAAAAAGAAGAGCTTATTCTTCATGATGGGACCTCCCACACTAGCTCCCCAGTTCTCTAACGAGACACTCGGCATTGGTTGCGGCTTGCGATTGAAAAAGTTGCGCGCGTCCCAGGCGCCATCGCGCCCGAACGCGTATGCGCTTCCATGCACGCTATTCGTGCCGGTCTTGATCCCTACGTTGATCACTTCGCCCGATAGCCAGCCGTATTCTGACTTCGGATTCTGCTCCAGGTTGAATTCCGAGATGGCGTCAAGCGG
>DATDIT010000133.1:0-44272 GCA_036520875.1 Candidatus Acidiferrales bacterium
CCGATTTTCTCGGTCAGGACGAACATTTTATGCGGCGCTCATGACGCCCCTAGTCTGCGATTTATGAAGCGGACTACGTTCCAGACGACGAGAACCGAACCTTCAGGACTCGTCCATCGACGGGAGTAGGCGCTCCGCAGAAATCACACGTATGGTCGTGGCTTGGTGCTTCGCCGAGCGGTCACGCTGCTCTCCCATAAGTCGGAAGGGATGCAAGCCATTTTTCCAAATCATTGCGGAGGACAACCTGGCGTTTGCCGACGACGTGGGCACGAAGTTGTTTCGCCCAGATAGCGGAACGAATTGCCCAGAGAGCTATGCCTGTCACGATGGCCGCTTGCTTCAAACTAAATGATAGAGCGTTTGGGTTCGGCGGAACTACAACAGCAGGTTGCTGAGATACACGACGGCTCTTTTTTGACATCGGGAGAAAACAGTCCACGAGGGTACTACCTTTGGACTGTGCCTTTCAGAAGGTGGTTCTCGCTTCGGGTATTCGCCAGGATTGAACTTCACCTGTCCCCATTGACGCCGCTAGCGATTACAGAACCGATAACAAAGTACTACCGAAACCATAGACCTGTCAATTACTATCTTTGAGGCTTCTTTTGAGTAGGTTAGACGATTCTCGTTGACGCACACCCTTTTTCGATGATAATATCGGCTCAACTCACGAGGTCCATCCCCTCGAAAGGCGGAGGAGCGCCCGATGCGAAACCGAGGACAAGGCAGCATCATTCGCCGACCTGGAACGAAAAATTTCTACATCCGATACTACGCTTCAGATGGTCGCCAAATTCAAGAAGCGGTCGGCAGCCATGTGAAGGAAGTTGCGGAGCGCCTGCTTCAGCAACGCTTGGGTGAGCGCGGCCTCGGCATCAAACCAGCCCAGGATGTCAAAATCCTCCGATACGAAAAAATTCGTGACGCATTTGTCGAAGAGCACACCGACGCCACTTTCTCTTCGGCAAAATCCAACATCAACCACTTGGATGATTTTTTCGCTGAGATGTCTGTGTTGGAAATCGACACCGACGCCATTCGCCGCTTTATCAAACGAAAACGCGAGCAGGGCCTGTCAGACCCGAGCATCCGACGCATCCTCGTAGACCTTCGCGCAATGTTCAATCAGGCAAAGCGTGAAGGAAAAATCCGACATAGCGATGTCCCGTACTTCCCGATGCCCGCCGACTCGAAACCTCGCAAAGGCTTTCTTGCTCCCGATCAGTTCGTCACGCTGTTGAAACATATTCCCAAACGTCTGCAGCCTGTCGTGAAGTTCTCCTACGCCACAGGATGCCGAATCGGTGCGACCAAGAAAATCACTTGGAACATGGTTGCACGCGACTACTCGGAGATCGAACTCCCTGGTGAGATCACGAAGACTGGGGAGCCGCTGACGCTTCCACTGGCAGGTCCCTTGGCTGAAGTCGCTACGACACTGAAGAAGATTTTCCGAGACGAATCAAAACCCGTCTTCGATGTTCGAGACCTCCGCTATTCCTGGTACAAGGCGTGCGCCGCATCGGGCTTTGGCGTATACAACTCGAAGACTCGGGTATATCGCGGGCTTCAACTCCATGACTTCCGTCGCAGTGCGGCTCGAAATTTAATCCGGGCCGGTGTGGACCGGGGGACCGCGATGTCGATCACGGGACACCGAACCGAAAGCGTTTTCGAGCGATACAACATCACGGATGCAGCCGACCGTAAAGACGCTCTCATCCGCGTTGGACAGTACAACTCCCGCCAAGCCAAGGCAGCGAACGAATAGGCATCGTTAGGGAGCCTTAGGCAAGAGTCGATGACAATTCGATGACAATTTTGGGGTCCAGACGCAACGGCATCCTCGAAACCCTCGTTTTTATTGGGAATTTGGTGGGCCTGGGTAGACTTGAACTACCGACCTCACCCTTATCAGGGGTGCGCTCTAGCCACCTGAGCTACAGGCCCAATGGGCGTGATTTTATCATCAGCGAATCCATGAGACCAGCAACTCTATCTTCAGCGGCGCTGATCATGTCGCTTCTACAGCCTACGAATCGGCGCCTGCGGTAAAAATCTGTGATCGGGTATGGTCAAATGTCGGAGTCCTCGGCAAACTAGGGGCCGCTAGGGTTTGTCTCTTTCAGCGGAGGAAATTAATGCACTCATCGCCCCACCGGTCGTCAAAGATCGCCATCGTCACCGGCGCAGGCAGCGGGATAGGCAAGAGCGTGGCAGTCGCTCTGGCTCAGAATGGCTACTCGGTAGTCCTTGCTGGTCGGCGCAAGGAGGCCTTGGAAACCACGGCGCTTGAATTGAGGCAGGTCAATTCGCAAGCTCTCGTCGTTCCTGCTGACATCAACGACCCAACTGCCGTGCGTGATCTTTTCGCGAAAACAAAGAACGCCTTCGGCCGTCTCGATCTGCTATTCAACAACGCCGGCATCTCTGGTCCCGCCATCCCGCTCGAGGACTTAACTTACGAAAAGTGGAAGTCCATCGTCGATACGAACCTCACCGGAACTTTCCTTTGCACGCAGGAAGCTTTCAAAATCATGAAGAGCCAGGAGCCGCGCGGCGGTCGCATCATCAACAACGGGTCAATTTCTGCGCACGCGCCGCGCCCGAATTCCGCTCCCTATACCGCATCCAAGCATGGAGTCACCGGTCTCACCAAAGCGACATCTCTCGACGGCAGAAAATACGACATCGCCTGCGGTCAAATCGACATCGGAAATGCTTCGACTCACATGGCAGAAAGAATGAAGAAAGGGGTTCCCCAGTCAAACGGTACGGTCGCAGTTGAGCCCACCATGGATCCCGCGGACGTAGCTCGCGCCGTAGTGTACATGGCGTCCCTTCCCCTCGACGCCAATGTCCAGTTTATGACCGTCATGGCCACCAAGATGCCCTTCATCGGGCGCGGATGAAAATTGCTTGTCAACGAATTCCGCATTCATTTGGATTTGTAAGGGCAGCTTGAATTAGCCCAACAATGGCTTGGTGCCTGCCGAAACCGCCAGACCATGTGATAGCAGAGCTGGCCAGCGCGCTAGCAACCTCAAAACTACGTCGGTTAGCCGAGGTTTGTCAGACAACCGTAGGATCGCCTGCGTCAGTAACACGTATCCGCAAAGCATTTTTCGCCGCTCGCGTTCGAACGACCACAGCCAATCATCCTCGCCGAGTTCGTTGTCAGCAATGTAACCCGCCAAGAGCTCGGCGGCCATCAACGCTTGAGTCATCCCTCCGCCGGTTACAGGATCGACGAATCCTGCCGCGTCGCCAACCAAAACTACCCCGGGCGCCACGCCCGCAATCGCGCGTCCCGTAAGCGGCGATGCCCCGATCGTCGCGCTCACCTGCCTCGCGCCTTCCAGCAGTGAGGCCAGTTCTGGAAATGCGTCGCAACGGTCAAGCAAGTTGGTTTTCGTTTGCTCTCGATTCGCGCCCACTTCTCCCAGGGCGACCACATTTATTTCGTGGTCCGGGAGCGGAGTAACGTAGATCTCTTTTCCCTCGCCCACAAAGATTTCTACCCGATCGCACTGCGCCCTCTTTTCCGACAGGCGGAAGTGGGCCCGAATCCCAAATCGGCCGCGGCTCAGGGGACAGCTGAGCCTCAACTTTTGCCGTATCACCGAGTGCATGCCATCAGCCCCGACCACGAGCGGCGCGAGCACTCGCTTCCCTTCCACGATTAACCCCACAACACGTCCGTTCTCGATAACTGGCCCTTCGACTCGGCATCCGGTGCGAATGCGGACCCCGGGAGTTGCAGCCGCCTCCGAATAGAGGACATGGTCCAGCACTTTGCGACGCTGTCCGATTCCCGTCTGGCCGAATCCTGCTCGTCTCGGAAAGTTTCCTTCCACGGTGCGACCGTTAAAATGATATCGGACACCTTTAAAGCGAGTACCGCCCACGGAATCAGTCACCTTCAAGCGATCCAAAACGGCCACCCCCCCCGGCATGAGTCCTTCGCCGCATGGCTTTTCTCTCGGGAACTCAGCGCGCTCGAACAACTCAACGGCAAAGCCATTCCGTCCGAGCATAATGGCCAAGGACGAGCCGGCTATCCCCCCTCCCGCGATAAGGACATCCGCGGTTCGTCTGCCCGTGGAGCTTGTGCTGGGAATGCCGCCCTTGACGCTGTTTTCCGGGAGATGATTGTTGATCGAAGGCGCTGGAACTTCTGGATACCCCAGCACGTAGGTCACACGAACGATCCCCACCGTGGCTTCTCCGATCTGCCACTTGTAGCTCTCGCCGTTCAGAGATGAGACGAGTTGTAAAAGTTCGGCTGGCGAATATGCGCGCAGGCAAGAGAGGATGCCATCAACTAACAACACGACGGGGACTACCGGTATGAGGTAAGTCCAAAAAAGCCGCGACCACCTAAAAGGCCGCATGAAGGGCGTTACCAGGACCGCCGCAATCGGCGCTAGGAACGTCGCAAGAATATTTAGCGGCCTCCGTGCTGCCGCCTCAAAAATTCCGATTCCCTGCCGGTTGTCTATCGCATTTTGAAGAACGTCAGCCGCCTCTTTCGGACGAAAGTGGTGGAAGGAACTAAAAATTGTGCGAAATCCGGAAATTTGTGCGGGAATCTTTGCCGCATCCACCGGCTCAGCGGAATAGGTGATCGCACCGCCCGATTCGTGCTGCGCGTTTTTGAAGGCCGCAAGATTCGGATATTTGTCCGTCAGGCAGACCCTAATCTTGGAGGACGTCTGATCGGCAATTGTTCGATTCAACCATGTCCAGGGGCCGCCCGCGCCCGAACAGAGGTCGACCACTCGATCGGCTTCAGCAGCCTTGATGGCTTCTGCGAGACGGTTCGCAATCGGCCTGTAGACGTTGCCAAGATTCAAGATGGATTGCAGCGCATCCGTAACATGATCCCGAAGATTCTTGGGAAACCACACCTGCTCGTGAACCTCGGTTATGTTGATGCGATTCATAGGGAATAGTTGGCGTGGGTGATTGGTGAAACTCTGATGCGGTCAACAGCATTAGAGTTGGCGGAAGATATAATGGTTTGCTGAGGGTTCGGCAGAGCCAACTGGTTCTTCCCGCCAGGCCAATCGGTTCAAGCGTTGCGACTATTGTTGGCGCGCTGCTGGTGGAGTCGCGAGCCGTGGCGTGTTCGTGAATTCGTGAACGTGCATCACGGCGATGAGCCACGAGCCGTCGCTTTGCCTGGTCATTATCAAACTATGAAGGCCCTTGCGGGTGGGCCGTGCTGTTCCGTCTTGATTCTTCGCGCCGGTCATTTGCCAGTCCACGTCCACTGCCGCTACGTCAGGTTTCAGAAACCGGATGCTGCGGATTTGGCCCGTCTGATGCGTCTCGCTGTAAACTCCGGTCATAAATGGTCCAAACACCGCTTCCATTCCCGTGCGGCCGTGTGTCAAATCTCCGAAGTTGTTCACAAAGTCGCAATCTTCCGTATACGTCATCGCCACGGCGTGCACGTCATGTTTGTTCCACATGTCCATATAATTCTGCACTGCCTGTGTGATAGCGGCGCGATCCTTGTCCTGCGAGTCGTTCGCAGCACGGGTGTGTCGTGCCGCCGTGGTAAGCCCCATCGCGGCCATCGTAAAGCAGAGTAGTAACATTGCCGCCGGTAATCGCAGTCGCATCGCGGATTCTCCAATCCTAAAGTGTCGTTTCAATTGCCGACGTCCATACCCTCGCGCATAATAACGGGCGGAAGCTTACCTCTTGCCAAACCGGCATGCAACTTGGCTTCTTCAACTCGAGCCGCACATCATTGCGCCACATTCAAACAAAATCGCGTTAAAACCCTTTCGCGTTTTCGGCGCATCTCTTTATCAGAGGATGCTTTATGACCAAGCTCATCAGACAACTCGCAAGCTCCCTGCTCTTTGGTTTCCTGCTTCTCGCCGCCTCGCCTGCCGAGGCTCAGTCGCAGCAATCGGGTTCCTCGAAAGTTCCGGTAACCACTGTCGTCACTGTGCTGGCTCCCAATTACTCCGCGCCGCCCGCGATCGCCAAGTCGGATGTAATGGTTTATTCTGGCATGCAACGGCAAGATGTCTCCGCATTGGAACCAGCGCAAGGCGACCACTCCGCGCTCCAGCTGGCCATTCTCATAGACGATCTTTCCAGGATTGACACTCAACTCTCCGAGTTGCGCAAGTTCATTGAATCCTTGCCAAAAACCACTCAGGTCGGTGTGTTCTATGCGGATAACGGCATGGCGCGAGCCGCTGCGGATTTCAGCACGAACCATGAAGCCGTGGCACAAAAGGTTCGCCTGACTCTTGGGCTGGGCGCCTCGCCCGTCAGCATTTACATTTCGATGATGGATTTCATGTCCCATTGGCCTGCGACCGACGGGCGCCGCGAATTTCTCGTGATTGCAGATGGAATCGATCGCTACCGCGGCGATCCGGCAAGCCCTGACGTGACTTCCACGATCGAGCGAGCCCAGAAAGCGGGCATCGTGATTCACACGCTTTATGCACAAGGCGCCGACTATGTCGCCCACAATCTTTTCCGCCAGAATTACGGGCAGAGCAATCTCGCAGAGATGGCGGACGCCACAGGCGGCCAGGCATTCTTCCAGGGACTGAATACTCCTATCTCGTTTACGCCCTTCCTGAATCAACTGGACATGGTTCTGCACAACCAATATTTTCTGACTTTCACAGCGGATCGAAGCCCAAAGAAAAAGGGAGAGCTTCGCGCCTTCCGCGTCCGATCAGAGCAGCACAACGTGGAAATTGCAGCCGCCAGGCGGGTCCTCGTCCCCGGCCCATAAGCCGCTGCGAAATCCACGGAGCCCACATAACCAGTAACTAAGCGGCTGGACACTCAGTTCAAAAACATGTTACACATTCGTCGCTAAGCCGTTTAGCCAGGCCGAACCGCTGTCGTGCGCATTCGAGTCTGGCTCATTGCAGGGGGAAACATGGGCACGCCGCGATCTCGTTCGCTGTACGTTTTCAGTATTGGCTCCGCCGCTTCCGTATTGCTGCTAGCGCTTGCCGGCGCCGCTTTCTGGCAGCCGTCTCACGCCGCGCCCCAGTTCTTGACTCCCAACGAAGGCCAGGTCGTGGGCGTTGAATTTGACGGTCGCAATGTTTCGGATCTCGACAAATCGGTCGCTTTCTATAAATTGCTGGGATTTACCGAAGTTCCGGGTGTCGACAAATCGTGGCGAAACGACGCTGTGATGAATCGCATTCACGGCCTCAAAGACGGCGTGCAATCCCGAATGGCGAAGCTGACCATCAATACCAACATGGGCGAACAAAAGCCGTTCACTCTCTACTTGCGCGAATTTAAGGGAATCAAGCGCCGAAATGTGATGGGTGGAAAGCCTGCCTGGACACCAGGAGCGACGCACATCGATCTCACGATTCCTGATGCCGACGAATTGTGGTCCAAATTGAAGGCCGCCAACATGCTGTGGTCCCGCACCTGGGACAACCAATTGATCGCGGCGCCCGGTTCGACGAAAGGCACCATCGCTTACATCACTGATCCTGACGGCATGGACGTCGAGGTGTCGGAGCAGCGCCCTGCTGTGCCCGCCATGGGCGATCGTCCCGCCAGACCGGCCGATCCTCCGGGGTTCAATCATATCGGCCTGGTAATTCTGGACCGGGAAAAGGCTATGGCTTTTTACGGAGGCCTGCTTGGTGAACGATTGCCCACGACCGGCTCACAGTGGCTCAGCGGCGATTTCATGGATTCCGCCGTGGGCGGTCACGGCAATATCCTTCGCATCGTGAATGGAACTTTTCCCTTGGCGGCCGACCGCGACGCGAGGATGCGCTTCGAACTCGTTGAATACGAGAATCGCAAAAAGGCGGTTGAACCGTACAGCATCACCGACATCGGCGTGAACTACGTGGGATTCGAAGTAAAAAATATCGACTCGTTTGTCGCCCGACTGAAAGGCGCAGGCATTACGATGGTGTCCGATGGAATCGCCGAGATGAAAGGTGGTTACCGCGTCGCGCTTTTCCGAGACCCGGACGTCGGTGAATTCGTCGAGTTTTACGAACCTCCCAAAACCGCATCATCAAACTGATACTGTTGCGAACGGTCAAAAAAATCGCACGCCTTGTCTCCACGCGACAGTTACAGCGATCTTCATCGGTCAACTACGCGGATTTCAGGGAGCGAGGATGGCTCTCCCATGCATTGCTGAGCCGACGGGTTGTTTCGCGCAAGCGGACGGCGAGATCAACCACGGTTTGCAGCCTTTGCGTGTCGACCGCCGAAAAGCGGTCGCGGTGGGCCAGAAGCAGCTCCGCATTCCCCAGAATGCCGGTTAGAGGATTATTGATCTCATGTCGAAAAATTGCGCCGATATCGCCGGGGAGTTCGGCCCACGGCGGCCCCACTGCTGAATTTGCCATCGCCGCCCATCGCAATCTTCTCTCAATCAGACCGATTGCCAATGGCACGAAATCTCCCGCGCGCGCTACGAATTCGACTTCGCCGCCGGCCACCAATCTGGCAACTTCTGCTTGTCTTTCCGGCGGGGCCAGCAGAATCACAGGCGCCTTAGCGGCAAGCTGGCGGAGAGGCTCAGCAATAGAGGCGCCTTGCAACAACTCGTGATCCACAAGAATCACCCTAGGCGTGACCCGCGCCACTAGCAGGCGCAACTGTAGCAGGCTCGACGCGATGGCTGGCGAACCGGCGCCGGCCATGCGCTCCATCTCATTCGCCAGGCGCCGCGCGATCACCTCGTCGATGAACCCTAAGAGCGCCGTGGGTTCGGCGAAGCCCAATGCTTTTGTTGCGGCTGAGTCGACTACGCTCATAGGGTTGTCTTTTGAGTCTTCCGTCGCGGCCGCCCCGGTTTTCGCTCCAATCCGGCTTCTCGGGCTCTTCCTGCGCCGCTCAGCAAACCGTTCACTGCGAGTTTCAATTCCTCCACCAGAAAAGGCTTGGCGAGAAAAGGCAAGCCCTTAGGTTCGACAAAATCCACGGTGCGCGGCGCCAGCGTGTCGCCGGTGGTAAAAAGAATCCGGTTTCGGATGGGACTCCCGGCACGCACCAGTGCGTCGTAGAACGCTGGTCCGTCCAAGCGCGGCATGCGCAAGTCGCAGATCACAAGGTCGTAGTGATTGCGCGAAATCCGGGTGAGACCTTCCTGACTATCGAGCGCTGCCTCGGCGTCATGGCCCTCTTCCCGCAACACGTCCACCATCAATTGCGCCACAGTGGGCTCGTCTTCAACAATTAGAATTCGGCCCGTCCTCAATTTTCCGGATCTGCCGAGGTGCTCGGCGCGAGCCGGCGCGCGATGCCATGAGGGGACTGCGACTACCGGCAATTCCACTAGGAATTTCACTCCCCCAACCAGCTGATTTTCAAAGGTAACTTCTCCTCCATGCTGATGAACGATTCCATAGACAATGGACAGTCCGAGGCCGGTTCCGACGCCGGCAGGCTTGGTTGTGAAGAAAGGATCGAAAACACGGGATGCAATTTCGTGGCGGATGCCCGGGCCGTCATCGCAAATTTCGATCAGAATCCGCTGGCCGGCGGGTTGACCCGCGCGATGTGCCATTACGCTGGTTCGAATCTGGATGTGACCTACTCCCCGACCCTCGAGCAATGCCTGCTCGGCATTGATTACCAGATTCAGCACCACCTGTTGAAGCTGATATGGATCAGCCAGCGTTTGCGGCAGGTTGTCAGCCAGCTCGCTAGCGACCGCGATATTTTCCACTCTTAGCTCATAGCTCCGCAGCGCCAAAGTGCGCTCTACGATCTCATTAATATCGACCCGCATCCGCTCGGGCTTGCTTTCGCGTGCAAAGTAAAGCAGGTTTTTGACGATGCGCCGGGCCCGCTCAGCCTCCTGATAAACTTTTTTTGCTTCCGAAAGCTGTGCCGCCGCGAGCCCATGACCTAGCAGCAATTGCGCGTAACCCATGATGGCGGTCAGGGGATTGTTGAGTTCGTGGGCGATCCCAGAGACGAGCTGCCCCACGGCCGCCATCTTTTCGGTCTGAAGCATTTTTGACTGGATCTGGCGTTCGCCCGTCACATCTGAATAGGTTTCGCACCATCCAATAGCCGAACCATCGGCGTCGAGGACGGGCCGCGAATACCGCTCGATTACTCGCCGCGTCGGACGGCTCAGCTCAAGTTCATCGTGACTTGGCTCACCTCGTCCGTTTGCAAAGGAATTCCACGGCGCCAGAAAGGAGTTCGTATCGCGAAAGTGTTCTCCCAGAAGCTCGTGGAGTGAATCAAAGTTTTCCAGTTTTCTCAGCTCGCGCTCGCTGAACCCAAAGAGCTGCCCGAACTTTGCGTTTGAAAACCGGATTCGGCCAGACGGATCGAGCAGGATTACACCCACGGCAAGCGCATCGAGAAGGCTGCGCAGTTCGGCCTCCAAATGGCGCGACTTGGCCTCTGCGCGCTGCACCACTGAGCCTTCTTCCATGCAAAGGAGCAGATGATGCGAGCCCGGCAGGATTGCGCGCAGTGTGATGCGGATGGGAAAGCCGCTCGCAAGCGATGTGTCGAAGCTCTGCATTTCTGAGAAACGCGACGGCTGCGCCCAGAAGGACTTCATTTGCGCGGTGAGGGAGCCCGACAGAAGATTGTCGAGTTCTGCGCGGCGTTCCGTTTCCTTTAGACGAAGCAATTCGCGCGCGCGCCCGTTCGCTTTGTGAATGGCTCCGGCCGAATCCAACACCACCAGCGCTTCACGGCTCGAGTCAAATACCGCATCGAAGATTGAATCGCCGCGATAGGGTTCCGCTGGTTCAACCGCGTTCGAATGCGCAGTAGCTTTCCGGGAGATGTGAACGGTATCCGTCATAGGCCAAACAGCAAGCTTTTCCGCCTGAGGCATCGGTTTGGTTACCAGCGTCCCTGGACAATGCAATAACCGGAAAGCACAGCGAGTGCGACGGCGATTCCGTATTCCAAGGCACGGCGAGCCGCCCGCATCCAATGACCGCTCCGCGCGCAATTGATTTGTCGGTGCACACCGCGGGCAGTGCATAACAATTACCAAGCGCGACCCTCTTTTTAACTTTCTGCGTTTCAGCGAGTTAACACGCCAAGGGGGCAGGAACCGATTGCGAGGCTTCCCACTTCGATACAAAATGCCGTGAGGGTTCCCTCTGTAGGAATATTGACCAGGTCTAATATCCGAACTTCAGGGGCGGTTCAGCCGTGGCTCTGAAACCGGTGTTCAGTTCGAATGGGAGTGCACCTCGGTTTCATACTGCTTGAGTTTTCGATATAGCGTGGTTTTGCCAATGCCTAACAGACGCGCCGCCGCCAGTTTGTCCCCTGCGGCCTCCTGCAGGGCGCGCAAGATGGCTCGGCGCTCGAGTTCCTCGAGTGGCAGCACTTCGTCGCTCCCAGGCATCCGTTCGCCCGTACCATGTTGCAAATTCGAAGGAAGATCGCCCACATGCAAGAGCGGGCCGGAACCCAGAGCCACGGCCCGCTCGATGGCATTTTCGAGTTCTCGGACGTTGCCCGGCCAGTCGTAGGCCAGCAGTCGCGCCATCGCATCTTCTGAAATGGAGCGCATGTCTCCCTTTGAATCGCAAAATTTCTCAAGAAACGAATTCACTAGAATGGGAATGTCGCTCTTTCGCTCGCGAAGCGGCGGCATCTTAATCTGCACAACATTCAGCCGGAAAAAAAGATCCTGCCGGAAGTGGCTTTGCCGAACGGCGGCCTCGAGGTCGCGGTTCGTAGCGGCTATGATGCGTGTCGAAATCGAAATGCGATCGGTCGAACCTACCGGCTTTACCTCTCTTTCCTGTAAAGCGCGCAACAGCTTGGCCTGCAAGTCCACGGGGAGATCGCCGATCTCGTCCAGAAAAAGTGTTCCTCCTGCAGCAGATTCCATCAGGCCCACTTTGGAGTGTGTGGCGCCCGTGAAAGCGCCCTTCACATACCCGAAGAGTTCGGATTCGATTAGTGTGGGGACCAGGGCGGAACAGTCTACTGGCACAAAGGGCTCGTTGCGCCGCGGTCCGGAAAAGTGGATCGAGCGAGCCACCAGCTCCTTTCCCGTGCCGCTCTCGCCAAGAATCAGAACGGGATATTTGTGCTGGCTCACTTTTTCGACCAGCCGGTAGACCCGCTGCATTTTCGGAGAAACGCCAATCAAGCCTCCGAATCCCGGCCGGCTGCGCAGCTGCTCGCGCAAAACGCGATTTTCCTGATCAACTTCAAGGGAATGCAACACACGGTCTAGCTTGGTGCGCAGTTCCGGAACGTGAAAAGGCTTGGTCACATAGTCGGCCGCTCCCATGCGCGTCGCCTCCACCGCGCTTTCGATGGTGCCGTATTGAGTCAACACGATTACGGCAATATGCGGGTGAGATTCGCGGACGCGCTTTAAAAGCTCGATTCCCCCAAGCTCTGGAACGCGCAGATCAGTTATGATCACGTCTATCGGCCACTGTTCGAGAATTTCGAGGGCCTGCTCGGTCGTTGAGGCGATGCGTGTGCGCAGGCCTGACTCTCCGACAACATCGCGGCACAAGGTCCTTGTGGCATCCTCGTCGTCGATGATCAATACGGTTGCCGCCGTTGGCCGTCGCGCCGCAAGAGCAGTCTCCGTTCCGGTTCCAGACATCGGTTCCCTCCCAAGTCGGTCTCAATCAGGTTGTTGCAGAATGATGCATGGCAAGAGCCAGTGTTCGTGGCTCAGCACACTGAATCCAAAGGTGTTAAGTTGTTCGGCGACGATTGCCAACTAGACTGTAGTTCCAGGATGGGAAAAAACACAAGACCGTAAGACTACTGCTTATTGTAAGTCCCTTAGATCACCCCGTTTGCCATTTCGGGAACCGGTCGGGGCCCGAAACGGAATGGAAAGCCGAGTTTTGCAGAGTATCGCCAACTCACGACCAACCCTCGCCTCACAAGCTACATCTGACGGTGGCGGGGCCATATCGAGTTCACCGCGAATCGGTGATTCCCATTCTGGTCCCTACTCACAGGATTCCCAACAACTGAAGCGAGGCAGATTATGAAACGGACGATCGCAATTGCAGGAGCTGCAGGTCTTTTCTACGTAGCGCTGGCGGTGGGATCGTGCGCGCTCAGCGCCTATTCCTTAGCCGACGCGGCGCAGGCCGGGGCCCCTCTCGAGATCGCTAGCGGCACGAGACTTCTAATTGGCCTGCAGGACTCGCTCAGCACCAAGACCGCGAAGGCGGGCGATCGTTTCAGCGCGCGGACCCTGGAACCCCTCACCATAACCGATGGAAGCGTTCTGCCTCCAGGCGCGCAGGTGCGTGGCCATGTGGACAAGGTTGAAGCCGCGCATCGGACGGGCCGCGCCCGCATGTGGCTCACGTTCGATGACCTCCAGCTGCGGAGCGGACGTGCTCCGCTGGTTGCCGCTATAGACGACGTGCCAGGAGTTCAATCGGTTCGCGTCAATTTTGCCCGTGAGGGCGACATTGAGGGCAACTCGGAGCCGCGCCGGACTGCTTACGAAGCTGCCGCCGCTGGAGCTTTAGCGGGCGCCGCACCCGGTGTGGCGGCGCATAACAACAAGGACGCAGCGACGGGAGCCGCGATGGGCGCGGTGACCGCCTTTATGGTTACCTCCGGGCTGGGCCAGGAACTGGCCCTCGAAAAAGGAACGAAGCTCGAGATCACCCTCGAGCGTTCACTTTATTTAGCTCAAAATTGATTCGGTAGAGTTGTTGCCGCATGCGGGCTTCAGTGAGGCGCATTGCCTCGCCGTCCCTTGGAATATCGGGAAACTGCTGGTAGATTCAGATTGTAGATGGCTGCCGACAATGCATCTCTCCAGCGCATTCTGATCGTCGAAGACGAAGATAACGCGCGCAAAGGATACGAAGCCCTGCTCCGCAAATGGGACTGCGAGGTGCTGGGTGTGCCCAGTGGCGAAGAGGCTCTCGCCAAGTACGCGGAGTTCAGTCCCCAAGTCATCATTGCCGATGTCGAGCTTCCGGGCATGAACGGACTCGAGTTCCTCCGTCATCTGGGCGACGAAATTCTCCGAGTTCCGGTCGTGATTATTACTGGCCGTGGCAGCGATGAACGCGTAGTGCAATCCATCGAGGCGGGTGCCTTCTGGTACATCGAGAAGCCATTGAAGCCGCATATTTTGCGGGCTCTACTTGACCGTGCGCTGGGCCGCGCGCGCGATCAGCAGGCTGTGGCGGCCCTCAGGCGCGACCTGCGGGGTGCTGGAAAACTCGGCGCGATGGTGGGTGCCTCGAACGTGATGCAAGAATTGATGCGCCAGGTGGAAATGGCCGCGCCTTCCACGGCGTCCGTGCTGATTACCGGAGAAACCGGATCGGGAAAGGAGATCGTCGCCCGCTCAATTCACATGCTCTCCCCGCGCGCAATGCGCCCGTTTGTGGCCATCAATTGTTCGGCTATCCCGGAGTCGCTTATGGAGAGCGAGATTTTTGGTCACGAGAAAGGATCGTTCACAGGCGCGGCCGAGCGCCGTATCGGCTGCTTTGAACTGGCCCACGGAGGCACTCTTTTGCTTGATGAGATAGGGGAAATGCCGGCGCCCACCCAAGCAAAATTGCTCCGGGTCCTCGAGGATCACAAAGTACGCCGTTTGGGCAGCAAGGTTGAAACGCCGGTAGACGTCCGCGTTCTCGCCGCGACCAACAAGAATCCTGAGCAGGCCGTATCGAGCGGTCATTTGCGGCAGGATCTATATTTTCGTCTCAATGTTTTTCACATTCATCTGCCTCCGCTGCGCGAGCATAAAGAGGACTTGCAGGTCTTGGTCGATCACCTGCTCGTCGAAATATCCGCAAAGCACGGCAAGCGCGTCTCCGGCGTCGGCACGGATGCCATGGATCTTTTTCGCTCCTATCCGTGGCCTGGAAACGTCCGCGAACTGCGCAACGTCTTGGAGCGCGCGGTGATCGCCTCGGACCGCGGTACCATTGGCCGCCAGCATCTTCCGCCGGACTTCGGCCATGCTCCCGCCGTGGGTGCCCCTGGATTGGGCGGCCTTCGCTTTCCAGTTGGAACCACCGTGGATGATGCCGAGCGCGAACTAATCCTGCAGACCCTTACGGCCACCAGCCAGAACAAAACGAGGGCCGCGGAGCTGCTTGGAATCAGTCTGAAAACGCTTCACAACAAGCTCAAAGAATACGAGGCGGGGCGGAATAATGCGTCTCAGCCTGAAAACTAAATTCACCCTGGCGATCTCCCTGCTAGTGCTCGCCGTTGTTGCCGTGGTGTCGGCGCTTTACATCGCGCGTCTTACGCGCCAGACCATGCACCAGGCAAGTGACACCGCTGCCTTCATTGGTCAACAGGTTTACGACGCTTGTGGCAACGCGCTCAAAGAAGCTGCTGAACGTGGCGAGAGTCCCGCGTCGCCAGACGCGGCCGATTTACGCATGTATGTCCGCCGTGCGTTTGACAGCAGCAGTATGCTCAACTCGCTGATCGAATCCGATGTTGGAATTTCCCCCACAATTTACGAAATCACGATCACCGACGCCAATGGCGTCGCCCTAATCTCCAGCGATGCGTCCCTTCGCGATCAAACAGTAGCGAAGCGGCCCCCGATCAATTCCTTGGTGCGCGCCGGTTTTTTCCGGCAGATGGGCGAACTCTACGGGCCCCCTCAGACGTTCGAATCTTCCCTACCCTTCCAAGTGGGGACACAGCCCTTTGGCGACATTCGTATCGGCCTTTCCTCTACTCTTATCCGGGGACAGGTTTTGCCGGGGCTGCTTTCGGCTGTCTATTGGGGACTTGGTTCGGTCTTGGTATCCACGGTCCTCGCTTTGCTCGTGAGCACCATCGCATTGGCTCCCATCGAGCGCATTTCGGTTCAGCTGGACCGCATCTCGGCGGGTCAGTTTGATCCAGAACCCGTCGTCGAGCAGGGCGACGAATTCGGAATCGTAAGCACCAAGATCGTCGGAATCGGAAAGCAATTGCGCGACGTGCGCGAAATTTTCAGCGCGCTGCGCGAAAATCTCGACCAGGTAATGAGCGGCCTCGAGGACGGCCTGCTCCTTTTCAATGCCGAAGGACGTGCCGTCTTAGTGAGTCCGTCAGTTGAAAAATTCCTGGGCGTGCGCTCCAATGAACTCCGAGGCGCCCAGTTGGCCGAGATTTTCCCGGCGGGTCATCCCTTTCGCGAAGGTTTGAACATCGAAGGAAACCGGATCGAGCCCACCGAAGGCAAAGAGATAACGATGGAGAACGGCGCGCACTCCCGGCGCATCGGAGTAAGCGCACAGGTTATTCGCGAGCAAGGCGTGCAAATGGGCACGCTGATCACCCTGCGCGACGTCGAGTCTCTCGAGCGCATCGGCAGTCAGCTTCAGGTCTCCGAGCGGCTGGCGGCGCTGGGCCGCGTGACGGCTGGTGTCGCGCATGAAGTCAAGAATCCGCTGAATTCCATGCGCCTCTGGCTCGAAATATTAAAAGCCAACATGCCGGTGGATCCTGAACCCCAGCAGGCCGTCAAAATGCTCGATAGCGAAATTGACCGTCTGGACCGCGCCGTGAAAACGTTCCTGAATTTCACGAAACCGGTGGAGCTGAATCTCCAGGAAACAGATGCTCGCGATCTTCTCGATGAAGTTCTCGACGCTGCGAGGCCTTCGATCAAGCGCGCCGGACTCATCCTGAGCGCTGAACGGCCCTCCAATCCCCTGTTCATACTCGTCGACCGCCAGCTCATTCACCAGGCGATTCTGAACCTTGTGCTGAATGCCTGCGATTTTACGGATCCAGACGGCACGCTTGCCGTCAATCTGCGGCGCACGGGGAATCTTGCTACCATCGAAATATGTGACTCGGGAAAGGGAATCCCTCCCGAAGACCAGAAGAAAATCTTCCAGCTCTTTTTTTCGACACGGCCGGGCGGCACCGGAATCGGCCTCGCGAATACGTTTCGATTCATACAATTGCACAATGGACAGATAGAATTCGAATCGGAAACGGGCCGCGGCACTACATTCCGCGTGGAACTGCCCCTGACGCGGGTTGCCGACGAATCCGTGCCGAAGGTGCGGGACTTTAGCCAACCATTCGCGACCGGGAATCGATGAATGACTAATCGATTGAGCGCCCGCGCTAGCTTCATTGCTTTCCTCGCTGGCCTTTTTCTGTTGACCGCCGGCTGTTCCCAAGAGCGGGTGAGGGCTGCCAGTCCCGCAACCGCACCGCTGCCGCCTAGCGCGGAGCGGCCTATGAATATCGCCCCCGATACCAACGCAACGCCGCCTGAGACCCCTACCCCTCCACCTCCCGCAGTCGCCAGCTCGTCTGCGTCCCCAGTTGAGATTGTCGCCGCTGCGCCTGCAGCACCGCAAAAGCCGGGAAGCGAATCGGCGGAAGCGGCATCGCAGCCATCCGCGCGTCACGCGGCACCGCAAATCTCTCCTCAGATTTCTCCCGGAGATCAAGCCACCTTCGAGCGTAAAACTAATGACGACGTCTCCGTCACGCAAAGGAATCTCGACCAGACTCGAGGCAAGCAATTGAGCGCTGCCCAGCGCGACTTGATCGAAAAGATTCGCAGTTTTGTCTCACAATCCCGCGATGCCAGTAAGGGCGGCGACTGGGTGCGCGCACAGAATCTCGCCCAGAAGGCCCGGTTGCTTTCAGCCGAGTTGATCAGTTCGTTGTAGTGGCCGTACAAAATTCACCCTATTGGCTCTCCGCCCGGATTGTGGTAATTATTGCTCGTATGTGAACGATGGTCCAACCTCGGAGGGAACAAATGCCCGTCACCACCCAAGACGTGCGGCAGTTCCTAATGGCAAGAGATCCAGAATTTCGCAGCCTCGCCGAAGAGCATTCCCGCTGTGAATCCCAACTAGAACAGATCGTTAAATCTCCTTACCTCAGTGCCGAAGATCTGGTCGAAGAGGCCATGCTGAAAAAGCTGAAGCTTCGCCTGAAAGACCGGATGGAGTTCATTGTCTCCCGGCATCACGATTTCCCCCACTAAGGACCGGGCAGGCACGCCGCTTCTGTCGTACAATAGATCTGCATCCCGAAAGACCACTCTCATCAGCAGGAGTCTTGTAACTACTAACCGGTGATTGGCCCCAGTTTTCACTGAGGTCACGAACCTCCATCCCCATGGTCAAAGATGCGTACAAATTTGCGCTTCCGCCGATCGTTGTTGGCGTCGCGTGCCTTCTTTTAGGCTGGAAGATTCCTGCCGTTGTATTGATTCTCCTTGGCTGCTTTATCTTTTATTTCTTCCGCGACCCCGAGCGCGCGATTCCGGCGGATCCCGCCGCGATCGTTTCGCCGGCCGACGGCAAGGTGGTGGAGATCGTGAGCGAGGCCCTCGACTCCCGCGGCGGCAGCCGAATCAGCATTTTTCTTTCGATTTGGAACGTGCATGTACAGCGCGCTCCGGTGGAGGGCCGCATAACGGAAGTCTCGTACCGCCCGGGACGCTTTTATGGCGCATTTCGCGCTCGCGCCTCCAGCGAAAACGAGCAAAACGTAATATATGTTGATACGCCACAGGGCGTTTTAGTCTTCAAACAAATCGCCGGAGCCATCGCACGGCGCGTGCTATGCTGGAAACGAAAAGGCGAAATGATCGCCCGCGGCGAGCGAGTGGGCCTGATTCGTTTTGGATCTCGAGTGGATATCTGGCTGCCCATGGAAACGGAAATCCTCGTTCGGCGCGGACAAATGGTGAAGGGCGGTGAGAGCATTCTGGCGAGATGGACTTCAATAGCCTAGATCCGATCGGCCCCGAAGAGGAGCCCGTGCGGCAACCGCGCCGCAAGCGGTTGCGCCGCGGCATTTACATCCTACCCAGCATGTTCACGGTGGCGAATCTCCTCTGTGGCTACTACGCGATTCTGGCTACCCTCGAAGGCCAGCCTGGTGACTTCGATAACGCCGCCCGTGCCATCGGCATCGCAATCGTGTTCGACTCCCTCGACGGCCGCGTCGCCCGCGCCATGGGCACCAATAGCGAGTTCGGAAAAGAGTTCGATTCGCTCGCGGACATCGTGAGCTTCGGGATGGCTCCCGCATTTCTTGCCTATGCGTGGGGAGTTCATGCGCTTGGCATTGCCAACGATGCCGCGCCTCATCTGATTCCGCTTGGCTGGCTAATTGGCTTTTTCTATGTCGGTTGCTGCGCGTGGCGTCTCGCGCGCTTCAATATCCAGGGCATGGCGCCGGGCGGCAATCGCTTCTTCGCGGGAATGCCCACTCCCGCCGCCGCCGGGATGGTCGCGGCTGTCGTTCACGCGTTTCCCAGTCCGGTTCAGGATGGACGCATCTCCGTCTTGTGGCTCGCTCTCATTGTCGCGCTCGGCCTGTTGATGTCCAGCACCGTGCGCTATTACAGCTTCAAGGACATTCCGTGGACTCGCCGCCAGCCGTCGCTCGCCATACTCCTTCTCGTTCTTCTGATCGGTGGGATCGTCCTTTTCTCCCAGATCACTCTCCTTGCGATCGCCAGCGCATATTTCGTCCATGGCATCGCGTTTTACGCCGTGCGCTCGGTGCGTCACCGCCTCGCTTCGCGCCACGCCTGACCTATGCCCCCTGGGCCACCGAATTCCTACCGGGTTGCGATTGTCGGCGCGTCTTCGCTCCGCGGCAAGGAAATCAAGCAGGTTCTCGAAGACCGCAATTTCCCCGCCAGTGACGTCATACTCCTGGACGAAAGCGTAGCGGCCGGCACTCTTACCGAAGCTGCCGGCGAGCCGACCTTTATCCGCGCCCTGCAGGAAGACAGTTTCGAGCGTGCCCACTTCGTTTTCTTCGCCGGCACCGCCCTCGACGCCGAAAGAAACTGGCAGGCCGCACGGAAAGCAGGCGCCACGGTCATCGACTTGACCGGTGCCCTCGCCGCCGGCGACTCGAGTGACGGCCCGACAGCTTGGATTCCATCGCTCGATTCGATTCTGCCTCCGCGCTTCTCTTCTTCGACAAATGGTTCGCCTCACAGCGCCGCCTATTCCTCGTCCCCGGCGCCCGTAATTATCGCGTGCACCGTGGCGGCGGTCCTCGGCGTGTTTCATCCGCGCGGCATCGCCGTGCTGCTGTTTCCGCCTGTTTCCGAGCGCGACCTTTCTGGTGTCGAAGAATTGGAGAGTCAAACTTCAAGTCTGCTGTCCTTCCGCGATGTTGCGAAGCCTGTCTTCGACGCTCAAGTCGCTTTCAACTTGCTCCCCAGTTATGGGGAAACGAGCAAGCCAAGCCTTGCGGACACGCGCGAAGCCGTGGCTCGGGATGTCGCGCGCTATCTTTCCGCCCGCTCTCCTATCCCGGCCATTCAATTTGTGCAAGCGCCGGTATTTTACGGTTATGCTTTCTCAGCCTACGCTGAGATGGCTTCGCTCGAACTGGGGCAACTCGAATCCGCGTTCGCGAATCTCGGTGTTAAGGTCGATGCGACGCGCGAGGTTCCCACCAACACCAGCGTGGCCGGTGAAAGCGAAATTCATCTCGCGCGTATTGCACCTGACCCCAACGTCGCGAACGCCGTCTGGCTCTGGGGAGTTGCGGACAATCTGCGTCTTCCGGCGGTCAACGCCGTCAGGATTGCGGAGGCACTGATTGCGAAATCGCGCTAGTAATAATCATCGCGTTCCGCATCGTTTGCTGTCGTTCGCGGTGCTTCTCGCTGCGCTCTCTAGCACGGCCTGCGGTTACCACGTCGCGGGCCACGCCGCTCAGTTGCCCTCGGAATGGAAGACCATCGCTATTCCCGCCTTTACCAATGACACGACTCGCTATCGCATCGAGCAGCGGTTCACCGAGGCCGTCATTCGCGAGTTCATCACCCGCACGAAATATCGCGTCGTCCAGGATACGCAATCCGCTGATGCTGTTCTTCACGGCGAGGTGCTTTCGATTGACACGAACCCCATACTGTTCGAAGCCACCACTGGCCAGGTCACCACAATGCTGGTGACCGTGCATACCAAGGTGCAGCTCGTGGATAACCACACTCAAAAGCCCGTATATAAAAATGACGATATGGTTTTCCGCAACGAGTATCAAATCTCTACCGATGTAAACAGCTTCTTCGAACAGCAAGATCCTGCTCTCGAGCGCATGTCGCGTGACCTGGCATCGCACCTGGTTTCCGATGTCTTGGAGAATTTCTAGTGCCGGCGGCCTCTCCGGATAAGCTCCTTCAGCAGTTGCCGCAGGGCAAATTTCCGGCAGCGATCGTTCTCCTTGGAACCGACCACTATTTGCGCGGGATGTGCCGCAACAAAATCATTGAAGCGGTAGTTCCCGAAGGGGCTCGCGACTGGGCTGTCAGTCGCGTTTCCGCGCGCGACACGTCCTGGGACGAAATCCTCGGACTGGCCCAAATGCGGCCCATGCTCGCCGATCGTCAGGTGCTCATTATCGACGGCGCCGAACACGTCGAAGAGCTTGGCGAAAAATCCCGCGACCTGATCCTCGCCGCGATCGAAGAGTATCTGAAATCGCCCGCTCCGTTCACAGTCCTCCTCATTGAGGCGACCGCTCTCGACGGGCGCCAGAAGTTCTCCAAGCTGCTGCACGAAAAAGCCCTGGTTGTCTCGTTGACGATCGGCCCCGAATCCGCCGCCTTGCTCGCCATGCAGATGGCCAAGGATCTGGGAACGGAGATAGACCGCGATGCCGCCGCCCTTCTGGCAGATATCATGAATGGCGAGCCCGCCCACATCCGCATCGAGCTGGAAAAACTTTCCACCTACGCTCTGGGCCGCCGCATCGTCAAGGCAGACGTTGAGGCTCTGGTAGTCGCCGCGCGCAAGAACACGATTTGGCAGCTTGCCGATATGCTTGCGAATCGCCAACGCGGCCCTGCGCTTGAATTTCTAAGCAATCTCTTGCGCGAAGGAGAGCAGCCGGCCGCGCTTGTGGGCGCGTTAGCCTGGCGGTATCGAACCCTCATCGAAAGCCGCGATTCGCGATTCTCCAAGAAATCTTTGCTCGCAGGTTTGGCCGATTTGGCTGAAGCCGATAGTCAGTTCAAATCCGCAAACAAGAATCCCCGCGCCACCATGGAATTTCTGATTGTCCGCCTCACCTCTCCAACACCATAGTCCCACCGTCCGCCATCGGCCGTCATTCCGTTAACCCCGCCACCACCGCCCGTCGTCATTCTGGGCGGAGTGTCCCGCGACTTTGCCTCTGCGCGAAGCGCCGAGGCACAGGACAGGGCTCCCAGGTCGACGCTTAGTCGAGCCTGGGAGATAGGTCGAAGAATCTCTCTTGGATCTCACAGCCACTACGCTCGCCCCTACCGCCTCGCCTCGAAAAACCTTTGCAGCACCGCCGCAGCGCGCTCCGCAAGCACTCCCGCGGTAACTTCCACGCGATGATTCAATCCCGATTGCTCGAAAATCGCAAAGCACGACCGCACCGCTCCGCCTTTCGCATCCTCAGCCCCATAAATTAACCGCCCGATCCGCGCCTGGATCATTGCTCCCGCGCACATGGCGCAAGGCTCGATGGTCGAGTAAAGCGCGGCCTTCAGCAGCCGGTGATTTCCAACCGCCCGCGCAGCTTCTCGCAATGCCACAATCTCCGCGTGCGCCGTGGGATCGCAATCCGCGATGGTGCGATTTCCAGCCCGCGCTACGATGTGACCCTCGACCGCCACAACCGCGCCCACCGGCACTTCGCCGCGCTCGGCCGCCGCTGCCGCCTCCTCAAGCGCTGCCTCCATGAACGCAACGTCCACCTCATTCATTTCCACCCTCGCCACTTTTCTCCGCGCCAACTAACCTCGACAGAAAATACAGTGCCACGCCGGCCGCAATGATCGCGCCCGCGATTACCATCTCATTCGTATGACCAATCGCTTCGCTACTGTTGCGCGCCAGCGCCACCACAATCAACCCCAGCGGAGGCAATCCAATCATCACCGCTCCCGCCATTCCTCCCGGCACTCGGAAAGGACGCGCCAGTTCTGGCTCGCGCACGCGCAACGCCGCCAGCGCCCAAAATTCCAGCAGGATGCTCAATCCCGTCAGCAGCACGTCCAGTATCAGGCTGCGCTCGAACCCCAGCGGATAGCACGCCGCCCAGAAGCAGGCGCAAACCAGAATCGCAACCCACGGCGTGCCGGTCCGCGCGCTCGTCCGCGCGAATATCTTCGGCAGGTAACCATCCTCGGCCATCACCGCGGGCAGCCGTGTAAACGACATCATCAGCGCCCCAAAAGATCCGAGCGCCCCAATTACTCCCGCCGCTGCAATCGCAATCGCCAATGCTTCTCCGCCCATCGCTCGCCCTATGTCCACCCAACCACCGGTTGCCCACATGTTCGGGTCCAAGCGCGTCCGCGCCACTGCCGCCACTGGCAGAAAATAACTTGCCACCACCAGTATCATCGCGCCCAGCATCGCGCGCGAATAATTCCGCTGCGGCGCTTCCACTTCTCCGGCGACGGTCGAGAGGTTGTCCCACCCCATGTAATTCCACATCGCGATCAGAATTCCCCCTAGCAGATCGGCGTGGCGCAGCGGCACCGTAGCCGGCAATCCAGTCCGCCCGTGAAACAGTGCGAATACAATCAGCGCTACAAATGGTAAGAGCAGCGCAATATTCATCACCAACGAGCCGTCTCCCACCGCTCTTGCGCCCGCCACATTCCACGCCGTGCACACGGCGATCATGCCGAAACCGATCGCGAGTCCCCGGTGCCCCGCCACTACTCCCGGTGCCAACCTCCCGATGTAATCCACGAACAAATTCGGGTAGATCGCCATCTCGAACACACTTCCCGTCAGCGTCAGCCAAGCCTCTTGATACCCAAAAAACCGACCCATTCCCCGGCGCACCCACACATAGAAGCCGCCTTCTTCGGGAATCGCCGATGCCAGCTCGCTCACCATCGCGGCCGTCGGCAAACTCCAAATCAGCGGCGTAATCAGCAGGATCAGCAATGTCGCGCGATATCCGGTTTTTTGGACGATGTCTTCGAGGCCATAGGGACCGCCGGCCACCATGAAATACGTCGCCGCAATCATCGGCGCCAAAGTCATCTTGCCCCGCCACGGACTCCACGCGTAGCGTTTCGTCCGCGCACCATTGATGGCGGCTATTTTCAAAAAGCTCCGTCCTTCTCAACCCGGGTCACTCGATTCCCCAATCAGGCCGCGCGCAGTGTAAATCAAAAGTCCCGCCTCCGCGAATTTCATCACTTGTCTTTGCCTGCCGCGACCTTCGGTATAAAATGCACGCTCACTTTCACGTGCCAAGATTTCAGGGGACGCCTTTTAGGGGGTCAGGTCTTCAGCCCTGACATAAAGGTCCTAACAAATGGCCTTTAGCCCCTGAGGACAACGCATTTCTGCTGCTTATTTTGGAATAGAACGCCAGCGAATCGCCTAGGAATGAAATGGAACTTCGCAAAGACCCCATCACTCGCAGTTGGGTAGTCGTCGGACATGCCGAGCGCGAAGCGGAACGGCCCGGGCCCTGCCTGCTATGCCCGGAAAATTCCGCGCAATTTAATCTTTTGCTCGCGCTGCCCCGGCAAGGCCAGTCCCAGGTGCGCGTGTATCCTCACTTCCGTCCTCTTTATCACATTGAAGGCGAGCCCGGCCGCAGTGCCGACGGCATTTTCGATCGCATGGACGCCATCGGCGCGCACGAAATCATCATTGAAACTCCCAGCCATTCGCGCACGCTCACGCAGCTCACCGACGAGGAAATCGAGCGCGTGCTCGAAGCCTACGCCCTTCGCATCGCCGATCTGAAGCGCGACGCCCGCTTTAAATACGTTGCTGTCTTCAGGAATCAAGGCCCGCAGGCCGGCGAAGAATGGCCGCACTCACACTCGCAGCTAGCCGCAACCACTTTTGTTCCGCGCCGTATCCTGTACGAGCTGCGCGCCGCCCGCGAATGGTATCGCGAACGCGAGCGCTGCGTTTTCTGCGACATCTTGCGGCAGGAAATTCGCCAGAAGGCCAGAATTGTGGATAACGTCGGCGATTACTACGCCTTTTGTCCCTATGCCTCGCGCGTTCCCTATGAAACTTGGCTGATCCCGCGGGCGCACAATCACCAGTTTGAGGCGCCAGCCCCCGGTGAAAACCGCCGCCATTTGGCGGCTCTGCTCGGACGCACCCTCCGCCGCCTGCTGCAAGTCACTCGCAGCTACCACATGGTTCTGCACACTGCACCCAATAATCTACAAACCAAAGGCGAGTTGAGCGACTACTGGGCCACCATCGCGGGCGACTATCACTGGCACTTCGAAATCCTGCCCATCGTCGAGACGCGCAGCAAGTCCTACAGCATCAAGGAAGTTTATTTCAATGGCACTCTTCCCGAACGCGCCGCCGAGCATTTGCGCCAGATCGATCCCGGAACATGAAAGCCCGCATGAATTTCCGATCGCACCGAAACCTCCAGCGCGGCGGAATCATTTTCCGATTCCTCTTTTTTATTTGCTTTCTCTTTTTGATTTTTGTGATTTACCTGGCGCGCCATCCGCTGCTCGGCTTGGCGGGAAGTTTCTGGATAGTCAACGATAAGCCGGCGGCGTCTGACGCCATCGTGATTCTCGGCGACGACAATTACGCAGGCGATCGCGCCACTCGCGCCGCCGAGCTTTTCAAGGATGGAATGGCTCCGCGCATCGTCGCCAGCGGGCGCTATCTCCGCCCCTACGCCACCATCGCCGAACTAGAGCAGCATGACCTCAGCGATCGTGGCGTCCCGGCCAGCGCCATCGTTCGCTTCGATCAACACGCGGAAAATACCAAGGACGAAGCCGCGGCCCTCGCGCAGCTCATCTCCGCCCGAGGCTGGAAACGCATTCTCCTCGTCACTTCGAACTACCACACGCGCCGCGCACGCTATATTTGCGAACGCACTTTCCCCGCTGGCACCATCCTCCGCGTCGTGGCCGCTCCGGATTCCGAGTACGATCCGCATTCCTGGTGGCACACCCGCCTCGGAGCAAAAATCTTCGCCCACGAATTCACCGGCATGTTCCTCGCCATCTGGGAAATGCGCAATTCCACCGTCCGCACCTCCGATTCCTCGCTCCTCGCCCCTTTCGCAGTTGTAGAGGTGGGTCGCTGAGTTTTTTCGACCCGACAGCCTTGCGCTTCGCAGTCGCAGGGGTTTGAACGTAGCGCCGGGTGCTTCAGCCCGGCATCTTTGCCTTTTGTGGCCAGGCACTCCTGCCTGGGCTCTGCCTTTGCCTTGTAGCGGCGGGTCGCTGAACTCTTTCGACCCAGCAAGTTTCTGGCGCCTGGAGCGGACATATGTTCGCCCACATTCCCGGCCGCGGACGAGAGTCATCCTGAGCGAAGTGCGCCGGATTTTGCCCCCGATTCGTCGCGTGTTGTGCGACGAATGCCGGCGCACGCAGTCGAAGGACCTCTCTTCGATCTAGCCCCTAATTTCTAATTTCTAATTTCAAATCTCCAATCTCTAATCTCTAACGTCTAACTTCTAGCTACTCATGCCGCAGCGCCACCATCGGATCGACGCGCGTCGCGCGCCGCGCCGGAATGTAACTTGCCAGCAGTACGACACTAACGAGAACCATCGACACCGAGAGAAAAGTAACCGGGTCCGTGGGTTTGACACTGAAGAGCAGGCTCGAGAAAAATCGCGTAAGGCAGAACGCTCCGGCGATGCCGGAGCCTGCTCCGACGACCGCCAGAAACGCCCCTTCACCCAGTAGGAGTTTCATCACATCTCGCCGCTGCGCCCCCAGCGCTATCCGGACGCCGATTTCATGCGTGCGCTGCCGGACGGAATAAGCCATCACGCCGTAAACACCTACCGCAGCGAGCGCCAGCGCTAGCAGCGCAAAAAGCCCGACGAGCAGCATCCTGAATCGCTGGGGCGCGACAGAACTTGCGAGAAGGTCGTCCATGGTCTGCAATTCGGACACGGGCTGATCCTTGTCAACACTGAGTATGGCTTGACGCACGCCGCCGGCGAGGCCGCGCGGATCTCCCTTGCTGCGAACCGCAAACGTCATGATGAAAAACGGGTGCTGAACATCGGGTGTGAAGAGTTCGGGCAACGGCTCCTGGTCTAGCGCGGAGTTTCGCGCATCGGAAACGACGCCGACGACGGTAAGCTCTGCCGGATCAGGATGCCCTGGCTCGACATAATCGACCCGCTGGCCGAGAGAGTCGCGACCCTTAAAAGCTTGGCGTGCGAATGATTCGCTGAGGATCGCCACCCGTGGTGCGTCAGCCGAATCGCGGTTATCGAAGACACGTCCTTTCAGCAGCCGAATACCCATCGTCCGAAAATATCCGGGACTGATGCCGTCCAGCAGGATGGGGGTTGCAGGGCGGTAGAAAGTGCCGTCCGCGAGACGCATTTGATTCGCGGCATTGTTGAGTCCGCCCAGCGGAAATTGGCCGGTCACGGCCGCATCCTGAACTCCCGGGACCGCGCGGATTCGCTCCAGGGCCTCCCGAAAGAAGGCGGAGTGCCGCTGCGAATCGAAGCCTAAAGTAAAAGGGCGTTGGACCGTGGCGAGCAGTAGATGGCTCGGCTCAAACCCGAGATTGACGTCGGTTAGACGAACGAAACTTCGCACGAGAAGGCCCGCGCCCGTGAGCAGCACGAGCGACAAACTGATCTCGGCCAGCACCGGGAGGCTGCGCAGGCGGCTGAATCTGCGCCGCTTCACCACCGGCCGCGCTTTCAGCGACTCGTTCACATCGCAGATAGAGGCAGCGAGCGCCGGAACTAATCCGAAAAATGCGGTTGCCAGAATCGCCAGCGCGGCCGCGAAGCCAAAGGTCTTCCATTCGAGTGTTGGAGGCAAAGAGAACTCCGGAGGGATCAGTTGTCTGAGCAACCGCATCCCCGAAAATCCCGCGGCCAAGCCAACTAAGCCTCCGCTTAGGCTTAAGAGCAAACTTTCGGTGAGCATTTGCCTCACGAGTCTCCAGCGCCCCGCTCCGAGGGCCGCACGAACCGCGATCTCCCTGCCTCGCGCAGCCGCTCGCGAAAGCAGCAAATTAGCCACGTTCGCGCACGCAATCATCAGGACCAGCCCGACGGATCCGAGAAGAATCAGGAGCAGCAAACGCACGTCTTTGACTAGCACAGCATGCAACGGAACAACGTCCGCGCGCGCGTTCGCCCGGAACCGTTCGGCCTGCGGAGGGTATTGCTGATCCATCCTCTGAGTCAGAACCTGCAAGTCGGTCCGCGCCTGATCGACTGTCACGCCAGACTTCAGAAGGCCGATGACCGTCAGGGCCATCCACTGGGGTGACTGAGGCGAGAAGACCTTCGAATCCAGCGCCAAGGGAGTCCATATGTCGGCGTGCGGATAGTTAACGTTGCCCGGTATCACTCCGACGACGGTGTATGCCGTGCCGTCTAAGTTGATTTCTTTTCCGGCAATATGGCGGTCGGCGCCGAACCGGCTTCTCCAGAGAGTCTCATTCAGCAACGCAACGTGGCTTGCCGCCTCCTTCGCCTCCTCGGGAAGAAATCTGCGGCCGATCACGGGTTGAATTCCAAGCATCGGAAAAAAATTCGTCGTAACATTGGTCACGGTCACACGCTGGGGTTCGGCTCCGCCGGTTAGGTTCGCCCCAGGGGCGCCGCCAAACGCACCAATCTCCTTAAATACGTCGTTGCCTTCCTTCCAACCAATGAAGTCCGGGCTGAGGACGACGGCGGAGTCATGATTGAAGGGAAAGCGTTCGGCGGCCCACACGATGCGGTCCGCGTTCTTGTAGGGCAGCGGCCGTAGCAGCACTGCATCCACGACACCGAATATCGCGGTGTTCGCCCCGATGCCAAGCGCAAGGGTGATCACAGCCACCGCTGTGAAGCCCGGATTCTTGCGCAGCATGCGCAGCCCGAATCGGACATCCTGAATCAAGGATTCCACCAGGCTCACGCCCAACGTATCGCGACACTCCTCCTTAGTCCGCTCGACCCCGCCCAGTTTCACTCGCGCTTGCCGCACCGCCTCCTCGCGCGATAGCCCAGCGCGCATCAAATCTTCCGCGTGCGCCTCGACGTGAAACCGCAGCTCCGCATCCAGCTCGCTCTCCAGGCGCGCCCGCCCGAAAACCGCGCCCCATTCGGAACGAAGCCGTCTCCAAAGCCTCATACTTCCTCCGACCGTGTTCGCAGAATCCCCGCAATAACGTCCGCCATGCGGTTCCACTTTTCTGCTTCCGCTTCCAGTTGGCGCTTCCCCACCGCAGTGAGACGGTAATATTTCGCCTTGCGATTGTTCTCAGACTCGCCCCACTCGCTCGCGATCCAGCCATCGCGCTCTAGCCGATACAGCGCCGGGTAAAGCGAGCCTTGCTGGATCTCCAAAGTCCCCTTGGAGATTTGCTGGATGCGCAGCAGCACGCCGTAGCCGTGCAACGGTCCCAGAGAAACCGCCTTGAGGACCAGCATGTCGAGCGTGCCTTGCAGAAGGTCGAGTTGTTTGTCCACGAAAGCTCCATCTCCTAGACTGCCTAGGGAAAACGTAAATCTAGTCCGCTTCTCCTAGCCTGTCAAGGAGAAGCGGACTCCTTTTGGATTTGCCGCCGCGCACCGCCCGCTTCTGCCGACACCGTACTCAAGACGAGCTTGGGAGGACTGGCGGAAAGCGTTGCTGTCTAGCAAGGTTTCAGCCCGAACCCCTTCTCACTTGCACTGCCCCCATGTCCCGCTCACGCCGTCTCCCCAAGGAAAAGCTTTCCTGGTTCCCGAGGCCCCCGCCTCGCCCTTAGGCGTCCAATCTCGCCCGGATAGCGCGGGTTGCCTGGTCTGTAAACATGCCTGGCATAAGTTACACTCTGTGTTTACACGCCCCCGCCCCTGTACTATAGTTTCCCCACCTCACAGGACGCGCGCCCCTGCCGCAGCGTCCCACCGACTCTTTAAGGGGAGATCTCTATGTGGCGTAAGCCTGATGAGAAGCCAGCTTCACAGCCGTCCAAGTCACCCGTCCCAACGCCGCTCGATGCCGCGCCCATCGCGCCGGAGCCTATCGCCGCTCCACCACCACCGGAGCCGCGTGTTTTCAAGTCGCCTGCCGTCGAGCCGGTGGCCGCCGCGCCGGTCAGCCACAGCGCGTCCAGAATCAACACTGGCCTGAAGATTACCGGCGAAGTCTTTGGCGAGTCAGACCTTGTTATCGATGGCGAGGTCCATGGTAAGGTCCGCCTGTCGAGCGGGCGCGTCACCGTCGGCTCCTCAGGACGCGTCCAGGCCGAAATCGAGGCTCGCGAGATCGTGGTTGAGGGGACGGTTCAGGGCAATTTGAAAGCGGCCGATAGCGTTCGGCTGGGTTCGGGCGGACGGGTCACCGGCAGCGTGCTCACTCCGCGAATTGCTATCGACGATGGCGCCAGGCTCCGCGGCAAAGTGGAGACGACGACTCCGGGCTCTAAATCCCGAGAGACCTCCCCGGCAACCACTCCTGGAGCGCGCTCGGCCAAGGAGCTTCAGAGCGTCGCCGCTAGCACGGACTCCGAATAGAATCCGATGAATTGGACGGCCAAAGCTCGCCCCGCCAGCACCGGCGCAGCCGCCTCTGCGGCCACGTCGCGTGCCTCAGTGCCGAAGCCCGGTCCATCCGTGACTCCCAGCCCCTCCGGGAATACGCGTATCTCCAATGGCCTGAAGGAATTCCTTTGGTTGATCAGCGACGTTCCACGTGCCCGCATCCTCGATCTCGGACCCGTCTGGCAGTCGACCGTCAGTTTCTTTGTCGAAAAGGGTTACCGACTCTCCACCGATGACCTCTTGCGGACCTGGAAGGAGTTCCTGACCACGGAGGAAGAGCACCTCCGCGAGGCGCCTTTGGGAGAAGAGAGAGGCATCGCTTCTGCGGCGATCCTTGCCGACAAGTTCTTCGAGGGCGCCCTTCAGTATCCGGAAAACCATTTTCATGGCATTTTGGCATGGGATCTCTTGGACTATTTCGACCCGACAGTCATGCCTCCGCTGATGGCGCGGCTCTCCAAGATACTGAGTCCCAATGGCGTCGTCCTCGCGCTGTTTCACAGCCGGCCCGTGGACAGGTTTCATCGCTACCGGATCACAGATGCCCAAACCGTCGAGCTTGTCCCCGCCGCAACTCTGGCTATCCACAATCACGTCTTTCAGAACCGCGAAATTCTTAGCCTTTTCTCTGAATTCCGCTCTTCGAAGACTTTCGTGGGCCGCGATCAGGTTCGCGAGGGGCTCTTCCTGAAATAGCAACCTATCTTCCTGAAAATAAAGAACGGCACGCCGTTTTATTTATTCGGTCACAACCAAATTGAGCCTGCGAACATCTGGCTAGACGGGTGTTTTCCGGCTTTAGGTTAGGGTTAGCCCGTTCACGAACTTTTACTCGCGTTTGCGGCGAAATGCTGTTGGATTTCTCTGCCTCCGTGATGGCTTCCGTTCGCGCGGACCCTGCCAAATTTTTTGGAACCATTTCGGCTTCTGCCGGGAATAACCCAGCGGTCTGTCGCCCTGGGGGACAAACGCACGATGCCGAGTGAGAAGGGTACGGGGGTGTCTGAATTAGTTTGCGAAGGGGCGGATGCGTGTCCGAATTCGACCGATTCCGTCCCTGAAAAGCTACTAGTTAGAAAGAATTTGCGCTGCAAACTCGTCGCTTTTCTGGCGGCTGCGGTAGCCATTTTGGGTTTGCCCGGTTGTGGCGGTGGCGGCGGCTCAACAACAGTCAACTCGATTGCCATCACTCCCACGACGATCACCGTACCCATAAATACGCAAACCGATTTCACGGCCGTGGTGAAGCTCAACAACTCCAGCACCTCAACGACAACGACGCTCACTTGGGAAGTGAACGGCACGGCAGGCGGAAGTTCGACGCTGGGCACAATCCTGCCCTCTACCACAGACGCCGAGGTTGCCGTGTACACGGCTCCCGGCGCTGTGCCGAGCACGGGAACTACAGTGGTAGGCCAGGTGAGCATCACTGCGGTGGCGCAGCAGAACACGACGAGCACCACGTCGACGACAACCGTTACGTCCAACACGGCAACTGTGACAATTGGAGTTGGCACAGGGCTAGTCGTCACGCCAACGACGGCGATCGTGCCAGCCGGCGCAGGGCATCAGTTTTCCGCGCTGCTGAATAACGTCGCTGATCCCGCGGCGACATGGACTGTGGCTTCCACGGGCGGCGGAAATGCGGGCACAATTAATTCGAGCGGTCTTTACACCGCGCCCTTGAGTCCTCCGCCGGGAAATTCCATCACAGTTACGGCGATGGATGGAGCGAGTACCGCGACGGCGACTTTGACGGTTGTTTATTCCGACCATTCGCTCGACGGTCCTTACACTTTTGCTTACAAAGGCAACGACGCGTCTGGATTTTTAGGAGTGGTGGGCAGTTTCGTGGCGGATGGCGGCGGACACATCGTGAGTGGCCTGGAAGATTTCGATAGTTTTATTACCGGAGTTTCCACTCAGGTCACACTCACGGGAACGTACCAGGTGGGCGCGGACGGCCGAGGCACGGCAACGCTGAATACGGGTCAAGGAGCCGTTACGCTGGCGTTCGCCATTAGCACTAACGAACATGCCCGAGTGATCCGCTTTGATAGCAATTCCACCGGCGGCGGGACGATTGACCAGCAGAACCTGAATGCCTTATCGAATTCGCTCTCGGTGATTTCCGGTCCTTACGCTTTTGTCGCTTTCGGAGCCGATTCAAGTTTTGCGCCAATGGGAATTGGCGGCGTGTTTTCCGCCGACGGCGCAGGAAATATTCCGGCGACAAACACAATTCTGGATGTGAACGACGATGGAATCGCGAATGCAAGCGGCATCACGACGGGTGATACAACGCTGCACGGTTCCTATCAGTTTGACGGAGCGTTCCCCGGAACGGGCCGCGGCACTCTGACGCTCACGAGCACCACCACGGGTTCGCGTGAATACGCTTTTTACATCGTTGATGGGGCACACATGGAGCTTGTGGAAATCGACGGCAATGCTTTCGTTGCCGGTCGCGCGGTGGGCGCGCCTACAGGGAATTCATTTTCCGCCGCCAGCCTGGTCAGCGCCAATTATCCGTTCACGAATGGCGGAAATTCGACGGCTGGCGCGTACGCGGGCGGCGGAGTTTTCACGTCCAACGCAAGCGGGATGATTACGGGCGGAACTTTCGACATCAATAACGCGGGTACTTACAACAGCGGGCCGGCGCTGAGCGCGTGTCCCTACACTGTGGACGCGACGACGGGCCGCATGGATCTTAAATTATTCACGGGAACCGGGGCGTGCCCGGCGAGTGCGAGCACCAGCGTATCGGAATTCGCGGCTTATCCCACTTCGGAGGGATCGTCGCTGATGCTGGAACTTGACACCAACGCGGTGACCATTGGAACAGCTTATCAGCAGTGCTTCATTGCGTCGGCCTGCTCTTCCGGAGTTCCGGCGATTACGGGAGTAAGCGCTTCTCTCGGACTTATCGGTGAAGGCACATTCCACAAGAATCCGTCGGCCTATCAGCAGAATTTGGTTGGCCAACTCGCGCTAAGTTCCGCGAGCATCAGCGCCGGAAACCTGGACATCAACAATTTCAGCGCGGTTTTTCCGGCGGATCCGGTGGGCACGAGTGGCAGCTCGTTAGGGACAGCGTCCTCAACAGGCCGCGGCACCTTTGTGATTGCGGCCACGAATCCAACCGCGACCTATAATTTGATCTACTACCTCATTGACGACAACTCGGCGCTGCTGCTGGATAAAGATTCGAGCCTCGTCCTTCGAGGCGCGCTTGCGCGGCAGTTTTAGCAGGGACTTCCCGGGCTGAAGCCCTACCTAGTTTCGCTGGCTTGGTCCCCCGCATGAATGCGGAGGGTATGGTTTACGCGAGTTTTTGGCCCAGGCGTTTTACCACCGAGAATCACCAGCAAATAGACAAAAGCAAGCGGAGCCGTAAAAATCAGCACCAGCGGAAACAGGTTGCTTCCTTTCAGATACGCAAAAACGGCGTAAGCGAGAAGCGCAAGCATAGGCAGCACCGGGACTGCCACCGCCTTTCGCCATCCGCCGCGAAGTCGCCACAGCAACACGATCTGCAGAAGGAAATAGGCGGGGATACTCCACATCACAGCAAGAAAAATGCTCGATGCCCACCACTTCCATCCTCGCCCTCTTCCGAGCGCCGCTTCTTTCAAGCCCTCATCGGGCACAAGGTGTAAAGGATGTCCTGATAATACCCTGTAAAGGATGTCATGAGACTGAACAGCAACCGCCTCTGCCAGCGGGTGAACCGCTTCACTTTCGCGGCCAACGCCGCGCTTTTGTGAGCCGAATACCTCGGGGTGGAATCTAATTCCGTCAGATAGTTGGGGGGAGGGCCGATGCACCCGAAGACCGATGGCATCCTCGAATCGTCGCTGTATGTGAGCGACGTGCCTCGCTCCATTCGGTTCTACGAGGAGACGTTGGGATTCCGAGTGATCAAGGACTTCGGCGAGCGGGGTTGCGCGATGGACGCAGGCGCGCGTCATGTGTTGCTGCTGTTCAAAAAGGGAGGCTCGCGCGCAATGGCGACGCCTCACGACGGGGACGGAGAGTTACATCTCGCGTTCGCAATTTCAACAGCTGAGTTGGCCGGATGGGAGCGATGGCTCGAGGATAGAGGAATTGCGGTGGAGGAGAAACATTCGTGGGAAGGGGGCGGCACGAGCCTCTATTTTCGCGACCCGGATCGCCACTTGCTCGAAGTCGTCACGCCGGGGACGTGGTCGATCTACTGAGAATATCGAGCGAGACGCCGCGCCCGTTTTCCAAAAGTCGAGGACGAGCAGCGTGAAAAGGGAGCTTCAGCCGATGGAATCTTCTATGAGGGCTACTTCGCGTGCTTGTCCAGCACCTCGGCCATGCGACGCTGATAGCCTTTGCCAGCAGCTTTATAGGCTTCAATTGTGCTGCGCTTGAGCCGCAAAGCGATCAGAACTTTGCGCGGCTTTTTTTGCGGTCCGCGCTGCCCACGCTTGCGCTTTTCCGAATGGGCAACCAGATTGGGGAAAACTTCCGATGCAGGCTTCGCGTTAGCGAACATGGAATCCGTCCATTCGGGATTTTGCTTGTCGATCATCTCAGGATCGGGCTTTTTCATAACGCTTTACCTCCGTTTTGTTGGCACGGCGCAGGCTTATGACCCGGACCGTCAAACCGTTTGTTTTGAAAACGAGAGCATGAAGACGATACTTGATGTATCCGATAGCGAAAAAGCGATCTTCGCCACGACGATTCGATGGCGCGATCATGGCCGTGGTCCAATCGAACTCGGCAGCTAAGGCAAAGGGAAGACCTCGTTCCTGAATGTTCTTCTTGTTCTTCGCCGGGTCGAACTCAATCTCCACTATTTAATTGTATATATAATTAAATGGTCAGGTCAATGGGCTGCTCCTACACTGGATACTATTCAGGGCCGAGATGCCGGCTCTATGAACGATTCGCCCGGCGAAGGCGGGGGGCGGGTTGGCAGCGGGGACAGAAGTGGCTGCTGCGGCCGGCTACGATGGCGCGGCGTATTTTTGTTCCGCAGCGGAAACACTTTTTGCCGGTGCGTTGGTAGACGCGATGGCGGAGCTGAAACTCGCCGCGCTGGCCATCGGAATCCACGTAATCGGAAATGGACGAGCCGCGCAGGCGAATGGCTTCCAGCAGCACGGCGCGGACGGCTCGATGGAGATTGCGAAGCTCGCGGGGCTTGAGCGTGGATCCCAAACGCGCGGGGTGAATACGCGCGCGCCAGAGGCTTTCGTCCGTGTAGATGTTGCCCATGCCTCGTAGAACACGCTGATCAAGCAGGAGCGCTTTGATGCGGGCGCGGCGTCCACGCAATTTCGCGCTGAATTCTTCTTCGGTGGCTTCGAGAGGATCGAGCCCGAGTTCGCCCAGAGTGGATTCGTGGTCGCCATCCTCGACGATGCGCATGCGTCCGAAGCGGCGAATGTCGGTGTAGCGAAGCTCACGGCCATCGTCGAGCGCGAGAAAGACGTGAGTGTGCGGGATCACCGGCGCTTCAGCCGGGCAAACGACAAGCTGACCTGTCATTCCCAAATGAATCAGCAGAGAAGGGCGGGCGTTATCGGCACGCGCGGACTCGAGGTCGAGTACGAGAAATTTTCCGTGCCTTCGAACTGCGGTGATGCGGCAACCAGGGAGAGATTGCTCGAGGGCGGCTGGATCGTCGATGAAATCCGTTTTGCCAAGGCTAACGGTGAGAATTCGCCTTCCAGGAAGCGCAGCCCGCAGACCACGTGCGACAGTTTCTACTTCGGGAAGTTCGGGCATTTTTGCGATTCAAAGTTAGCACACACGCGATCCGCCTGCCGAACGCACGCTTCTGCAGAATCACTATAGGAGGTCTGGTTCCCGGCCGCGGCGACTCGCTTACATCCAAGAGAGATTCTTCGGCTGCGTGTCCCGGCGCTTCGCGCAAAACCAAAGACGCGGGACACTCCGCTCAGAATGACGATTCGGAGGCGCGGGGCGGCGGGGCTTTCTCAAAAAAGCTTGTGGTGCCAAGCTGGGGGGTGTGCTAGCATTTTAGTGTTGAAAATACAGAAAACACTGTAGAGCAGGGCAACGGGGTTTCAGAGGGAGGGCGAGTTGATGGAAGCCAAAGCCGGTGTAATCGAGCAATACCGAGTTCATGTGAGAGACACCGGATCGCCAGAAGTACAGATCGCATTACTGAGCGAGCGCATCAACTACCTCACCACGCATCTCCAGTCTCATGCAAAAGATCATGCTTCGCGCCGCGGGTTGATCATGATGGTCAACAGGCGCCGCCGGCTGCTGGACTATCTGAATCGCCGCGACCCGGATCGGTATCGCGAGATTGTGGCACGACTTAGCTTGCGCAAGTAGCGCGGGATTCCTAAGCGGCCGTTCTGGCCGCACGCATCATCACCGCACAAAACTGGAAGGTTTTTCGGGAGGCGGCTTACGTGTGCCGCGGATCGAAGCCATCAGCTTACTCATTTCGCATTCGACGTCATCGCTTTGTGGCATTTTCCATTAATTTGAATTTCCGAGAGAAGGTTCTCGTATCTGATGAAGTTCCCGGTGGACCGGGAGAGAGGGATGTGACGGATGTTCGAACAAGTAAGCGTGGATTTGGGCGGGAGAACGTTGACGCTGGAGACAGGCAAGATGGCGCGGCAGGCGCACGGTGGAGTGGTGGCGCGTTATGGCGATTCGGTTGTGCTGGCGACGGCGTGCATGGATAGCCATGCCACCGAAAAAGATTTTCTTCCATTGACGGTCGATTACCGCGAATACACCTATTCCGCAGGAAAAATTCCCGGAGGATTTTTCAAGCGTGAAGGGCGGCCCTCGGAGCGCGAGATTTTGACTTCGCGGCTTACGGACCGGCCGCTGCGTCCGCTGTTCCCGGAAGGCTGGGCGACCGAGACTCAAATTATCGCGGCAGTGCTTTCGGCGGACAGCGAAAACGATCCGGACGTGATCGGAGTGACGGCGGCGTCGGCTGCGCTGTATATCTCAAAGCTTCCGTTTAACAATCCGATTGCGTGCGTTCGCGTGGGATTGATCGACGGCAAGCTGCTGGTGAACCCAACGGTGGCCGAGCAGAAGACGAGCTTGCTGAATATCATCATCGCGGGCTCGGCGGATGCGATCGTGATGGTGGAATCGGGCGCGATGGAAGTTTCCGAGGATACGGTCGCTGACGCGCTCGAGTTTGGGCACGCCGAGATTCGGAAGATCGTGGCGGCGATCAAGGATCTGGGCGCGCGCGTTAAGACTCCAAAGGTGGAAGTGAAGCCGCCAAATTTTGACGAAGCGCTCTACCAGGAAATCAAGCAGAAGTACGGCGAGCGGCTGCGCGGCGCTCTGGATACGGAGAAACATCCAAAGCTCGAAAGTTACGGCCTGGTGGACGGTATCAAGGAGGAGATTTTTGCGGGACTTCCCGAGAATGACGCGGATAAAAAGAAATTGGCGTACCGCGCGTTCGAGCGGCTCCGCGAACGCATTTTCCGCGACGACATGCTGATTCGCCGGCGGCGGCCCGATGGGCGCGCGTTTGACGCCATCCGGCAGATCACTTGCGAGGTGGGCGTACTTCCGCGCGTTCACGGCTCGGCGCTTTTCACGCGCGGCGAGACGCAGGCCCTGGTGACCACAACTCTGGGCACCAAGGAAGACAAGCAGCGACTGGATCTTCTTTTCGAGGATGAAGCGTTCAAGAGATTCATGCTGCATTACAATTTTCCTCCGTTCTCCGTGGGCGAAGTGAAATTTCTGCGCGGACCCGGACGGCGCGAAATCGGCCACGGCGCACTGGCGGAGCGCGCGCTGGCGAACCTGCTTCCTTCGGAGGCGGAATTCCCTTACGCGATGCGCGTGGTCTCCGACATTCTGGAATCGAACGGGTCTTCGTCCATGGCAACGGTGTGCGGCGGATCACTCGCGCTGATGGATGCGGGCGTGCCGCTGAAAGCTCCCTGCGCGGGAATCGCGATGGGATTGGTGGTCGAGGGCGATAAGTACGCGATTCTGACGGATATCGCCGGCGCGGAAGATCACTACGGCGATATGGATTTCAAAGTGGCGGGCACGCGGCAAGGAATCACGGCGCTTCAGATGGATATCAAGGTGGCGGGCGTCAGCATCGCCATGATGCGGGAAGCGCTGGAACAGGCGCGAAAGGCGCGGCTGCAGATTCTCGACACCATGGAATCGACGATTTCCACGGGGCGCACGGAAATTTCCGCGTACGCACCGCATCTGCACATTCTCAGCATTCCCACGGACAAGATTCGCGACCTGATCGGACCCGGCGGCAAAAAAATCCGGGCCATCATCGAGGCCACGGGCGTGAAAATCGACGTGATGGACGACGGCAAAGTGCACGTGTTTGCAAACAACGGTCCCGCCGCCGAATCCGCGCTGAAAATGATTCGGGATACCACCGCGACGGCCGAGATCGGGAAAACGTATCTCGGCACCGTGGTCCGTATCGCGGATTTCGGCGCGTTCGTCGAGATTTTCCCAGGCACGGACGGCCTGCTGCACATCAGCGAGATCGCGGAAGCGCGCATCCGCGCGGTTCGTGACGAACTGAAGGAAGGCGACCAGGTGCTTGTAAAAGTGCTCGCAATCGAGGGGAACAAAATCCGCTTGAGCCGCAAAGCAGTGTTGCGCGATCAGCGCGACAAGCAGCAGAAGGCCGAAACGGCGAGCTAGTCATCGCGTTTTCGCGAGAACGTTGCTTATGAAGGTAATCGAGGGAGGCGATGAGCTATCGCCTCCTTTTTTTTGGACGGCCGGCGGTTTTTGAGATACGGCCCACCTCAGTCTCCGGTTCCCACGCGCTCGATGCGTGCGCCGAGATGGCGCAACTTCAGTTCGATTCGCTCGTAGCCGCGGTCGATGTGATAAACGCGGTCAATCCAGGTTGTGTTATCCGCCACCAGAGCGGCAAGCACGAGGCTGGCGCTGGCCCGCAGGTCCGATGCTGTAACCGGCGCGCCGCTTAACGGTGTTGGACCAGTCACGACGGCCAGATTTCCCTCGATGGCGATGTTTGCGCCCATGCGCACTATTTCGCTGGCATGCAAATAGCGGTTCTCGAAGATCGTCTCGCGAATGCGCGACACGCCGTGGGCCTGAGTTGCAAGTGACATAAATTGGGCTTGCATGTCCGTCGCGAAGCCGGGATATTCCTCAGTGGTTACGTCGGCGGCCGCCAGCTTTTTTGCTGCACGAACGCGTAGCGCGTTTTCACCCTCGCAGCGAATTTCCACTCCGCATTCCTCGAGCTTATTGATGACGGAGGTGAGGTGGTTGGGCTGGCAACAGGTGATTAAGAGGTCGCCTCCAGTGATGGCCCCTGCGACCAGAAAAGTTCCCGCCTCGATGCGGTCGGGAATCACGGCGTGGGTGGCCCCATGCAGTTTTTCAACTCCCTGGACGCGAATCTTTTCGGTCCCCGCGCCCTCGATCTTGGCGCCCATTTTCACAAGCAGCGCGGCGAGGTCGGTGACCTCGGGTTCGAGGGCGCAATTTTCGAGCAGAGTTTCGCCTTCTGCGAGAACTGCGGCGGTGAGGACGTTCTCCGTTCCCGTGACAGTGATTTTTGGAAAGCGAAACTTAGTGCCGCGCAGCCGGTCGGCTCGCGCCTCCACATAGCCGTGCTCAACCGAAATTGTGGCACCCAGCTTTTCGAGAGCCTGAATATGCAGGTCGATGGGCCGGGCGCCGATGGAGCAGCCTCCCGGCAGCGAAACGCGCGCGTAGCCAAAACGCGCCACGAGTGGTCCCAAAGAGAGCACCGACGCGCGCATGGTTTTTACCAACTCGTACGGCGCTTCGGTGTGCGATACGGTTTCGGCTTGAATCGTGAATTCGCTGGGCGGAATGTCCGGACTTTCGACGCGGCAGCGCATGTGGGCCAACAACTTGGCCATGGTGATGATGTCGCGCACGTGAGGAATGTTCAGCAGACGCACCGGCGCGGCTGTGAGCAGCGTCGCGGCCATGCAAGGCAAAGCAGCATTTTTCGCGCCGCTGATTTGGACGGCGCCTTCAAGCCTTCTTCCGCCCTCGATTTTGAATCGATCCATCTTTGGCCCTTCTTTTCCTTCACTTCGCGAAAAAACACGATAGAAAAGCAGCTTTTCGTGGCTACCGACGTTTGCTTGAATGCGTCTTCGCCATTTCTATCGCTTTGCGCACGTTGCCGCGGGCATTGGCGAGCGATTGCCGGGCGTCGCGCAAATCAGCGCCGGTCTTCAGCATTACCAGAGCCGCCGGCAAATCGTATTTCGCTTGGCTGAGGGCACGTTTGCCGGCGAGCGCACTGACTCCGGCCGCTTCCTCGAGAACACGGGCGCCGCGCTGCCGCAGCTTTTCGTTGGTGAGCGCGACGTGGACCATCCAGTTGTCATACACGCGGCCCGTGCGTGCCATCGCAGCGGTAGAGAGCAAATTCAGGACCAGCTTTTGCGCGGTGCCGGCTTTGAGCCGCGTCGAGCCGGTGATTGCTTCCGGTCCGGTATCCGGTGCGATCCTGATTCGTGAGCGCCGCGCCAGAGGCGAATACGGATTTGAAGTGACGCAGACAGTAACGGCACCGCGCCGACGAGCGAAGTCGAGCGCGCCGAGAACGTATGGCGTGGTACCGCTGGCGGACAATCCCACGATCACATCGCGTGGAGAAATGCGCGCTCGACGCAAATCACGTGCGCCGTTCGCGGTGGAATCTTCGGCGCCTTCCACTGCGTCCCGCACCGCCGGCGCACCGCCGGCGATGATTGCCTGCACCATGCTGCGCGGCGTGCCGAATGTCGGCGGGCACTCGGTGGCGTCGAGAATGGCCAAGCGTCCGCTGGTTCCCGCACCAACATAGAAAAGGCGGCCGCCGCGTCGAAACGCTTTCACGATGGCGTCAACAGCGTGCGCAATTTTCGGAAGCTCGCGGCCAACGGCCGGCGCTACCCGCGCATCCTCACGGTTCAGGATGCGCAGGATGTCGAGCGTTGACTTCCGGTCGAGCCCGCGCGAACGCGGACTCCGCTGCTCTGTTCTGGCTACTCTCAAGGATGACCCGCCCTGTAGCGATTATAGCGGCACGAAGAGCCAGCAGGGCGTGCCGACGATACGATTCTGCAAAACTGTGCTGAGGAAGTTATCGGGCAATGGATTCGCTGAGCGCAAGGCCTAACGATTCGATGACGGCGTCGTGGACCGCGGGCCTTACCTGACGGATTTGCTGGTTGGCGCGAGTGGGATTCACGCGATTGGTGAGCAGGATGACGAATAGATCTTTTTCGGGATCGATCCATAGCGTGGTGCCTGTAAATCCGATATGGCCGAAACTTTTGGACGAGAAATAGCGGCCGGATGAGGAACTTTCGCTCGGCACGTCCCATCCGGTGGCGCCGGCCGACTTGGCAATGACTACTTTCGACGTGAACTGTTCGATGACCGCGCGCGCGAGCAATCTTCGGTGGGCGTAGATTCCGCCATTGAGGATCATTTGCGCGAAGATGGCCACATCGCGGGCTGTGGAGAAAAGGCCGGCGTGGCCCGCGATGCCACCCATGGCCCAGGCGTTTTCGTCATGCACTTCACCGCAGATGAGCCGCCGGCGATACGCGGAATCCATTTCGGTGGGAGCAATTTCGGGGCGCAGGCGTTGGGGCGGATTAAACATGGAGCGATCCATTCCGAGAGGCCGAAAAATCTCACGCGCGGCGAAAGCATCCAGCGATTCGCCGGTCAGGCGCGTGACGATTTCACCGAGAAGGATAAATCCGAGATCAGAATATTCGATTTGTGTTCCCGGCTCGCGAAGCAGCGGCTCGGCGAGAACGCGCGAGAGGACCGCCGCATAGCCCTTTGCTTCCTGGTAAAAATCACGGTGCGCCGGCAATCCAGAATTGTGCAGAAGCAACATGCGAACGGTTACTCGTGCACGCCACGCGGGATCGGGATCGGATTTCGCGGCAAGGGCAAAATCCGGAATGTAGTTTGTTACCGGCAGGTCCAAATGGAGGCGCTGCTGCTGTACAAGCATCATAGCGCCTGTGGTCGTCACGATGGGTTTTGTTAGTGAGGCAACGTCGTAAATGGAGTCGTCCGCCACTTTTCGCGTCTTGCTGCCACAGGCAAGTCGGCCGAAGGGATGAACCGATAGCTGGCCTTTCCATCCCACGGCCAGCACTGCGCCGGGAAAAGCGCCGTCGTCAACGGCACGATCGAGAAGAACGTACGCGGGCTTTAGTTGCGTGGGCATTTCCGCGTTGGGGCGAAGCACCATCGGGTTTGCGGCCATGCAGAGGCCGTCGCCGCGCTGCGCCACATCTGGAACGGTGACAGGAAGTTTTCCGCAAATCGGCACTTGGCCGAATATCGCCCTCGCGACGGCGCGCTGCGATACGTCGCTCGTGGAAAATTGCGCGACCCACGTTGTCGCTTGCGGAAATCGCGAAATCAGATAGGGATTGCCAAAGGCAGCGATAACTACCGGCTTCCCTGCCCCGAGCAATTCGTTTACGAAAGCGCGCTGATCTTCGGGAAAAGCGACGTTGCCTTTGCGGTCAGCCACGCGCACGAGGAGCGCGGTGATAGCCACGTCGTAGCTACTGGGCGGCGGCAAGCGAAGGGCGCTAACGGGAGAGAATTGCGTATCCGCGCGCATCACCGCGAGCGAATCGACGCGCGGACGAATTTCCGGCTCGAGCGTTTCGCCGGGACAGCGATCGGGGTCGGCTGAGAGCGCCACGAGGAGCACGCGCAAGGGCCGCGCCGAATCGAGTGGCAATTGGCGCGAAGTGTCGCGAAGAAGAGTGACGGCGCGATCGGCGATCTCTTGCGCGCGGCTGGCGAATTCGGGGCGCGCGAAATTTCGGCTCAGCTGCGTTACGTCTGTGAGCCGATTCTTGTTGAGGCGGAGATGGGCTTTGGCCGCGAGGATTCTTCGGACGGATGCGTCGATTCGGCTTTCTGGAATGCGGCCCGAGCGCACTGCAACTTCCAGGGCTGCGATGGCAGCATCGGGAACCGGTGGCAGCAGCAGAACGTCCACACTAGCTTCGACCGCACGCACGGCAGCCTCGCCCGGGGAGGCGATCGACGTGACGCCGCCCATGTCGAGCGCGTCCGTGACGATCAGCCCTGTGAATTTCAATCTTTCGCGCAACAGACCTGCAAGAATATCGCGCGAAAAGGTTGCGGGAGTATTTGGACTCGGCTCGAACGCGGGAACCGCGAGGTGTCCGGGCATGATCGCGCTGACTTTCGCCTGGATGGCGGCGCGAAATGGGATCAGCTCGTTGCTCTCAAGTTCTTCGCGGCTTCCGGGAACGGTGGCGAGCGACAGGTGCGAATCCACATTCACATTGCCGTGACCGGGAAAATGTTTTGCCGTGGCCAGCGCGCCATTTTCTTCGATACCGCGGACGGATTGCGTCACATACGCGGACACGCTCTTCGGATCTTCGCCAAACGAGCGAATGTTGATGATGGGATTATCGGGATTGTCATTTAGATCCGCGTCCGGCGCGAATATCCAGTGGATACCGGCGGCGCGAGCCTCGAGCGCGGTGTACTTTCCCGCGTCGTATGCAAATTGGGGATCGCCTGTGGCTGCGATGGCCATCGCAGAGGGAAACGGCGTGCCTTCCTCAAGGCGCATTCGCGTGCCGGATTCGAAATCGGCGCCCACCAGCAGCGGAATCTTGGCGCGCCGCTGAAGGTCGTTGAGCGTTACGGCGGTTGGATAAACCTGGCTGCGCGTCAGACCAAGTGGGCCGCGTGCGGGCATGATGATCAGGCCGCCCACGTGATTTTCTGCGACCTGGTG
>DATDIT010000134.1:0-27709 GCA_036520875.1 Candidatus Acidiferrales bacterium
GGCATCGCGCCTGCAAGCCGACTGCTACATCGCGATCGGTGGTGGCTCCGCCACCGGCCTCGCGAAGGCCATCGCCGTGGTCACCGGCAATCCAATCCTGGCAATCCCCACCACTTATTCCGGTTCGGAAATGACGCCCACTTGGGGCTTAACCGAGCATGGCATCAAAAAAACGATGCGCGACGCGCGCGCCCGCCCGAAGACAGTGATTTACGATCCCGCACTCACCACCAGCATGCCCGCCATGCTTTCGGCCACCAGCGGCATGAACGCCATCGCACACTGCGTCGAGGCGCTTTATTCGCAGGAGGCAAATCCGATTGTTTCGCTGATCGCTGAAGAAGGAATCCGCGCACTCGCGAAAAGTCTACCTACCGTAGTGAAGGAACCGTCAAATATCGAAGCCCGCTCGTTAGCCTTCTACGGCGCGTGGCTCGGCGGCGCTGCACTCGGGGCTGTTTCCATGGCCCTTCACCACAAGCTGTGCCACGTTCTCGGCGGCGCCTTCAACTTGCCACACGCCGAAACGCACACCGTCTTGCTCCCACACGCGACGGCTTACAATGCCCCAGCCGCTCCCCAAGCGATGGAACGCATCGCGCGCGCTCTCGGCGCAAAGGGCGGAGCAGAGTCCGCCGCGCAGGGCCTCCACGATTTGGAATCAGCGATGGGCGCGCCGCTGTCGCTCGAATCAATCGGGATGAAACGCGAAGGTCTGGATCACGCCGTCGAGCTTGCGATCGAAAAGCCTTTTTACAATCCGCGCGAGCTGACGACCGAAGGCCTTCGCTCGTTGTTGGAAGATGCTTTCGAGGGCCGCCCGCCGCGTTCCCGGACGGCGTAGCGTGCTACGCCGCGACGCCGAGAATCACTTGCTCTGCCAACTCAGCTTCCGCTTGCAGCCAGTCGGCCAGAGCCGAACCCTCGCGTCTCCCGCGCTTTTCGTAAAGTTCGTAGGCGCGAATGCGGATTCTTTCCTCCATCTCGTCGAAGCGGGCATCCAGCCGGCGGAAAAGCGTCTTCCATTCCTCAAACGTCAGAAGCGGCGGAAATTGTCCGCCGCGCTGCGCGGTTTCTCCATCAGCCCAAAAAGTCGGGAGAATCCGTTCTTTGCCCGTTTCGAGCTGGCGCAGCACCAAAAGGAACGGATCGTAGCCTTCAGTGCCGGTTTGCCGAGTGCCGAGTCGAATCGCTCGCGTAACCTCAAAGCCGCGCAGCTTTTCACTTATATCTCCCGGCAACGCATAATCGATTCGGTACTGCAGTTGCTTTCCGCATTTCTTGCAAGCGCCGATTGCCCGCCCTTCTGCAACGGAAATGGCGGCGTCGTGAGTCGAGATTCCCTTCGTAACATGAGCATCGGGACAACATATTCGTGACGGCATAAATTCAACCTCTTGGCGGCCTATTTATCGGCTGCCGTGGAATATAAAAAGACATAAAAAGTTTACATCGAAACTTCAGCTGCAGCCATTCGTCGTGCCGTTTTTTTTTTGGCCCCTTCGGAAATCCGGGGGCATTTTCCTTGGTAGCGATACGGGGATTCGGTCATCGCCCCAGATTCAATGAGACTTGCGGTTGGCTCGCGGCTAAGCGCTTTCCATAACGTCTATTCCGTGTCGCCCAGTCTCACGCAATGGGGTCAGTCTACATCAGAAAACCCACTTGCCAGCGACAAAAGGTAACACGGGTAACATGATCAACGTCGCCACCGCGAACCTCCCCGTGCGCTTCGGCTAATGGACTGAGTTTTGGGAGGCTGATTCCAAAGGCGTGGCGGGGAGGGTGGGATTCTACGGCCAGCGTCACGAGGCCTCGCGGCATTGGGTGTCAGCCGACTCCTCCCGCCCGGGGGCGAAACTGGTGTCAGTCGACTTTGTTTCCAATGCTCGCTCCTCTTTGCTCACGAAGTGCGAATGCCTTTCGTTTTCGTCGGCGTACAAGGCTCAGTCTGGAACCGCTCGATCCATGGCCTCCTGCAACCGCTTCCCATGAATGGGCGGCGTTGCCCCGACTTGAGTCGCGACCCAGGCCGCAAAACGATTCGCGGATTCACTGATGTTGTCGAGTGATTCTCCACGAATATAGTGGTGCGCCAAACATGCTGTGAAGGCGTCCCCGGCACCCACGGCGTCCGCGACTTTTATGTTGAATCCTTTGTGCTCCACTGTCTTTTCCTTCGAGACAAGCAGGCTGCCGCGCGCCCCGCGCGTCACACAGATCAATCGCAGACTGTATTCCACTAGCAATCCTCGAGCCCGCACCTCCTCGCTCCTGGGAGCAACCCCGAGGAGATCGGACACGCGGAAGAGTTCTTCGTCATTCAGCTTTGCAATATGGGAGAGCTTGAGGGATTCCTGGAGCAATTCCCGGCTATAAAACGATTCACGGAGGTTGACATCATAGATGCGCAGGGTACGTTCAGGTGCAGCTTCGAGAAACTGTTGAACAGTGGAGCGCGAGATGGGAGAACGTTGGGCCAATGACCCGAAGCAGATCACATTGGCGCGGGCGGCCAGATCGGCCCACGCGGGTGTCCACTCCAGGCAATCCCAGGAAACGGAGTCTTTGATCTTGAACTTCGGCTGGCCTGCAGCGTCGATCTGTACGGTCACCATGCCCGTCGGATACTGGCTGTCCTCTTGCACGTATGAGGTGCTGAGGCCGAGTTTCTGCATGGCGGCTCGAACCTCTTGCCCAGCTTCGTCATTGCCGACGCGACTCGCGACGATACCTTCGTCTCCGAGCACGTTGGCCATGTAGGCAAAGTTCGCGGGTGCGCCGCCCAATGCCTTTCCGGAAGGCAAAAGGTCCCACAGCACCTCGCCCAATCCGATCATGGTTGCCGGTCTAGCCATCAAGCTTTCCACAAGATAATACTGCCCTTATTCAAACTCACCGTTCGGCGCGCTTTTCAAACGTTTCCAGTATTGTGGAACAGGCTGACAATCATTGAAAAAGCCTTGGCGCAAAATCAGCCAGATATTTGCGCCATACTGTCCACACATGGGCGCCGGAGCTCTCAACCCAGACGTGTTTGATACCAGCTTTTTCCAGGTTCTCGTGAGAATTCTTTACTGGTTCAAGCAAGAAATCGTTGCTGCCGATTCCGATCCAAAGCAACCGGAGCTGTTGATTGACCCGCGCAGCGTTCGCCAATTTCCCATGGTAGTCACTCGCTGTATTAGTGATGTCGATAGCGGGACTGAATGCTCCAATGTAAGCAAATTGATCCAGGTGATTTAGGCCGATACTAACTGCCTCGGACCCGCCCAGGGAAAGACCTGCCAAGGCGCGATGGTCGCGATCCGGTAGGGTGCGAAAATTGGCGTCAATGAAAGGGATCAAGTCATTCGAAATCACACTGTCGAACAGCGTGAACCCTTCCTTCATCAGCCGCCGGATAGGAGCCGAAATTCGAGGGGAACCAGCCGGCTGCGGAGGCGCGGGCTGCAAATGGACTCCGGTCATTCCGTTCTCATTGACGATGATCATGGGCTTTGCTTTACCGGAAGCGATCAGGTTATCGAGGATAAAGTTCTCATGTCCTTGATCGCTCCACGCTGCTTCGTCTTCTCCCGCCCCATGCTGAAGATATAGAACCGGGTATCGCGACGTGCTCTGATCATATCCGGGCGGGGTATATACAAAAATTCTTCTCACCTGCCCCGTGGTCTTCGAGAGGTACCATTGGGTGCGTACCGTGCCGTGCGGAACATCCTTGACGGCAAAGAAATCCGATTCCGGGGAGGGCACTTCCAGACCGCTGACTTCTTTCATGGCGGCGAAAAACACCCTGCTTCCCGGGTCATTCGAAGCAAATCCGTCTACGGAAATTTCATAGTAGTGGAAGCCGGGCAGCAGAGGTTTGGTTCTTACTTCCCAAAGACCGTCTTCGCCTTTCACCATGTCATAAGTGGACTGGCCCAACTCCATGAGCAACTGCACTTTTTGCGCTTGATCAGCTCGCACGCGGAAGGTCGCGCTTAAATCCGAATGGATTCGGGGATACTCCGCGCCGGGAATATTGCTGGGCGCCGGGTGTGAATCTTCCGCCTGCGCCCAGCACAACCCGCAAGCCACGATGACGAGCAGTAAAAGTCGCTTGATAGGCATCTGATCTACTCCTCCATGTTGTCGAGTGTCTCGCTAGGGGAGGCCACGGCCCGAGGCATGAGCAGCCACCTGCGCTAATGAATATGGTCGCCTTTCGTTTTGGCGGACTCTGCTCGACCGCTTAAGAGTGAAAGATTGATGGCATCCGCCATCGCTTTATATCCAGCCGCGCTCGGATGAAGGTGATCGCCCGACTGATAATCTTCACGAAGTTCTGACGGGTGGTTCGGGTCGCGGACCGCGGCGTCAAAATCGAACACACCGTCAAAAGCGCCACCGGTGCGAATCCATTGATTGACCGCCTGGCGCTCGATCTCGCCATCCGGGCTGAAGTAGTCAGCTCCCTCAAACGGCGTCAAGGTAGCACCGAATACGCGGATTCCATGCTCATGCGCGCGGTCGATTATCTGCTGCAATCCTTCAATTAGATCCTGGGCACTCACAGTCTCGCGCGCAAACGGGCCTTCGCTCTGGCTCGTTCCATTTGCGGGCGGACGCGGCTTCATGTGAGGCCAGCCAATATCGTTGATACCTTCTAACACGATCAGATTAATGACGCCGGGTTGTGCCAAGACATCGCGATCGAAGCGGGCAAGCGCACTAACGCCAGCGCCGTCATGCAATATACGATTTCCGCCGATACCCTCGTTGAGTACGGCCAACCGTGACCGGCCTTGGTTGCCCGCGAGCCGACTGGCCAAAATGTCGGGCCAGTCTTTGTATTCGCCTTGTTTGGCCCCGACTCCATCTGTGATTGAATCGCCCAGCGTTACGGTTGCTGCGGTTTGATCGGTAGCCCATACCTCGACATCAGCGAGCCAGTACCAGGACGTTTTCATGGTGGCGTCGGGTATATCTGCTTTGGCGGTGAAGTCACCTGGACTCGAGAAGTACGTCTCGTGTTGCGCCCAAAAGTGAGTCGACGAAGCGGGTGTCTTCCGGGGCAGGTAAATGCTGATTGCTAACTCTGCGAAGGGCTGTACCTTCAAATCCACGGGGTCACTCAGCATTGGTGCGCCCGGTGGGATGCTGGTTGATGGCTTTCCAGCGAACGTGAGAACACGATCGGATTCCGGAACGATTTTGGCTCCCTGTGACACAAGCGCAACGTGTGCTGCGCCGATTACAATAGGCGCGGTTCCAAATTCATTCGAGAATCTGATTCGAAGATCCTCACCGCCAATCGTGGGCCGCACAACCATCCGGATCGTCTGATTGTCGAAAGTAGGCGACGCGGGCAGATCCGGAAAGGGCAGAGGTGTGTGCACAGCGGCACTCCAAGCGCTGACCCAATGCCCGCTTGTTTTTGGAGCTTGGGCTTGGGTTTTAAAGGGCAGTATTGCTACCAAGATGATTAGAAAAATTGCCGCTGATTTAGTATTTGTCAATGCTCCCCCTCTCTGGGCTGGCCATGCGATTTGCTGCCGCGACCTGAAGAAGATGCTCTTGAAGCTGAACCCGGTTGGGTATTACGGGTGATCAACGGGGCTACCCAAATGGCGATCAAAAAATCGGACGATTACGTTCAATGCGTCTTTGGACTCCGGCACATCCATATTGTAGAAAAATCCGTGAAAAAGCCCTTCCCACACATGGAGTTCGGCATCAACTCCCAACTTCACTAGTTGCTCGTGTGTATAGAGAGCGGCACTCAATTCAAAGCCGCGTGTGCCCGTGATGATCAGCGTTGGTGGAAACTTCGCGAGGATTTCTGGTGAATTGATTGGTGAAACCATCGGATTCTTCGGATTAGTCCCGCTGAAGTAACCGAGGGTCGGCGCTGCGCCCTTCGCGTTTGGCAGCGTCAAGCGAGCCTCGCCCAATGGAACCGCAGTGTAAAGCGCATCGCCACCGAAAGCGCCGCCCGCCGAAGCACAGAAGATCCCGATTGCCCCCGGCGTCGGGAGCGAATGGGTTTGAAACCATGCCACGGACATCGCAGTCTGAATTCCGCCAGCGGAGCAGCCATAGATGCCAATGTTTTGTGGCTTATGCGATTTCAATATTTCCCGATATACGCTGGCCACATCTTCACTGGCGGCGGGAAACTTGTATTTCGGACCTTCCCGATAATCGACGCTAACTACCTCGATTTTTCCCAACGCAGCGACAGGAATGGATTCGAGCTCCGCGCATCCCGGCCAACAACCAGAAAATCCGCCACCGTGAAGATTGATTAGGATACGGTCTCTGTTTCGTGTCGAAGCGCCCGCTGCCGGTGTGTAAACATAGACATGTACGCCGCCGAGCTTCTCGTCCTTTTTATCGACGGCGAACAATTCGCGATCACGAGTAAGATACGGCTTCATGAATCGCGGTACTCCTGCGTCCTGTTTCACAATTTGAGGATTCTGCATATCCTTCAAATGCTGCGTGACGTACGCCTTTGCTTCCGGGCTCAGAAAAGCTGACATCGGGACTTCCTGCGCGGGGACGTCGACCGTACCGTCCGCTTGCACAGTTACCTTTGGCGGACCCGCATGGGAGGCACCCTGAGCAAGAACCCGGGGACAGTGCAACACCAGAGCGAGCGAGACTGAGCAGAGAATTCGCCAAACCAAGCTCGAGTTCATGATCGGCATAGAGGCCTCTCAGATCGACTGACTATAGGCAGCGGTTGAATAAGGCGGCACCGTCGGACTGCGGACGGCGCCCCTGACAACCTGTTAAAAACTGAGTCGTAACCCGAATTGAATCGCGCGGGGCACCCCGGCATCCGCAGTGACTATCCCGTAATTCGCACCGTTGGTAAAGATGCCCGGGTCTCCAAATCGAGTGCGATTGAACAGATTGAAGAATTCCGCGGTGAACTGCAGATCGACCCCTTCCGTGATCGGAGTGCGCTTCGCGATCGAGAAGTCCCAATTGTTCTGGTAATCCTGACGCATGGTAGGATCGACACGCGGTGCATCTCCGAATCTCACCACGGCGTTCGTATCTACGGTCTGGAAACACGCTGTGTTAAACCAGCCATGGGTTGCTCTGTACTGACGCGAGCCCGGCGCGCTCTTATTGCAGCCCGGCACAACATCTGGACGCATCCATAGACCGCCGTTCCCGAAGTACCCTGTGCCGCCGCCTAGCTGGCTAAGAGCGGAGCCTGCAAAGAACTGCGCTAGGGCGATCGGGACGCCGCTGCGGATTGTGGTAATTCCATTGACGCGCCATCCTGAAACGACCCGGTTCAGCACTCCGTCCGCATCGCCCAAGAAGTGCTTACCGCGACCGAAGGGCAAGTCAACCCCGTAACCGATAGCCAGGTTTTGAGGAATGTCGTAAGAACTGAGAGAATACTCACTCGCAAGATTGTCATTGTTCTGAATCGACCCACCGAAAATACCGCCCTCGTCGAGGAAGGCCGTCACGCTATCCGTGTTCGACTTTAATTGCGACCACGTGTAGGCAACACTCAGGATCCCTGCGCCGCCGAATCTTTTCATGTAAGACACCTGCAAGGACCGGTAGTTCGACTTACCTTCCTCGGGATCCAAAGCGAGATTTCGCTCGAACTGCGGATATGGCCGCAATAACTGTCCGGCCGCTATCGTCGGCAGTGAAAGGGGCGAGCCTGGGGTCGTAATTTCCCCAAAGAACGGATTCGGGACCTGGGCCAACAGCGCGGCCGGCCCCAGCGAAAAATACTGTTCGGGCAGTTGATTCAGACCGATTTCTGGGACAGTGGCCCACCCCTGCAGGAGAAGATGGGTTCCCTTCGATCCCGCATATGCAACAGTGAGCGATGCATCCTTGCCGATCTGTCGTTCCACGGCCCCGTTCCACTGCTGCACGTACGGAACGGGATTGCCTGGCACACGCATGGCAAAAGTGGCCTGGCCGTAGAAGTAGCTGGGAGGGGCGTTACGCCGAAGCGGCTGGTTGATGCCGAATGGAAACGGGTTCGCTACAGTTGCCTGAATGGAGTCTGGGCTTCCAGTTTGCACCTGGAACGTGTTGTTTACCGATGTCGGCGCGCCATTGATCGGTGAGAGGTTCGGTCCATCTTGACCTAAGGTTTCGGGCGGATACGAAATGCCGTATGCCGCGCGCAAGACGGTCTTTTCCCCCAGACGATAAGCTAAGCCAAGACGGGGTGAGAACAGTTTCCAGTGAAGATAGTCTTCTCTATGCGAAGGCCATGCCGGACTGGCGAGGAGAGCAACATTGCCCTTGAGTTGCTGCGTCTGTCCGGTAACGGGATTGAAAAATGACCCCAAGGGACTCGGCTGATTCGGCAGGAAAACTGTGTCATTGTTGTGCGCTTCCGAGTAAGCACTCGGCTGATCCCAGCGCAGGCCTGCCGTCACTGTGAGTCTTTTGGTGGCCTGGAAGGTATCCTGTACAAAGAAGCCGTACGCTGTGTAGTACGCTCTCGAGCCGCCACCAAGGAAAGGCGTCATACCGGTGCTGACTGGTATTCCTAACAGGGCAGACGCCAGGGAGCTCCCTCCTGCAGCGGCAGACGACGCGGTAGCAAACTGGTTAAAGTTCAGCGAGACATTGTTGTTATCCGGGTCGGAAATCCATGACACGCGGCGCACCTGGCCGCCGAACTTGACCTGATGTCGCCCGGCGATCTTGGTGAGAGCGCCGGACAGCGTGTACTGAGCCTGGTGCCAGTAAAGTTCTGAGCCAACACCGTTGCTACCCGCCAAGGAGGCGACACCCGAGACGTCGGTGAAATTCAACGACGGCCAGTTTGGCGGGGCGACGAGTTGGTTCTTAACGTTTGTCCAGCCAGGCCCGAACTGAGACAGATTGACGTTAACGCTATCTGGTAACTCGTCTTCAAACGCTCTTAGATACGCCAGATGTACGTCCAGTACGGTGGAAGGGCTGAAGGTATGGGTCTCACCCAAAGTCGCCTCTTGGGTGTACACGCCGGTCTGACCTTGACCCTGTGTGTGCGTCCCCCAAGCGTCATAAGGGTCGCTTTCAGCTTTCCAATACGTGTACCGGCCGAATAGAGTGTCTTTATCGGAGAAATGGTGGTCGACGCGCGCGTTGTATTGGTTGTTGATACCTCCAATGCCGTACGTGGAGATGAAATTGTTGACTATGCCGGCTGCGTTGGGACCTTTCGGGGATGGGTAGGATATTGCAAGAAGTTTGAGCGCAGTCTGGTCAAGACGATTCGGGCAAATTACGTTGAGCGCTCCATTGCACTGAAATTGCGGATCTCCCGGCAGGCTCTGGTCGTAGATCGGAGGCAGGCCGGGCGCGGAAAAATCACCGGCTAGCTCGGCCGGCGTGGGAACGGTGCTTACGGCATCGGCAGTCGAACGGATCACCTCGCGCTCGAAACCGAAGAAGAAGAATGTCTTGTCCTTCCTGATCGGGCCGCCGATTGTCCCTCCGAATTGATTTTGAACAAGAGGCGCCCGCGGAAGTCCGTTGAGTTGTGAGAAAAAGTCGTTCGCATCAAGTACCTTATTGCGTAGGTACTCGTAGGCTGTACCGTGAAAACGATTGGTTCCCGATTTGGTGGTGATATTGACCACCCCTCCGGCGTAGTTGCCATACTCAGCGGGAACATTGTTGGTTACAACGCGGAACTCCTCGACTACATCTTGCGATGGAATGTAAGCGTTGAGATTGTTTGCCGGGCCATTGGAGGAAACACCGTCCACGTAGAATTGGCTCTGGTTCCCGAAACCTCCACCGATCGCATAGTTCCCGAAGCCGATGGAGTTCGTCCTCGCCCCGCCTGCCTGGTTCGAGACAGCATTGCCGTATGTGTCGCCTTGCGCCACTACGCCTGGTACGAGTGTCAGCATGTTGTTAACGTTCCTGCCGCTCAGAGGAATGCTCTGCACCTCTTCTTGACCGATTGTCGTCCCCAGAGAGGCACTATCCGTCTGCAGCGGCGGTGCCTCGGTGGTCACGACAACGTTCTGAGTCACGCTGCCTACTTGCAACGTTGCATCGACCCGGGTGGCCACGTCGACTTGCACTTGCACCCCGTTCTCAGTGAAGTGACTGAAGCCGGGCGCTTCAATCTCAATTTGGTACTGCCCGGCACTAAGATTTGGGAACGCATAGGCACCACCGGAATCGGTCTGCACAGTCCTCGTTTGGCTCGTGCCTGAGTTCGTCAGCTTCACCGTTGCGCCAGCGACCGTTGCCCCGCTTGGATCGGAAACGGTTCCTATGACCGATCCGAATGTAACCTGGGCATTTGCCGGTGTGCAAACGCTCGCGATTCCGGCAACACAAAGAACCAAAATCAGCAGCTTGCGGAAAGGACGCGGCTGCTCGGACGCAATGGCAATCTGGCAAGCTGAGGACATCGTTTGGTTCAGGAACTCGCAGCCCCACTCTGAGGTGCTATCCAAAACCGCGACGAGCGTTTTAATCATTTTTCCCCTCTCTTAAGGCAAAACACCAAGTGGCAATCCTTCTGAAGCCCGAGTTTTAGGCTCGCCCCTTGCGACCGAGCGCCGGAGGCTATCTGATCGCGTGATTCCAGGAAGTCGGTTACCAAGAGGCCACCCACTGGGCGAACCTTGTAGCTTCGACCCTACAAGTTGTCAACAGTATTTGCGTACAACTTGTAAAAACTGCGCTATACCATTTGACACGGACTGCAGGTTTCGTTGGGACAAATCGGGCGGGAGGGCGATCTTGATGTACCGCGAAATGCGATTTTGAACGTCGCGAAAGTAAGTGTTGCTATGACTTTGAAAGTGAGCCACAGGACTTGCGAACGATCAGCTCGCAGCCCAACAGGACATCACGTGGAGGCAGATCCGGATTCGCGATCCTATCCAGCATGACGGACAGGGCTACTTTCCCGATATCTCGACAAGGCTGGCGCTGAGTAGTAAGAGGCACCGGCAGCAGTCGCGCATATTTCACATCGTCGATACCCACGACTCGGATGTCACTTGGGATGCTCTGGCCGAGGGATATCAACGTATGCATCAGATTTCCGGCGGTATGGTCATTGGCGCAGACAAACGCGTCTGGCCGATCCTTTTTCAATATGGATTTAACGAAGGCTGCGTCGGAAGGATCTCCTATCTTGACAAGGTCGCGTCCACGGCGGCCTGGTTGAGAAATCAGGGCCTCGTGATAACCCGCGATTCGGGCGTCTACGGTGGGAGCAGAATTGGGTCGGGCAAAGAAGGCAATGCGTTTGGCGCCTGCTGTAAGCAGGTGCTCAGTCGCCCGATATGTTGTGCGGCGGTTGTCAATCCCGACCAGATCGTATTTGCTCCGCCTAGGATAAGGTTCAAGGCAGCGATCAAGCAGCACGATTGGAATCCGCGCCCGATCAAGAGAAGCCACAATGCGCTGGTTCGCCTGGTATCTGTTCGTACTAAACTCAACGGGGGCAAAAAATACGCCTGAAACTTTTCGGGCGATGTAGTGCCGACACAATTGCTCAGCGGCTTCCTCTTTCTCCTTGTCTTCTGCCGACGCATTTCCCCATAGCAAGGAATGGTGCAGGGCTTGAGGCGCTTCCATCATGCCCTTGCAGATGGCCTCGAAAATTTCTGTCTGGCCGAGCTCAGGAATCAAGAGCCCAAAGACGTAACTTCCTGGATTTGGGCTCGTGGATACGTAGGTGCCCGATCCAACCCGACGGGTTACAATGCCCAAGGCTTGCAACTCTCTCATGGCCCTGAACACCGTCATTCGTGAAACGCCAAAACGCCTGACAAGTTCAGCCTCACTGGGAAGGCGGTTGCCTGCCTTATAGTGGCCTGAGGAGATATCGTCCTGAAGCTTTTCGATGATTTCGCGGTATTTGTGATTCTGCACCGGCATCACTCTGCCCCTCCTCGCCGCCACCAAACCAGATCGCTGCCATTCGAATCCAGTCCGCTCGCATGATTTGGACGAAAACAATACCATATACAACTTAGGGGGCAAAGCGCAGTAATGTTCTTGACAGTCGAAGCCAGCAACCCGTAATAGTGTTCGGCTGGTGACGGATCTTGTTGGTGTTTTGTCTCGTCGACCCATTCCGGGCCAAGCGATCTGCGAGCAACTTTGAAGAATCAGGTCCAACTCATCACCTACGTTGATCGCCTATCCGGCGGCGGCTTCCGCGAACTGAGAGCGTTGCTTAAGGGGCCATTGGCCGGCATTTTCGGCGGCATGCACTTGCTCCCATTTTTCAACCCCATTGACGGAGCTGATGCCGGCTTCGACCCCATCGACCACACGCAGGTAGATTCCCGTCTTGGCACCTGGGAGAACGTACGTACGCTGAGCGAAGATTTCGAGTTGATGGCGGATCTGATCGTCAATCACATATCCAGCAAATCTCTTCAATTTCAGGATTATTACCGGCACGGCTCAGATTCACAATTCGCCGGAATGTTCCTCAGCTATGACCACGTTTTCCCGTCGGGAGCAAGCGAGGCCGATCTCCTACGCATATATCGCCCACGCCCCGAATTGCCGTTTACGAATGTCAGGCTTGAGTCAGGGGAGAGGCGGCTACTTTGGACCACCTTTACCGCGCATCAAATCGATATTGACGTAGAGCATCCGCGGGGTCGGGCGTACTTGAGTACGATCCTCAGCCGCTTTCACTCGTCCGGGATACGCATGGTTAGACTCGATGCGGCAGGCTACGCAATCAAAAAGGCCGGAACCAGCTGTTTCATGATCCCGGACACCGACCGTTTCATTGAATCTCTTGCATCGGAGGCTCACACTCTGGGAATTGAAGTGCTCGTGGAAGTCCATAGCCACTACTTGCGACAGCTCGAGATTGCGCGTCGGGTCGATTGGGTCTACGATTTCGCACTTCCGCCTCTCGTCCTGCATTCTCTGTTTTCTCGCGATTCTCGAGCCCTTGGCCACTGGCTGCGAGTGCGTCCTAATAACGCGGTCACGGTGCTCGACACCCACGATGGTATCGGAGTCATTGATGTCGGCGCAGGCCGTGAGGCAGAACCGGGCCTTCTAACTCCGACCGAGATTGACAGGCTCGTCGAGACGATTCATTCACGGAGCGGCGGCCAGAGCCGACAAGCTACGGGCGCAGCGGCGAATAATCTCGACCTCTACCAGGTCAATTGCACCTTTTACGACGCAGTGGGCCGCCGAGGAAATGAATACCTTGTGGCGCGCGCCATCCAGTTCTTCGTGCCAGGAATTCCCCAAGTGTATTACGTGGGACTGCTTGTAGGGACAAACGATATAGAACTTCTGAGGCGCACGAAAGTTGGCCGTGACATCAACCGCCATTACTACACCTCATCGGAAATACAGGACGCTCTGGGTAATCCGGTGGTCAGGAATCTCCTTGATCTAATCCGTCTACGGAATACGCATCCGGCTTTCGCCGGAAAACCGCACGTTCAAATTCCCTCCGACGAAGCAATGATAATCTTATGGAGGCTTGATGCGCACTGGGCGAAGCTTCAGGTGATTTTCTCAGAGCCGCGCGCCTTGATTACCTACTCCAAGACAGGTGCTACGAACAAAAATGAATCAGTTGTCGGAAAGTGGGAATCGTGCTCCGGCAGTAGCGTCTGCCGTGAGGGAATCTGATGGAGGGCACCCAACCGACTGAGAGAAACCTCGGGGTAATCAAGTGGCTCACGTTCTTGATGTTCATGATGTTCGCGATGACGACGGATGCGGTCGGCGTAATCATTCCGCAGGTCATCAAGCAATTTCACTTGAATATGACAGTGGCCGGAGCCTTTCAGTACGCGACCATGGCCGGAATCGGATTCGCCGGTTTCTTTCTCGGCTATCTGGCGGATAAACTTGGGCGAAAGAAAGCCATTATCCTGGGCCTCGTATTGTTCGCTCTCAACGCCTACCTTTTCGCGGTCGGAAGCTCCTTCTTGTTCTTCCTCGCGTTGTTGCTGATTTCCGGAACGGCCATCGGCATTTTCAAAACAGGCGCGCTGGCGCTTATCGGTGACATTACGCGATCTACGACTGAGCACACAGCGACCATGAATACGGTGGAAGGCTTCTTTGCAGTCGGTGCGATCATTGGGCCAGCCGCTGTTGCCCACTTCCTGGCAATCGGCGCGTCGTGGAAATGGCTGTACGTGATAGCAGGGAGCATCTGCGTCGTTCTGATCGTTACAGCTTCCTCGGTGACCTATCCGCAGGCCACACGACCGGTCGAATCTGTAGACCTCAAGCGCACGATGGCCATGATGAGAAATCCGTATGCACTCGGTTTCTCCGGTCTCATATTTCTCTACGTTGCCGTCGAAAGCGCGGTCTATGTGTGGATGCCAACTCTGCTTTCCGCCTATCACGGTTCCGCGACTTTTGTAGCCGCGTACGCGATTTCGATCTTCTTTGCACTTCGAGCAGCTGGCCGCTTCTTGGGTTCATGGATGCTTGCAAAATCGAATTGGGCTGCTGTCGTAGCCCTATTCAGCCTCGCGATACTTGCCTGTTTCGCGTTGAGCATGATCGGCGGGATCTCGATCGCGGTTTTCCTACTTCCCCTATCCGGCTTGTTCATGTCGGTTCTTTATCCCACGATCAACTCCAAAGGGATCAGCTGCTTCCGTAAGGCTGAACATGGCGCGATCGCAGGTGTGATTTTATTGTTCACTTGCGCCGCTGCAGTTGTCGGGCCCTTGGCCATGGGCGCTATCAGTGATTCTCTTGGCGATCCGCAGCATGGATTCATCCTGGCCACTGGTTTTGCGGGTCTGCTTTTCGTCTCGCTCCTGCTGAACTGGATTATCAATCCTACCCGCCAGATTCTGCACGAGCTGGATGCGACCGAATACCATGTGGGTGAGCCAGAACGAGGAGCGCAGCCAGAGAAGGCGTGAAGTGTTTCCGCGCGGGTATCTTGCCGTTGGAGAGGGATCCTACTACCCATCCTTTGCGGATCGCCTGGTCGCGCTTCCTCTTGCGAGAGCAGATTCCATCGAACGCCGAGCTCAACTGGTCGGCTGAGACAGAAAGATGCACAATCCAACAGTACCTCGATAAGATGACGCGTTACCTGCAACTGGCGGGGTTGGAATCCGTAGCAACCCCCGATGGTTCATAGGGAGAGCTGGGACACTGGGCCGGTTGAAAGGGCGAATTGATGTCGAACTATATTGGCGCAATCGATCAGGGCACTACGAGCACGCGTTTCATCGTCTTTGACCGGGCGGGCCGGATCATCTCGATTGCCCAACGGGAACACGAGCAGATCTATCCGCGGCCTGGGTGGGTCGAGCACGACCCCGAGGAAATCTGGAACCGCACGCAGGAGGTGATCGATGAGGCGATGGAATCAAAGGGACTACGCGCGCGAGACCTAGCAGCGATCGGTATCACGAATCAGCGCGAGACCACTGTCGTTTGGGATAAGGCGACCGGCAAGCCCGCCATGAACGCCATCGTCTGGCAGGACACGCGAGTCGGCCCCGATGTGGATCAATTCAGGACGCGAGGAGGCCAGGATCGTTTCCGCGCGAAGACAGGTTTGCCGCTGAGCACATACTTCAGCGGGTTGAAGCTGCGATGGATTTTGAAAAATGTGCGTGGTGTCGCAGAACGCGTGCGGGCTGGCGATTTGTTCTTCGGCAATATGGATACCTTCCTGTTGTGGCATTTGACGGGCGGCAAAAATAGCGGCGTTCATGCGACGGACGCGACGAACGCGAGCCGCACACAATTGTTGAACTTGAACACACTGGATTGGGATGAAGAGTTGCTGGAGGCGTTTGAAATTCCGCGAAATATCTTGCCGCAAGTGCGTTCGAGCAGCGAAGTGTACGGAACAGTGACGGCGGGCCCGGCGAAAGCCGTGGTGATTGCGGGCATTTTAGGGGATCAGCAGGCGGCGCTCGTGGGCCAGGCGTGTTTTCGCCGGGGCGAAGCGAAGAACACTTACGGCACGGGCTGTTTTCTGCTGATGAATACAGGGGACGACGCGGTACCTTCCCAATTCGGCTTGTTGACGACCGTCGCCTATAAGTTTGGCACCGAGCGGCCCCGGTACGCTCTGGAAGGCAGCATTGCCATCACCGGTGCGCTCGTGCAGTGGCTACGCGACAATCTGGGCCTAATTGCAAAGAGCGCAGATATCGAGTCTCTGGCAAAGACCGTCGAGGACAATGGCGGCGTCTATTTTGTGCCTGCATTTTCGGGACTCTACGCTCCGTATTGGAAAGAATCGGCGCGGGGTGTGATTGCAGGCTTGACGCGCTACGCAAACAAAGGTCATCTTGCACGGGCCGTGCTCGAAGCGACGGCATTTCAAACGCGCGAAGTCGTCGAGGCAATGGAAAAAGACGCGAAGACTCAGCTGACGAGCTTGCGTGTGGATGGCGGAATGGTTGGAAATGAAATGTTAATGCAATTGCAGAGTGATACCTTGAACCGCGAAGTCGTGCGGCCACAGGTGGCGGAAACGACCGCACTCGGTGCAGCCTACGCGGCAGGACTCGCTGTGGGGTTTTTCAAGGGAACGGACGAATTGCGATCCAATTGGCAAGCGGATCGAACATGGAAGCCCGTGCTCGGCGCAGAAGAGCGCGAAAAACTTTATCGCCAGTGGAAAAAAGCGGTCACCAAATCCTTCGACTGGGTGGATTGACATTGAAGACAGTAGGCCGATCGCTAGGGCGGGCAAGTCGAACGAAAGGATGCGTGAAATGCATTCACCATTTGTCGGTGAGTTCGTCGGGACCCTCGTCTTAGTTCTCCTCGGCGACGGTGTTGTCGCGAACGTGCTGCTGAAACGTTCCAAGGCCGAGGGGGCCGGATGGATCGTCATCACCACAGGCTGGTGCTTCGCGGTATTGGCGGGTGTTCTTGCTGCGGTTGCCTGTGGAAGTAGCGATGCTCACATCAATCCAGCGATCACTGTCGGATTTGCCGTGGTGACTGGGAACTATTCCAAGATCGCTCCATTCATCATCGCCCAAATGTCGGGTGCCTTTGTGGGGGCAGTATTGGTCTGGCTCCATTTCCTGCCCCATTGGAAGGAAACCTCCGACGCTTCGTTGAAACTATTGGTGTTCTGCACGGCACCGGCGATCCGCGCCCCCATTTCAAATCTTGTCAGCGAGATTATCGCAACGTTCGTTCTCGTATTCGTGGCTGCCGCCATCGCATCAAGGAGCGTGGCGGGAGTTGCAGGTTTGCCTTCGGGACTCGGCGCATATCTCGTATCATGCCTCGTCTGGGGAATCGGACTTTCTCTCGGCGGCACAACCGGCTACGCAATCAATCCAGCCCGCGATTTAGCACCTCGCCTCGCCCACGCTGTGCTTCCCGTAGCAAGCAAGGGCCGGTCGGATTGGGGCTACGCGCCTGTTCCGGTTTTCGGCCCACTGATTGGAGCAGCACTCGCAGGAGTCTTGATTCGTATGTTGCGTTTCTAAAGGCTTATTACGGTGAGGTTGAAAGGGGATCACATGCGAGAAGTGAAGGACGATTCAGACAATCGGCAGCATGTTCCCGCGGGAGTCCTGCATGTCGATCGTCGCAGTCTGTTGAAAGCCTCGGCGCTGGGAATAGGTGCGACCTTCATGCAAAAGCTTTCCACGGTCATGGGTGACTCGGCTGCGCCGTCGCAATCAATCGTCGAAACTACTGCTGGCAAAGTGCGCGGCAGGATAGTAAACGGCGTCCATATTTTCAAAGGCATTCCCTATGGCGCATCAACCGCCGGAAAAAATCGCTTCATGCCGCCCGTGAAGCCCGATCCGTGGGCTGGCGTGCGCGACGCTCTTGAATACGGCCACTCCGCTCCTCAGACGATTGCCGGCGCTCCGGGTATTCTCGCCGGCGCAGATTTCTTGGCCTCCGGGTCGAACCCGACGGGAATTGGGGAAGGCGAGGATTGTCTCGTGCTCAACGTCTGGACGCCGAGTGTAAAGGGTAACCACAAGCGCACAGTGATGGTCTGGTGTCACGGAGGCGCATTCATCTCCGGCTCCGGTTCCGCTCCTCTGGTTGACGGCACAAATCTTGCGCGTCGTGGCGACGTCGTGGTCGTCACGATCAATCACCGCCTCGGCCTGCTCGGTTATACGTACCTCGGCCACGCCAGCGATGCGTTCAAGGCCTCCGGCAACGTTGGCATGCTCGATATCGTCGCCGCGCTCGGCTGGGTGCGCGACAACATCGCCAATTTCGGCGGCGATCCCGGCAGAGTCCTCGTCTTCGGACAATCGGGCGGCGGGCAAAAGGTCTCCACGCTCCTCGCGATGCCTCCGGCCAAAGGGCTTCTCCATCGAGCTATCATTGAAAGCGGGCCGGGCGTGAAGATGAATTCTCTCGACTACGCGACAAAAGTCGGCGACATGGTCATGGCCGAGCTCGGCATCAAGTCTAGTGGCATCGCGGACCTTCAGTCCCTGCCGCTCGACCGCATCATGGCCGCGCAGGGTGCTGTCAATCGCAAACTCGGAGGCTTCATCCCCGGGATGATCGCGGGATTCTCGCCTGTCGTTGACGGAGTCTCGCTCCTGCAGAATCCTTTCGACCCAGTTGCGCCGGAGATATCCGCCGATGTGCCGGTTCTCATTGGCTTCACTCGCACCGAACTGACGCTCTTCGCCGCGGGCGATCCCGCGGCTTTCACACTCGACGAGGCCGGCCTCCACCGACGCATCCAATCTCTACTCGGCGATCGTGCGGAAGCCGCGATTCAGGCGTTTCGCAGTGACTACCCAAACGAGAATTCCGCAGGCCTGTACTTCCTAATTGCGAGCGCTTATCCCACCGTAGCATTCACCGTCAAAATCGCCGAACGTCGCGCCGCCCTCGCTAAAGCGCCCACCTTTGTCTACGAATTCAGCTGGGAAACTCCGATCCTCCAGGGCAGGCTTCGCTCACCACACACGATCGAAATACCGTTCGTCTTCGATAACGTAAGCGACCCGCTCGTACAAAAGCTCACGGGCGGTGCGCCCGATATCTTTCCACTTGCCGAGCGAGTCAGCGGCGCGTGGGCAGCATTTGCCGCAACAGGGACTCCGAATTCCAAAGGCTTCCCGCGCTGGCCCGCGTACTCAGCCGCGGATCGCAACGTGATGATGATCAATTCAATGAGCGAAGTGGTGAAGGACCCCGCGCGCCAGTCCCGCGAGGTGATCGAAAACATTCTCTTCCCGATGTAGCGTCAGCTATTTTGCGACCGAGATCTTCGATTTGTGATTGCCGATAACGCAGTCGAGAGGTATTGAAGAATGAAAACTGTTTCGTCGCGCACGGTGGTTGGCCTTCTTTGCCTATTTGGTTTCTGGATGCTTCAGACGGTGTTAGCGGCCCAGGAATCCGGCGGCGGGTCTCGTGGGGCTGGGCCGACGGTTGGCTCGGGACCTTACAAGGCCCTCATGGAAATGGATCCAGGCCTGCCCGGGCACACAATATATCGGCCGGATGATCTGTCGGCGTTGAATAGCGCTTCTTTGCCGATCGTCGTCTGGGGTAACGGTGCATGTGCGAATGCCGGAAATTTCTTCGCACCGTTTCTTACGGAGATTTCTTCATACGGGTATCTTGTAGTTGCCCTGAGTCCAATAGTGCAGTTGAATGCGGCGGGATTCCCACCAGGCCCGGCCATGCCGCCGAGGCCTCAAGGGACCGATCCCAGTCAACCCCCGGGCAGTCTACCGCCGCCAGCGACCCATTCTGCCCAATTGATTGAAGCTATCAATTGGACTATCGCCGAAAGTCAACGTGCCGGCAGCAAGTACTATCAGCGGCTGGACAGCAAGAAAATCGCTGTAATGGGCCAGTCTTGTGGAGGTGTACAGGCGATCGAGGTAGCGGCGGACCCGCGGATAACGACCGCTATGATTTGGAATAGCGGCCTTTTCCCCAAGCCCACCGAAATGGCCGGGGGAAAGTCCATGAGCAAGGACAACCTGAAATCGCTTCACACGCCGGTGGCATATATTAGCGGCGATGCTCAGGATATCGCTTTTGCAAACGCTGATGACGATTTCGAGCACATTGAGTCCGTTCCAATATTTCGAGGCTACGAAAGAGGAATCACTCATGGTGGCACCTATCGTCAACCAAACGGTGGCGAGTTCAGCGGCGTTGCCATTGCTTGGTTGGACTGGCAGCTGAAAGGCGATCAGCGCGCCAGTTTGATGTTTAAGGGAGCGAATTGCGGGCTGTGCGTCAATCCTCGGTGGGTGGTTCGAAAGAAGAAGATTGACTGAGGATGGCATTAGGTTAGGGCGACTCCGGACAATCAAAGCAATGAAAGTAACGGTTATCATCTCGTTGGCATTAGCTCTTTTGTCTAGCGCGGCAACTGCACAACAGAATCTGCCCCCGACGCTGCCTTGTGTTGCTCAGTCGAATCCGTGTTCGGCACAGCCTATCGCGTTCGGTTCGGCTCTTGATGCAGGCCAGCAAATCCGCGAATCGCAATCGCTGGCAAAGAGACTGGCGGTATCCGGCAATCCTCAATGGAGGACCAAAGGTGATCAACATCGCACCTACAGATTCTCCGCTGCGGGAGCGGACATGCCGTATCGCCTTTACGTTCCAACCTCGTGGGACGGTCAATCGAAATTACCTCTCATCGTGATGCTTCACGGGGGCGGTTCAGACGAGAACCGCTACTTGGACGGCAACGGTAAGCAGCTTCTGCGCCTGGCCGAGCAGCACGGTTACGTCCTGGTGTCGCCTCTCGGTTATAGCCCAGTAGGCGCTTATGGAACTCCGCTCAGACTTCCCGCGGTCTTTGGCCAGCCCGAAACTGCTGCAAAACAAAGAGCCGCCGTGACGCCCGAGCAGAGGCGAGCGCTGGAACTAAGCGAAAAGGATGTCCTGAATGTCCTCGAGATAGTCCTCAATGAGTATCCGATCGACCAGACGTCCATTTTCTTGATGGGGCACTCGATGGGAGGCGGAGGGACCTGGTATCTAGGGGCAAAATATTCCCAGTTATGGCGAGCCATCGCTCCCATGTCCGGTCCATTTGTTGATGAGGCGAACTATCCCTGGGATCGCATCCGGACCATGCCCATAATGATGTCTGAGGGCACGAAGGCGTTGCCGTCCGTGAAAGGGAGCTATTTGATGCGGGATTGGATGATAGCCGAAGGCTTTGATCTGGAATACCTCGAAGTCGACGCCGACCACGGTGGCATGGTGCCCCTAGTGCTTCCCGTTGTTTTCGATTTTTTCGATCGGTATCGCAGTAACTAGTACGAGTCCCCAAAGGTGCAGGTTGATTACAAGATGATTTCAAATTCGTTCCCGTCTTTAGGGCATGGCAGTGTCGAAGACCAGTATGTTGCCGGCCTCAGCCATGGCTTACCCGAAGGAGCTCACATGGATGGAACTTGGAAGTCGCGGATACTTTTTGTGGTGACCACAAGTCTGACCTTTTGCTTCGGCGTGCGCGCAATCTCCGGGCAAAATCGAAATCAGCAAGGATGAATCCGGCCGGTCTTCTAGTGGACAAGTACAGCTATATGTCGCAGCCCTACAGCTTTTACTACTTCCACCACATGGATGAACTCGGCTTGCGCACGGATTGGATACGACGAGGCCAGAGCATCTATCCGCTCTCCGATCCGGCGAAGGATTTCACTCTGCAATATGACTTTGAGGGCGGCCACTACTCAATCGAGGATTATTTCGAGAGAAATTTCGTGACCGGGTTTCTCGTGCTCCACGATAACCATATTGCTGTTGAAAGGTACTCTCACGGAGCGGACCCGCCCTCGGGGGAAAACGGGTGGTCTCACCCCAATGGGTGCGTGACTCGACGACACCGGATGTCACGTATCTCAAGCCCAGGCCTGGTGGCCCCGAGGGCGGCTATGGGTACGCCTATCAGTGGTGGATTCCTCCGGGGAACGACGGCGCCTTCGAGGCAGAGGGTATCTACGGCCAATGCTTCTACGTGAATCCTACCAAGCGTGTCGTGATCGTTCAGAATAGCGCCTGGCCGGAACCCGTTTCCCCTGCACTGGGCAAAGGGCAAGAAATAGTCCTCGAAAAGATTGCCGCCGAAGTCGCGCACTAAAGTGCGAAGCCGTCAGAGCCACGCCGGCAGGCTTAGCCCCGCGGCGGGAGTCAACTTCTTCCGCTCGCTGAGCGCCGAGTTTGCGGGCTCATCTGCAAAGTCATCATGGCGAATACCGTCGCCGCAAGGGCGCGATCCAGTCCCCAGACAGGGCTTGACCGAGATTCGGTTCAGACATAGAGCTGACGACCCAGTTGGCCCGGGCAAATTCGGGAAGTATATCGCCCTTATTTTGCGCCCCAGTGGAATCGAGGAGAAACTTGGGTTTGATCGCGCCAAGAACCTAGCGATAGCAGGCGGCTGGCTGCATGGGCAGTTCAATCTCACCTGCTTCCGTCAGAATAAGTTTTCAGGAAATCGAGCTGCGCTCTCCGTGGGTCAGGCCGCATCCCTAGCCGCTAGTTATCTGTCAAGGATCCGTATTTCGTTACTTCACTTGATAGAATCGAATGTGTACGGCTGGCTTTCCGTCGACCGTGGCGAGATCCAGCGTCCCAACGAATGCGCCGCCATTCAACCAAGCGTGTGAACCCAACGGGGCTTCGAAGGTCGACGTGGTGAAAAACCGGATGTTCGAGCCGGGCTTCGCGCAGGATGTCCCTCCGTTGACGACGTTGATGACTGTGCCGTCGTCAGTCTGAATAAAGTAGTCGGCGTGAATCGAATGACACCCGGTCTTGGTTACCAATTGCCAGTCCCATCCGCCAGACATTACCTTGCCTCGGATATTGGGTCCTGAGAAGGTTCCTCCCGTTATCGGAACAATATTTCGCTCCCCGAAGGGAGTTTCACCAGGATGAATACTGGCACCTAGCGTTACGAACTCTTCAAACGCGAACTCGAGACGCGGGGTATCTGAAGTATCCCTTTGCGAACCAGTTGGGGTCGAGTTCGCTTGCTGGGCATATGCCATGCCACTCCACAAGGCTGCCGCTAAAGCTGCGATCGACACGGCGCGCCTTGCTCTACTCGTCTCATCTATTCTCTTACTCATAGAAAGCACCCACTTCTCTCAATCAGACCGCGGCATCGCTTCGTGTGTTCGATGGACCGCCATCCGCTGCACACCCCAGATCGCGAACCCAAGCCGGGACAGAGCGAGTGACGCTTATCTCTACCCGGCAACAACCCGCCCGCGGCACTCGCCGAAACCTATGGCGACGTACCCTTCGCGCTTGGCCAGCGCCTTGAAAGTGACTTCGTCGCGGTCATCCAGGTAAAGGCGATTTTCACCATTCGACAACGACAGAGGTTCCGTGTGCTCCAAAAAGCAAGCCCTGCTCTCGTCCGTAGGACCCGATACCGTGCCGCTGCCCAGGAGGTCGCCCGGCTGCAAGTTGCAGCCGTTGCTCGCGTGATGGGCAACCATTTGGGCGAAGCTCCAATATGCGTACTTGAAATTCGTTGCGACGATGCGAACCGGGCCTGTGCCAGATTCACGCATACGGGGAGTGGAGAGGTGGACCTCCAGATCGATGTCAATTCCGCCTTCGATGCGATCTGTATCGGAGTTCAGATACGCGAGCGGCGGCGGCCAGTTGGGCAGTGGCGGGGAAAATATTGGAGTCCGAAATGGTGCAAGCGCTTCCGGGCTGACAATCCAAGGAGAAATCGTCGTGGATAGGCTCTTGCTAAGGAAGGGTCCTAACATGCTTTCCCAAAACTGAATATCGCGCGCCGACCAATCGTTGAGCAAGCAGTAGCCGAAGATATGCGATGAGGCCGAGTCAATCGGAATCGGTGAACCAAGAGAATTACCGGTGGAAACAAACGCTCCAACCTCCAGTTCGAAATCGAGCGCTCTCGAAGGGCCGAACTGCACTGTTCCGCCGGGTTCTTTGAACTGACCGTGCGGGCGCCGCACTTCTTCTCCGCTGGTCCTAACCGAACTGGCCCGGCCGTGGTATGCGACAGGCATATAGCAAAGCGCAGGAGCCAACTGCGAATCCAGCGGCTTTCGCACAGCCCTTTGCGCGTGAAACGTCGAACAAACGAAATCCGTGAAGTTGCCGACTCTCGCAGGAAGCAACAGTTCCGTTGAAGACATTGGAACAAGTAGCCGATCCGTATGCGACTCAGCCTTAGCTCGTTCTGGGCCATCGACGCGTAGCAGTTCAGATAGCCGCCCGCGCAGAGCCGAAGCAGGTCGCGCCCCCATAGCCATAAGTGGGTTGAGTGTGTCTCCAGCAGCTGCACGAGCGGCGATCTCGGCCTCGCCCGACAGCAAGCACAGCTCAAGAGCGGCGGCAAGATCGAAAATGCTGTCCCCAATTGCGACTCCGCCTCTGGCGATGCCGCCCTCGCGGAAAATTCCCATCGGGAGATTCTGAATCGGAAAGTCCGTGTCAGGAAGATTTGCCGTCGGGACCCAACTTCGGCGAGTCGGATCATGCGTTTCGTTCAGCTTCATCGACGGACCCTGTCCCTTCCGCTCTTGCGCTCATTGTGATAGCGGGCCATGCTGCCGAACAAAACTGGCACCGGAAGGCGGTCCGTTTCACCGCGGAATTCCCGATAGCAGGCGTACACGTTGACGACGATCCGTTCCGGGTCCGTCCATTCGGCGAAGGCATCCAAGGCGATGTCTCGGGCCGCTTCCTCGTAATCCATTCCGGCGTCGAAGCGCTTTCGCGATTCGTCACGCACATATTCGAAATAATGCTTCAGTGCGCGGACGCCACGTTTGTCGGTGATAGGGCCATGCCCCGGAACCACGGTTTCCACGTCCCATTCGAGGATTGTATCGCACGCCCGAATCCAGTTGCCTACGGGCCCGGCCCAGACCACAGGATGGCCGCCAGCAAACAATATGTCGCCCGTGAAAACGGTTCTGTCCGCGGGGACGTATACGACCACGTCGCCCCGTGTGTGTGCTGGGCCTAGCTCCAGGAGGCGCACTTCCTTGCGGCCAACGTGCAGAGTCAGTTCGCGGTCGAACGTGCAAGATGGAAAAACGGTCCCGATGTCGCTCAAATCGAAGCGGCTGCCAAAAAATTCCTGAAAAAACGCGCCGGCCTCTCCAGTCATCGGATATCGCGGCGCTGAGCTCTGTTCTTTCATTTCCTCTAAGCACGCTGTGGAAGAAACGATTTGTGCGCCTGCGGCGAGCTGGTTTCCGTTTGTGTGATCTGGATTCGAGTGAGTATTCACAAGTGTCCCGACTTGCGCAGCGGCCGGCACGGCAGCCCGCATCCGATCTAACATCTCGCGCGTGAGCTTAAGGTCCATAAGTGTATCGACCAAGAGCGTTTCATTTCCTTCAACGATGAGTCCTGAATTGCTGTATCCCCAGGTGCCGTCCGGTTGAAGATAGGCGTAGCAGCCATTGCCGATATCGTGGAGACCTTTTGTGTATTGCCACTCTCCCATGAGCGGTCACCTTCCGATTAGATCGGCTGCACCACGGTTTGACCTACTTTTGCCATTAAAGTCGCCACATCCATGCTCGGATCCGGATGCATTTCCCACGCCCCAATTTGCAGCGAAGCTTCAAGGATGAACTTGCAGCGTTCATAACGGCGACGCACAAAGGATTCGAGAGATTCCTTCATTGGCCGGTCTCTGCTGAGTTCCTCCGCCAACACCACAGCGTCTTCGACGGCCTGCGCGGCCCCTTGCCCGAGATGCGGTGTGATCGAATGAGCCGCATCCCCGATCAGAACGATACGCCCGCGATACCAGGGCGCCGGCACGAGCACGGATTCAAGGGGACGATAAACCACGAGCTGCGGGTCCGTAATATGACGCGTCAATTCACCAATCGGCCCGCCAAACAGTTTCAAGCGATCCCGCATAATGTCAGCCAGCTCGTTTTTAGGGAAGCGGGGATTTCCATTCTCCGATCCGATCCGGAAGATGTAAGCCGTTTCGCGTGTGAGAGGGATCAGCCCGGCCTTGGGTCCCTCAGGAGTGGCGTAGATCGAGCCGTAATCCACATCCGGGGGGCGAGGAACGTTGTAGCGCCAGACACCTTCCCCGGTAAACCTTGGTGTGAGCTGCCCACCAAATATAGTCTGGCGAATCTGGGAATGCACCCCGTCGGCCCCCACTACGAGGTCATATTCTCTAGTTTTGCCGTCGGTGAATTTCACGGCAACCCTGCTGTCCGATTGCATAAGCTCTGCTACGGTCGTACCGAGACGAACCTGCACGACGGTTTCCTTGGACGCCGCGAACAGGACATTGTGCAACGCAGGGCGAGTAAGTCCAAGATACGCGGGATAGTGGGGACCGGCAAGCTTTGCGCCCGGCGATTCGCTCATCACTTTGCCGTTGGCATCACAAAACCGTACACCCTGATAGGGAAATCCGGCCGCAACACAATCGTCTGCGATACCGAGCGCTACCATCGCTCGCACAAGATTGCTCTGCGCGATGATGCCAACGTGGTAGACGGTCCACTGCTGCTTAATCTCAACGACCTCAACATCGATTCCAGCATTGCGCAGACCGATGGACAGGGCCAATCCGCCGACCCCCCCTCCAACAATCAGTACATTGCTAACTCTCGCCATACACTTTTTCAGACCTCAAGCAGTGGCCGTTTCACTAGTATCCATACCTAGTAGGCGTGCAGCGTTCCCGCCCAGGATTAGGTCGCGCTCTTGCTTGCTTAACTCAGGCACGGCGGCGACTTGCCCGTGTGGATCGTACACACCCATATCGAAAGGATAGTCGGTCCCGATAACGATTTGGGTCAGCCCGACTTCTTCAATTAAATGCCGCAGTCCCTCAGGCGTGTAGACCAAACTGTCAAAATAAATGCGCTTTAGATATTCGCTGGGTTTGTGCTTGATCTTGGCCGCTTCTGGACGCACGGCGAAGCCGTGATCGGACCGCCCGATATAAGAAGGAAGGTATCCACCGCCGTGAGCAGCGCAGATTTTCAGCCCTGGATATCGGTCGAGAACGCCGCCAAAAATCAGTTGAGATAGGGCGATGGTTGTTTCAAGCGGCTGGCCCAAAATATTCCCGAGGTAGTATTGATTCACGCGCTCGCCGAGCGACGTACCGAGGGGATGAATAAATACGAGGCAGCCCAATTCCTCCGCCTTCGACCAGAAACGCTCGAACCGCCCATCCGAAAGTTCGAGGCCGTTGACAGCAGAAGAAATCTCGACTCCGCGCAGGTCAAACTTCCGGACGCAATCTTCGAGTTGCTCAACAGACAGCTCAGGATGTTGCAGCGCCAGATTGCCAAGCCCGCGCAGCCGTTCCGGGTGAGCCGCACAGACTGAAGCGATATGCTCGTTTTGCACCGCTACGATCTGTTTGGCGAGGTCTACGTCTGCCCAGTAGTAATACTGATTCGGCGACGGACTAATGACCTGGATATCCACGCCCATTGCGTCCATCCGCCGCAGGCGCTCGTTTACGTCAGTGAGCTGCGGCACGAGATTCGCAAATAGCTTGCGGTTGTATTCAACCGATTCGGCTCCATACATTCTCAACTGCGCCGCTGGTTCACTCTGGTTTTCCGGGCAGCTTGAAACAAGTCGCTCGACTTCGAGCGTCAGTACGTGACAATGGACATCCACCGTAAGCGACTTGGGGCCGGCCTGAAAGAACGTGGGTTGTGTTTCAGTGGGCGGCATGGGTGTTCGCTTCCTCCTCAATACACGGATTGCGCTGTATGCCAAGTCCGGTAAT
>DATDIT010000135.1:0-8689 GCA_036520875.1 Candidatus Acidiferrales bacterium
TGCAGCGCGCTGAAAAGCACCACGTACATCATTTGGCGGTAGTAGAAGCGCTGCAAGATGAGCGGCGCGAGAAGCGTCCAATCCTCATCCTTTTCCAAGGCAAACGCGATCACGCAGGTGAGAAGATCGATCAGCATGAAAAGCGCGAAGAAAATCAGGGAGCGCTCGACGTCGCGCGATGTCCAAAGCTGAGGCAACCTGGTGACTTGAAGCTGGGCGAGGCCCCACAACGCGAGTGAAAGCAGGAATAGAAGATCGATCACGGGCGAAACCAGCGGCAGAAGAATCTGAAACAGAAAAATATTCGGGATCGCCACCCATCCGAGCGTGCCGTAGCGAGGCTTGCCAGCGGTGTCCCGGTGTTTCCAAACGGCCTGGAGCGTGCCGAACGTCCAGCGGAACCGCTGGCGGATAAGCATGTCGACGGTTTCGGGAACTTCGGTGCGGCCGATCGCGGTTTCGTCGTAGAGAATCTTCCAGCCATTCCGGCGGATGGTGAGCGTGAGATCAGTATCTTCCGCGACCGTGTCGCCCGAGAACCCGCCGTTGGCGCGAAGGAGCTCCGTTCGCCACGCGCCCGCCGCGCCGGGAACGACCGGAATGCAATTCAGCAAGTCGAAGGCGCGCTTTTCGAGATTTTGGCTGGTGATGTACTCAAGCGCCTGCCAGCGCGTGATCCAACGATTGCGATTGATCACCTTCACGTTGCCCGCAACCGCGCCCACGCTTGGATCAGCAAAATGGCGGACCAAGCGTTCGATCGCCTCGGGATCGACGACGGTATCCGCATCGATCGAGACGCTGATCTCGCCGACGGCTTCGCTGAGGGCGTGATTCAAGGCTGACGGCTTGCCGTGATTGGATTGCATGAGAAGACGCACTCGACGATCGCGCCCGAAGTGTCCCTGCACTAACTCGGCGGTGCGATCGACGGAGCCATCATCAACGACCAGGACTTGCAGATTAGGATACGTGGAAGCAAGCGCCGCGCGCACAGTATCGACGATTACGGCTTCCTCGTTGTATGCAGGAATCAGGACGCTGACCCACGGCTTGTAGTCCGGATGATCGGCCGGCGCCGCGCGAAACTTTTCAGCCAAGGCCAAAAACCCAATGATGAGCGCGCGTCCGCTGACCAGTAGAATACCGGCAATAAAAATGAACGCAATCCCCGCGCGCAACCATCGGAATACATCGAAGACGAAAGCATCGGCGCGCACGAGAAGCCACTCGTGGTACGTAAGCGACCTCATCACCTGAGCGCGCGTTTGGCCCAGCAAGTCCGACACGGAGACGAACTGAAACCCTTTCGCGCGAAGCCCGTCAATGATTCGAGGGAGCGCCGCAACGGTGTGGCTGCGATCGCCGCCGCCGTCATGCAGCAGGATGATATTGCCCTTATTGGCTTCGGCATCCGCCAGCACACGCTGCACGATCGTATCGGCGGGCGCGGGCGGCTGGCCATTGGCTTCACCCCAATCGTGCGGATCGATGCGCGCGCCTACAATCGCGTATCCCATCGACTGCGGGATCGGCAGCAACTGTATTTCGCTGGCGGTTTCCGGCTGGTGATCGATGCCGTACGGCGGACGGAAAAGCGTGGTCTTCACACCGAGGTAGCTTTCCAGGAGCAGTTCCGTGAGGTTCAATTGGACCTGGAGCTCCGGCTTGGAAAGGCGATCGACATCGAACTCCGGATGCGTGAATGTGTGATTGCCGATCTCATTTCCCAATGCATATTCGCGCTTCACGATGTTGTCTTCTTGATTGGCCGATTCACCGATCACGAAGAACGTTCCGGGCGCATGCTTCTGTTTCAGAATGTCGAGAATCTTGGGCGTCCATTCCGGATCGGGGCCGTCGTCAAAACTGAGGGCCACTTTGCGCGACGCGGCGCCCATTTGCTGAATGCGCCAGGAAAAGGGATAGCTTTGGAAGCTTTCATCGTCGAAGGAGTCCGAGTCTGCGTCGTATTCAAAAGTTCGGCGGCCGCTCTGCGGCGTCGCCGTGATGCGCCAGATATCGCCGGCGCCTTCCAGGATCAGGTCGTAGCCGGGCGGAACTTCTTCTAACTTCTTGCGGGTGGCATCATCGGCGTGGGTTGCGTCCCAAATGTGCCAGATCGAAGGATCCTCCATGCCCAGCCGCCACAAGGCGGTGCCTTGCACACCAGCACGCTCGGCGGCACGCAACTCGTTGTATGCAGTCACACCGTCAAGCATCCAGACCGTGTGGGTCAAATTGTTGTCGTCGTCGTAGGAGTAGTGGAGGTTGAGCGAATCGGGATCGAGCAGCACGTCCGAGCCCGATTCCACAGCCGTCGTGACCCCCTGCTGGAAAGTGATGGAACGCGCGATCGGGTGACGATCGTGCTTTGTGACCGGCGGCCAGTCATAACCGTAGTTCGCAATTCCCATCAGCAGCTTACTTGGCGGCACGATCTTGACCATGTTGTCGATGTTGCGCATGAACCAATCCTGCGGCGCGATCGGACCCGGAGGCGAAGTGGACCATCGGAAGTCGTAGTTCATCAGGACGATGGCGTCCACTTGCGACGCGAAATACTTGTAGTCGTAACTCCAATCCGCCGCCGGCAGGGCGACCATCAGTTTCAGTCCTTTAGCGTGCAGCGCGAGCGAAAGGATGTGCACGAACGCCTGAAAATCACGCATGCTCGTTTTCGGCAGAGATTCAAAATCCACGACGACCCCCGGCTGGTGCTGGGTGTCCGCGTACTCCTCGAGTTGCGCTGCGAGATTTTCGCGTGCTGCCGGATTTGCCAGCATCGCCAAGCTTTCAGGAGGGCACCAGCCTTTCTCCGGGTCGTAGTTGTTGACCATGGACATCACTTGCAGGTCGACTGGAGGAGTGCGTGCCTGAAGTGAGTGCAGAAACCTCGCGAGCTTTGGATCCGGATCCACGTCGAGCTTCCCGCCCGCCGAAACAGCTCGCAGCGCGGCGGGAATCAGCAGGTCCAGGTCGCGGTAGTGCAATTGAAGCGAGGCGAAGCTGTTGGCCTCGTCGCTCATGTAAAAGGCCGCGCGCAGCGGGTCATAATTTTGCGGAATTTTGCCCAGCGCGGCGATCTTGCGCTTGCGTCCGCGGAAAGCTTTTGGCTTGATTCTGCCCCGCACCGCGTGCAGCCCGCCGCCATGTAGGTCCGGTCGCAAAATTTCCGGCAGTTCGGGATTCCTGCCCACGTTCACCAGGAAAATAAGCAGCACCAGCGTGAAGAGCGCACCCGCGAGTTCCAAGGCAAGGCGGGTCCGCCGCCATCGGCGGCGTTCCTGATCGTAGAAAATGGGCTTGCGTTCAGGCATATTCACATTCCAAGCTAATCCGCGCTATTTTCTGTACCAAGCCATAAGTCTATATCTTGCACTGCCGGTCAAGGTCCTTTTCAAGACAGTGAAAGCTTCGGGCGCCCGAATGAATCAGCCGCCGTGTAGGAGGCCGACGAGTGACCACTAAAGCTTGGATGCGCGCCAACGTGGCAGCGGCTGCATCAGCGGGCCTGGTGCTGCGCGCGTTTTTCGTCTTTGAATTACCGGCCTCTGGATCCGGCGATGCGCCATTCTATATCGATCTGGCCTGGAATTGGCTGAAGAACGCTGTGTATGGTGTGTACGCGGACGGGCGGCTCATCCCGCTGGATTCGCGCGTACCCGGCTATCCCGCATTCTTGGCAGCGATTTTTAGCATCGCCGGAAAGTCGCCGCATGCGGTGCTGCTCGCGCAAACCGTGGTGGACCTGGCGACCTGCTTCTTGGTCGCTCTGATTGCAGCACGTTTGGCTCCCGCATCTTCGCGTCGTCGCGTAGCTCTAGCCGGGCTATGGCTCGCCGCCCTGTGCCCTTTCACCGCGAACTATACTGCCGTCGTCCAAACGGAAACCCTGATCACTTTTCTTACGGCGCTGGCAATCCTTCTTCTGATGGAAGCGCTGTCGGGAGCCGGTAGCGCCTTGACAACCGACTCCACTGTGAATAGGTCTGCGTTCAGTCCGTGGTTTCTCGCGGGAATCGTTGTCGGATTTGGAACGCTGGTCCGTCCGGAGACACCGCTATTATTGGCTGCGGCGGCGCTCGTACTGGTCGCGAGATGCCGCAAGCCGGTCGATTGGTTGAAGCTTGCGCGCGCCGCCTTGCTGATGGGAACGGGCCTGCTTCTGCCCCTGCTGCCCTGGGCCGCTCGCAATTGGCACACGCTTCACAAAATTCAGTTTTTGGCGCCGCGCTACGCCGAGTCGCCGGGCGAGACAGCACCTGTCGGCTTCGATTCCTGGACCCACACGTGGCTCTGGCGCTTCAAAGACGTCTATGTAACGGTATGGAATCTGGACGTGGAAAAAATCACTGTGGACAATCTGCCGCAAAGCGCGTTCGATTCGTCAGAGGAACGTACTCGCGTGGCCAATCTGCTCGACGAGTACAATGCCACGCTTACGCTTTCCGCGGATGAAGATCGCACCTTCGGCGAGATCGCCCGCGAGCGAACCGCTCGCTTTCCGCTCCGCACATTCGTGAAAATACCGCTGCTCCGGTCCGTCGCCATGTGGTTTACGCCTCGACTCGAATTGCTGCCCTATTCTGGCCAGATTTGGCCTCTTCGAAACGAATGGCGAGACGATCGCCAGGACCTGCTCGCGACATCGGTCCTATTTTTCGTGAATTGCCTTTACGTTGCTCTGGCCCTGGCGGGCGCTTGGTTCGCGCGCGGGCGTCCTGGCTGGGCGTTCTTGATCGTTTTCATCGCGCTTCGCACCATCTTTTTCGCGGGTTTCGCCGACGCTCCCGAGCCTCGCTACGTTCTCGAGTGTTTTCCCGCCCTGATTACTCTAGCGGCGCAGCTCTTCGGCGGCAGACGTCAGTTGTCTCCGACGGGTTCCGGATGAATCGTCAACCGGTAAACCTGCGGGAATCGCTCCTTCACGCGATTTTCCAGCGTGGCCGTCAGGTCGTGGACATCCGTAATCGGCAAATTTCCGTCCATCGAGCAGTGGCACGAAACCAAAATCCGGTGCTCCACGCTGCGCACATGCACGTCGTGGCAGTCCACAAGCTTGTGATACTCGCTCGGAAGCGAATTTAGAAATTCCTGTACGGACTCCGAAAGCTCTTTCATCTCCTGCGCGCCGGCGACCCGAGACCCAAGCGGTTCGATGTGAATGTTCACACGCGTTCCACCGGAGGTAGCTCCCCGGATTTCTTCTTCCAGCTCGCTGGCGCAGCGGTGCGCCTCGCGAAGACTTGAATTCTCATCCACTTCAAGATGCATCTCGATGAACAGGTTTCCATCATACTGATGTGCCGAAAGCTCGTGCACGGCCAACCCTCGGCGCTGCGCGATGGCGCGAATCGTCTCGAAGATCGGCTCGTTGCTCCGCGCTCGCGGCTCCATGTGGACAACCACATCAGCAGGCACGATTTTCTCAATGCGTCGCTCCACCGCGTCGCTGGCGGCGTGCGCTTGCTCCAAGCTTGCCGTGCGAGGGACGCTGATTGTCACATCCACGAAGTAGCGCTGGCCCGCGCGCCGCACACGCACGCGCTCCGTACGCAGCACGCCCTCGATTTTATCCACGGCGGTCGAAATGCGCTCCCGCAGTCCCCGCGGTGCTACGTCCAGCAGCGCCTCAATCGTGCGTCTTCCCAGCCGCGAACCTATCCAGATGATCACGCCCGCCACGCCCAGCGCGGCCACGGAATCCATCATGCCTAGCCATGGAACACCGAGCCGCACTCCGAGCCACGCGCCGGAAATTCCCAGTATCACCACGAACGTGCTCCACACGTCCGTCGAAAAATGCAGCGCGTCCGCCTCAAGCGCCTCGCTCGGATATTTCTTCGCCACGCGGCCGAGCGCTCGTGAGCGCACGAAATCGATTCCCATCGCGAACACCAGAATCACAACCGCCGCAAGGCTCGGCCGAATGTGCGTTTGCCGGAAAAGCAGCCGCTGAAACGCCTCCCAGATGATGTACACGGCCGTCAGCAGCAGCAATCCGGTTTCAACGAACGCCGAAAAGCTCTCCACTTTCCCGTGGCCGTAAAGATGTTCCGCGTCCGCAGGTTTATCCGCCACGCGCACTGAGAGATACGTAATCACCGCGGCCACCAGATCGAGGATCGAATGCAGCGCCTCGGATAAAATTCCCAGGCTTCCGGTCAGCGCCGCCAAAATCACCTTCAGCGACACCAGCACAACCGCTGATCCGACCGAACCCAGCGCCGCAAGTCTCTTCTCGCGAGTGCCCCGCGCTAAATCGTCAGCCATAGTTCGCGCGATTATACGCCGCGCCTCGCAACCGGCCTACGTTCCGCTCCCCGGATGAGAAATTATTGTTTTGTGAAGTCCTTGGCAGGTCAAACGCAACGAAGGCTAATACGCCGCTTCCAGCAATCCCATGATTTCAGCAGGCGTCAAAGGACGGTCTACCACGCCTGACTTATCTAGTTCGTGTTTCACGGTGCCGACGATTTCACCAATCTCGGCGCGCGGCACGCCCGCATCCTTCAAGGTATGTCGCACGTCGAACTGAGCGATGAATTGCGCCGTTCGCTCCGCGCAAGCCAGAGCGCCCGCCCGCGGATTGCCGGGATCGAATGGCACATGAAGTCCCTCGGCAATCGGCCCGAAACGCTCCGGAGCGATACCCGCCATGAACCGCATCGCGTGCGGCAAGGTGATGCACGAAGTAACGCCATGCGCAACGTTCCATCGCGGCCCGATCTGATGCCCGAGCAGGTGCGAAATTCCGAAGCGCGTGTTCATCGATCCAAATATCGAAAACCACGCCGCAAACTGGCAATAGCCGCGATGCGCCAGGCGTTCGGCGCCGCTGGTCTTGATCGAAAGGGGTAAATGCTCCACCAACAAAGCGATCGCCTTCGCTCCTAGCGCGTCGCTCAGCGGATGATGACGAATCGCGTAGATCGTTTCGATGGCATGATCCAGCGCGCGCATGCCCGTCGCCACCCACAACCAGTCTGGCGTCGCAAGCGTCAACTCCGGATCGTTAATTACTGTGCGCGGCTGCAGCCGGGGATCAGAAACGCCGGATTTGACCAGCGTCTTCTCGTCGGTAACTCCTCCGGCATGCGTGTACTCGCCGGCCGAAAGAGTAGTTGGAATCGCGATCTGAATTATTTCGCGCTTCTGGAGAAACGCGTGGCTGGCCACTTTGCACGCATCGATCGGACTTCCGCCGCCGAAACTGACCAGACAATCCGCGTCCACGCGTTCGATTTCCCGCTGCAGCTCGTCGACAACGCCGCGGGGCACATGCTGTCGCGCGCCTTTGAATACCGCCGCGCATCGCGCGCCTGCCGCATCGGTCACCTTTGCCAACAGCGGAGACGCGCCCAGGCTCTTCCCTGTCACCACGATAGCGCGCTTTAACCCACGGCGATCGAGTTCCTCACCGAGCCCCGCCACTTTGCCCTGCCCGCACATCACCCGTTCCAACCGGCTCAAATTGAAATCAACATTTGGAGCTTCCATCGCGCGCGAGTATACCTCATCCGCGCCCCTGGCGATTCCCTGGCCCACGCTTCCCCCGTTGTTTATTTTCTACCAGTTTTACGCCGCGGTCCGGTTTCTCCGCGCGATCTCGTCCATTAAGCCTTGCACTTTTGTCTTGATGTCGTCGCGCACTCGGCGCAGTTGCTCTTTCTTTTCCTCGGCCGGAGCATCTGTCGCCGTAGGATCCTTTACACTCCATCGAATCAGATTGGTCGTAAACGGGAACACAGGTGAACGCTCCCGAGCCGAGTCATAAAGTGTCACCGCATATCCGAAGTGCTCCTTCAGCGATTGCGCGGCATCTTTCGGCTTCTGCCCCGAGATATCGACTCCCACTTCCTTCATCACTTCTGTCACCAGCGGACTTGAATCGGGAGATTTGATTCCCGCATTCGCGGCAACCAGGCTGTCTCCCGCGATTTGCCGCGCAAATCCTTCCGCCATCTGCCCGCGCGTCGAAGTGCCAGTAGAGAGAAACAGAACCTTCATTTTCTTGTCCATAGCCCTTCTTCTGGACTGGGCGCCTACCTGCTTCTCTGCGACATGAACTTTAGCTACGATAAGCCTCTCCGCTGCAGGACGCACTCGGGGGGAAGCCTTAGTACCCCCCGAAACCTCACGCTTAGCATGGATGGTCGGTCCTTTGTGGTTGCAACTCGGTCCCTTCGCGCGGTATTTTCTCTGCCGCCCTAAATACGTTTGCTTAACAAGGACCCCAGATGAAACTCAGCACCGATCGCATTCTTACCACTCACGTTGGCAGCCTGCCGCGCCCGCAGGAAGTCGTCGACCTGCTCTTCGCGCAGGATCGCGGCGAACAAATTGACGAAGCTCAATTCAACGAAACGATGCGGCGCTCCGCGGCGGACCTCGTGAAACGCCAGGCCGAGGCAGGAATCGATATCGTCAGCGACGGCGAGACCAGCAAAATCAGTTACGCCACCTACATCCGCCACCGGCTCACCGGCTTCGAAGGCGATTCCGCTCGCCCCACTCCGCAGGATCTCGACGACTATCCCGAATATCGCGACCGCCTCGTGAAAGCGGGGCATTCCGCCACCTACAAACGCCCCGTCTGCAAGGGTCCGATCAAAGTGAAAAATTTAAAGCCCGTCGAGCAGGATATCGCTCATATGAAGGAAGCCTTGTCCAAAACCAACGTGAC
>DATDIT010000136.1:0-7690 GCA_036520875.1 Candidatus Acidiferrales bacterium
ATGTTTTCTCTGTTGCGCGTCTTGGCTTCTCGCATCCGCGGCTTCTTCGCCGGCCATCGCCTCGACGAAGATTTTCGGCGCGAGCTTGCCTCGCACCTGGACATGCTCACCGAGGAAAACCTCCGCCGCGGCCTCCCGCCCGACGAAGCCCGCCGCCAAGCGCGTCTCCGCCTCGGAGGCGCCGCGCAACTCCGCGAAACGCTGCACGACCTCCGCGGCATCCCCTGGCTCGAAACCCTACTCCAAGACGTCCGCTTCGGCCTCCGCACGCTCCGCAAAAATCCCGGCTTCCTTGCAGTTTGCGTGACTGCATTGGCATTCGGTATCGGCGTCAACACCGCGATGTTCAGTGTCCTCTACGCCGTAGTGTTGGAGCCATTTCCCTTTCCGCAGGCGAACCGAATTGTCGTGGGATGGAAGGCCGACCCCGCGAGAGGCGTCAATGACGCGGAGCGCGGACTCATTGAACTTTCCTATCTCGACTGGAAAGACTGGCGCAGCCAATCCAAGAGTTTCGAAGATATGGCCGCAATGCCGACGACCACTAACGGCTATAGCTACACCATGACGGGCCAAGGAGAGCCCAAGCAGCTTGAAAGTTCACGCGTAACGGCGAACTACTTTTCCGTGTTGGGTGTCACTCCTTTTCTGGGGCGTTTTTTCAAACCTGAGGACGACCGCGTCGGCGCTAATCCAGTCGTAGTTCTCACATATCAGCTTTGGCGCTCGCAGTTTGCCTCTAATCCGCGCGTCATAGGCACTGGCGTGTCGCTAAGCGGCACGGAGTTTACGATCATCGGCGTGTTGCCGCGCCAGTTTGTGTTTCCGCAAGGAGTGGACATTTTTACGCCCTTCAGTGCTCCAGGTTACGGAGCGCCTTCCCAGATGATGGTCGAAAGCCGAGGCGCAACCTTTCTGCAGATCGTGGCGCGATTGAAGCCGGGCGTTTCACTGAAGGCGGCGAATACCGAGTTGAATGTCATCGTCGCAAGACTTGCCGCAGAGCATCCTGAAAGTAAAAGCGAAGGACAAATTGCCGCAATACAGACTCTCTCGAACTACATCTTGGGGACGAATCGAACCTTGATCTTTCTCCTTTTCGCGGGCTCCGTAATTTTACTTCTGGTTGCTTCTATAAACTTGGCAAGCCTCCTTGCCACGCGAGTCGCCGGCCGCAGCGCCGAGATCGCCGTCCGAGTGGCTTTGGGTGCGGGCAAAAAGCGTCTGCTTAGGCAGTTCCTCACGGAAGGTCTGATACTTTCCGGCATCGGCGCGGCAGCCGGCATTGCTGTGGCCTTTCCCCTCGTTCGCGTAATCGCCCGTCTGGCGCCGCCGCAAATTCCGCGTCTTGCCTCGGTCTCTATCAACGGCTGGGCTCTCTCGTTTTCAATTGCCTGTCTCATCCTCACCGCGCTGCTCTTTGGCCTAACGCCGCTCGTGCTCATCCGCGAGCACGGATTGCAGACCGTCATTCGCGACGGCAGTAGCAGCATTTCAGGTTCCGTGCGCGGCCGCAGAGTTGGACGAGTATTTCTGATGGCAGAAATATCCGCGACCTTGGCGCTCGTAGTCTTGACCGGGACTTTCGCAAAGAGTTTCCGCAACCTTCAGAATGTGAACCTCGGCTACGAACCAGATCACGTGTTTACCTGCGCCGTGTTCTTAAACCCGATACGCTATCCGAACGTCCCCGCTCGCCGCCGATTTTTCCAGGACCTGATGGAGAGACTTCAGTCGAGGCCTGAAGTGATAGCTGCGGGAGCGTTGGTGCTGAGACCGCTAGAAGGCTTGGTCGGATGGTATTCGGATTACATCCTGCCTGGCCAAACCCCGGAGGAGGCGCGCCAGAATCCTCGCGCCAACTTCGAGGTAGTTACTCCGTCGTATTTCAAGGCGATCGGAACGCCTTTGCTGGTGGGCCGAACATTCGACGAAGACGAGGACGAATCGAAACCCCTTACGGCGGTCGTTAGCGAGAGCATCGCGAGAGCCATCGCTGGCACGCCGTCAAAGGCGCTTGGCCAGCATTTCGCCCTTGGAAATCGCGGAAACGGAGATTGGACCATAGTTGGAATCGTCGCCGATGCCCGCTACAGGCGGCTGAATCAGGTGAGCGGCAATATTTTCCTTTCCTACAAGCAGTCTGCAATTGGACTTCGTTACCTCATCGTCCGAACGAGAGTCGATCCCTCGGCAATCGGCTCAGTCGTGCGGCACGAAATCTCGCAGATTGACCCCTCGCAATCCGAAGGCGAGGAAATCACCATGCAGGAAATCGTGAATGTGGCTCTCGCACAGGATCGTTTCCACAGCAGGATGCTCCTGTTATTTGGTGTGACCGCTCTTTTCCTCGCGGCTGTTGGCGTGTTTGGTGTGGTTTCCGATTTCGTAATCGCACGAAGGAAAGAGATCGGGATCCGGATGGCGTTGGGAGCGCGGCCCGCGGGGATCGTCAGTCACGTTCTGCGATCCGCCCTGCTTTGGATTTTGTTAGGCGAGATCATCGGCATCGTGGCCGCCGCAGTCTCGACAACCGCCATTCGCTCGACACTGTTTGAGGTGGGCCCCATCGACGTGCTTTCGATGTGCAGCGGTTGCGCCGTTATTCTTACAGTTTCTTTCATTGCCTGCCTGGTCCCGGCTTTGCAAGCGGCAAGCACGGACCCCATCCAAGTTTTGCGGCAATAGGTTGGAATACAATGCGCGCCGCGAGAATATGGACGGGAGTAGGCGGTTCGTTCAGAAAGTTCGGGAGCGGACGATGGCGCAAGAAATTGAAGTGGAGATTGTGAGCGAGGGGACGTTTCGCGTCCGCGTAATCGAAGGCAAGAGCGAAACGTCGCACGCTGTGACGCTGAAACCGGCCGATTACGAGCGAATCGCGGGCGGAAAAATCGAGCCAGCCGAACTTGTGAGGATGGCGTTTGAGTTTTTGCTGGAGAACGAGCCCAAGGAATCGATCCTTGGGCGCTTTGACCTGCCGCTGATCGGCCGCTATTTCCCCAATTTTGAGGCGGAGATCCGGTGCCGACTGGCGAACCGTTAGCGCGCGGGAAACTCACGCGTAACCGGTGGCTCTGTTACCCCGAAGACCGTTTCGGCCCTCTTAATGTTGCCAGTTAGAAAGATCCCTGCATCAAACTCAAAGCAAAAAATGCGACTTTTCTTCGCTTTTCTTTCACCCGGTTAAAATTCGAGGTGTGCCTGTTTGGCAGAATAAATCTCAGTCGTCAGAGATTGACGATTACAGAAGAGCGGCTGCCGATTAGAATTCAGACGTGGGTGGAACGCTCGAATTCACGTTGCTGATCGCGGCCGGATCGTTTCTGGCGGGATTGCTGGGCTCGCTGACGGGGCTGGGCGGCGGAGTAATTATTGTGCCGCTGCTCACACTGGCTTTCGGAGTTGACATTCGTTATGCCATTGGCGCTTCGCTGGTCTCCGTGATTGCAACCTCGTCCGGCGCCGCGGCGGCTTATTTGAAAGAGGGATTTTCAAATATCCGTGTCGGCATGTTCCTCGAAGTTGCTACGACGATCGGGGCGGTGTGCGGCGCGTATTTGGCGACGCGCATACCGACGGCGGCAATTGCGATCATCTTCGGAATTGTGCTCCTGTACTCCGCGTGGATTTCCGTCAAGCCAGAAGATGAAGTGCCTAACCAGGGCCAGACGGGACCTCTCGCGCGAGTGCTGAGACTGGACGGGAATTATCCGACGCCCCAAGGCACGATGACGTATCACGTGACCGGAGTGCCGGTGGGATTTTCGTTGATGTATGTGGCGGGAGTTCTCTCGGGTCTGCTGGGAATCGGGTCCGGAGCGGTGAAGGTGCTGGCCATGGACCGCGCGATGAAGATTCCGTTCAAGGTTTCGACGACCACGAGCAATTTCATGATTGGGGTGACGGCGGCGGCCAGCGCGGGGATTTATTTGCATCGGGGATATATCGACCCAGGGCTGGCGATGCCGGTAATGTTGGGCGTGTTGCTGGGGGCGTTGTTGGGTGCGCGAATTTTGCCGGGGGCGAAAGTAAAAACACTGCGGATTGTATTTGCCGTGGCGATCGCGGCCGTCGCGATTGAGATGATTGTTAAAGGCGTCCGGGGGAATTTGTAGCAGCGTTTCGACGAAGAACTTGGCGCGGCGATGTGGTAGGCAAAGAGGCGGTTTGCAGATCGACGAGAGATTCTTTAACGATTGACGCGAGGTGAAAATGGCTGAAGTTCAAGTTCATGGCTTGAGTGAGAAGAGGTTTGAGGCGCTGATTGGGATGCTGCTGCGCTCGGGAGTTGTGCTGGCAGCGGCGGTGGTGCTGGCTGGGGGCGTTCTGTATTTAACGAAGTATGGAGGCCTGAAGCCCAACTACCGCGTTTTCCAGGGTGAGCCGGAATATCTAAGGTCGATTGAAGGAGTTGTTGGGGACGCGATTTCGTTGCATTCGCGCGGGATCATCCAGTTCGGGTTGTTGCTGCTGATCGCAACTCCGATCGCACGCGTTGCCTTCTCGGTGGCCGGCTTCGCGTCCGAGCGGGACTGGCTTTACGTGGGAATTACCTTGGTGGTGCTCGGGGTGCTGATTTACAGTTTGATGAGCAGTTGAGGCAGAGTTTGCGTCAGCCTACGAAGGGACGCGATGAGGCTTTCATTCGGCTATGCCGTGGTACTTGCAATCGTCACGAACTTGGTAATTTTGGGATTGAGCGAACCAGCCGGCGCGCAGACACCCGTTGGATCAATCCATCTGGAAGTGGACGCAACACACGCGCCGCAGAAAATTCTGCACAGCCACGAGCAAATCCCGGTACGGCCGGGGCCGCTGGTCCTCTATTACGCCAAGTGGATTCCCGGGGAGCACATGCCGGACGGCCCGATTGGCGATGTGGCCGGATTGAAGTTCACGGCGAAGGGCAAAACAATTCCGTGGCGACGCGACCTGGTGAACATGTTCGCGTTTCATCTCGATATTCCTGCGGGGGTTAGGTCGCTGGATGCGGATTTTGATTTTCTTTTATCCGCACCGGCATCGGGATATTCAGCGGGCGCGTCGGCGACGGCCGAGTTGGACGTTCTCAGCTGGAACCAAGTACTGCTTTATCCCGAGGGTTATTCGGCGGATCAATTAACGTTTGAACCGAGCTTGCGCATTCCGGACGGATGGAAATTCGGGACGGCGCTGCCTGGCCCGAAACAGAAAGGAGAAACAATTAATTTTGCACCCGTCCCGCTGAACACACTGGTGGACTCGCCGGTGATCACGGGGCGTTATTTTCGCGCGATTCAACTTACGCCGGGCCAAACGCCCTCGAATGAAATCGACATCGCGTCGGATGGCAGCGCGGCGCTGGCGATGACTCCCGAAACCCAGATGCATTTGCACGACCTTGTAGAGCAAGCGGGCGCGCTTTTTGGATCGCGGCATTACCGCGATTACCACTTTCTACTGACGCTGAGCGACCAAGTGGCGCACTTTGGGCTCGAGCATCACGAATCGAGCGACGACCGCACTAACGAAAAAAGCCTGATCGACAGCGACGAGCTGATCTATTTTTCCGACCTCTTGCCTCATGAATACGTTCATTCGTGGAACGGGAAGTATCGGCGGCCGGCGGATCTGGTGAGCACGGACTACCAACAGCCCATGCGGGACGATTTGCTTTGGGTATACGAGGGGCTGACCGAGTATCTTGGCGAGGTGCTGACGACCCGCAGCGGGCTTTGGAACGAGCAGCAGGGGCGCGAGGAGCTGGCGCGGTTGGTGTCCATATACTCGAAGCGTCCTGGCCGGGACTGGCGGCCGCTGCAGGACACGGCGGATTCGGCTGTGTTTCTTTACAACGCCGACCCGGAATGGGCGAACTGGCGGCGCAGCACGGATTTTTACGAAGAGGGAGAGTTGCTGTGGCTGGATGTGGACACTACGCTGCGCCGTTTGACGAACGACAAAAAGTCCATCAACGATTTCTGCCGTGTTTTTCACGGCGGACCCGGTGGCAAACCAGAACTGAAGACCTATACATTCGACGATATTGTGGCAACGCTGAACAGCCTGGCGGCGTACGACTGGAAAGGCTTCCTACGCACGCGCCTGGATTCCACCGCGCCTTCGACGCCGATCGAGGCCATCGAAAACAGCGGGTGGAAACTGGTGTACAACGACAATCCCAACGAAATCGGAAGCGCACGCGAAGCGGTGCGAAAAGTGATTGACCTAACGCAGTCCATCGGCATTTCGCTCGCGGAGAATGGCCGGATATACGATGTGATTTACAATGGCCCATCATATAAAGCCGGAATCGGTCCAGGAATGAGGATCACCGCGGTGAACGGGAGCGTGTATTCGCCGACGGTCTTGAAGGAAGCGATCGAAGCCGCCCAAGCAACGACGAGGCCCATCCAGCTGATCATCGCTAATGGGAGCGAGGTGCAAACGTACTCGGTGGACTACCACGACGGCATCCGCTATCCGCACCTGGAGCGGGACGAGAGCCGGCCGAATTACCTTGACGAAATTCTCCATCCGTTGGCGGCCAAGTGAGAACGAAAGCGACAGGGCCCGGCATTTTTGGAGATCAACCATGAAGAAGTTCCTTGTAACATTGGGAGTCGTGCTGATATTGATCGGCGCGGCCGCCTTGATTCATCCGGAATTGAAGATGCCTGCGAACCAGCGGGAAGTGAACGTAGAAGGACAGAAGTTAATTATAAATACCAGGAGGATCGTGACGGTGCCGGCTGTAATGAGCGGGATTGTGATCGCGGCGGGCGTCGCACTAGTTTTCGCCGGCGCGCGAAAGAGCAGAATGAGCCAGAGTACGAAAACCGCGCAATGAAAATGCGAAGAGGGGCGGATTATCCGCCCCTCTTGTATCCCGAGCAGGGCCTTGCGTTATCCCACTTGCGCGGCTTCCGTTCGGCCTCCGAACCTGACCTCATTCACTTGGTTGTTGTTCGAGAGAATTTCAGAATTGTTCGCCTTCTTTTGGAGCTGCACCCAGTGGCAGGGGACCGAGGCAATCACCTTGCCGTTCTTTATCACGTTCAACTGGCTCTGATCTTCCCTAGCTTCGAAGGTGTAGTGCCCTGGCTGCAGTTGGGTGTTTCCGATGGTCGTTGCCTGAGCGGCGTCGAATGCCGCAGAGTCTCTGTGAGTTGAGTTTGAAGTGGCCCAGACTGGGGCGGCGAGAAGAGCCCCGACGGCGACTACAGCTCCGAAAAATTTCGGTTTGAAAGACATTTGGTAACTGGCCTCCTGAATCGGTTATGAGTTCCCTTTCGCGGCCCGGGATTCCGGGCCGGCGGGAAGAGCGCCGTTTGCTAATGCCGAATTTCGGCGTTCACTGTAATTAGATGCAGATTTTTCGAATGGGGACGAGAAAAGATCGGCCGCGAATTTAGCGCCGGGTGAAGCCCCAGGGTACAAACTGAGACGGAGGAAGTGCAGATGGTCAAGCTTGATGCGCTTCAGGCCTTTCCGCATGACCGGAAAACGAAAGCTTCACGCCCACAAAGCGGGCAGGGCTAGGGTGCACAGTATGTTCGCCGGGCACAGCATGCTACCACCCCAGCACGCGAAAGCAGCACGCTGGGGACCCCGGTGCTGTGGCCCTACCCCAGCAAAGCGCGGGGTGGAAAAAACCAGCGACCCGCCGCCACAAAGCGAGGCGTAAGTAGGAACCACAATTGACAGG
>DATDIT010000137.1:0-17865 GCA_036520875.1 Candidatus Acidiferrales bacterium
CCTGTTGCCCGCGGCCGGACTCTTCCTCCTCCAAATCCGGAAGTTTACACCACCGCCCGACGCGCGCCAGCCGGAAGTTTTTGCCGCGCAGTTCCGCGCCTATCTCTTGCGCGCGCCGTAGCGGACGCGGTGCCGCTTGCCCCACATCGACATCGAAACCAAAATTGGCCGCAAGCTCTGCCCGTGCCTTGTGAGAGAATATTCCACGCGTGGCGGCACCTGTGCGAACACCTTGCGGTGCACCAGCCCGTCGCGTTCGAGTTCCCGCAGATGCTTGGTGAGCATCTTTTTGGTCGTGCCGGGTATCAATCGTTGCAATGCGCTGAATCGGTGGGTTCCCCGTTCCAGATAAAACAGAATCAAGGGTTTCCATTTGCCGCCGATCAAATCAGCGGTGAGCTTTACCGGGCAATCGAAAGCTTCCACGAGACCCTCCAATGATACCAGGAAACAAAAAGGTTCCTTATGAGTGAACGCGGCACTTTAGCCTAAAATCGGGCGCTCGGCTAGAGCGATATTTGAAAGACGGAGGTGAGGATGCCCAGTAAGAAACCGGTGGTGCTGTACGGCGCGAGCGGATTCTCAGGACGTTTGACGGCGGAATACCTTCGCGAATACAACGTCCCTTTTATCGCCGCCGGCAGGAATAAGGCCAAAATTCAGGAGGTGATAAGCCGCGTGCCGGGAATCGAGACCGCCGATTACGAAGTAGTGGAGACGGGCGGCTCGGTCGAGGAACTCACGAAGTTATTCGCGGGAGCGAAAGTTGTATGCAACAACGTTGGCCCGTTCATCTATTTCGGGCCGCCCGTCGTGGAGGCGTGCCTCAAGGCCGGATGTCATTATCTGGATATCGCGGGTGAGCAGGCTTGGCACCGCCAGCTCGCCGAAAACTGGAGTGATAAATTCGCAGCGAAGGGACTTCTGATCGGCGCAGCAATGGCCTTTATGTCGGCGCCCAGCGACGCGGCCGCGCACCTGTGCCTCGAATCCGGAGGAATCGATAGCCTCGAAATTCTCACCATGTTCGACGGCGTGCCCACCTTCGGTTCCACGCAAACAATTTTCGCGGTGATTCAGACCGACGGCTATTACCTCGACCAGAATCGCTACAAGCCTTGGCAGCGCGCAGTTGCATACGAAACCGTGGTCCCGGGATACATTCGCACGCAGCTGGCGCTGAGCTGGGGCGGATTCCCCCACCCGGTTTGGTACAAGGACCATCCCCAAGCCGCGAACGTCAAATCTTTTGGCGGTCTCCTAAACCGCCAGATCATGGAAAACGTGCTAGCCACTGAAAAGCATTTCGAAGAGGCGATTCGGCCTCTGCCCAAGGCCGAGCAAGAAAAGAAACTGGCCGAAATGGCCAACGCCGTCCAAGCCGGGACCCCGCCCCGCGAGAACAGCCGCGAGCAGCGCACTATCGACGTAGTAGTTGGGCGGGGGAGTTTGGGATCGGCGCAGGTGGTGCTGTTTGGGACCTGTTGTTACAAACAAACTGGTTTGCTGCAAGCCTATGGGGCGCACACCCTGATTCATTGTCCGCCCCGGAAGGTCGGATACGCGTCTCCGGCCGCCGCTTTCGGCCACCGCGAAATCCTCAAAACTCTGGAGGATCACGGCCTTTCCAGGGTCAAAATGTGCAGTTAAGTGCTTCGAGCTAGAAGCTTCGATGCTCCAGTCTAGTTGCAAATATGTCCAGCTTTCTGTAGGGTATTGCGTGCACTTTTCGCCATAGCGCTTGCATAGCGTTGAGCCTAAGTTGGAGTTGGAGCCCTAATAAAACAGGAGGTGCTGCAATGGTTTCTGTCCCTAGGAGGGAAGCGATGGGTCAGCAGAATTTGGATGACTTGCTTAAAGCCGCCGGCAATCCGGTGCAAATGTTACGGAATTCGCAGATCGGCGCCTACGTGTATCCGGTGGTTCCTTCGGAGTTTTCGAATTGGCGCGACGAACAAAAAGCCTGGCGCGAGACGGCCGTTCTTTTCGACCAGTCCCACCACATGGCGAATCTGTACGTGGAAGGTTCGGATGCGCTGAAAATGCTTTCCCATCTGGCGACCAACAGCTTTGCGAATTTTCCGGTGAATCGCGCGAAGCAGTTCGCGCCGTGCACCTACGATGGCTACGTGATCGGCGACGGGATTTTGTTTCACCTGGAACAGGACAAGCTAGTTTACGTAGGGCGCGCGCCAGCCGCGAATTGGCTCGAGTTCCATGGCACGACGGGAGGTTACAACGTCAAGATCACGCGAGACGACCGATCGCCGTCCAATCCCGGCGGGAGGCCCGTGATCCGCACTCTCTACCGCTACCAGATTCAGGGGCCGAACGCGAAGCAGATCATCGAGAAGCTGAACGGTGGACCGTTCCCGGAAATCAAATTCTTCAACATGGGCGAGATCAAGATCAAGGGAAGAACGGTGCGCGCTCTGCGTCATGGCATGGCGGGCGCTCCGGGACTCGAGATTTGGGGACCCTACGAGCAGCGGGACGAAATACGCGGATTGATCGTGGAAGCGGGGCGAGAGTTCGGCATGAAGGAAGTCGGATCGCGGGCGTACGCATCGAACACGTGCGAATCGGGCTGGATTCCTTCGCCACTTCCAGCGGTGTACACGGGCGAAAAGATGAAGCCCTATCGCCAGTGGCTCCCGGCAAACAGTTACGAAGCGACGGGCTCGCTGGCCGGCAGCTTCGTCTCAAATAACATCGAGGATTACTACAACACGCCGTACGAGCTGGGCTACGGAATTTTCGTCAAGTTCGACCACGACTTCATCGGCCGCGAGGCTCTGGAGAAAATTGACCAGAAGACGCAGCGGAAGAAGGTGACGCTTGCGTGGAATCCAGACGAGGTGGTGAAGATCTACCGGTCGCTATTCGAACAAGGCGATCCGTACAAATTTATCGACCTGCCGATTTCAAACTACGCGTCCTCTTCGTACGACAAACTGGTGGGGAAGGGCGGGAAGACGGTCGGCCTTTCGATGTTCGCCGGCTATAGCTACAACGAGCGATCCGTGCTTTCACTCGGCGTGGTGGACCACGACGTCGAAATCGGCACGGAGCTGACGCTGGTGTGGGGCGAAGAGGGCGGCGGAACGAAGAAGCCGACGGTCGAGCGCCACAAACAGATAGAAGTTCGCGCGGTTGTCAGTCCAGTGCCGTATTCGAAGGTCGCACGCGAGACATACGCGGAAGGCTGGCGAACGCATCAGAAGTAAGCCAAGCTACTTAATCTAAGTGAGGAAGGGCGGGTGCTGGAGCATCCGCCCTTCTTTTTTTTTGACAATTTGGGCGAGCAACGGGCAACCAGCAAACTAGGTCGTGCCGACTGAGTCGGCTCCCGTGCATCCAATTTGGAGACTGAATGTGCCTGCGAGTCTGCGGGCCGACCTGGGAGATACGCGATGAAGGCAGTGGTACTGCATGAGTACGGCGGTCCTGAGAAGCTGAAATTTGAAGACAACGTTCCCGAGCCGCAGATTAGCGGAAGTACGGTATTGATCGCGGCAGCCGCTGCGAGCGTCAATCCGATTGACTGGAAACTTCGCTCAGGGATGAGGCAGAAGGATTCTCCTTTGTCATTTCCTGCAATCCTGGGCCGCGATGTGAGCGGCGTCGTACGAGCGGTGGGCGCAAATGTGAAGCACTTCAAGGCCGGCGAGCGCGTCCTTGCATTAACTAACAGGACCTATGCAGAGCTGGTAGCCGTGGAGGATTCGGACGTGACCCATCTGCCGGATGGCGTGGACCTGGCGGATGCGGCCGCGCTCCCGCTGATTTCCCTGACGGGAGACCAGCTTGTACGCCTTGCGACAAACGTGCAAAAGGGACAGGTTGTTCTGATAACAGGAGCGCTGGGAAGTGTTGGCCGCGCGGCAGTGCATACGGCGAAGAAGATAGGCGCGCAGGTAATTGCAGGTGTTCGCGGGAAAGAAATTGATAACGCCCACTCCCTCGGTGTGTCGGACGTGCTGGCGGTTGATGACGATAAAGCGATTGAGAAATTTCGCGTGGTGGATGCAATTGTGGACACCGTTGGCGGCGAGGTTGGTGCGAAGCTGATCACGAAGGTAAAGCAAAACGGCGCCTTCGGGTACGCCTCTGTGTTGCCGGAAAGCGCGGCGGCCGAAAATCCGACAGTAAAGATTGCGCGCGTGCGCACGCAGCCTGATCCATCCAAGGTGCGCGAGTTTGCCGATGACATGCGCGATGGCAAGTTCGTTCTGCCTATTGGTCGCCGCATGCCGTTGCGTGACGCGGCTGAAGCACATGTGCTAGGGGAGAAAGGCGGCGTTGGGAAGATCCTCCTCCTGGCGCCGGATTCACGAAGCTGATTTCTTCACGGCGAGCGAACCAGCGAGCAGGATATCGACCAGTCTCCTGGCGCTTTGCTGCCAGTCAGGGCTGGACGCTACGTTCGAGACGCCGACAAGGGCCCGAACTAGATCCATCGGATCCAGGTCCTTCCGTATGTCGCCGCTCTTGACCGCGCGCTTCACGAGCGCACTAATCGCTTCGTGCATCCGAGTGTAGGAAGCTTCGAAAATCTTCTTGTGGTCTCCAACCAGCATATTCAGTGCAGGTGCGATGATTTGCTTTGCCGCGACGGCGTCCACGAACAACAGTAACCAAGCCCGCAATGCTTCGATCGGAGGCATAGTCTCGGCAAGCTTCTGCTCCGCCGCGGCTAGTTTTTCCAATTCAGTCCGGTAAACGGCTTTTAGAAGTTCTTCGCGCGTGGGAAAGTGGCGATACAGCGTTCCGGGACCGACACCTGCGTCTTTCGCGATGTCATCCAGGCTGGCGTTCGCGCCTGACCGCGTGAACGCCTGCTTGGCCACCTCCAAAATGCGCTCGCGATTCCGCTGGGCGTCAGTGCGCGGCTTTCGGCCGTCCGATGTGAAACGTTTCTTGATCATCTTCAAAACTCAAAAAAACTTGCAACCGGAGACAGTCTCCGGCAATCTCATTATTCGGAGGCAGTCTCCACTTTACCAAAGCCTGCGCGCTGATGGGAGGAAAAGACACAATGATGAAATCTACGAATCTTGGCGGCGCTTTTACCCTTCACGGCACCTCAACCAGCCTCTACCGGATGGGCTACGGCGCGATGCAGCTCGCCGGTCCTGAAGTTTGGGGACCTCCGCGGGACGTTGATGCGGCGATCGCGGTTCTGCAAGAGGCGATTGCCGCCGGCGTGAACCACATCGACACGAGCGACTACTACGGCCCGCATGTGACCAATCAAATTATCAAGAAGGCTCTTCATCCCTATCCGGCCGGGCTGATCATCGTAACCAAATTGGGCGCCCGCCGGGGCGAAGACAAATCATGGTTTCACGCGCTTTCCCGCAAAGACTTAATCGACGGCGTTCACGACAATCTTCGGAATCTCGGCGTCGATGCGCTCGACGTTGTGAACCTTCGAGTCGGCGGAATAATGGCGCCATCGGAAGGATCCATCGAGGAACCCTTGACCGCGCTCGCCGAGTTGAAGCGTCAGGGGCTGGTTCGTCACGTCGGCCTCAGCAACATCACTCCCCGGCAATTGCAGGAAGGTCAGAGAATCACAGAGATCGTTTGCGTCCAAAACTTCTACAATGTGGCACATCGCGACGACGATACCTTCGTAGATGCTCTCGCGAAGCAAGGCATCGCTTATGTGCCGTTCTTCCCGTTGGGAGGATTCACGCCGCTACAATCGTCGGAACTCGATCGGGTCGCGGCATCCGTCGAAGCAACTCCGATGCAGGTTGCGCTTGCCTGGCTTCTTCAGCGGTCTCCTAACATTCTGACGATCCCCGGCACGTCTTCTGTAAACCATGTCCGAGAAAACATCGGCGCAGCAGCACTCGAACTCCCGCCGGACGCGATCACTGCGCTCAACGCGATTGCCGAGAATGTTCGGGCAGCAAGTCAGTCCACGCAATAATTTCGTATTCCGATAATTTGACTCAAAGGAGCGATTTATGAAGATTTTTGTTACAGGAGCAACGGGCTTTGTGGGTTCTGCAATCGTTCGAGAACTCATCGACGGCGGGCATCAGGTGGTCGGTCTTGCTCGCTCGGATGCGGGCGCCGAGTCTCTTATCGCGGCTGGCGCGCAAGTGCACCGGGGTGCTCTTGAAGACCTCGAAAGCCTGCGCAGTGGAGCAGCGATGACCGATGGCGTGATTCACACAGGCTTTATCCACGACTTCTCAAAATTTGTAGAAAACTGCGAGGTCGATAAGCGCGCCATCGAGGCACTCGGTTCGGCTCTCGAAGGCTCCGAGCGGCTGCTGCTTGTGACCTCGGGGATGGCGACCGTAGCACAAGGACGGATGCCTACAGAGGAAGACGCTCCTCTCCCTCCCTCTGCCACGTATCCGCGCGTCTCGGAAATAACGGGTGAGAAACTGCTGAAGGGTGGCGTGCGCGTGTCGGCGGTGCGCCTTCCGCAGGTTCACGACACAGTCAAGCAGGGCCTCGTCACCTACACAATCGCGGTGGCCCGCGAGAAGGGTATGTCAGCTTATGTGGGCGACGGGCTCAACCGCTGGGCTGCTGTGCACGTCCTCGACGCGGCGCGCCTCTACAGGCTGGCGCTCGAGAAGCAGGAAGCAGGCGCCAGGTATCACGCGGTAGCGGAAGAGGGCGTGCCAGCCCGGGACATCGCTGAGGCCATCGGCCGCGGCCTGGAGGTGCCGGTCGTATCCAAATCCGCCGAGGAGGCCGGAGCGCATTTTGGCTGGCTGGCGGCCTTCGTTAGTCGCGAGCTGATCGGTTCGAGCGCGCAAACACAGCGAGTGCTGGGATGGCGCCCAACCGGGCCCGGACTGATCACCGATCTCAACAATATGTGCTATTTCGAACCCGAACAGACAGCGCACGCAGCGCGGTAGCAACAACCGATGCAGCCTCTGGCGGACATTTCGACGCCCGCAGAGTCACCGTTCAAAACATTCTCAGCCAAACATCGAGGTAAAAAGGAGATTGCTATGCAGGAAAAACCTGTTGCCCTGATCACCGGGGCCAATAAAGGAATCGGTCTTCAAATCGCGAAGGATCTGGCGGGGCACGGCTTCACCGTGCTTGTCGGTTCGCGCAACATCAAGAATGGTGAGGCGGCCGCGAAGAGCGTCGGAGCGGATGCCCGCGCCCTCCAACTCGACGTCACGGATCAGGCCTCCATCGCCGCTGCGGCAGAGCGCATTCGCAAGGAGCTCGGCCGTCTGGACGTGCTGGTGAACAACGCGGGCATCTCGCATGCGGGAAAGCCGGGCAGATCGCTCGAGGAGATGGTTAAGTCGGGCCGCCCGAGCGTCGCGTCCCTCGACGAGGTGCGCGCCATCTTCGAGACGAATGTGTTCGGCGTCATCGCCGTCACGCAGGCGATGCTCCCACTTCTTCGTGAGGCGCCGGCCGCGCGCATCGTCAACGTGTCGAGCTCCACCGGGTCGCTGACACTGAACTCTGACCCGGCGAACCCGCGTCGCGCGATGTTCGGCGCGTACTCCTGGTCGAAGACGGCGCTAAACGCGATCACGATCGCCTTCGCCGCAGAGCTCGAGGCTGCCGACATCAAGGTTAACGCTGCATGTCCCGGCTTCACCGCGACGGGCCTCAACAATTTCGAGGGTACGCGCACCGTCCAACAGGGCGCACGCGAACCTGTTCGCCTCGCGCTCCTCGATGCGAACGGTCCAACAGGCACGTATTCGAATGACGACGGCCCGCTCCCGTGGTGATGTAGCTGAATCTTCAGACAGCGGAGAGTATTCTGCGATTGCTCCTGGATGATGGGCGAGCCGGAGGTTATTTGCAATGGCGCGCAAACTGCCTGGAGTGGATTTATGACAGAGGTTCTAGGCGCGCTGGGCGTTGATCCAGTCCACCGTTTTATTGAAGCCGCCGAAGACGAAGAAATGTACGCCCGCGACGCCGAGGGGCAGCTCGGAACCGTTGGCAGGTCCAAGCGCCTCGCACACCCCGCGAACCAGCGGCTCGGGGCCTTTGTCGATCAGAAGCTTGGCGAATTGCGGCTTTTCGGTGAGCACTTTCATGGAGGCCCCCACCCCGCACACCAACGCGTAGCGTGTGAGCGAAATCAGGCTCGCCGGGCCGGCAAATCCCAGGCGGATCGGATTGTCGATCCCCTGCGCGCGAACCTTGCGAAGCCACTCGACCACGGGTTCTGACGCAAAGGCGAATTGGGTCACGATGGTAAGGTCCAGCCCGTTTTCCCGCGCGAACTTTGTTTTCGCCGCAAGAGCTTCCCAGAGCAGCGGGTCGGAAATCTTCGGATTGCCCTCCGGAAATCCGCCGACGGAGATGCGCGTGATTCCGGCCTTCTGCAAGATGCCGCTCTGCATCACCGCGAGGCTTGAATCGAATGGCCCGGCGGGCTGGTCGCGATCGCCGGCGATGATGAGGACGCGGTCGACTCCCACTCCGGCAAGTTGTCTGACAAATTCCTCGAGTTGCGCTGCGCTTTCCACGTGGCGCGCGCCGATATGAGGTGTCGGAAAGAGCCCTGCGCTCCGCAGTTTGCCGGCGGGGCCTACGGTGTCCAGCGGGTTCTTGCCGGGAATCCAGGTCATGAATACTTGCGTGCCAGGTTCGAGGCGGATGGGCGCGGCGTCGATGATTTTTGATTCGCCGGGATTCACTTCGATGGAAAAGCCACGGAGCATGTCCGCGACGCTAGGGGCGGCTGCGATCTCTGTCATAGGAATCACATTATATGATGCAGGTGCGTTGCGAGCCAAGCGGGCCCAAACTGCGGACCTCCGATGTAAAGAGGACCGTACGGCTGGAAATGGTGCGGCACTTGTCCGCTATTCTATTTCTGAGGTGTACCGATGCTCGGCACGATACAACCGCGTGCCATCGGGCTTTATTGCGTAGAAGAGCAAAGCACCCTTGGAGCCATTCTTCTTTGGGTGCGCAACGACCGTAATCGGATCGCCCGGTTTGTAGGTCATTCGGGTCCAGCCCTGACTGAGCATGAGATTGACGCTCGACGCCTCGATATCCCACGTTCCGACAGTGGAGGGGTCTTTCGCGTCAGCCCCAACCGTGATGATGATGTAGCTGTGGGGATTCTGCCACAGATACTCTTTTACGACGCCTCGGTATGTAACATTTCGGGCTACATCGAACATCGAGCGGGAATGGTGGGCGAAGGACGGACGAGCCGGAACCAGCAGGACTCCCATCGCGAAAATCAAACTCCAAGTTGCTTGCTTCGTCTTCATCTCAGCTACCAATACCGCGAAGAGTCTGGCACCGACAAGGTTTGATTGAATTGTAGTCTCGTTTGCATCGCGCCAGCGGAAGGAAGTATGATTTGCGACGCGGAATTATGTGGAGAAATGAATGAGTAGGGTTTTGAATTATAGCCTGGTGGCCGTCGCCGTACTGATGATGGCGACTTCCGCGTTCGCTCATCACTCGCATGCGATGTTCGATACCGACAAGCGAGTGACGCTGGTCGGCACGGTGAAGGAATTCGAGTGGAATAATCCGCACTGCTGGATTCAGGTGCTCGTGCCCGATTCGAAGCACCCGAAAACCGCGCCGGTCGAATGGGGCGTCGAGTTGGGAGCGCCCATGCAGCTGATTCGTCACGGCTGGAAACCTGGCAGTCTGAAGCCCGGAGACAAGATCACAGTGGTTATCAATCCATTGCGAGATGGCAGGCCCGGAGGCCAGATCGTTTCCGCAATCGGGCCAGACGGCAAGCCGATCGGCGCGGTGCCGGAAACTCCGGCGCCCTAAAACGATGGAGTCGGCACAAGAGGATCAGTGATGATTCGCCGAACAATTGCTATGGCGGCTCTACTATTGGCAGGCTGCGCCCACTTCTCGCATACGCAATCATCTTCGAAAGCGCGCGTCCAGGCTTTCGCCAAACTGCCGGATTGGTCTGGACTGTGGGAATTTGATATCTGGACGGACGAATTGGATGGGCAGCAAATGGGCCCCGAGGGAATGAGCAGGGCAAAAGTTTATGCCGCGGAGATGCAGGCGACATTTACTCCTGCATGGCAGGCCAAGCTCGACCAGCTGAAGAAGACGGCAGACACGGCCAAAGCCACCGACGCTAGCGAGCCGCCGGCGTTCGAGGAATTCGGACGATTTGGAGGGTGCGGCTGGACGCCCGGGTTTCCGGCCACAATGCTGCCCGGGACATATGAGTGGCGAGTGACTCCTGAAGAAGCCACGCTCATCAGCCTTCTGGGTTCGGTGCGACACATCTACACGGACGGGCGGCCCCATCCGTCGAAGGATGAGCTATGGCCCATGAGCCAGGGCGATTCCATCGGACACTGGGAGGGCGACACGTTGGTGGTCGACACCGTCTCGATAAGGTCGCCGGTATATTTTCCAGGAATCGCTAGAGGTGTAGGGGTCCCGTTCATTCCGATGAGCAATGAACTGCATAGTGTCGAGCGGATTCGCATGGTGAACCACGACCAGATCGAGATTCAGTTCACGGTGGACGATCCGATCGCGCTAGCCAAACCCGTTCACGTGACGTTCGATTGGCATCGCGTGACAGATACCAACCGCATGGAACAAAACGCTGATGATTGCGACGACCCGTCAACCGACCGGAATCCCATTGTGAATGGTAGGTATCGGACGATCGTAAAGCCGCCACCTGCGACGCCAACTGGGCCGACCGGCCGCTAGGCGCTGCGCGGTGGTGGAGATTAGCGGACACGTCGTCAGGTAATTCCAAAAGCGCACTTGCAATCTCTCCGTGAGAGTCCGCCTAATCATGCTCGGAAAAACACGGCGCGCGGAATCGCGAGCGCTTCTCGATGATTATGTCCGGCGTATTGGCCATTACGCCGAAGTGGAAGTGAGTGAGCTGCGCGATTCTTCCGCCGCCGCTTTCCGCAAACTGAAGATCGAACCCGGCGCATCCGTTGTTTTGCTGGATGCTGCCGGAAAGCAATTCACTTCACAGCAATTCGCGCGATGGCTTGGGGAACTGCGCGACAGCGGCACGCGCGAGATCGCGTTTCTATGCGGCGATGCCGAGGGTTTTCCACCCGAACTTCGAGCGAGCGCAAGGCACAAAGTTTCGCTTTCGACGCTGACCATGCCTCATGAGTTTGCCCGCGTGGTGCTGGCGGAGCAGATCTATCGGGCCTTCGCCATCCTCGCGGGCCACCCTTATCCTAAGTGAGAACGAAGCTTACCAGTTGGATACAACGTTGTATGTAAGCCACATCCCCTCAATCATGTACAGGTGGAATCAAGGGCCAATAAAGAGAAGTTATTGCTTAGAACTAGTACTTCTCAGCGAAAATGAACCGCTGCCCCCTAAGGAGTTAGCGCAGCCGGGTTTGGAATGCCTCTTGCGTCTTGTCTCCGATAGCTGAGTAGAGCGAGGAGGTGCCCGTGTTTAACGAACTCATTGTTTCCGGCGCGAGAGGAGAGATGGCCCGAACCCACAAGCCATGGTCCATAGGCCTCTCAGTGATTATTCAAGCGGCGATCCTAGGCGCGATGTTATTGATACCGCTGATCTACACACAAGTGTTGCCAAAGGGAATGCTGACCACCTTTCTGGTGGCACCACCGCCGCCACCCCCGCCACCACCGCCGCAGCAGGCGGTCGTGAAACAGGTCAAGCCAGTAAAAGTTATCGCCGTTAACAAGATGGCGGCGCCAACGGTAATTCCGAAAAAGATTGAAATCGCGAAGGACGAACCGCCGCCGGCTGTGAACCCGAGCGACACGGCAGGAGTAGCGGGTGGAACCGGAGATGTGCTCGGAGGAGTCGGCACGGGAGCCGCGCCGGCACCGCCTCCACCAGCTGCGCCGAAGCGCATCAGCGTCGGTGGCAACGTGCAGGCCGCAGCGTTGGTCAATAAGGTGGAGCCGCAGTATCCACCGATAGCAAAGACGGCTCACGTCTCCGGCACGGTGGTTTTGCACGCGATCATCGCCAAGGACGGATCGGTCGAGAAACTGCAGTTTGTTTCCGGGCCGGCACTACTGATGGCCTCGGCGATGAGCGCGGTAAAAGAATGGCGCTACCGTCCGACAATGTTAAATGGGCAGCCAGTAGAGGTTGATACGACTGTGCAAGTTGTCTTCTCTCTTGGATAGGCGAAGACAACGCGGAGAAGAAACGGTACGAAACAATACCGGGGCCTGCGAGCCTTGCGATTGAGCTTGCAGGCCTAACCGCTAATTTTTACTGGCAGAAGTTTCCCAGCCGGTCTTGGCTCCATAGGGCAGCGCGACGGAAATTCCTTCGATCTGCCGAATCTTCCCGCCCTCGAGCTTGAAAAATTCGCCCATCAGGACACTCGACGGCCTCTGCGTCACCGGCGGCATGGGAACTTTGCCCACGCCGGGCACGTTTGCGAACTTCACGTTTCCCGGATGATTGAACATGAACATTCCTACGACGATTCCAATTTTCTGATCGACCACCACAATGCGCCGCGGATCAATGGAGTGAATGTAGGACCAGATGTGCGTGTTCATGTTTTCCCGAATTCCCATGGCATCCGGCTTGAAGGAATCCTTATCGAACCAGCCCTTGGCCGTGGGGTTGTTCGTGTCTTGGAAGCCGTCGAGAATGCGGTTGCATCCCGGATCAAACGGCACCGAATCGCCGGCGGAATGAAGGATACCGTCGAAATAGGAATTCGCGATTTTTACCATTTCTTGGCGCGAAACGCGCTGCGACGATTCGAGAGGCTGCGACCAGACTGCATTCGGATGGCCGAATTTCTGCAGAGCTGTCGCGTCTTGCGCATTCCGGTGAACAAGGGTCTCGATCTCGCTGATCTTGTGTTGGACCACCTTCAGCCGGAGCAGCAGAATCGCGGGCGTTCCGTTTTCGCGAATCGAGGCCTCAATTCCTGCGGTGCCGTCCTGCGGGTCGGCGAAATAAAGCTTGTAGGTTCCGAGCCCGCTCATGGTGCCCCACAGGGCGTCTCCAAGTTTCAATGGAATTGTGTTCTCGGTGAACTTGACGCTGCTCGCAACGGGAATCTGCCGGGGATCGTGCGCGACAACAGCTTTCAGGTACTGATCGACGATTGCCGTTAGGCAGCTGTAGTCGCAGGCATCCGCCGGGGCGAGAGACGGGGCTTCGGCGGCATTAGCCGGCGCGCCAACGTGCGTCGCAATCGCTCCGATCACACCAATTGTCATGACCGGCAATACAATCCAGAGCGCACGCGTCATCCATGAGTTGAGCATATTCATTCCTCTCCCAAGGCGTTGGTTTCAGTTACGGCGCGGATTGTACTAATTCAGGGCTAGCGAGTACAGACAAGCGACTCACGGACGCCCTTACCGGTTTGCTTGACGTTTATCGAGGCTCCGGCGACTATTGTGGGCGGTTTTCGACGAGATGCGATTCGATGCCGGAAGGTAAAGGGCTCCTGATTGTTTACACTGGGCCGGGCAAAGGTAAAACGACCTGTGCTCTGGGGACTTCCTTCCGTGCGGTTGGGCAGGGATTGCGGGTCCTGATGGTGCAGTTCATAAAAGGCTCATGGCATTACGGAGAGCTGGACGCCGCCAGAATGCTGGGCGACGACAAGTTCGAGATTCGTCCGATGGGACGCGGGTTCGTGAAAGTGGGCGGAGCGGAAACCGACCCCGAAGATCTGCGCCTGTGCGAAGAGGCCTGGACATACGGGCGCGAGCAGATTTATGGCGAGAAATATGATCTGGTGGTGCTGGACGAGATCAACTACGTGATCAGCTATAAAATGCTGGACCCTGAGCGGGTTGTCGAATCGCTTGCTCGGCGTCCTGAGCGCGTACACGTGATCTGCACGGGGCGAAACGCGCATCCGAGGTTGGTCGAGGCCGCCGATCTGGTGACGGAAATGAAGGAAGTGAAGCACCCTTACACGAAGGGCATCCTGGCGCAACGCGGGATCGATTATTAGGGTGCGAGTGGCGGGGCTGCACATCTAATGATGACCTGGTTCAAACGCGAAAAGAGCGCGATTGAGAATCCGACGCCCGTGGACGAGCGACGCGTCCGCACGGAGGGCCTCTGGATCAAGTGCAGCGGCTGCCGTGCCATCATCTGGAAAAAGGATTTGGAAGCAAACTGGGAAGTTTGTCCGAAGTGCGATCACCATTTTCGTCTATCGTCGCGGCGTCGGCTGGAATTGTTGCTCGATGACGCCCAATGGACCGAGCATGACGCCGAACTCGCATCCAGTGATCCATTGCATTTCACCGACACGAAACCGTACTCGCAACGGCTAGCCGAGGCACAAGAAAAGCTAGGGATGAAGGATGCAATTCTGACTGTGCAGGGAATGCTCTGCGGCAGGCCGGTGGTTTGTTGCTCGATGGAGTTTGGGTTCATCGGTGGATCGATGGGCGCGGTTGTGGGCGAAAAAGTGGCGCGCGCCATCGAACGGTCCATGGCCGAGAGGCAACCGCTGATCATCGTGTCTTGTTCGGCTGGCGCGCGCATGATGGAGGGTGCAGTCAGCCTGATGCAGCTTGCCAAAGTATCATCCGCACTGGCCCGGCTCGATGATTCGGGCGTGCCTTTTATTTCGGTGCTCACCGATCCGACAACGGGAGGCGTGAGCGCCAGCTATGCCATGCTGGGCGACCTCAACATTGCCGAGCCCGGCGCAATGATCGGCTTCGCCGGGCCGCGAGTGATCGAGCAAACGATCCGGCAAAAATTGCCCGAAGGTTTTCAGACGGCGGAATTTCTCCTGGAGCACGGTTTTCTCGATGCCATCGTACCTCGTAAGGAATTGAAGTCTTACATCGCGCAGGCGCTCCGCTTTTTCCTCGATTCCCCATGACATATGACGAGTCCGTTCGAGCGTTGCTGGCTCTGGGGCGCGAGCTGGCATCGCCGCAGCAGGCCCACGTCCAGAAGTTCGGCCTGGCGAATATAACGGCGCTTTCCGAGGCGCTGGGCAATCCGCATCTTCGCATTCCCTGCGTTCACATTGCCGGAACGAACGGCAAAGGTTCCACGGCCGCGATGCTCGATTCGATCCTTCGTGCGACCGGCATTCGCAGCGGCCTCTACACGTCTCCACACCTCGAACGAATCAACGAGCGCATTCGAATTGACGGCGCCGACATTTCCGATGAGGTGTTCGCCTCGGCATGGACTCGCGTTCAGGCCGCAGTCGAAGCTCTCTTGGCTAGCGGCAAGCTCTCCGCCCATCCAACCTATTTCGAATGCATCACGGCTCTGGCGTTCGTGGCGTTCGCCGAAGGCGGTGTGGAATTCGCGGTGTATGAAGTCGGCTTGGGCGGTCGGCTGGATTCGACGAACATTGTTCGGCCGGAAGTTGCGATCATCACTTCGATTGATTTCGATCACGAGAGTTTTCTTGGCCATTCCATACGAGAGATTGCCGGGGAAAAAGCCGGCATCATCAAGGCTGGCTCGTTGGTTGTTAGCTCGGCGGAAAGGGCGGAGGCGCGCGCTGTGATCGCGCAACGCTGCGAGGAAATGCAGGCACGGTTAGTGGAGATTGACGAGGCGTGGCGCATCGACTCCGTCGAAGGTTCCAGCGGTCTTTACCGCGCAACAGTAACGCTGAAAGAATCGCAAGAGCGTTTCTTCATCGCTCCGCCGCTGGCCGGGCGGTTTCAGATACGCAATGCGCTTGCGGCAGCGACGGCCGCGCGCTTGCTTGCGACCCGCGGGTTTGCCATTACGCGGGAAACCATAGAACGCGGCATCCGAACTGCTCGATGGCCCGGGCGCCTCGAGCGTCTGAGCGAACGGCCGGCCGTCTATCTGGATGGCACGCACAATCCCGCCGGAGCCAAGGAACTCCTGAACTTTTGGGAGGAGAATTTCGAGGGTCGGTGCATCGTGCTGGTCTATGGGGCCATGCGCGACAAAGCTGTGGACGAGATCGCCGGCTTACTGTTCCCGGCTGCGGATTTCGTGGTGCTTACCGAACCCATGCAGCCTCGGGCGATTTCCGCTCCTGTGCTGGGTGAAATGGCGGCGCATCTTGCGAGGAAGGCGACCGTGATTGCCGATCCCGCCAAGGCGCTGGAGCACGCGATTGAGGTGGCGTCTCCCAACGACGCGATTTTCGCGACGGGCTCGCTTTACCTTGTCGGCGATCTGCGCGCCTATTGGGCCAAGCGTCGCTAACATTGCTGGGTTAGGACCGCGATGGTACGATTTTGCAAATCATGGATCGCGAAAACCAAGCGTCTCGTATTGGCGTTCCCTACCGGACGCGAGAAGAAGAAGTTGCTAGCGGGACCACTAAGATCGAGAAATACTTGGCGGCAGTGCGGAGAGCGGGCGGGCAGCCTGTGCCGATTTCGCTGGCCGCATCACTTGACGCCCTGGCCGGCTTGGCATCTTCTCTTGATGGCGTTGTCTTAACGGGGAGCCCCGCGGACGTCGAGCCTTCTCGATATGGCGCACCTAGGCACATCAAATGCGCAAAGACCGACGATGACCGGGAAAGAATCGATTTCGCGCTCCTGGAAAACTGCTTCGCGGCCCGGAAACCGGTGCTGGCGATCTGTTACGGAATCCAAAGCCTGAATGTCTTTTTGTCCGGCACGTTGATTCAAGATGTGCCGAGCGAGATTGGAACAAAGGTTGTGCACTCGGATGACGAGGAGGGCGCTCCTGATGTTCATCACGTGATCGCCATCGAAAGTGAATCGCGGATCAGCAGGATGGCGGGCGCACGGGAAATGGTCGTCAACAGTTCCCATCACCAGGCCATCCTGATGCCGGGACGCAACTTGCGGGTCACGGCGCGGGCGCCGGATGGGGTGATCGAGGCCGTCGAATGGACGAGCGATGAAAATTGGGTGGTAGGAGTGCAGTGGCATCCAGAGCGTTCGATGGAATCGGATTCGCTGGCGCAGTCGTTGTTTGGCAGGTTGGTGAAAGAAGCGGCGATGCGGAAGGCACCCGCGGCACTGTAGCAAATGCCAAGAATATTGCGAACGGGATAAGGCCCGTCAAGTGGAACAGGAGACCCAAAGGCATGGTACACGCATCGAATCGTTTAAGGGCAGGATGGCGGACGCAAAGAAACTGGCGGGTTTTTGCGGACTAGCGCGAAGCAAGTGGTGTCAACGGAGGGTTGTTTCCGTGCGGATAAGAAAAGCAGCGATTACGGCGGCGGTCATGCTGGCGATAGCGTGGACCACAGTTCCGCCAAAGGCGTCCGCTCAGGATGACCAGTTCTTGATGCCCGAGCAAAGCGCCGCGAAAGCCAAGCAGATTCTGGCGGAAGCCATCCAAGCGCTTGGCGGGGATGCGTACCTGAACGTTCGGGACGTGACCTGCACCGGCAGGCTCGGCCAATTCGATCACTCGGGTGAACTCACTGGCTTCGGGCACTTCATCGACTACCAGCAACCACCGCTTAAGGAGCGCCAGGAGAATTTGCCCAAGCGCAATATCATCTCCGTCTACAACGGCGATCAGGGATGGGAGCTTGACCGCGGCGGCGTTTCCAACGCTCCTCGAGCGGACTTGGAGGACTTCAAGGAAGGCATCAAGAGAGACATCGACAACATCCTGCGCCACAGAATTCACGAGGCTGGCATGACTCTGCGGTATGGCGGCTCGGACACCGTGGATCTGAGACAGGCGAAGTGGGTGGAACTGGTCGATAGCGACAATCAAACGATTCGCATTGCGTTCGCGGACAACACTCACTTGCCTATCCGGGAAGTGGCGGAAACACGCAACCCAAAAACGCAGATGAAGAGCGAAGAGATCGACTACTTTGCGAACTACCATCCGCAGGGAAACATTCAGACCGCCCTTCAACTAACGCGCGAGCGGAACGGTATAAAGTTGTTCCAAGCGTTTTTCGATAAATGCGACTACAACACCAACCT
>DATDIT010000138.1:0-11944 GCA_036520875.1 Candidatus Acidiferrales bacterium
TTCCGGCCCAGCAACATCGTTCCAAAAAGCGGGGCCGAAGATAATTTTAGGGAAGATCCCGCGCGTTTTGAAATACAGATCGATCGAGTGATTTGCCAGACGCATCAAGGCGAGCGTCTCATTGATCTGATGAAGCGGCTGGGGCCGGAAGTTCCTCACGTCTGCTATCACCCGCAGCTCGGACCGGTTGAAACTTGCGATACGTGCATGGTGGAGGCGAATGGGCGGCTAGTGCGGGCCTGCGCCACGACGGTCGAGCGCGAAATGAGCGTATCGACAAGGACGCCGACGGCGCTAGAAGCGCAGCACGAGGCCATGGACCGGATCCTGGCGAACCATCAGTTGTATTGCACAGTTTGTGATAACAACAACGGAAACTGCGAAGTACATAACGCCACAGCATTGATCAACGTGCCGAATCAGAAGATCCCGTTTAAAGAAAAACCTTACGAGGTTGATGATTCAAACCCCTTTTATCGTTACGACCCGAGCCAGTGCATTCTGTGCGGACGGTGCGTGGAAGCGTGCCAGAACGTACAGGTGAACGAGACGCTTTCCATCCGCTGGGAAGATCCGAATCCGAGAGTTTTGTGGGATGGCGGGAAGCCGATCGGCGAATCGAGCTGTGTTTCGTGCGGGCATTGCATTTCGGTGTGCCCATGCAATGCGCTGATGGAAAAGTCGATGATCGGGCACGCTGGATTTCTTACCGGCCTTCCCAAAAAGACTCTGAGTGACATGATTGAGATTGTGAAAGGGATCGAACCTGAAGTGGGCTTTCCGCCAATCCTGCAGATGTCCCAGGCGGAAGCGGCCATGCGTGGGCAACGCATCCGCAGAACGAAAACTGTGTGCACCTATTGCGGAGTGGGATGTAGCTTCGACATTTGGACAAAAGATCGCGAGATTTTGAAGATCGAGCCGCTTGGTGGCCCCACAAATGGAATCTCGACTTGCGTGAAGGGAAAATTCGGATGGGATTACACGAATCATGAAGACCGCCTGCTGAAGCCGCTGATTCGAGAAGGAGATGGATTTCGAGAGGTGTCGTGGGAGGAGGCCCTCGATTTCGCCGCTGAACGGATTACTTCGATCAAGCAAACGTACGGTCCCGACGCGCTCGAATTTATCGCTTCGTCCAAATGCACCAACGAAGAAAGCTATCTGATGCAGAAGCTGGCGCGAGCAGTAATAGGAACCAACAATATCGATAACTGCTCGCGCTACTGTCAATCGCCCGCGACCGAAGGCTTATTTCGAACAGTTGGCTACGGAGGCGATTCCGGATCCATTGAACATATCGCTGATGCCAGCCTCGTCGTAATTATCGGCAGCAACACGGCGCAAAGCCATCCAGTCTTGGCCACGCGCGTGAAGCGCGCCCACAAACTGCGGGGCCAGGGACTGATCGTCTCCGACTTGCGAAAGCATGAAATGGCGCGCCGCGCGGATATCTTTCTGCGCCCTCATCCGAATACAGACATCGTGTGGCTTTGCGCTGTAGCGCGTTACATCATCGATAGTGGCTTACATAAGCAAGATTTCATCGACCGTTGGGTGAACGGGTTCGAGGAATATCGAAAGAGCCTGGAGCTTTTCACGCTGGAATACGCCGAGAGAATGACAGGCCTCTCGGTTGACACTCTAAAAAGGGTGGCACACCGCATAGCGGAAGCGCCGACTGTCTGCATATTGTGGGCGATGGGCGTGACACAACATTGCAACGGCTCGGATACCTCCACCGCGATTTCCAATCTGTTGTTGGTTACGGGCAATTACATGCGGCCTGGGACGGGTGCGTATCCTTTGCGCGGGCACAACAACGTGCAGGGAGCCAGCGATTTTGGTTCGATGCCGAAGACCCTTCCCGGCTATGAGAAGGTGGCGAACGACGAATCGCGAGAGCGGTTCGAAAAGGCGTGGAAGGTGAAGCTGCCCACCGGCAAGGGAATCGATAACACCAAAATGGTGGACGCGATTCTCGACGACAAGCTCAAGGGCGCCTATATCATTGGCGAGGATACGCTAACGGCGGACGCGAATGTACATCGCGTGGCTCGCGCCTTCGAAAAGCTGGAATTCCTGATGCTGCAGGAGTGCTTCTTTACGCAGGCCTGCCGCTACGCGGACGTGATTTTGCCGGCATCCCCTGCGCTCGAAAAGGAAGGAACGTTTGTAAGCACGGAGCGCCGAATTCAGCGGCTATATCAGGCTTTTGATCCGCTCGGAGAGAGCAGGCCGGACTGGATGATCATTCGGGATGTAGCCAACCGGCTTGGCGCGGGGTGGCAATACAACCATCCTTCGGAAATCATGGACGAATGCGCGCAATGCACGCCGATGTTTGCAGGCGTCAGCTATGAGCGATTGGAAGGCTACAAGTCGTTGCAATGGCCGGTGGCGGCCGATGGGAAAGACCAACCCCTGCTCTATACGGATGGTTTTGCGATGCCCGGCGGCAAAGCGAAGCTGCATCCCGTGGAATGGCGCGAACCGTGCGAATCGCGCGACGATCAATACAATCTTCACCTCGATAATGGACGTCTCCTCGAGCATTTCCACGAAGGCTATATGACCTACCGAGTTCCCGGCATCGCAGAGCTTGTTCCACGGCAATTCCTGGAAATCTCGCCGGAGCTGGCCCAGGAGCTGAGTATCGATAGTGGGCGCTGGGTGGAAGTGACTTCAGAATTTGGGCAGGTCTCCGTTCCTATCCTGGTTACGGATCGCGTGCAAGGCAAAGACCTGTACTTACCCCTGAACTCACGGGAGTCCCCCGTGAACACGTTGACCAGCAGCGACATGGATCCGGCGGTGAACACTCCGGCATTCAAAGAGGTGGCGGTGATGCTGCGCGTTCTGCCGGGTGACGGGCCAAGTCCGCTGCCGACCAGCAACCACCGATTCGGTCATCCGACGCCGCAGAGGGGTGTAGAAGTCGAGCGGAAGTGGAAACGGGCAGACTACCAGCCACCTGGGAACGGGCACTTTCATAATGGTAGACGTTGAAAAAGGAGATCAATGGCAAAGCCTATTGCGGTAATGCTCAAGCCGCCCGCAGCGCCGACGGCCCGCGCGCGCACTGAAGAGCTCGAGCGGAAATTGGGCCAAGCTCCGATGCAGCACGCTGCCGCCCTGTTGGATATGTATGAATTGATAGAGATGCTTCACCAACGCGGCACGCTCGATCTGCTGCGCGGACTCGTGGGAGCGGGCACCGACATCGTTGGACGCATCAGCGCCGGGTTGAACTCGCCAGAGGCGATTCGAGGAATGCGAAATCTGGCCTTGCTAGCCAAAATTGCCGGTGAGATAGATCCTAAGCTCCTCGAGAATGTGACTAATGAGATTACTGAAAGCTCTCGACACAAGAAGGGGCAAAAGCCGCCCACCCTTTGGAGCATCTTCAAGAAACTGCGTGGCAAGAATAGCCGTCGGGCCTTGGCAGCCACAGTAGATATGCTCGATAGCATCGGCAAAGGCTTGGCTTCGCAACAATGAAGAACTTCGGTTTCTAGTGCTTCCGGCTTATTGAACGGGATTGCTGTAGCCCGCATCGCGAGGATCGATTGGTTTGCGTCCGGCGAATCCCTCGTCCTGTCGATGGTAGAAACGAATGCGGTCCTCACCGAGGCGCCAGCAAAGGTAGACCTCCTCGCCGTTCATCCTGGCGGGAAAATCCAAGAGGCCGATCTCCAGATCCTTCACGATGCAACCGGTGGAATGAATCTGCTCGATTGCCGCCTCGATAATTTCGGCCAGTCGATTGCGTTCCAGCCGCCGGCCGGCGGTTTTTTCGTAGGAAACAAGCAGACCGCCCGAACGCATGATGCGCTCGCGAAGAGTGCCAAGTTCCTCATCAAGCTCGGCTAGCTTCCGGCGCGATTCGATGGTCTCGATCAGCACCGGCTCGATTTGGGCGCGCAGACGCTCCGCCTCAGAGAGCGAGAATAATTTGGATTCGTTCGGTTCTTCAGCCATACCCTCTAGCCCGGCACAAAACGCATGACGAAAAGCTCATTCATCATGGCTGGTATTTCAGATGCGGGAGACTACCAGAAGAGCGTAACATCAGCCGCCAATTGATACCATGGTGCGTGAAGGCGGCAGGAAACCCGGCTCATTGATTCGATGCCCTTTCTCCTTCTGCGCGACAATGTCGCAGATTCGCCCCCGAATTTCGCGATCGGTTGAGCCGTCTCGCAGCAGCGACCTTAAATCGTGATCGTCCTTGCTGAAGAGGCAGGTGCGCAGTTTTCCATCGGCGGTCAGGCGGATGCGCGAGCAAAATCCGCAAAAGGGCTGCGACACGGGAGAAATTAGGCCGATCTCGCCGCGTCCATCGGCGAATCGGTACTTGCGTGCCGTCTCGCTGCGTTCGTGCGCCACCGGGATTAGCGGCCATTGCGCCGAAATTCGCCGATAGACCTCGTCGCCGGGTACAAACATCTCGCGCGACCAGGCGCGGTCCGCATCCAGCGGCATAAACTCGATGAACCGCATGATCAAATCGCGATCGCGTGCGAAGGCTGCAAAAGCCTCCACCTCGTCGTCATTCACTCCGCGGACCAGCACCGCGTTCACCTTTACCGGCCGTAGTGCCGACGTCTGTGCCGCATCGATTCCCGCGATCACTTGATCGAATGTTTTCGTGCGGGTAATCCGTTCAAATTTCTCCCGGTCCAACGAATCGAGACTGATGTTGATGCGGTCCATGCCCGCGGCCACGAGGCGATCGCAGCGCTCCGCCAGCATGTAGCCATTCGTCGTCATCGAAAGGTCTTCCACGCCAAGCGCCTTCAATCGCCCGATGAAATCCTCCACTCCGGGACGAACTAGCGGCTCGCCGCCTGTCACTCGAACTTTGCGAATGCCCATGCCGACGAGTATGCGCACCAAGCGTTCGTACTCGTCCCATGCAAGCAAGTCTCGCGCCGGCATATGCGTTTCCGGATTGGCGGAGCGGCAATACACACAGCGGAAATTGCAGCGGTCCGTGACCGAAACGCGCAAGTCGGTGATTCGGCGCCCGAATTTGTCAGTGAGCAGCATGCAGTTCTTGCGCCCGCAAAACAAAAAGCCCAAATCCGCACCTGGAATTTGGGCTACACGCCGGACGCAAAGAATAAGCGCCAGACATTCCCCTTTCCAAGCACGGGAGGCCCGGGCGTTTCCGCCCGAACCCTCAGCTCCGCTACTCGCGAAGCATCGCCTACTCGGCCATAGGATTTCTCTCCGTCAGGCCCGAGAGGTCGGAGAACTCGAATAAAGTCTACCCTTCGCGCAGGGACTAAGCAAATCGCATAGCCTAAGCGAATGTATACGGATCAATAAGATATACTTGGTCTTGTACATCCGCTTCCGACCCTAGCGCTAGCTGCGGAAGCGGCCCGCGTGACGAATTTCCTTGCGGTAATCGGGAGCGGAAATTTCAACGGTCCGGCACATTTCATAGAGCCGCGAACGAATTCGCTTGCCCACGCGCTCGGTCAGAGAGTCATCGATCGCAGGAGTCCGCATCCCCGCCACGCGCGGTGCGCCGCCCGCAGCCGCGCCATTCGCCGCAGCTTCCGAATCCAGAAAATTCGTGGTCAGCAGCGTGACGCGCTTTTCGTTATACCGCGTATTCAGCACGTGCCCCACAGTTTCCAGGGCCCACAACGACGGCTTGCTCGACCCCACATCGTCCAGCACCAGAATATCCGCCTTCAGCACCGGTTCAAGCACCCCCATTTCTGTCGACTGGCTTTCGGCGCTGTAGCTATCCTGAATTTCCTTGAGCAGTTCGCGGTAATCGTAGAAAAGCCCGCCGTGCCCGCGAAGCACAATTTCCTTCAGCGCTGCGACTGCAAGGTGCGTCTTCCCCACTCCGCACGGTCCCATCAGCAGCAAGCCATGCTCGCTGTGCATCTCGGGCACGGGAGAAAATTCCTGCGCAAAGCGCTGAACAATTAGCTTCGCCTGCGAAAGACTGCGGCCCCACGCATCCTGTTGCGGCTTGGGAGTATTCTCGATTTCGTTGTCTGTTTCGTAGTTCTCGAAATCGCAGTGGCGATATCGTTCGGGGACGCGCGCCCTCGCCAGCACGCGCTCGGTGCGATCCCCGGAGGTGCAATCGCACGGAACCGCCCAAACCATTTTCGGCTCGCCGCTAGCCGCGCTGGGTCGCGCCGACTCTTTCGTCGCTAGGGCCTGCGCGCCTTCGGTCGTGCGCTCAACAACTTTCCAGCCGCTGCCCTGGCAATTAGGACAATCCTCTCGCGCCATTTCGCAAGCATATGCGGCCCACCCCCTCAGCGCAAGACGCCACGCGTGTGCAAATCTGCGCGACCTGTGGAATCCTGGGACGCGCCCGCTATTCGCTCGCCTTCAGCGCGTGTGTGCCGTGGGTGATCGCCGCGCCGGCCCGAAGCGCCGCAGCGACGACCACTGTCTCGGAAATTTCTTCATTCGATGCTCCGGCCTCGCGCGCCCTGCCTGAGTGAATCTCGATGCAATAAGGACATTGGGTCGTGAACGCGACCCCGAGCGCCAGCAGTTCTTTGTACTTCACGGGGATCGCGCCGGCAGCCATGGCGGCTTTATCGAAGTCCCAAAACGCCTTCATTCCTTCCGGAGCGCTGGCCTCCATCAACTTGAGCTTGCCCAGATTCTTCATGTCGTACATGATCAACATCCTCCGTTTGCTGATTTGGAATCCTCGTTCGATGCCGAAAATTCTTAATACATTCGACTATATTTAGAATTCAGGGATTAGAACTCGTCTCGCTCGAGGTGGGAATGGAGATCCTGCAGCCGTTACCAGCAGCGATGGTCACTTTTGCACGCGAATAGCGTGGCGCGGAGCGGCGCGCACGATCGCGTGGCGCGATTTGTACTCATCCGGAGCGCTCAGGTTCCGCGCCACTTCATTCCTAACGAACTTCGCGAACGCTTCCATCTGCGCCTGCATCTCGCTCATTTTGTCCCGCATGTTCAGGATAATTTCGATGCCCGCCAAGTTCACGCCCATCTCGCGCGTTAAGTTGAGGATCACTTCCAGCCGCTCCAGGTCGCCATCGGTGTAAAGCCGCGTGTTTCCTTGCGAACGCGACGGCTTCAGCAAGCCCACTCGCTCGTAAAGCCGAAGAGTTTGCGGATGCAACTGGTACAGTTCTGCGACCGCGCTGATCATGTATCCGGCTTTCGCTTTTTTCCTCGGCCGCACTGCCATTTTCTTCTCCTGAGCCTGAACGACCGCCTCAAACCGTCGCGCGCGCAAAAATCTCCTGCCGCGGATCTTCTGGATCTAGCTTGCTCAGTTCCTTCAGCAGGTTTCGCACGCGCTCGTCTTCCGGCTTGGGCACCACTACCTGCACCTCAATGATCTGGTCGCCGCGCTTCCCCGATTGCCGCATCGACGGCGCCCCTTTCTCGCGCAGACGCAGCTTTTTCCCGCTGCTCGTTCCCGGCGGAATGCGCACTTGCGACCGCCCATCAATCGTCGGAACCTCCACCTTCGCGCCCAACGAAGCTTCGGTCACCGTCACGGGAATCACCGTGTACAAATCGTCGCCGCGCCGCTCGAAAAACGGATGCGGCTGCACGTTCATCACGATGTAGAGATCGCCCGGTGGCGCTCCGTTCGTGCCGGTATTGCCGCGCCCGGCCACGCGCACACGCGAACCCGTCCGCGCCCCCGGCGGGATGCGCACGTCCAGAGTTTCCATCTTCGAAACGCGCCCCTCGCCTCCGCAGTTCCGGCAAATCGTGCGCAGGTGTCCGCTGCCGCCGCATCGCGAGCAGTTCACTTGGAAGCGCATTTTCCCGCTTACTTGCGTCACGTGTCCGGAACCGCCGCACGTCGGACAAACCTTTTCCTCGCCCTGATATCCCTCGCCGTGGCAAACGTTGCACACATCCAGCCGTGTGAAACTCAGCTTCTTCACCGTCCCATGCATGGCTTCGGCAAACGAGATGTCGATCTGATATTCCAGATCGCTCCCGGGCTCGCGTTCCCGCCCGGCTTGTGCCGCATTCGCACCGCGAAAAAACTGGCTGAAGAGGTCGCGGAAACTGGCCCCTCCCGCGCCGCCTTCCGCACCCGCGCCCGCACCGCCAAAATCGAATCCACCGAAATCGAAATGGATGTCCTGTGGAGCCGCGCCGCCGTAGCCCCCCCCGGGCGGCGGAGCGCCGCCCATCCCTGGTGTGTTAAAGCCAAACTGGTCGTACATCTGGCGCTTCTTGGTATCGGAAAGCACCTCATACGCTTCCTGGATTTGTTTGAACTTTTCTTCCGCTGTTTTGTCTCCCGGATTGAGATCCGGATGATATTTGCGCGCCAGCTTGCGATACGCCGCGCGAATCTCCTTCACCGGAGCCTTCCGCGGAACCCCGAGCAGCTCGTAATAATCCTGTTTGGTTGCTGTGGCCATTTTTTCTATTCAAACTACGCCGCCGGCTGCGCCCGCGATATCCCCATACGTGCATAAGGGCGCCTGCGGTTGCAGACGCCCCTATCACACGAATCCTGCCGGATCGCGTCGCGGTCCGGCACGGCGAAAACGCCTTGGGCGTTTTTCAATTTGGCTTCTTTGATTCGTCAACATCCACGAATTCGGCATCCACCACGTCGCTTTGTCCCGGTGGATTCCCGTTCGCGCCCGTGGAACCTTCCGGCCCCGGCTCTCCCGCGCCGCCTCCGGGTCCAGAAGAGCCTGCGGCCGCCTGCTGAGCCTTGTACATCGATTCAGCGATGCGATGCGACGCCTTGGTCAACCCGTCGAAAGCCGCATTCAGCTTTTCGAGTCCACCGTCACTAAGAGCGCGCCGCGCTTCCTCGATCGCTGCCTCGGCCGCCTTCGCGTCCGCCTCGTCCAGCTTCTCGCGGTTTTCCTTGGTCAGCTTCTCCGTCTGGTAGACAAGGTTGTCGAGCCGGTTGCGCGCCTCCACCTCCGAAAGCCGCGCCTTGTCCTCGGCCGCATGAGACTCCGCTTCCTTCTTCATGCGCTCGGCCTCTTCCTTGGAAAGACCGGTGGACGCCGTGATGGTAATTTTCTGCTCCTTGTTCGTCGCGTTGTCTTTTGCCGAAACGTTCAGGATGCCGTTCGCGTCGATGTCAAACGTCACCTCCACTTGCGGCACTCCGCGCGGCGCCGGCGGAATTCCGATCAAGTGGAATTTCCCCAGCGAACGATTCCCACTCGCCACAGGACGTTCGCCCTGCAGCACGTGAATTTCAACCGACGTTTGATTATCCGCCGCGGTCGAGAACGTCTCGGATTTCCGCGTCGGGATCGTGGTGTTACGCGGGATAAGGACCGTTGTCACTCCGCCCAGCGTTTCCACGCCCAGCGAAAGAGGCGTCACGTCGAGCAGCAAAATATCCTTCACTTCGCCGCCCAGCACGCCGCCTTGAATCGCCGCGCCCACCGCCACCACTTCGTCCGGATTGACGCCCTTGTGCCCTTCGCGCCCGAAAAGTTCCTTCACCAGCTCTTGAATCTTGGGCATGCGGGTCTGTCCGCCGACCAAAACGACCTCATTGATTTTTCCTGGATCGACGCCCGCATCCTTCATGCACAGTTTGCAAGGGTCCACCGAGCGGCGAATGATGTCGTCCACCATCGCCTCCAGCCGGCCTCGCGTCAGTTTCTTCACCAAGTGCTTGGGACCGGAAGCGTCCGCGGTGACGAACGGAAGGTTGATTTCCGTTTCCATGGTGGTCGAAAGTTCGATCTTGGCGCGCTCGGCCGCATCGCGCAGCCGCTGCAGCGCCATCTCATTGCCCTTCCCGCGCAGATCGAGCCCTTCGTCCTTCTTGAATTCCTCGATCAGCCAGTCGACGATTCGTTGGTCGATGTTGTCGCCACCCAAATGCGTGTCGCCGTTGGTGGCTTTCACTTCGATCACGCCCTCGCCGACTTCCAGAATGGAAATATCGAAGGTTCCGCCGCCAAAGTCATAAACGGCGATCGTCTCGTCCTTCTTTTTATCCAGGCCGTAGGCCAGCGCCGCCGCAGTAGGCTCGTTGATGATTCGCTTCACGTCCAACCCGGCGATTTTTCCCGCATCCTTGGTAGCGATTCTCTGCGCGTCGTTGAAATACGCGGGAACGGTGATCACCGCCTCCGTCACTTTTTCGCCCAGAAAATCTTCCGCGGCCGTCTTCAATTTTTGCAGGATCATGGCCGAAATTTCCGGCGGGGTGTAGTCTTTCCCCTGCGCCGTCACCGCCACGTGGTCGCCCTGCCGCACCACTTTGTACGGGACCATCTTCATTTCCTCGTTTACTTCATCAAAGCGGCGTCCCATGAACCGCTTGATCGAGTAAATCGTGTTCTCGGGATTCGTGATCGCTTGCCGCTTGGCAACCTGGCCAACCAGCCGCTCGCCGCTCTTCGTAATAGCCACAACCGATGGCGTGGTTCGCGCGCCCTCCTGGTTGGGGATCACGACCGGCTCGCCTCCCTGCATCACGGCTACCGCCGAATTGGTGGTGCCGAGATCAATACCTATAATTTTGCTCATGGAATCAACTCCTGACCGCCCTGGCGCCGGTCGGATAAAATTAGCCTCAAAACAGCCGTTATTTTACATGTTGAGCGTTACATTGTCAAGATTGTTGTGTGCCTGTATCACGCTGATAACGCGCCCCTTCCTCCCCAATACCCCATTTCCGTCCCCCATGCTCCCAGCGAACCAACCTCCCTGCCGACGCATCCTAACCGTTTAGCAGTATCTAAATCGCCTTCGCGCTGCTAAGCGTTAGGATGCTCGAGGGTCGATTCGCGCTACAATGCCTGCAATCAACTTTATCTCGATTTCGGGAGGCATATTTGAACTACCCATCAACGGATTCATCTGGCGCGAACGCGCCGAAAAAAAAGGCTAAACACCTCGGGATACTGTGCGCTCTCGCGGCAACCGCAGTCCTTGGTCTCTCATTTGTATCTCTGGCCGCCGGCCAGGGCGCGCATGCGAAAACTGTGTCCGCTAAGAGCGCTCGTTCGAAGAACGTCGAAAGTTCGAGCGCGCCGCTGAAAAGCTATGGATCGAGCAGCGCGCCCATCACCATGGAAGTTTTCAGCGATTACGAGTGCCCGTCTTGCCGCAGTCTCTACGAAAATACTCTTCGCCCGATGATCAACGACTACGTGGCCAGCGGAAAGGTTTATCTTATCCATCGCGATTTCCCTCTGCCCATGCACAGATACGGATACGAGGCGGCGCGCTGGGTCAACGCTGCGGCCCGCGTCGGTCAATTCCAAAATGTCGAAGCGGCTTTGTACGATAATCAAGACGCCTGGGCCGCAGACGGCAACATCGAAAAATATGTCGCATCCGCCATGCCCGCTGCCGAATTCAAGCGAGTTCAAAAGCTTATGACTGGATGCGGCTATCAGCCCCCCGGCGCGGCCACTGCACAATCCTGCATTTTCGATACCTACATCAACGCCGACCACGATCTCGGGATGAAGATCCCGGTGCAGGCCACGCCAACGTACGTGATCACCTACAAGGGACAAAAACTCCCGGCAGGTTCCGGAGCCGTCTCCTGGCCCATCCTGAAGCAATTCTTCGATTCGCTTCTGAGCAAGTAGTAGAGGGGTTGATTCACAAGACAGTAGCACTGGCGCCGCGTTGCCAAGGAAGATGCTCGCAGCGGGTAAAGCACCAGTGGAAGGGCGGGGCTTCAGCCCGCCATAAAATCGACGGCGCGAAGCGCTTGCTTGCTTTAGGGGGTCGGAGCTTCAGCTCCGACATAAGCTGACGGCGCGAAGCGCCTTCCACTGCGCAGCTTCATCCGCGGCATGTTTTCATCGGCACCGATGCCCGGAAAGATGCTTGCGGCGAACATAAAGCAGCGGTAAAAGGACCTTAGCCGTGGAAGCCATGAACCTAGAATTCTCATGAACGCAGACGCGCGCGTAAAACTTGGGAAAATCCTGCTCCTCTTAGG
>DATDIT010000139.1:0-30859 GCA_036520875.1 Candidatus Acidiferrales bacterium
GTAGAAATACCCCGGACTCTTCAGTCGCGTCCCGCCAGCCCCCACTTTCGCGCCGGAATCGCGCGCATCGTCAATGAACTCTTCCACAGCGGCCAAGCGCCGCGCGTGGATGAGCGGACCCATTCTATTCTTTTCGTCGAGGCCATCGCCCACCGGAACTGCTTTTGCTCGGTTTACGAAGCCTTCCACGAAACGGTTGTAAATCTTCTCGTGCACGTAGAACCGGGTGGGTGAAACGCACACCTGCCCCGCGTTCCGGTACTTGGCGCCTACCGACGCGTCCAGCACCTTGTCGACGTCCACATCGTCGAATACGACCACCGGCGCGTGCCCGCCAAGCTCCATCGTGGTGCGCTTCATGCCGTCCGCGGCTAGTTTCATCAGGTGCTTGCCCACGGGGATTGAGCCTGTGAACGAAATCTTGCGGATCACCGGAGAGGCCAGCAGGTAGGAAGAAATGTCTGCCGGCACGCCATATACGATTGCCAGCACATTTGCGGGCAGGCCCGCATCCACCAGGCACCGCGCCACCGCGAGTCCCGACGCTGGCGTCTCTTCGGCGGGTTTCAGGATGCAGGAGCACCCCGCGCCCAGGGCCGCGCCGATCTTCCGCGCGGGATTCCCCAGCGGAAAATTCCATGGTGCGAATGCCGCCACCGGCCCTACCGGTTCCTTTACCACCGTCAGGCGGGTGCCAGGGGCGCGCTGTGGCAGGACCCGTCCGTAAGCGCGGCGCCCCTCTTCCGCGTACCACTCGAAAATATTCGCGGACATCATCACTTCGATCCGCGTTTCGTGAATTACCTTGCCGGATTCCGTCGTGGCGATGCGCGCGATCTCTTCTTTGCGTTCGCGCAGCAAGTCTGCGGCGCGTTTCAGGATTCGTCCGCGCTCGTCGGGAAAGATGGCGCGCCAAGTCTTGAAACCTTCCTGTGCCGCCGTAAGCGCCCGGTCGAGGTCAGCCTTTGAGGCATGCGGGACGTGCCCAATCACTTCCTCGGTCGCCGGATTCACCACGGGCGAGCTTTGCCGCCCGCCGGCTCCTAGCCACTCACCGCCGATAAATAATCCCAGATCCGCGTAGGCCGCGGCCAATTGGGTCGCCATGTTCCCTACTCCCAAAACTTTCGCGGAATGATTTCACGTTTGCTAGATGTCCGTCAAGGCATCATCGTACGTGGCGCCCATGCCGCGGCTCAGGTGAGCGTCCAAATGAGGGGTACTAGTCCTAGGAGTGCAAATGCCAGCAAGAGGCAGAGACTCCGTATTCCCGTCTTGCGATCTGCAAATGCGAAGGAGTAGAAGGCCTTTACCGCATTGTTGCTGGCAGCGGCAATCATGATTGCAGCAACAGCCGGACCCATCGACGTGACTGTGCCCGCAGACTGCGTCAAGCTAAGTATGAATGGATCCACATCCGTGACGCCCATGATGGCGGCAAGACCAAAAAGACCCTTCTCACCTAAATGCGCCACGGCCCACGCCGTAACCACGAGTATCACGATGAAAATGCCGCCAAATAGAAATGCTACCCAAAGCTCGAGCGGATTACGAGGTACGTAGTCTTTCTTTATTTCCGCTGATTTATCGCGGAGGCTCCATAGCCATCCACCGCCCGCGCCGATGGCGGCAAGAATCAGCAGCGGCAGATAGAGTTGGGCAAGCAAATGCCAATTGAAGATGCCGATCAACGCTGCCAAGCGCAGGTACATGACCCCGGAAGCCATCAGAATTCCGCCAGAAAAAAGGTGCGCGGAACCCTCGGCCTCCTTCGCCCGCTTCGCTAACACAATGGTCGTCACCGTGGACGAATAAGCTCCTCCGAGGAGCGCCGAAAGCAGGACGCCGCCTTTCCCCTTAGTAAGAATCTGCAGCAAGTAGCTGGCATACGAAATGGCGCTGACCGCCGTAACCACCAGCCACGTCTTAAACAGATTTATGTGGTACGGACCGATATCCTGGTTCGGCACCACCGGCAAGATGACTACAGTCAGAAACAGGAATTTCGTGAACGTGAAAATTTCCCGAGCCGGGACGCGTTTAGAAAGTCCTTCCAGAAAGACTTTCAACTCCAATAGCAACAAGCTCAGCACAGTCAGCGTGCCCGCGACCCAGAAGTGTCCCTGCGAAACAAGCGCGCCCACCACGTATGTGCTCAGCGCGGACAATTCCGTCGTGACACCGGCACTTTCCGCGCCTTGCAATTTGTGTTGGTAGGAGAGCCAGAGAAACGATGCGACCACAGCAAAGCCCACGGTCAAAGGAAGCAACTGAGCACCGGATACTAGATTTAACGCATAGCCCAGCAAACCGATCAGCGGGTACGTCCGTATGCCGCCGAAAATGTACTTATCGACTGTCGCTTTGTGCTCTTCGCGCTCAAATCCAATCAGCGCGGAAAGCAGGAAAGTGACCACGATCTTGGCTGCTTCGCTTTGGGCAAATTGCGATGGGCTAGCGAGCGCAATGAACATAGGTGAACGAAGCTACCGGCCACACCCGGCCGGAGCTTGACGCGTGAGCGCGAGCAGGATAGCGGACATCCAAGGCCAACTCAACTTTTCTCTCGCCAGCAACACCCCATTAAAAATTGTGAGTTCATCGTGCAGTGGATGTAGTGCAGGAAAGGAAATCCGGCCGACTTGGCCGTTAAGCCGTTAAAGTTGTCATCCCGCCTGCTCGAACTGAGCGGGCAGCGTGCCCCGACGTCGGAAGCAATTTGGTCGGGCTTTGCCATTAAGCCGTCAGGTTGTCATCCCGATCCCGCATTCCAGGCCGGTGTGAGGGATCTGCTTTTGCATTTCCTGGTTTTTTTGTTTTAGACCCAGCCCCTTGCCATCGCCGAGGATTCTTGTCACCCTGAGCTTGATTCGCGAACAAGGAGGTTCACGATGGACGATTCAGAATATGCAGGAACCGCGACTCGAGTGCCCTCCGAAGCAGTGCATTCAGCTGGACGCGCCGCAAATTCAGAAGGACCGCTCTCGCCGGAAGAACTCCGCAAGATTCATGCCTACTGGCGTGCAGCCAACTACCTTTCTGTAGGCCAAATCTATCTCTACAAAAATCCGCTCCTTCGGGAGCCGCTCAAGCTTGAGCACATCAAACCTCGTCTGCTCGGCCATTGGGGTACCACTCCCGGTTTGAACTTTATCTACGTTCACATGAACCGCCTTATCAAAAAGCTTGGCTTGAACGCCATTTTCGTCACCGGCCCAGGTCACGGCGGACCCGGTATTGTGGCCAACACTTACTTGGAAGGCACCTACACCGAAATCTATCCAAAAATCTCAGGTGATGAGCAGGGGTTGCAGCGACTGTTCAAACAGTTCTCTTTTCCTGGAGGCATCCCGAGCCACGTCGCTCCGGAAACTCCCGGCTCGATAAACGAGGGTGGCGAGCTGGGCTACTCGCTCGCCCACGCCTACGGCGCCGCGTTCGACAATCCCAGTCTCCTGGTTTGTTGCGTTGTCGGCGACGGGGAAGCCGAAACAGGTGCTTTAGCAACGAGCTGGCATGCCAACAAGTTTCTGAATCCGATTCGCGACGGAGCAGTCCTTCCGATTCTGCACTTGAACGGGTACAAGATCGCGAATCCCACCGTCCTGGGAAGGATGACGGACGAAGAACTGACGCGGCTTTTCACCGGATACGGCTATACCCCCTATTTCCTGGAAGGCCACCAGCCGCCCGAGATGCATCAGCGGATGGCCAATACGCTCTCGGCGGTAATAACTGAAATCCAGTCAATTCAGAACATGACGCGCAGCCAGCGCGAACCGCACCTCCCCTCGTGGCCAATGATCATCCTACGCACGCCCAAAGGCTGGACAGGACCGAAGGTAGTTGACGGTAAACCAGTCGAAGGCACCTGGCGCGCCCACCAGGTTCCTTTAGCGGAAATGGCTACTCACTCCGAACACGTGAGGCTTCTGGAAGAATGGATGAAAAGTTACAAGCCCGACGAACTTTTTGATGCGAATGGGAAGCTCATTCCGGAACTGGCCGAACTTGCTCCGGAAGGCACGCACCGGATGAGTGCGAATCCCCATGCGAACGGGGGGTTGCTGCTTAAGGATTTGGTGATGCCGGATTTCCGTCAATATGCGGTAGTTGTGCCCAAACCGGGCGATGAGTTTGCGGAAGCCACGCGGGTGCTCGGGACGTTTTTGCGCGACGTAATGAAGCTGAATGCGACCTCGAAAAACTTCAGAGTATTCGGACCTGATGAAACAGCCTCGAACCGTCTTGAGGCCATTTACCAGGCAACTGGTAAAATTTTCATGGAACCGCTCTTGCCGACCGACGAGAATCTCTCGGTGGATGGGCGAGTGATGGAAATTCTCAGCGAACATATGTGCCAGGGATGGCTCGAAGGTTATTTGTTAACCGGGCGCCATGGTTTCTTTTCCTGCTACGAAGCCTTCATTCACATCGTGGATTCGATGTTCAATCAACATGCGAAATGGCTGAAAGTGACGCGAAAGATTCCTTGGCGGCGACCGATCGCGTCTTTGAATTATCTGCTTACGTCGCACGTCTGGCGCCAGGATCACAACGGGTTTAGCCACCAGGATCCGGGTTTCATCGATCACGTGGTGAATAAGAAAGCGGATGTGGTGCGGGTTTATTTGCCTCCCGATGCGAACACGCTGCTCTCCGTGACCGATCACTGCCTCCGCAGCCGCAACTACGTGAATGTAATTGTGGCCGGCAAGCAGCCAGCTCTGCAGTATCTGGACATGAAATCCGCAATCGAGCATTGCACCGTTGGAGCTGGGATCTGGGATTGGGCATGCACGGATATCGGAGGCGAGCCGGAGGTGGTGATGGCTTGCGCAGGTGACGTGCCCACACTGGAAACTTTGGCGGCCGTGGACCTGTTGCGAACGCACTTTTCGGACCTCAAGATCCGCGTTGTGAACGTAGTCGACTTGATGGCGCTGCAACCCAAGAGCGAACATCCTCACGGCCTCTCCGATACAGAATTCGATTCCATGTTCACCAAGAACAAGCCGATCATCTTTGCGTATCACGGCTATCCGACGCTGATTCACCGCCTCACGTATCGCCGCACTAATCACGACAACATGCATGTTCACGGCTATAAGGAAGAAGGCACGACGACAACCCCGTTTGACATGACTGTATTAAACGAGCTCGACCGCTTCCATTTGGCCGGAGATGTGGTGGATCGAGTTCCGCGACTGCAGGGAATCGGCGGGCATTTCAAACAGCACTTACGCAATAAATTGATCGACCACAAGCATTACGTCGGCGAATACGGCGACGATATGCCTGAGATCCGCGATTGGAAATGGCCGTACTAGTCGATGAAGATTCTGGTCGTCAATTCCGGGTCGAGCAGCCAGAAGAGCTGCGTCTACGAGATAGGCGATTCCTTACCTGACGATCCGGCAAAGCCGATATGGGAAAAGGAAATCGAGTGGGATGGAAATGGCGCGGAAATTCGGACCGCAACCTCCAGCGGAGCTACCTCCGATGAGCGCGTAGAGAATGCTTCCCGGCGACAGGTGCTGGAACAGGCATTTCGCTCCTTGTATGAAGGGCACGATCGAATTATCGAAAGGCCGTCCGAAATCCGCGTCGTGGGCCATCGTATCGTGCACGGTGGCAGTAAATTCCGGGATCCGATTGTCATCACTGATGAAGTGAAAAGCGCGATAGCGGGCGCTTCCGCCTTCGCACCTCTGCACAATCGCGCGGAACTCGAAGCCGTCGAACTCATCGCGGGTCTGATGGGGCCGATTCCGCAGGTAGCGGTTTTCGATACAGGCTTTCATCAACATCTTCCGCCCGCCGCAGCCATATATCCAGGACCATACGAGTGGTTCCAGCGGGGAATTCAGCGATACGGCTTTCACGGAATCAACCACCAATATTGCGCCCGGCGCGCCGCTCACCTGCTCGGAAAGCCGCTGGATAAGCTTCGGCTGGTGTCTTGCCACCTCGGCAACGGTTGCTCACTCGCGGCCATTACCGGCGGCCGCAGTGTGGACACGACCATGGGTTTCACTCCCCTGGAAGGGCTGATGATGGGTACGAGAGCCGGGTCGGTCGATCCGGGTATTTTGACCTATCTGATGCGGGAGGATGGCGTTGACGCCCGGCGGCTCGATCAGCTGCTCAATGATGAATCCGGACTCCTCGGGATCTCCGGCGTATCGAACGACATGCGCAAGGTTTTGGAGGCGATGAAATCGGGCAACGAGAGGGCAGCGCTGGCCTTCCAGATTTTTATCCACCGCCTGCAGTCCTGCATAGGCTCGATGGTGGCGGCGCTCGGCGGCGTCGATGTCTTGATCTTTACAGCTGGGATTGGAGAAAATTCCGCCGCCGTACGAGAAGCGGCGTGTGCGGGCTTGGGATTTCTTCACCTAAGGCTCGATCCGGCCGCGAATAATCAATCCCCGGTTGACCGCGACATCGCCGCGCACGATTCTTCAGTGCGCGTGCTCGTCATCCATGCCCAGGAAGATTGGGCCATCGCAGGAAACTGCTGGAGAATGTACTCCAGGAGCTGAACGTATTTCGAACGTATTTCGTGACTGACGTTCCACCCGCCACGCCGCGTTCGAAAACCGGCCCGCAAGTCGCAAAATCTGGGCCCGACGGCGGCCGATACTCAAAGATTCTGCTAAAAGTTTATTCATGTGTGATTTATCCGCTTCTGGGGCAGACTTTTACGTAGGCTTATGCTTATCGTTTACAATGCCGGGTCGGCCAAGTTCGAGTCGCAGAGACGCGTGGCGGTTCAGTAGTTTTGCCCATATGGCTCAGGCATCCACTTCGCAGCGAAGAATTCAGTAGATGCCCGCCTGAATTCCAAAGGTGTAGCGTGCGCACGAAGGCGCGGCACGACATGGGAGGAAATATGCAGGGAAGAGCGTCTGGGCTGGTTTCGCGGAACTCGATGGTAGTGTTCTGGATCTCGTCTGAGGAGCTTCGTCGCGGGCGTGGAGTTGGAAGCGTGTGCGCGGCTTGTGTGTTTTTCGGCACATTGTCGCTATTCCTGGCCGGGGCCGTGCCGGCACTTGCTCAGCACGCGGATACGACGGCGCCCGCATCGGCCGCGCTTGCCTTCAAAGCCCCCAATTCGCCGCAGGACGCAGCGCAGAATAGGGGGTCAAGCACCGCGCCGCTTACACTTACCTTGGAAAGCGCCTTGGAGCGGGCACGCGCTAACGCCCCGCAGTTCAATGCCGCCGTGATGGCCGCGAAGCTGGCACATGAGGACAGAGTCCAGGCCCGGGCCGCACTTTTGCCCAACGTGAGCGCCACGACGCAATATCTTAATACGCAGGGGAATGGGAAAACTCCCAACGGCCGCTTCGTAACGCAAGATGGCGTGCACGTGTATCGGGCCTGGGGCGTGATGCACGAGGATCTAAGTGTCAACACGCTGACCGGGGCCGGGTATCGGGGCGCCTCGGCGGCGGAAGCGATGGCTAAGGCTGACGAAGAGATCGCGCGACGCGGTCTCCAAGTTACTGTGACGCAGGCCTATTATGGACTCCTGGTTGCTCAGCGCAAGTACGCCGCGGCGCAGCAAGCCCGCGACGCAGCGGAGAACGTTCTGAAAACCAGCCAAGACATGGAAAGACAGGGCCAGGTCGCGCACAGCGACGTGATCAAGTTTCAGATTCAATTTAATCAACAGGATCAGGCATTCCGCGAAGCCAATCTGGCGATGGGAAACGCGCGCCTGAACTTGGCCGTCCTACTTTTTCCTACGTTCAATCAGGATTTTAACGTCGTTGACGATATGGACACCGCGCAACCATTGCCGAACTTCGAAGAAACGGAGCAGTTGGCTCTAAAAAGCAATCCGGAGCTAGCGGCTGCTGCCGCCTCGCTGCGCCAATCGAACATGGCGGTCTCTGTGGCGCGAGCGGCATTTTTTCCGACGATCAGCTTGGATGTGGATTACGGAATCGAAGCTAACGCCTTCGCTCTGCGGAGCGCGTCTGCTGCTTTCCCGGAGAAGGGCCCGTTGCCCAACCTCGGCTATTTTGCGACCGCAGCACTGAATGTGCCGGTGTGGGACTGGGGCACGCGCTGGAGCCAGCTTCACCAGGCCGAGGACCGCAGGGCGCAGGCGCACCTTGAACTGACATTCGCTCAGCGGCAGGCGCTCGCCAATCTCCAGGGATACTACGATGAGGCGAACACCGCGCGATCAGAAGTGGACTTGTTGCGGAACTCCGCCGATCTGGCGGCTGAGAGTTTGAGGTTGAACACGCTGCGCTATCAATCGGGAGAATCGACGGTGCTCGACCTGGTGGACGCGCAGAACACTCTCACCCAGGCGCAAGGCGCCTATGCCGATGGTTTAGCTCGTTACCGCGTAGCGCTAGCGACGCTTCAAACGCTCACCGGGAGCTTCTGATCGATGCCTGAGCGACTTACCGGCCCACTCAGCACCGAGGCCACACCGCAATTCACGATGAGTCTCTTGGCTAGAGCCGAGGTTATGCACAAATCGACGCGCGTGACGCTTGGACTTCCAGCTGTTGTGATTTTTGCGCTGCTCGCGGCTGTCGGCCTGGCCGCTTGCTCTGGCAATGAATCGGCCGACAAGGAGCCGGTGGTTTCGGTTCAAGCGGAGCCCGCGCAACGGACCAATATTCAGCAAAAAATTGTGGCGGAGGCGATTCTTTATCCTATTCACGAGGCGGCGATTACGCCCAAGGTAAGTGCGCCCGTTCTGAAGTTCGATGTGAACCGCGGCGACCACGTTCGCGCCGGTCAGCTTCTAGCTGTTCTCGAAAACAAGGATCTGACGGCTGCCGTAACCGAAAATCAGGGCGTTTACGAGCAGGCCCAGGCGGACTATGCGAACACGATCTCGTCAACGCTCCCCCAGCAGATTCAAGCCGCGAAGGCCGACGCCGAAAACGCGAAAGCCGCGCTGGACGCCGCCCAACAGGTTTACGACAGCAGCAAAAATCTGTACGCACAGGGAGCTCTGGCAAAGAGGCAGCTCGATCAGGCCCAAGTTGCCCTAATTCAAGCGCAGACGCAGCAGCAAGCCGCGGATCAAAAGCTGCAAAAAATGGAGGCGGTGAGCAACGCAGCCCAGCAGAAATCTGCTGCCGGCCAACTCGCCGCTGCCCAAGGAAAATACCAGGGAGCGCAGGCTCAACTCGCGTATTCGGAGATTCGCAGCCCCATTGCCGGAGTCGTTACGGACAGGCCGCTGTATCAAGGTGAAATGGCCGCCGCAGGAACTCCGCTAATCACGGTGATGGATGTGTCTCGAATTGTTGCTCGCGCACATATTCCGGAATCCCAGGCAGAGCACCTGAAAGTGGGCGATCCCGCCGAAATCTCGTCGCTGGACGGTACGGACAAGGTTTCTGGAAAAGTAACCATCGTCAGCCCTGCTCTCGATCCCAGCAGCACCACCGTCGAAATATGGGCAGAAGCGAAAAATCCCAACGGACAATTCAAGGCGGGCGCCAGCGTGAACCTCACCATGGTGTCCAAAAGCGCCGCCGACGCCATCGTTGTCCCGAAAAGCGCCCTGCTCGTCGATCCAAAGGAAGGCAGCAGCGTAATGGTTGTGGGCTCCGACAGCCATGCCCACCAGCGCAAAGTACAGACCGGCATTCAAGAAGACGACCGCGTGCAAATTGTTCAAGGGCTGAAAGAAGGAGAAGTCGTCGTGACCGTGGGAGCCTACGGCCTGCCGGATAATGTAAAGGTGACCGTCCAGAAACAGAGTGAAGGCGCTGCCGAATAGGCGCATATCCTGAGCTCACTCGGGTCGATCCGCTGATGACGAAATCCACTGAGACGCAATCGCCGAGCCTTTCCTCACCGCCAGGCGTTCCGTCCGAGGAGCGTTCTGGGTACTGGATCGTTCGTCATTCCAAGTCAATCATCTTTCTGGCTATCACCCTAGCCCTGATTGGCGGCTACTTCGCGTTTACGATTCCCGTTGCGGTTTTTCCCGAGACGAATTTCCCTCGCGTTCTTATTGGTGTCGACAACGGCGTCACTCCCATCAATCAAATGTTGGTGACCATCACGCGGCCAATCGAAGAAGCCGTGAACAGCGTTCCGGGACTCCAGGACGTCCGCTCCATCACCAGCCGCGGCTCGGCGGAAATCGATCTTTTTTTCGACTGGAATGTCGACATGTTCCAGACCCTTCAGCAAGTAAACGCGGCGATGGCGCAGGTGCAAAGCACTCTACCGCCCACCGCTCGGATTGAAACGCACCGGCTGACATTCGCCAGTTTCCCGATCATCGGCTACAGCCTCACATCCGATACAGTGCCGCAGACTCAGTTGTGGGAACTGGCGACGTATGACATGAAGCCGCGGCTGAACCGGCTTAACGGTGTGTCAACGGTCCTGGTGCAAGGCGGGCAGGTGCCGGAGTTCCAGATCACGCCGGACGCGTCGAAGCTGCTGCGCGCTCAAGTTACCGTCCCCCAAATTTTGGCGGCCGTGGGAACCACAAACCTGATTGCCTCTCCCGGTCTGCTCGAGCAGAACCATCAATTATTCTTGACGCTCGTGGATGCTCAGGCCCATGCGGCATCGGAAATTTCCGGCATTGTTGTGAAAACCACGCCGACCGGTGTGCCCGTTCGCGTCGGCGATGTTGCTGACGTGCACCCGTCCGTCGAGCCGGTGTACACAATTGTTACCGCAAATGGAAAACCTGCGGTTCTGCTGAGCATCAATCGCCAGCCCAGCAGCAATACGGTGCAGGTTGCCGATGAAGTGCACGCGGAAATGGAACAGCTCAAGCAAACGCTGCCGCCCGGCGTCGCCATCAGCAGCTACTACGATCAATCCGATATCGTGAAGTCCTCCATTCAAGACGCACGAGATACGATTTTGATCGGGCTGGTCCTCGCGTCCATCGTGTTGGTTGCATTCCTGCGCGATTGGGGTACGTCGCTTGTTGCCGGATTGGTGATCCCCGTTACGATCCTGGTCACTTTCATTGTCCTCAAGATTGTTGGCGAGACCTTTAATCTGATGACTCTGGGAGGGCTGGCTGCCGCTGTTGGACTGGTTATAGATGATGCGATTGTAGTGGTCGAAAACATCGTTCTACATCGCGACGCTGGCGAAGAACGTATCGAAGCGATCCACAGCGCCCTTTCCGAAATCACCGTACCTTTAATTGGTTCCACTTTGACGCCTATCGTGGTGTTCCTGCCACTGATCGCAATTACCGGAGTGACGGGAACATTTTTCCGGGCCCTCGCCATCACCATGGCCGCGGCCCTTTTCACATCGTTGGCCTTGGCTCTTGCCTGGACGCCGAACTTGAGCCGGTATTTCATCCACACGAAGCCAGCAGAATCGAATCCGCGAGCGGACTCCGGAGAAGTTGATCGAGCTGATCGAGGGGAACCGATATCCCTGCAGCAACGCGAAATGAACCGCCTGATGGCGGCGGAAGAAGCTTCCATGCGAGGCTTTTTCGGCCGCGTGATCACGTTTTACGAGCGCTGGGCGCGGCGGGCTCTGGAGCATCCACTTTGGTTGGTCGGCTTGTGCGCGATTCTGCTGGTGGCCTCTTACTTTTGCTATAAGGCGCTCGGATCGGATTTGCTGCCTGAAATGGACGAGGGAGGATTTGTCATCGATTACATCATGCCCGCCGGAAGCTCACTCCAGGAAACGAACCGCGTGATAGACCACTTAGAGACAATAGTTCGCGCCGAGCCCGAGGTCGCCAGCATTTCCCGGCGAACCGGACTGCAATTGGGCCTTGCGGCCGTCACGGAAGCCAACACGGGAGACATCTCCGTAAAGCTGAAGACCAAGCGCAGCCGCAGCGTCTACGACATCATCGCTCAGCTTCGCGAGGAATTCGCCCAGCGAGAGCCTTCCGTGGATATCGAGTTCGCGCAGATGCTTCAGGACATGATCGGAGATCTTACCAGCGCGCCCGAACCAGTGAGGATTGAGCTCTTCTCGCCCGATGCGGATTTGTTGCAGCAATGGGCGCCCAAAGTGGCCGACGCGATCAGCGCAATTCAAGTGAGCGGGAAAAAGCCCGTCGTGGATGTCCTCAACGGCATCGAGGATACGATCAGCGGTCCGGCGGTCACCTTTAAGGTGAATCCCAGCGTTGCCGAGCGGGCCGGCTTTACCCCCGAAGAGGTTTCCACTGACGCGGAAGCGATTCTGGAGGGAGCCCAGGCGCCAACTCCGGTGGTGGCCAACGATCGCGCGTACACCATACGCGTCCGCTTCCCAGAAGCGAACCGCTCTTCGCTCGATGCGATGAGCAATACGTTGCTGGTCAGCTCCAGTGGCCAGACCGCCACCCTGGGTTCGCTCTCCACGATCGCGGAATCGCCGGGGCAGACGGAAATTCTTCGCGACAATTTGCAGCGCGAAGTCGCTGTTACGGCGCGGTTCGAAGGCCTGGATCTCGGCAGTGGCATCCGCGAAGTTCAAAAAACGGTGGATGGACTCCACTTGCCGTCGTCCATTCGTGTGGAATACGGAGGGCTTTATGCCGAGCAGCAGAAATCCTTCCACGACCTCGTTGTGGTGCTGCTGCTGGCCCTTGCTCTGGTTTTCATCGTGCTTCTGTTTGAGTTCGGAGGATTTGCCGGGCCACTGGCGATTCTTACCTCCGCGCTGCTTTCCACTTCCGGCGTCCTTTTCGCTCTCTGGATTACCGGAGTTACGTTCAACATTTCCTCGTTCATGGGACTGATTATGGTGATCGGCATCGTGGCCAAGAACGGGATTTTGCTGCTCGATGCCGACCAGAAATTCCGCGCCGCCGGATTTTCGCCTGAGGAAGCCATGATTCAGGCCGGAAGAAGGCGCTTGCGTCCCATCGTAATGACGGCGCTGGCTGCAATGTCCGGCATGCTTCCGCTTGCGCTTGCCTGGGGAGCGGGATCGCAAATGTTGCAGCCGCTTGCCATCGCTGTGATCGGCGGAATCCTGATTTCCATGGTGCTGTCTTTGATCATCACGCCCGCCATGTATTTCAATTTGTCGCGAGAGCGCGCGAAGTAGCGCGGGTCCGCACACGGGCTCCTGCTCTCCCGAGAGCTGCCGACTGAGCCCGAACTGCGGTCGTCTGGACCATGCTTCCATCTTTCTAGGTTGGAGGATCCCGGTCAAGGACGAGGGCCTGTGGACTTTTCATGCCCGATCAACCGTCCCTCCGGGACTTTTGAATTTGCTTTCTGGTGACCCTGCGCTTCGCTGTGTGCCGGGCTTAATTACGGTCGCCGCTCCGCGTCTGAAAAACGTAAAGACAGAGACAACTGCAAAAGCGAGGTTGCCGGGTCGAACAAAGTCAGCGACCCGCCGCTACAAAGGCAAAAGCGCCAATCGGGAGATTGGCGTTCCCAGGAAAGGCGAAGCCGTCTGCGACGTGCCGCGCTGAAGGACGCGGCGCCACGTTGCAACCTGCAGCAGGAACAGCAAATGAGCGAGCCTTCCTGGTCAAACGGTGGACCGGGACGCAAAATGCGCGACACCTTCGCTTCGCTCAGTGCAAGGGCAGGCGCTACGATGCGCAACAAAAAAATCGTCACTGGCCGAGGAGGGGTTTTAGTTGGGCTTCGACTACGTTGGTGTATTCGAAGCCGATTACTTTGTAGCGCAGGATGCCTTGACGGTCGAAGAGGAACGTTGTTGGCAAGCCCAAGATTCCGCCGAGCGCCTGGGTGGCTTGCGGCGAGGCGATGGCCAACGGGTAATGGACGCCGGCTTCGCGGGCGAACTGAATGGGGTTCTCGGTGTCCATCATCATGGTGGCCTTCAGGCCGAGGACGGCGAAGCCGCGAGAACCATAACGGTCCAGTAGCTTCTGGTAACCGGGCATTTCCTTTTTGCAGGGTTGGCACCAGGTGGCCCAAACGTCAACGAGGAGGACTTTGCCGCGAAATTCCGACGACGAAATCTGGCGGCCTTGCAAGTCTTTCACGGAAAAATCGGGAAGGCGAGAACCGATCTCGCCTGCCGCGATTGCGGGCTGCGCCGGTTTTGTGATGCTCGCCGAATGCTGATGGCATCCGGCGAGCATCACGGCTGCGAAAACGAGAAACAAGTTTACGAGGCAACGATCGACTGTGTGCAACATTTGCTCCTTCTTCTACTCGTTTTTCTGAATCTTCGTAATTAACAGCTTGAGCGGCACGGACGGGTCCGCTTTCTTTTTTCCAGACTTCAGATACAACTGGCCCGTGACGGTGATTTTTGACGACGTACCCGCGAGGGCCGCAAGGCTCTGCGATTGATCATTGGGAGTGATTACCCACGAGCGGTTCGGCTCCGCTTGAAATGCGAGCGCACCGGAAGCGTCTTTCACCACGCGCCCTTCGGCTGTCACGTCCATTTCGGTAGCGGTGACACCGCTATCGTAGACGGCCTTCAGAAGCTGAGCGGGATCGATTTGCCCGTCCTCCTTCGGAGTTATCTGCACCGTGCCGTCCCTGAGACTTACTTCCGCCTTTTGCACGCCAGACTGGCGTTGCAGGTGTTGTTGCACACCGTAGGCTCAAAAGTTTCAAGTCATCCCTTCGACACGCATCTCGACATGTTTTATTTGCGCCTGCGAAACGGGCGCGATGGCGACACCCAACAGCAAAAGCAATGCGAATTTGTTGATTTTCATTTTTTCTCCTTTCAGAACATATGAAATCTAAACTGTTGCGTGATCCCGAAACTGATGTGGCGACGAATGGGAGCAAACATCACACCATTGGAGTGGGCGACGTCCCAATCCATTCCCAGCCAGAGATGCATACCCGGGCGCACGCCAACGTAGGTGGTAACTCCGGCAAGCAAGACGTCGCCGCCGCTTCCGTTTTGAGTGATGCCCGCGATGCGATCATCCTGCGAATGCAGCCAAGTAAGCGCAGGGCCGATGAACCACTCGCGAGTGGTGTCTTTGGCTTCGTATGGACGATACGAGAGCCAAAAGCGAGATTCGATGTCGCTGCCGAGGCGAGTTGCTTGGGTTCCTTCGGTGCGTATGAGGGAGTGGAAATCCTCATCGGCCACGAGACGCCGGAGATTGAAAAGGCCGGTGTAGGTCCAATTCGCCGCCAGGAATAGATCGGTTGACCCCGAGCCGGGCTGCAAGGTTGCGGGCAGGCGGACGCCATTAGCTTGATTCAAATGCGTGAGGCCGGTGGGAAGTTTAGGGCCGAACGTTACGGACGCCTGGGTTGTCCCGCGAGGTGAATCGCGCCGGTAGAAGCGATACTTCACGAGGATCATCGAGTCGCCGAGTCCGGTGCCCCCCACGCCTTGCGCTCCCGGGGTATCAAAGCGGTTTGTGACAACGGGGATGAGAACGGTCACGTCGAAATCGCGGAAGAACCCCCAGGTGAAATTGAAATCGCCTTCGTGCGAGAACGTGGGCCTGGCCGTGGCGGAGATGCCTGAGAAATCGCCGGGTGCCAAGCCGCGCGTGCTGAAAATGGAGTTATAAGAAATTAACGCGCCGCCCGGAAATAGCGGTGGGGCGGTTTCGGGCGCGGTGCCTTGCGCCCTAAGCGCGTGTGCGGAACAAACGACAGATAGAATGGCTATTAGAGCTGATCTGCCGAAGCAGATCACGTACTTCACTTTCACAGATTATCCCTCCGGCAAAGATGACTGCGCGCGGAAACACTAATCCGCGCTGGCGGGTTGACCCGCTTTTATCTGGAGGAACGATCAGAGGCGAAGCGGTGAGAGGCTAGCGGGAAGAATCGGCGGCGCGTGACAGTAGACGCTGGCAAACAATGTGGATCTATCTGACGCCTTCGAGTTTGCGACGGCTGGCAATGCCGCCGCGATGAAAAACGAAAACCGTATGTTGTGCAACGAGGCGGGCTGCACAAACGGCACATGCATGGACGGCATGTTCTTGCAGCAGTCTTGCTGACCGTGGCCGTGCGAGCAGGGCATCGAAGCGCAACAGTGCATCGCGGCCTGGGGCGACTGGAGCGCGGAGCAATCGACCGCGTAGCTTGACAAGCTTAGGGCAAGCACGACGAGTGAGAATGTTTTGGTCAAGCGCATTCTAATACAGGTTATGGCGCGCATCGGCAAGAGTCAAGTCAGCCAATCGGCCAGACTACGGCAAAGAGCCGGCGAGACGCCGGCGCTACAAGAGTATCGAGGCGGATGGCGCACTGGTAGACAAGCACGTTCGCCGGGCATGGCATGGCCCACGAAAGCAAACCTACATGTCATGGGCGCGGGCGGTTATTCGGGGGAGAGAGCGAGGAGGACGTTGCCGGGCATGCCGTTGCCGGTGCCGACGTAGCCGGAGCCGACGAAGAGCATACCTCCTGCAATGACCGGCCCCGGTGCCCCGAGCGACCCACCTTTGGCTGCCACGCCGTTGACGGTCGCGAATTCACGCGCGGTATCGAACTGCCAAATTTCGTGGCCGTCGTCTGCCGAAAGGGCGTGCAAGACGCCGTCCCATCCACCCGCGAAGACGACGCCCGGCATCACGGTAACCGCCGCTTCGAGTCCTTTCCGCGGGCGACCGCCGGCGCCGGGATGAGCGAGAGATGGTGCGATGGGAACGTCCCATAAAACTTTTCCGTCCGCGAGGCGCACCTCGGCCACGGTGCCGGCTTGCGTATCGTAGTAAACGTTGTCTTTGTCCGCAGCGCCTCCCCACATAATTTGCACTTGGATAGGCGCGGTCGTGTCGCGGCCAGCGGAAAGATCGGCGGTCCAGAGAAGCGCGCCGCGCCGGTCTGGGTCGAGCGCGACGACTTCGCCGCCTTTATGCGCGCAGACGAGAATGCGCTTGCCGTTCGCGAGCGTCTGCAAAATCGGGGAGTTTCCAAAATCCCAGTCAGGGCCAACTTTGGCGGGGCAGTGAGCGTCCTTGGGGCCGGGACCGATGCAATCGCCGGGCGATGCGTCGTTTGCGAGCGCCTGGTACGACCAAAGCACTTTGCCCGTCTTCAGGTCGAAGGCCATGATCGAATCCGAAGTTTTCGCTGCGGGCTCGGTGAAGCCATTGCCGGTGCCGACATAAATTGCGTTGAGCTTGGGATCAATGGTCGGCGCGGACCAGATCGACGAGCCCGCCGGCGCCCACAGCTGCGTGCCGAGAGAATTTTTCCGGGTGGGCTTGGGCTCGTCCGGAATCGTGTACGTTTTCCAAATTACAGCGCCGGTATTCGCGTCGAGCGCGGTAAGGCTGCCGCGATACGTGCAGCAGGGATAATGCGGATCAGACGAAACGATTTCTTCGGAGCCGGCCAGCCCGACGTATAGACGACCCTTGTAAAAAACTGGCGCGGCAGTGATATGCGAGAGCAGGCGCTGCTCGAGGTTGCGTTTCCAAAGCAGCGTGCCGGTGCGCGCGTCGAGCGCATAGAGATTGGCTTTTTTGTCGCCGAAGAAAACCCCGTACGGAGTGGCTTTGCGCTTGGTGGGCGCGACGAGAGCCGCAGTGCGGATTTGCGCGTCGGCGTGGAACGACCAGTAAACGCATCCGGTCGAGGCATCGAGCGAATAGACGAAACTATTGTAGTCGCCGAAGAAAACACGCCCGCCGAAAATCGACGGTTCGCCGGAGGTCTCTCCGCCTGCGGGCAGGCCAAACGCCCATTTCAACTTTAAGTGCGGCACGTCGGCGGAGGAAAATCCGGCGGCCTGCGCAGATTGAAAGCGCGTGTTGGCGAACCCGTTGCCCCAACCATTCCACTCAGAGGCGGCCGTTGACACTGTATCGTTGATCGCGGAATTCGATGCGCAATGGTTGGTCATGTGGCTGGCGTCGCCGGCATCGGCTGCGCCAAGCGGGCGCCCGCCGAAAAATTCCGCGACAGCACGCTTTTCGCTGTCCGCGAGATTCTGCGCTTGCGCGGCCATAACACCGGTGGTGAGCGCGGCATAGATGGCTTCGGGAGTCATCTGCGCGAGCGTTTCGGTGTTGGGAGCCTGACGGCCGCCGTTGTTGGCGTTTTCGTCGGCGCTGGTCATGGCGTGATGATGGCAGCTCGCACAGTTTTTATTGAAGACAGCCTGGCCGACGATTCGCGCCATTGGGCCGACGAGCGGTCCTTGCGGCTGCGCGCCAGGCGTCTGCGGCGAGGCTTGTCGTGGAGATGGCGGTTGCGCGGGGGCACCTTGCTGCCGCGCGGCGGCGCGGAAACTAAAAAAGGCGAATGCAAGGCTCGTCGCGCAAATCAGAGCGAGAAAGGATTCGCGACGATTCGTCATTTTCGGTTTGCTCCTTGTTCCGGCAAGCGATTGTAGATCAAATTGGCGAAAGCGGAGCGCTACCGCGTTTAGATTGCGAAGTCAAAGGCGGCCGCTAGAAATCGAGGCGGCCGCCACAAAGGAAACGGCGAGAAGCGGATTCCTCCAGCCCTCGCAATGAGAACATTGTTTACACCGCGTCGAGGGCTTGCTCGAAGTCGGCGAGGAGGTCGCGCCAGTGCTCGATGCCGACGGAGACGCGGACGAGGCCGTCGGTGATGCCGGCCTGCGCGAATTCTTTTTCGGTGAAGCCGGAATGCGTGGTGGTTTTCGGATGGCAGGCGAGGGTTTCGACGCCGCCGAGCGAGACGGCATTTCTGGCGATTTTCAGGTGGCGCAAAAAATCGAATGCCGCGCGTTTTCCGCCGCCAAGTTCGAGCGAGACCATGCCGCCGGGATAGTCGCACTGCGCGGAGTAAATTCTTTTCTGCTCCGGATCGGTGAAGAGTGTGGGGTAGTGAACTTTTTTGATTTTCTTGTGCGCGACGAGGCGCTCGGCGATGCGCTGCGCGTCGATGCTGGACTTATCCATGCGCAGGCGCACAGTGGGCAAGCGGCCGGCAAGCATCCAGCATTCATCCGGCTGAAGGATGGTACCGAATAGACCACGCAGGGGACGAATCCTGCGAATGAGGTCGGGATCTTTCGCAAGCGCGATTCCCGCCAGCATGTCGCTGAAGCCGGAAAGATATTTTGTTCCCGAATAGAGAACGAGGTCGGCGCCTAGTTCCAGCGGATGTTGGAACGACGGGCCGAGCATGGTGTTGTCCACTAGAACCAGAGGACGCGCGCTGCCCTTGGGAATTTTCAGCGCGGCGACGGCGTCGCAGACCTTACGGATGTCCGTCATGATCAGCGTGGGATTGGCGGGCGTTTCGAGCATCACGGCGCCGAGGTTTTTCGCGGACGCGATCGCGCGACCGATTCGGCCGGCGTCGCCCGAAAAAACGGGAGTACCCGCGATGCCCCACTGCGAGAGACAGTCCTGAATGAAATGCTGCGTGCCGCCGTAAATCGGGACGGTGTAAACGATGGATTGGCCAGGGCGCAGTAAAGCGAAGAGCGATGTGACGATGGCGGCCATGCCGCAATTGAAGGCCAGCGCGGCTTTGGAACCTTTTTCGAGGTTCACGATCTGGTCCTCGAGCATCTCCGCGTTGGGATGGTTGAAGCGAGAGTAAATCAGGTCCGGCCCTTCGCCTTCGGGCAGGCGGGCGCGGCCGGAGGTGACGTTGAAGGCGTGCTCGGCGGCTTCCGGGCTAGAGAAAACGTAGGTGGAGCTGCGAAAAACGGCAGGACGCGCGGAGCCCAGCGAAAGAGTGGGGTCGAATCCTTCGGTGAGAACTTTTGTGGACGGCCTCAAAGGGCGCTTATCGCCGCGGCGGGTGCGTGGCATGGCGGAATCTCCTTTTCACGCTTATAAGCTAACACGCCGTGCGATTGGAGATGTTTTTCCTGCGGCCGAGGGGTGAGGTCCGGCCGCAGGATTTCGACGCCTAACGATCCCTACCCGGATTCCACCACCCAGGGTCAGGATGACGATCTTTGTAGGACCGTCACGTCTGCTTGCGGATTGAGACGCTCGTTGTATGGGTTAGGTTTCCAATTTGATCGTAGGGTCGATTTCGCCGCCGCTCTCCGAGTTCAAATGGAGATGGCGATTTTGCCGAGGAAATTGCCGGAGGCCTGGAGGCGGAACGCTTCGGGGGCCTGGTCGAACGGAAAAACCTTTTCGATGACAGGCTTGATCCGATTCACTTCGATAGCCTGAATCAATTGTTCGAGGCAAGAGCGGCTGCCGACTCCGATGCCGTGCAGGCTGGCACTCTTGAACATCAATTCGTGAGGATTGGCGTTGCCTTCGCGCCCTGCGAGCACGCCGATCAGCGCGATTTTTCCTTTCCAGCCGACACATTGAAACGAGCGCGCGAGCGTCCCGATGCCGCCATTTTCGATCACGCAATCGACGCCGCGCCCGTCGGTGAGCGCGAGTACTTCCTTTTCCCAATCGGGATGCGTCTTATAATTCACGCCGCCGGATGCGCCGAGGGTGCGGGCCCGCTCGATTTTCGCGTCGCTGGACGAGGTGACGATGACACGGGCCCCCGCAGCCCGCGCGAACTGCAACGCGAACATCGCCACGCCGCCCGTTCCCAGGCAAAGCACGCTGTCTCCCGGCTTGATGGGCGACCCGGCGAGCATCAGGGCGTTCCACGCAGTGGCGCCGGCGCAGGGAAGAGTGGCCGCCTCTTCGTACGAGAGACTCTCCGGCATGGCGACCCAGCCGTCTTCGTGCAGCGCGATGTATTCGGCGAGCGTGCCATCGAGCGGCGCGCCCAGAGCGGCGCGGTTTTTCGGAGGGAGGCCGTCAATCCACACTTGGAAGAAGGAAGGGATCACGCGGTCACCCGGCTTGAAGCGCGTGACGTTCGCGCCGACGGCGACTACATCGCCAGAGCCATCGGAGCAGGGAATCGTGGCGCGATCAAGATGGTAGCGATACGAGCCGACGATGATGGCGTGATCGCGGTAATTGAGTGCGGCAGCGCGGAGGCGAACGACAACGTCATACGGCCCGGGCTTGGGGTCAGGGCGCTGCGTGCGACGCAAGTCTTCGAGCTTGCTGACATTCTTGGGGATTTCGTAGACGTTCATGGGCGGAGAGAATAACGGAATTTTCGCGCGCTGAGAAGCGATGAATGAGATGCGACGGCAGAAATAGTTTTGCAGCGGCTGGCCGCCGAATCACGCGGCGTGGACGTCCAGCTCCACGGCCTTTTCGAGCTGGTCTAGAGAATTTCTGACGGTTAGGAGGACCTTTTCCTTGTCGGAGTCGCTGAGCAGTTCCGCAGCGCGCAACATCAGGTGCACTGCTTCCACTTTCACGCGCAAATCCAAGGCCGGATCGAAAATGTGCGGGCGGTCTTCCAGCCAGACCAAAGAAGAATCGGCCGTTAGCTTGCTTACACGCTGCCGAAGAGTGTCCAGTCGTCGTTCGACATCGCTCGTCTGGACGCTTGAGGTGGAATTTTCACGCGCCCTTTCAATTGCGGGTACGGTCCGAAGCTGGTAACTCGGCTCCCGCGCGAGATCATCGAGAATTTTCGGTTTGTCTCCCATCAGCGGCTCCTAGTTTCCGCGCAGCTTGCGTAAGCAACTCGTTTTCAATCCAGCGACGACGCTTCGAATCAAATACCGGGCATAGTTCAGCAATGAGCGTACCAACCCTCGGTATTGATCGAAGTGCTTATAACGGGACGATTTAGCGAGGCTGACTGTAGTTTACCTTACAAATTCTCGTTGGTACTGAACCGTAGAGATTGTTCCCACATACAAGCAGTTTGTTCCCTGCAATCTGTCGGCGGAATTGGAATTGATAGTAGCGTCCGCTGAACAGGCAAATTCGGGAGCCCGAAAAAGCTGTGCTAACATCGCAACCGTGACCCACACTGTTTACATTGTGAGCGCGGCACGAACGCCGATCGGAAAATTCGGTGGCATGCTGGCGGATTTCACGCATCCGGACTTGGGAACGATTGCCGTGCGTGCGGCGCTTGAACGCGCGTTCGGCGAACCGGTACCGGCCCCGAGGAATCCCGGAGAATTTGGCTACCCGCCCGCGATCGGATCGACAATCAGCAAGGCGACGAACGGCGGCTCGAACCTGCCTTGGCACGTCGATGAAGTGATCTTCGGTAACGCGCGACCAGCCGGTGTGGGGCCGAATCCGGCGCGACAAATCGCGTGGCGGTCAGGCCTTGGCGATGACGTACCGGCATTCACCGTGAACATGGCGTGCGCTTCGGGGTTGCGGGCAGCGATGCTGGGCTGGCAGCAGATTGTTACCGGCCAGGCCGGGATTATCGTGGCGGGCGGCGCGGAGTCGATGAGCCGCGTACCGTACCTGGTGGAGGGACGCTGGGGATTCCGGCTGGGGAACCAGCAACTGATTGACGGAATGTACCGCGATGGCTTTCTTTGTCCGCTCTCGAAGATGATTATGGGGGAAACTGCAGAGGTTCTCGCGGAGCAGTACAAAATTTCGCGCGAGGAGCAGGATGAATTCGCGGTGGAAAGTCACCGCCGCGCCACGGTGGCTTCCGCCGAGTGCCACTTCAAAGAAGAAATTGTTCCCGTGCCGGTGACGGATAAAAAGGGCAACGTGACCATTCTGCTGAAGGACGAGCATGTGCGGCAGGATGCGTCGCTCGCGGGAATGGCCAAGCTGGCGCCGGTCTTCAGCAAGAGCGGCAGCGTAACGGCCGGAAATTCCAGCGGCATCACTGATGGCGCGGCAGCGGTAGTCCTGGCGAGCGAGGAAAAGGTCCGCGAACTGCGGCTCAAGCCCATTGCGCGAATTGTGGACGCCAGCATTGCGGCGGTGGATCCCCGCGTGATGGGAATCGGTCCCGTGCCCGCAGTACGCAACCTGATGAAGCGCACCGGAACGAGACTCGAGGATTACGACGCTATCGAGTTGAACGAAGCCTTTGCGGCGCAAGTGCTGGCCTGCGACCGCGATCTCCACTTCAATCGCGAGCGACTCAATCCCAACGGCGGAGCGATCGCGCTCGGCCATCCGATTGCGTGCACCGGCAGTCGTATTCTAGCTACGTTAATTCACGAAGTGCGCGGGCCCTCCGGGCTGGGAACTGGCCCATCGGCCAGTCCAAGGACTGGCCGGCGCGGCCTTGCCACATTGTGTGTGTCCGGCGGATTGGGCGTGGCGGTCGAAATCGAAACGGTCTAACCTTTGGATGAAGACATCCCCGCTTCCAAGGGGAGTCGCGGACCTGGAGCGATTTCAAATGCCGCCAACATCGCGCGGAGTGGAAGTTCTCGGAACCCTGGCGCTGGTCGCGCCGAAACTGGAAAACTTTCAGTTCGTGAAGGTGCGCGCTGAAGGAGACGTCGGCCATCTCACGCTGGACCGTCCTGACCACAACCTTCTCAATGAGCGCATGCTCAGCGAACTTGCCGTGGGCATCAACTCATTCGGCGATCGCAATAACATAAAGCTGATCATTCTCGATTCGGTGGCCAAAGCGTTTTGCGGCGGCATCGAGATCGGCGAATACACACAGCGGCGAATATTTCAGCTGCTGGACGCTTTCCACGGCGCATTCTCCGCGATGCTGGATACCTCGAAGCCCCTCCTGGTGGTGGTAAACGGCCCCGCATTCGGGGGAGGGGCGGAGCTGGCGGCGCTGGGCGATCTTGTTATCGCCACGCCGAAGGCAAAATTCGCGCAGCCTGAAATCAAGCTGGGAGTATTTCCGCCGCTGGCCGCGGCCGTTCTGCCGTACCTTCTTGGTCCTAAGCAGGCGCTCGAACTTGTGTTGACGGGAGAAACGATGTCCGCCGAGCGCGCACGGGAATTGGGACTGGTGAACTGGCTGGTGCCCGAGGATGGGCTGCAGAAGAAAATTGACGAGGTGACCGCGAAAGTGACGGCGCAATCAGCGCCCGTGCTGACGATGGCGAAAAAAGCGATCATGGGGAGCCTGGGATTGCCGTTGCGGGATGGGGTCCGCAACTCGATGAAGGTTTTCTTGAACGAATTGGCGGAGCTCGAAGATTCGCAGGAAGGTTTGCGCGCCCTGGTGGAAAAGCGAGCCCCGAAGTGGAAGAACCGCTAGAGCGAGACTGATTGACACGAAGTAAAGCGCAGCATAGACTCGCCAGCGACAATTGAACTGGCACGGGCATCTGGAAGGCCGTGAAAATCGGCCACGGTCCCGCCACTGTGATCGACGCGCCGCATGAAGGCCGCCGAAAGTCAGGAATGTACTCGCGCCAGTCGAAGCCAACACTCTTCGCGAGAAAGGGTGTGGCGATGAGCCTCGCTATCCTCGCGAGGCTTTTTTTGTTGGGGACGCGAAATTGGGACGAGTGCAAGGTTCAACAACCTGCGTCATGGGAATGTTCGTCGCGCTGGTTGCGAGTGCGGCGCGATATGCGCCTGCCGCACCGCGGCCCGCTCGACAACAAGCAGCGCAAACTCCAACCGGCCGCATGGTGACCGATGAAGTGGGGCGAGAAGTGAAGATACCGGCAACAGTGAACCGCATCGTAACGCTTGCTCCGAATCTTACTGAGACCATTTACGCGCTGGGACTCGACGATCGCCTCGTCGGCGACACAAACGTCTGTGACACGCCGGTCGCCGCAAAATCGAAGCCGCATGTGGGCGATCCGCAGAATCCGAGCCTCGAAGCGATTGTGGCGCTGCGTCCAGACTTGGTGCTAGCGACGACTTCGATCAATCGCCTTGAGACGGCTGACGCGCTGAAGAATCTGGGAATTGCTGTCTACACCACGGACCCTGAGACCGTTCGCGGGATGCTCGATTCAGTTCAGCACATAGCGGACGTGATCGGCGCGCCGAGGAAGGGAACGGACCTCGTTGGCAAGCTGCAACAACGACTCAATGCGGTGCACGCGCGGCTGAGCGAACGGCCGATGGTCCACGTGCTGTTTGTGGTGTGGCTGGAACCGCTGCAGACCATCGGGCAGAATACTTTCATTGCAGACGCGCTGCGATGGGCGGGAGCGGAATCTGTGCTGGTATCGAGTCAGAAATGGCCGCACCTGAGCATCGAAGAAGTGGTGCGGCTGCAGCCGGACTTCATCATCTTCACGAATGATCATGGCGGGGCAGCCGCTGCAGAGCTCGCGGATTTGCGCGCCCGACCGGCGTGGAGAGATTTGGATGCCGTCGAACAGGGGCATGTGGTTGACGTGAGCGAAGAGGCGATACGGCCATCGCCCGGACTCGTGGACATGATCGAACAGCTGGCGCGGCAGTTGCATCCAGAGGCGTTTTCGGGAAATCGAGCGATTCCTTGGGATAAGAGCGAATCTCAAACTGCGCGGGTGGTATTCGCTGCTGCTCGGATCACCGACAGGTGCGCTGAATGCGCCCTTTGACGCCGCAGCGCGTGGCATGGATTTGCGTCGGGCTTGCGGGCGTGCTGTTTACGGCCATGGTGATTTCGCTGCGCGTGGGCGCGTATCCGATCGGGTTGCGCGATATCGTGATGACGCTGGTGAATGGCGTTCTGCACCATTGGGATGCGATTCCCGCGGAATTCCGTGACGTAATTTTCGAGATTCGATTGCCACGCATTTTGCTGGGGATTGTGGTAGGAGCGTCGCTCGCGACCGCTGGCGCCGGTTTTCAGGCACTCTTACGGAATCCGCTTGCCGATCCCTACGTGCTGGGTATTTCCAGTGGCGCGGCCCTGGGCGCGATCATCGGGCTGATCGCCGCGCCGCACACGCCAGGTGCAATTCAAGTAGCGGCTTTCGTGGGCGCGGGTGTGACGACCGCAGCCGTGTACTTCCTTGGACGCCGCGGCGGGCAGCTCGATAGCGCGACACTTTTGCTGGCCGGAATTGTGACCGCATCATTTCTTTCTGCCGTTATCATGTTCATGATGACGACGCTGAGCGGGCGCGATCTCCGCGGGATGGCCTTTTGGCTGATGGGCGATCTGGCTTCGCAGCCCACGGTTGATTCGCGCTGGCTTTACCTGGTGTTGATTGTCGGCGTGGGGTCGATTTACACCACGGCGTCTGATTTGAACCTGATCCTCACGGGCGAACAAGAGGCGCGGCACCTCGGCGTGAACGTGAATCGCGTGAAGCTGGTCGTTTACGTGGCAGCTTCGGTGTTGACCGGCTTGGCCGTATCGGTGAGTGGGGCAATCGGATATGTGGGGCTGCTGGTGCCGCACCTGATGCGCATGATGTTTGGGACTGACTACCGGCTGCTGATTCCCACATCCGCACTGGGCGGAGCGATTCTGATCGTGCTCGCGGACGCGCTGGCGAGGATCGTTGTGGCTCCTACGGAATTGCCGGTGGGCGCGATGACGGCGATCGCGGGCGCTCCTGTCTTCATTTATCTGATGCGGCGGAGAGTGCGATGAGCGGAGCGGCAGCAAGTAATGCTTCAGTGGCGGCGGCCGTGATCGCAGCGAAGCAAACGGGATTGCGGCTGAAAGTCGAGCAGGCAACCTATGCGTACGCAGCCACCGACCGCTCCGCCCCGAAATTCGCGCTCGGTCCCGTGAGCTTCGAAGCGCAGCATCGCGAACTGGTGGCGATCCTGGGTCCAAACGCCAGTGGGAAATCTACGCTGCTCACGCTGATTGCCGGAGTGAACAAGCCATTATCCGGGCGGATCGAAATTGACGGCGTCGAAGTGAGCCAGATCGATTTGCGGGCGCGCGCGCAACAGATCGCGCTGGTGCAGCAGGAAAGCGAACTCCTGTTTCCGCTGCGCGTGTGGGAGTACGTATTGCAGGGACGTTATCCCCACGGGCGGCGGCTGCGCTTTGAATCCGCGGAGGATTCCCTGCATGCGGGAAACGCGCTCGCGCAAGTGGGCGCGGCTGCGCTTCGGGATCGATGGATGGACCGGCTTTCCGGCGGCGAAAAACAACGCGTGATTCTGGCGCGCGCGCTGGCACAGCGGCCGTCGCTGCTGTTGCTCGATGAGCCGACGCAGCACCTCGATATCGGCGGCAAAGTGGAATTGCTGCGGCGATTGCGCCGGCTGGCGGACGAAAATCGATACGCCGTGCTGGTAGTGACGCACGAACTCGACTTGGCGGCGGAGTTCTGCGACCGCATCGTCCTGCTCCACAAAGGTAAATGCCTGCGCGTGGGGAAGCCCGCGGAAGTATACGAGCGTGCTTTACTTGAGGAGGTGTTCGAGGCGCCGCTGGAAATCGAGATGAGTGCCAGCGGGCGTCCGCGTGTAGTCCTGAGGGGCGGGCAGTAGGTTTGTAAGTTTTTTCAAGCCAATCGCAGGGGCGTCTTTGGCCTTTGCAAACGGCGCGGCTTCAATCATTAAGCGCCGCAAATAATCACAAAGAGACTCCGCGCACGGGAAGACGGTGAAAAACCGTCGCCGCCGCGCGACTGTAAGGCGGAAGTTTTTCGGCGCGTGCCACTGGCCCGGCCAGCGAATCAATCGAGATTCGATGGCGGGATGGGAAGGCCGCGCTGAGGTCCCTGATGTATCGGGACAATTCGCCAAGCCAGGAGACCGGCGGAGTCTCAATCCGAAAGTGCACGCCAAGCGGGCGCTTCCGGACAACCTTCAGCTCCCGCGCGAGAGGGAGAGGAGGAAAAATGAGACTGCACCGCTTTGCGTGCCTCTTTTTTGCAGGCGTTATCGCAACACTCTTCGTTCAACCGGTAATTTCTCAAGCACAAGAAACAGCCATGATTAAGGGCACGATAAGCGATCCAAGCGGCGCAGCTATTGCGGGTGCGGAAATCGCCGCGCAGCCGATTGCTCCGCGCGGCATGGTTCGTCGCGCGAAGAGCGCCGCTGACGGCACTTTTGCGCTCGCGCTACCGCCCGGCAAATATGATCTCAGCATCCGACACGCGGCTTTCAAGCCAGTGGATCAGGAGTCGGATCTCGCTGCGGGTGAAATGCGTACATGGGACGTGCGATTGCAGCTTGAAAAAATATCCTCAAGCGTGGTGGTGAGCGATACGGCGGAGCCGTCAACCGTCGAAACCGCGCCGGACCTCGTCGACGTGATCACCAAAGAGCAGATCGATCAGCGTCAAGCAATCTGGATGATTGACATGCTCGCCTCGGAACAAGGAGTGAGTTTCGATCGGGGCGGCCCGTTCGGCGGCGTAACCGGGCTTTTCCTCGACGGCGGAAATTCGAACTATACGAAGGTGCTCGTGGACGGCACGCCGGTGAATCAGCCTGGAGGCGCAATCGATTTCTCGAATTTCACGCTTTTGAACGTGGACAAGATCGAGATCGTCCACGGCGCGTCCAGCGCGCTCTACGGCTCTGACGCGATGGATGGCGTGGTTCAGATTTTCACGCATCGCGGAACTACGGAAGTGCCGCAATTCACGCTTGAAGGCGACGGCGGCACCTTCGGCACGGGGAACGGTAGCGCGCAACTCAGCGGTTTGCTGGGCAGTCGATTCGACTATTCGGCCGGCACCCAATACTTCTCGACCGAGGGGCAGGGACCTGACGATTACTTTCGTGACGCGACCGCCTCTGGAAATTTCGGCTGGAAGTTTTCCGATACGGATTCGTTGCGTCTGTCGCTTCGCAACAGCTCGAGCGACGCCGGTCAGCCGGGACAAACACTGCTTCCCGGTCAGGCCGTTCCTGGCCAACACAGTGATTTGCACGATTTCTCTGCCAATTTGAACTGGAATTTCACGACCGGAGACCATTGGCAGTATCAGGTGTCCGGATTCGAATCGCGCTTTCAGGATTATGATTTCTCGCCGTTTTTTGGCTCGTTCATCAGCAAGTATAACCGTGCCGGCTTCGAGGGGCAGTCGACCTATCTTTTTCACGACGGAGAAATCACGGCCGGCTATGAGAACGAAGTCGAGGTTGGGCCGACAGAGACTCGGCACAACCAAGCCGGGTATTTGGAAGTGCGGCGGCAATTCGGCCGGCGACTCACCGCCGTGATTGGAGGGCGCGCCGAAGCCAACGGATTCTTCGGCACGCGATTTGTGCCGCGAGTGGGCGCCTCGTACGCGTTGCGCGATGGGCAAGGATTTTGGGGCGCCACGCGTCTGCGCGCCTCCTACGGGCAGGGAATCAAGGAGCCTGAAATCTTGCCGCCGCATTGCAGCCCGCAGCTAGCGCCGGAAGAAAGCCGCACCGTAGACGCTGGAATCGATCAACTGTTTGCGTCTGACCGGATTCATTTCTCGGCCACGTACTTTCACAACGACTTTCGCAATATCGTAAGCTTTGCTTCGTTGGTTTCGAATCCCAATTGCCCCGCTTTCGGCGGCAGTTTTTTCAATACCGAAAGCGCCCGCGCGGATGGCGCGAACACGTCGTTCGAGATGAAGGTCACTCCGTGGCTGAGCATCGTAGGGAATTACACATACGACGATTCCAAGGTCCTGGTAGCGGGGCCGGAATTCGATCCTTCCTTTGAGCCCGGCAACCGGCTTTTTCGGCGGCCGCTGCACGCGGCAAATCTGATGGCGAATGCTCACTTCCTGCGAATGAACTGGAATCTTTCGGGTCACTACGTGGGACGAAGGTCCGATAGCGATTTCATCAGCACGTTCGTGAATGGCGTTTGCCAGCCTGGTCCGGGCAGTCCGTGCATTACCAGCAATCCGAGTTACGTCAGATGGGACTTTGCCAATAGCATCAATCTTGGCCACGGCCTTTCCACAGTGGCACACATCGAAAATCTTTTCGATAAGCATTACCAGGATGAAATTGGCTATCCGGCACTGGGCTACAACTATCGTCTCGGCTTAACGTATGCATGGGGCGGCGAGCACCCGATGTAATGTGCAGAGGATTTTGTCCACAGGCGCTGAGAAGCCTGTCGCGCTGGCCCGATGCTATAATCTTGCGCTTATCATGAGTCGAACCGCACAAGAAGCGTCGCGAATCGCGCCGGAAGTGATAGCACGCTACGAGGCCGTCATCGGTCTGGAGGTGCACGCGCATCTCCAGACCGCGACCAAATTGTTTTGCGGCTGCTCGACGCGCTTTGGCGATGCGCCGAATTCGAATACCTGCCCGGTGTGCCTCGGATTGCCCGGCGCGCTTCCCGTGCTCAACCGGAAAGCGCTCGACTTAGCGCTGCGCGCCTCGATGGCGCTGGGTTGCAAGATTCAGGAACGTTCCCGGTTCGCCCGCAAAAATTACTTTTATCCGGACTTACCCAAGGGCTACCAAATTTCCATGTATGAACTTCCGCTCGCGATTGCGGGAGCGATCGAGATTGAAGCAGAGGGCGAAAAAAAGCGCGTCGGCGTCACGCGCCTGCATATGGAGGACGACGCCGGCAAAAGTTTGCACGAAGGCTTTCCCGACTCCGACCGCTGGAGCTATATCGATTTCAATCGCTGCGGCGTACCCCTGATCGAGATCGTCTCTGAGCCGGACCTGCGATCCCCGGCCGAGGCTTACGCGTATCTCAATACGCTGAAACAGATTCTCGAATACACCGAGGTGAGCAATTGCAACATGGAAGAAGGTTCGCTGCGCTGCGATGCGAATGTCAGCGTGCGCCTGCGTGGCGCGCCTAAACTCGGCACCAAGGCTGAAGTGAAAAATCTGAATTCCTTCCGCTATCTGGCTCACGCGCTCGAATACGAAATCGAACGCCAAATCGCGGTCATAGAATCCGGCGGCTCTATTGCCCAGGAAACGCGGCTCTGGAACCTGGCGGCGGGGCGCACCGAGCCGATGCGCTCCAAGGAATTCGCGCACGATTACCGATATTTCCCCGATCCAGACTTGCTCCCGGTTTCCGTTTCAGCGGCGATGATCGAAGTGTTGCGCCGTTCCATGCCCGAATTGCCTGCTGCGAAGCTGGCGCGCTTTCAGAGCGAGTATGGAATCACGGAATACGATGCGGGCGTTCTCACCGCCTCGCAGGATCTGGCGGATTATTTCGAATCGGCCGTGAAAGCGGGCGCTCCGGCGAAAACCGCCGCAAGCTGGATCTCCGTCGAGCTGCTTCGCCGCCTGAACGACGCGCGAAAAGATATTTCGGATTGCTCCGTAACGCCGCAGTCGCTCGCGGATTTGCTGCGGAAAGTCGACAAAGGCGAGATCACC
>DATDIT010000140.1:0-27022 GCA_036520875.1 Candidatus Acidiferrales bacterium
ACGCAAAACGTCCAAGAGCCTTCGCGTAGTAAGGATCGACGCCGACGAAAATTTGCTGCTCGTGCGCGGCGCAGTGCCCGGCCCGGCCGGCAGCTATATTGAGATTCGCAGGGCCAAGACGGCCCAGTCCAAATAGGAACAGAGAGACGACCATGCCCGTTGTGGACGTGAAAAATCTCGAAGGCAAGAAGGTCGGCACGATCGATCTGGCCGACGATGTGTTCTCGGCCAAGGTCAACCAGAATTTGCTGCACGAAACGGTGCGGCACCATCTGGCCGGCCAGCGTGCGGGAACGCACAAGACCAAGGACAAGAGCGAAGTAAGTGGCGCGGGCCGAAAGCTCTGGAAGCAGAAGGGAACGGGTCGCGCCCGAATCGGCTCTATCCGTTCGCCGCTCTGGCGCCATGGCGGCACGGTTCATGGCCCGGTGCCGCGAAGCTACGAATATGCGCTGCCAAGAAAGATGATTTTGGGTGGGTTGCGCTCGGCGCTGTCGGCAAAGCTAGCGCAGGAAAAAATGACGATTGTGGATGGCTGGGAACTCGAGTCGCACAAAACCAAAGCGTTTCGGCAAACGCTATCGAAACTGGACGCTGAGACGAAAACAATTTTACTGGTGGATGTCGGTGCCAACGTGAACCTCGAGCGTGCGAGCCGCAATCTCGACGGCGTCACGCTCGTTGCGCCCGCATCGCTTGGCGCGTATGACCTAATGCGGCACGATCACCTGATGCTTTCAAAAGAGGCGGCGGGGCGATTAAGCCATGCGCTCTCTGCCGTGAAGACGGAACAGGCAGCTTCGAGCGAGCCGGGCGCGTCGTCTTCAGAGAAGAGCGCGGCGAGTGAAAAAACGGTCAAGCCTACTGCTGTAAAGGCTGCTGCAAAGAAGGGATCGGTTCCCAAGGCTTCGAAAAAGCGTGCGGCGAGTGCTAAGGAAAAGCCCAAGTCCAAGCCCAAGGGAAAAAAGGACTAGTCGATGGCAACAAATTTCTATCAAGTGATCCGGCGGCCGATCATCACTGAAAAAGGGTTGGGCGTGAAGGAGACGCAGCACACCGTAGTGTTCGAAGTTGCTCACGCCGCCACAAAAACGGAAATCAAGGAAGCGGTGCAGCGAATTTTTAAGGTCAAGGTTGATCATGTGCGCACCGCGATCTATCACGGAAAATTCCGCCGCAGAGGACGCGCGGAGGGTTTTCGGAGCGACTGGAAGAAAGCCTACGTAAGACTGGCACCCGGCGAAAAGATGATTGAATACGCCGAGAATCTGTAGTTTTTTTGCAGGGACAGCGCGGAAGCATTTTGTTCGAGGCACGAGGCAACGATGGCACTAAAAACTTTTAAACCATACACACCGGCGCGGCGATTCCTGACCATGCTCGATAAGAGCGAGATCACCAAGGAAACGCCGGAAAAATCGCTGACTGAATCGAAGAAGCGCACGGGCGGACGCAACGCCCACGGCGAAGTGACGTCCTGGCATCGTGGCGGGGGTCATGCTCGCAGATTTCGGTCCATCGATTTCCGCCGCGAAAAGATAGGAGTCCCGGCGAAAGTGGCGTCCATCGAATACGATCCGAATCGCTCGGCGCGAATTGCGCTGCTGCATTATGCTGACGGCGAGAAGCGTTACATCCTGCAGCCCGTGGGGCTCGAAGTCGGGATGACCGTGCAAAACGGCGAGGGCGCGGATATTCTTCCCGGAAATGCGCTGACGATCCGGCACATTCCGCCGGGCACGATGGTCCACAACCTTGAGCTTTTTCCAGGCAAAGGCGCGCAAGTCGTACGCGCGGCCGGCGGGGCGGCGCAGCTTCTGAGCAAAGAAGGTGATTTCGCGCTAGTCAAGCTGCCTTCGGGGGAAGTAAGGAAATTTAGCGTGGATTGTATGGCCACGGTTGGCCAGCTGGGGAATCTGGATCACGAGAATGTGACGTATGGAAAAGCGGGCCGCACGCGGTGGCACGGCAAGCGCCCCACGGTGCGCGGAGTGGCAATGAACCCGGTAGATCATCCGCATGGCGGCGGTGAGGGTCGCGTGAAAGGCAATCACCCGCAAACACCGTGGGGTTTTCCTACCTTAGGCGCAAAGACGCGAAGAAAGCGCAAGGACAATCGGATGATTGTCGAGCGGCGTAAGCCGTAAGGAAAAAGATTTTTTGATGGAGCAGTAAAAATGCATCCGGCGCGGCGGGGAATTGAGAGCACCTTTATGACAGCCACACGAACGTCTCGGCGTGCACCACGGCGAGCAGCGCGAGCGCGAAAAGCAGTTTCGCGGCGCATTGCGAAGCCCGTGGTCAAGTCCGTAGCCAAGCCCTTAGGAAAAGTATCGAAGCTCGGTCCTGCGCCGCAGGTTCTGTACCGGCTCTGCCGCGCGGGATGGGCCGTGATCGTCGACAAGATACCCAACGCGCAAGGGACGCGGTTTGTGTGTCCCTTCTGTCCGCTTTCGCACCGCGTTTCCGGTCCCGTGCGCGGATTTCGAAAGATGCGCCGCGCGCAGTGGGTAAAGCTTCGCCGGGTGGAGGAGTAGGAGAACTATGCCGCGTTCGTTAAAGAAGGGTCCGTTCATCGATAGCCACCTGCAAGAAAAGGTGGCGGCGCTGAACACCCGGAACGAAAAGAAAGTCGTGAAGACGTGGTCGCGCCGCTCAACGATCCTGCCAGAAATGGTGGGTCATACGATCGCGGTTCACAATGGGAAGAAGTTCATTCCCGTGTACATCACCGAGCAGATGGTGGGACACAAGCTGGGGGAATTTTCTCCCACGCGTACGTTCAAGGGTCACGGCGTAAAAGTTGCGCTCGAAAGGGCGGCCGCGGCGGCAGCTGGTCCCGGCGGGGCCGCGGCTCCCGCTGGTGGCGCGCCTCCGGCGGGCAGGTCCTAGGCGAAGGGATAGACGATGGCAACAACGCAAGCGCAAAGTCAGATTGAAGGCGTGGCAAATACGCGGTTCGTTCGTGTCTCGCCGCAGAAGGCCCGGTTGGTGATCGATTTGATCCGGGGACGGCGCGCGGAAGACGCCTTGCAAACGCTGCGCTTCACGAAGAAACGTGTGGCCAAGGAAATCGAGAAGACGTTGCGCAGCGCCATCGCCAACGCCGAGCGCAAGGCTGACGACGCCGGCGAGTCGCTCGACGTCGATGCGCTGTACGTCACCAGTTGCTGCGTCAATGAAGGTCCGCGTTGGAAGCGAATGCGTCCTGCGCCGATGGGGCGGGGTTTCCGTTACCAAAAGCGTACCAGCCACATTGTGGTCGAGGTGGCGGAGCATCACCGCGCGGCGGCGGACCGCGCGGCGGCGGCTGTGGCAGAGGCCGAGGCGTCCAAGGGCGTGCGAGGCGCGGTTCGAAAAGCTCGCAAGGCCATCGAGAAACGCGCGAAGGAAGCGCAGAAGAAAAAGTAAGAGCGGAGGCAAGTTTGGGCCAGAAAACACATCCCTACGGATTTCGCCTAGGTTACAACAAGGGCTGGAGGTCTCGCTGGTTCGCGAAAAAGGACTACGCCGATCTTCTACATGAGGACGTCAAGCTGCGCACGCAACTGAAGGACCGGCTGCGTTCGGCGGGCATCAACGGAATTGACATCGAGCGAGCGGCCAACAAGCTGGTGGTCCGCATTTACACAGCTCGCCCGGGAATCATCATTGGCCGAAAGGGTTCGGAAATCGACAAGCTGAAGGCCGAAGTGCAAAAGCGAACCAAGCGCGAGGTGCACATCGACATTCAGGAAGTGCATCGCCCAGAGCTCGATGCCACGCTGGTCGCGGAATCGATTGCGCTGCAACTCGAAAAGCGTGTCGCGTTTCGCCGCGCCATGCGTAAAGCGGTGGACTCGGCGCTGCGCTTCGGCTGCAAGGGGATTAAAGTGCGCGTGGCCGGACGCCTGAACGGCGCGGAAATCGCCCGGAAAGAATGGTATCTCCAAGGGCGGCTCCCCCTGCAGACTCTTCGCGCGGACATCGATTTCGGCACCGCTGAAGCGCACACCACATACGGTTTGATCGGCGTAAAGTGCTGGGTCTATCAGGGTGAAAAAGTTCCGCTACGCTCCAAACCAGCCGCGGCTGGAGCGCAAATCTAAGAGAACGGGCGAAAAATTATGTTGATGCCAAAAAAGGTCAAGTTCCGCAAGCAGCAACGCGGCCGCCGAACGGGAAAAGCCTGGCGCGGAGGATCCCTCGCTTTCGGCGAGTATGGATTGAAGGCGCTTGAGCCTGCGTGGATCACGGACAGGCAAATTGAAGCGGCGCGCGTCGCCATTACCCGGTTCATCAAGCGCGGCGGAAAGTTGTGGATCCGCATCTTTCCGGACAAGCCTTTCACCAAAAAGCCGGCCGAAACCCGCATGGGCAAAGGCAAAGGTCCACCGGAACATTGGGTAGCCGTAGTCAAGCCGGGGCGGATCATGTTTGAAATGGCGGGCGTCGATTTGGCAGCCGCCACGGAAGCCATGGCGCTTGCCGCTCACAAACTGCCCATCGCGACGAAGTTCGTCACTCGCTCGGAGGAACTCTAGTGGCGCGCAGCGTTGAGAGATATCGCGAAATGAGTTCCGATGAGCTTCGGCTGCAGGAGACCGAGCTGGCGGAGCAGATTTTCCGCCTGCGCTTTCAAATCGCGGCCGGCCAAGCGGAGGGTTTGAAGAAACTTCGGGAAGCGAAGAAAGATTTCGCGCGCGTGAAAACATTGTTGCGCGAAGTCGAATTGAGGAAGGCGTAATGGCAAACGAAACAATGGCCCCCGACACAGCGAAGTCCGGGCAGATTGTCCGCGAGCGCGGAATTAGGCAGGAACTCGTCGGCGTGGTAACCAGCGCAAAGATGCAGAAAACGATCGTCGTGAAGGTTACCCGCACCACCCAGCACCCGCTCTATCAACGCGTGGTGCGATCGGGGAAAAAATATTACGCCCATGATGAGACGGGTGAAGCCCGCGTCGGCGACATCGTTCGGATTGCCGCGACGCGTCCGCTTTCGAGACTGAAACGCTGGCGGCTGAAAGAAGTCATTCAACGTTCAACTCGCGCCGCCTAGGCGCTTGCCAAGAATAAAAGCAAGGGAGCGCGACGATGGTTCAGATGCGGACATGGCTGACGGTGGCCGATAATTCCGGCGCCCGGCAGATAACCTGCATTCTCCCGATTGGTGGAGATGCGGGGCTGACGGCCGGCTTGGGCGACGTGATCACCGCCGCCGTCAAGGAAGCCACGCCGGACGGCCAGGTCAAGAAAGGCAAAGTAGTACGCGCCGTGGTCGTGCGCACCAGGAAAGAGCAGCGCCGGAAGGATGGCACGTACATCCGGTTTGACGATAATGCAGCGGTGCTAATCAATGATGCGAACGAGCCGATTGGAACGCGCGTCTTTGGACCTGTCGCGCGAGAACTGCGCGACAAGAAGTTCACCAAAATCGTCTCGCTCGCTCCGGAAGTCTGGTAGGTAGGCCATGAGAAAAATAAACGAAAAGCCGGCTCCCTTGGGAATACGCCACGGCGACACTGTAAAAGTAATGGCCGGCCGCTCAAAGGGTATGACCGGCAAAGTACTTTCGGTGAATCTTGAAAAGGCTCGCGTCACCGTCGAGCACGCCAACATTATCAAGAAGCATACACGCCCCAATCCGTCGAAGAATATTCGGGGCGGCATTCTCGATAAAGAAGGCCCGATCCACATTTCCAACGTAATGCTGGTTTGCCCCGGATGCGGCAAGCATACGCGCGCGGGCCACACCAAGCTGCCCGACGGCACGAAAGTGCGGGTTTGCCGCCGGTGCAACACCACTTTTGAGAGTTAGTCGAGGCGGAGAAGAATGAGCAGCCGTTTACATGAAAAGTACCGCAAAGACGCCGTTCCGGCGCTCACCAAGCGCTTCGGCTATAAGAACAACATGGCCGTCCCGCGCGTCTCCAAGGTCACGCTCAATATCGGTCTGGGCGAGGCCAGCCAGAACGTGAAGCTGCTCGATACCGCCGCCGCCGAACTTGGCCAGATTGCCGGTCAAAAGCCGGTGATCACCCGTGCGAAGAAGTCCATTGCGAATTTCAAAATTCGCAAGGGCATGCCCATCGGATGCATGGTCACCTTGCGGGGAGAGCGCATGTACGAATTTCTCGACCGGCTCTCCGCGATCGTTTTTCCCCGCGTGCGCGATTTCAAGGGATTGGCCCCGAATTCGTTCGACGGTCGAGGAAATTATACTTTGGGTTTGAAAGATCAGCTGGTGTTCCCGGAAATCGATTACACCCGCGTGGACAAGATTAAAGGCATGAACATCACCATCACCACCACGGCCCGGAGCGATGAGGAAGGGCGCGAGCTGCTCAAGCTGCTCGGCGTGCCATTCCGCGCTCAGGGGCAGGCCTAACGAGTAAGGAGAGCGACCCAGAATGGCTCGAACCAGTCAGATCGCCAAAACTCAGCGGAAGCTGAAGTACAAAATTCGCCAGCGCAATCGTTGCCGGATCTGCGGCCGCGCGCGCGGCACGCTCCGGAAGTTCCAGATGTGCCGTATCTGTTTTCGCGGACTCGCGCTCAAGGGAGAGATTCCCGGCGTCGTGAAAGCCAGCTGGTAAGGACTGAAGAATGACAACCGATCCCATTGCCGATCTTTTGACGCGAATCCGAAATGGCTCCAGGGCCAGGCACTCGCGCGTGGATATGCCGTCGTCGAAGCTGAAAATTGAAGTCGCCCGCATTCTCAAGGAAGAGGGTTACGTCGTCAATTTCAAGGTCGTCGAGGAAAAGGGCAAGAAGACGCTGCGTGTTTTCTTGCGTTATACGCCGGAGCGTCGCAGCGTGATCACCGATCTGAAGCGCGTTTCCCGTCCTGGCTCCAGGCGTTATGTCGGGAAATCTGAAATTCGCCAGGTAGTTGGCGGTATGGGGATCGCCATTGTCTCCACGCCCCGCGGGCTGATGACCGGGCAAGCCGCTCGCAAGGAAGGCGTTGGCGGCGAGTTGTTGTGCGAAGTTTGGTAACCGAGGTTTACAAAAGCCATGTCGCGAATCGGAAATAAGCTGATTGCCGTTCCGTCCGGCGTCAAAATCCAGATCAAGGCCGGCGCGGTCGAAGTGCAGGGACCCAAAGGCAAGATGACGGTTGGCGTGCCTCGCGGAATTCAGTTCGAGCAGAAGGATGGCACTCTTGTCGCCAAGCGCGAGGCGGAAGAATTCCGCGCCCTTCACGGTCTGGCGCGCGCTCTTGTCGCCAACGCAGTCACCGGCGTCACGCAAGGTTTCAAGAAGGATCTCGATATCGTGGGCGTCGGCTACCGCGCTGAAGTGAAGGGCAAGAATGTTGTCCTGGCGCTCGGCTATTCCCATCCCATCGAGTTTCCAATTCCGGAAGGGATTCAAATCGCGGTGGAAAAGCAGACCCACCTCACCGTAACAGGAGCGGACAAAAATCAAGTGGGGCAGGTCGCTGCAAATTTGCGCGGCTTGCGTCCCCCCGACCCATACAAGCAGAAAGGTGTTCGCATCACGGGAGAGCGCCTCAAGAAGAAGGCCGGCAAGGCCGGAGCGAAGACCGCCGCCTAGAACCGGTCGAAAAGGAGAGCGACATTGGCAGCACCAGTCCGAAGATTATCGCGCGAGGCGCATCGCCGCCGAATTCATGTGCGCACCCGCAAACGCCTTGAGGGCACGCCGGAGCGCCCTCGCCTTTGCGTTCACCGTTCCAGCCGCCATATTCGCGCGCAGGTTGTCGACGATGGCGCCGGGCGCACCCTGGTCTCCGCCAGTTCGCTCGATAAGGAAGTGCGCGCCGCGATCAAGAGCGGTGGCAACATCGCGGCTTCCAAGGTTGTCGGAAAAATCGTCGCCGACCGCGCCCGCGCAAAGGGCATTGAGCAAGTGGTGTTCGATCGCGGTGGTTATCAATATCACGGGCGCGTCCAAGCGCTCGCCGAAGCGGCCCGTGAGGCGGGCCTGAAGTTCTGAAAACTATGCCGAAACAAGAGCTCAAAGACACGCTTTCCATCCGCCGCACCGTTCAGACCAATCAGGCCAATCTGAAGGATCAGGTGGTTTCGATTAACCGAGTCACAAAAGTCGTGAAGGGCGGCAAGAACCTGAGTTTTTCGGCTCTTGTTGTAGTCGGTGATCAGGGCGGACACGCCGGCTTCGGCATGGGCAAGGCCCGCGAAGTCCCCATGGCCATTCGCAAAGCCATCGAGCAAGCCAAGAAGAATATGGTGAAGCTGAATTTGAAGGGCTCCAGCATTCCGCATCAAGTGCTTGGCTCCTACGGTTCGGGCCAGGTTCTTTTGAAACCCGCGCCGGAAGGAACCGGCGTGATTGCGGGTGGCCCCGTTCGAGCGGTGATGGAGGTTGCGGGAATTCAAAACGTGCTCACCAAGTCGCTCGGAACGTCGAATCCGCACAATGTGATCAAGGCTACTTTTGACGCGCTTCTCCATTTGAAAGACGCGGCCAGAGTTGCCGAATCTCGCGGCAAGAACGCCGAGGAAGCGCCAGTCGCCACCTAGCGGCGGCCAATTAACTAATTAAAGGTCTAAGTTCATATGGCGACAAAGAAAAAAGAATCGGGAACGCTGAAAATCAAGTGGGTGCGGAGCTTTATTGGCTGCCCGCGCGGCATGCGCCAGACTATTCGCGGACTCGGGTTCCGCCGCATGCAGCAGGTTGTGGTCCGCGAGGACACCCCCGAAACTCGCGGAATGATAGCGAAGGTCCACCACTTGGTTGAAATTGAGGACTAGCGAACATGGCTAACGTGCCGACACTATCGAATTTGAAGCCGCCACGCGGGTCGCGCCATCGGAAGGTGCGCGTGGGGCGGGGAATGGGCTCGAAGCTTGGCAAAACGTCGGGTGCCGGCAATAAGGGACAGCAATCCCGCCGCGGCTATTCTCGCCGTCCGGGTTTTGAGGGCGGCCAGATGCCCCTTCATCGCCGCTTGCCGAAGCGCGGCTTCTCCGCTCCCTTCTCGAAAACTTTTGCGGTGGTGAACGTCGAAAATCTCAATGCTTTTGCCGCCGGTGACACCGTCACGCCAGAGACGCTCAGCGAGCGCGGAATCGTGCGCGCCCACCGCTCTGGCGTCAAAGTCTTGGGCAACGGCGAATTGAAAGTTGCGCTGACGGTGCGGGCGCACGCGTTCAGCAAATCCGCACAGGAAAAGATCGCGGGCGCCGGAGGGAAGACCGAAATCTTGTCATGAGGAAGCTGGTCGAGGCTTTTCGGAATATCTTCAGCACGCCGGACCTCCGTAAACGTGTGTTGTTTACGCTGGCGGTGCTGGGTGTGTACCGCCTCGGCGCCTTCATTCCTACGCCGGGGATCAATACCGACCTCCTCCAGCAGCTTTTCGAGCAGAACAAAGGTTCGGTGCTGGGCATTATCGACCTGTTTAGCGGCGGCAATTTCCGAAGGCTCACGATTTTCGCGCTTGGCATTATGCCGTATATCACCGCTTCGATCATTTTGCAGTTGCTCGTCGTCGTGTGGCCATATCTGGAGCGCCTGCAAAAAGAAGGCGAGCTCGGCCGCCGCAAGATCACGCAATACACGCGCTATCTCACCATCATTCTCAGCGCGTTTCAGTCTTTCGCGATCGCCCGCACGCTCACTGCCCAGGGACTTGCGGGACAGTCGCTCGTCTACCATCCTGGTCTTCGCTTTATCCTGATGACCATGCTGACCCTTACCACGGGTTCGGCCTTCATCATGTGGCTTGGCGAGCAGATTAGCGACCGTGGAATCGGAAACGGCATGTCGCTCATCATATTTGCAGGCATCGTCGTCGGCCTGCCGCGCGCCGTCCAGGACCTGTGGCAAAAGGTTCAAACTGAACAATGGGGCTCATTCACGCCCATCACCATCATTGCCTTGCTTTTTTTCATGATTGTGGTCGTCGCTTTTATTGTCTTTGTTGAGGGCGGACAGCGGCGCATTCCCGTGCAGTACGCCAAACGCGTGATGGGGCGCAAGGTCATGGGCGGCCAGATGACATATCTGCCGCTGCGTGTGAATTCTGGCGGCGTTATTCCGCCAATTTTTGCCAGCTCTTTGCTCACTTTTCCGCAGACCTTGGCGCTGATTTTCCAGAGCCGGTCGCCGGCCATACAAGCGCTCGGCAAAATGATTGGCTGGGGTGAGCCGCTTTATACGCTCTTGTACGTGGTGCTGATCATCTTTTTCGCCTTTTTCTATGTGGGCATCATTTTCAATCCCACGGAGCTGGCGGACAACATGCGAAAGTACGGCGGCTTCGTACCCGGAATACGTCCGGGACGGAACACGTCCGAGTACATCAATCGGATTCTTTCGCGGCTCACGCTTGTCGGAGGCGTCTATCTCGCTGTAGTTTGCCTCCTCCCGGAATGGATGATTTCTGGCATCCACTTGCAACACTTGCCCAGTTGGCTGGGCGGCAATTGGTTTGATACGCATATGTGGCGCTTCGTTCTTGATGGGCTCGGCGTGCAGTTTTATTTCGGCGGCACATCGCTCCTTATTGTCGTCGGCGTAGCGATGGATACGGTGCAGCAGTTGGAAGCGCAGCTCGTCATGCGCAATTACGAAGGGTTCGTGCGCAAGGGCCGGGTACGGAGTAGGCGCGGTTAATAAGATGGCCATGGTTTCGGCGGTGAGGATGCCTCTGAATCGGCCGTTGATTTTTCTGGGCCCACCCGGAGCGGGGAAGGGCACACAGTCGAAACGAATCGCGCAACGCTATGGCGTGCCGCATCTTTCTACCGGCGACATGCTTCGCGATGCCATTAGCCGCGGCACGCCGCTCGGCCAAGTCGTCCGGCCGATTATGGAGCGCGGCGACCTCGTGCCGGACGATCTGGTGATGAGGATGGTCGAAGAGCGTTTGTCGCAGCCGGACTCGGCCAAAGGGTTTGTGTTCGATGGGTTTCCGCGGACGCTGCCGCAAGCCCAACAGCTTGACGGCATCCTCGAGCGCAAAGGTTTCGGTAAGCCCATCGTCATCGACTTCAGGGTGGACGACGACGAGCTTCTTCGGCGCCTGTCCGGTCGTTGGACGTGCAGCGTAGGCGGCGAGATTTACAATATTTACCACGCGCCTCCTAAGGTGAAAGGCGTTTGCGATGCGGATGGCGGAGTGTTGGTGCAACGGCCTGATGATCGCCCCGAAGTGGTGAAAGAACGGTTGGCGGCCTACGAGCGCCAGACCAAGCCTCTTGCGGATTATTACCGGCGCCAGGGCTTGCTCGATACCGTGAACGCTGCGGCAAACGTGGAAGATGTGGGCCGTGCGCTCGGTGAGATTTTCAGGCGCGCGGAAGGACGTGATGGTCATCTGTAAATCGCCGGCTGAGCTCGAAAAGATGCACCAGGCAGGCCTGCTCGTGTGGGGCGCGCTCGAAAAAATGCGCGGGATGGTCCGGCCCGGCCTTGCCACCAAGGAATTGGACGAGTTTGCGGAGACCTACACAGCCGAGCATCATGCGCGCCCGGCATTTAAAGGATATCGTGGATATCCGGGTTCGGTCTGCACCTCCATCAATCAGGAGGTCGTCCACGGAATCCCGTCCTCTTCGCGCCGCATTCGCGAGGGAGACATTCTCTCGATGGATTTCGGCGTCGAACTCAGCGGCTACTTCGCGGACGCCGCGCTTACCGTGCCGGTGGGAAAAATTCCGCCGCAGCGGGAAAAGCTGATGCGGGTCACGCGAGAATCGCTCGATCGCGCGATCAGCAAAGTCCGCCTCGGCAATCGCCTGGGCGATGTTTCGGCGGCGGTCCAGGAATGGGTTGAGGAGAATGGCTTTTCGGTAGTCCGCGAGTTCGTGGGTCACGGGATAGGAACCCACATGCACGAGGAACCGCAGGTCCCGAATTATGGTGCGGCGGGTCACGGGCCGCGGCTTCAGGAAGGCATGGTCATCGCCATCGAGCCCATGGTGAATTCCGGCGGCCCCGGCGTCCGCGTCCTAGACGACGATTGGACCGCTGTCACCGCCGACGGCAGCGATTCCGCTCATTTCGAGCATACCGTCGCCGTCACCAATAACGGGCCGTGGATCTTGACGCGCCCGAAGGACGCAACTGGGCCTTGCTGGTAACGATCTAGGATTCAAAGGGAGCGCATGGCGAGAAAGCCGCTGCAGGACAACAAGAAGCCGGGCGAGGGAAGTGGGAAGGAAGACGCCATTGAGGTAATGGCGACGGTGATCGAGCCGCTCCCTAATGCCATGTTTCGCGTCGAACTTGAGAATAAGCATCAGGTGCTTGCACACATCTCCGGCAAGATGCGCAAGAATTTTATCCGCATTCTCGCCGGGGATCGCGTTGCGGTTGAGCTTTCGCCCTATGACTTGACGCGCGGCCGCATCGTCTACCGCTACAAGTAGCCAATGCAGCCGGCTGTTTGGATTTAGGTTTGGATTTAAACGTAGCGCCGGGTGCTTTAGCCCGGCATCTTCCGGTCGCAAGCCGAAGCGGAAGGGACGGAGTAAACGAAATGAAAGTCCGTGCATCGGTAAAAAAGATTTGCATGAAGTGCAAAGTGGTTCATCGCCGCGGCGTGGTGCGCGTAATTTGCGTGAATCCCAAGCACCGCCAGCGCCAAGGTTAAGGGGAGGAAAGCCAAATGGCACGCATTGCAGGTGTTGATCTGCCGCCCAACAAGCGCCTGTGGGTCGGATTGACCGCGATTTACGGCATCGGGCAACAGCGCGCGCGTTCGCTCGCCGAAAAAGCCAAAGTGGACGCCGCCAAAAAAATAAAAGATCTCACCGAGGACGAAGTCAGCCAGATTCGCGCGGCCATTGAATCGGAAGGCCGGGTCGAGGGCGATCTCCGCAAGGAGACGCAGATGAATATCCGGCGCCTCATCGAAATTCAGTGCTATCGAGGACTTCGCCATCGCCGCAATCTCCCCGTGCGCGGCCAGCGGACTCACACCAACGCCCGTACCCGCAAGGGTCCGCGAAAGGGCGCCGTTGCCGCGAAGAAGAAAACGATGGCTCGCAAGTAAAATCCGCGATCGAGCTTTTTAGACGCAAACGAAAAGAGGAACTGGCGTGGCAAAAGAACCGAAGGATGCAGCGGGCGCTCCGGCAGCGGCCGCGAAGCCGACGAAGCGTAAAAAGGAATTTCGCAAGAAGAAAGAAAAGCGTGTGGTTCCTCATGGCTTGGTGTGCATCCAGGCCACGTTCAACAACACGATTGTCACGCTCACCGATCCCGATGGACGCGCGGTCAGTTGGGCTTCCGCGGGTTCAGTTGGATTCAAAGGCTCGCGCAAAGGCACGCCCTACGCCGCGCAACAGGCGGCCGTCACTGCCGCGGGAGTGGCGCGCGATCAGTACGGCATGAAGTCCGTCGAAGTGCGCGTGAAAGGCCCCGGAGCGGGCCGCGAATCCGCTGTCCGCGCGCTGGCTTCGTCAGGCTTGCACATCAACGCCATCAAGGATGTCACGCCGGTGCCGCACAATGGCTGCCGTCCGCCGAAGCGCCGTCGCGTCTAAGTCGGCAATTCGCAGTGGAATTTATGTAGCTCAGGTCCGCCTTTTGGACCTGAGGGTTTTCGGCCTTCCGTTCTGAGGGTCTTAAGCGGTAGTAGCAAAAGGAGAAAAGCACTTGGCAAGACATCGTGAAGCGGTTTGCCGGTTGTGCCGCCGGGAAGGGCAGAAGCTCTTCCTGAAAGGCCTCCGGTGTTTTACGGAAAAATGCGCCATCGAGAAGCGCAACTTCGTTCCCGGCCAGCATGGCCAGGCGCGGCGCCCCAAGATGGTCGGTTACGGCGTGCAGTTGCGTGAAAAGCAAAAGGTGAAGCGCACCTACGGCCTTCTCGAGCGCCAGTTCCGCAGTTATTTCGAAAAGGCCGAGCGCACCAAGGGACCAACCGGCTCGAATCTGATGGTCATGCTTGAGCGGCGGCTCGATAACGTCGTCTATCGCGCCGGACTCGCAGGCTCTCGCGCCCAGGCTCGCCAGCTTGTGCTTCACGGCCACATTCGCGTCCAGGGACACAAAGTAAATATTCCCAGCTACCTCGTGAAAGTCGGCGACGACGTGGTTTTGAAAGAAAAAATGCACCAGAACGCCATGGTCCTCGAGGCGCGCAATCTCGCGCAGAGCCAAGGCGTCGCGCCCTGGCTCGATATCGACCGCGAAGGCTGCAAAGCGCGCGTGGTGGCCATGCCGCGCCGCGAAGACGTGCAAACGCCTCCGATGAACGAGCAGTTGATCGTCGAGTTGTACTCGAAGTAGCGTATAAAAATTTCTCGGTTGGTTTGATTGGCCGGCATGATGCCGTCCGAAAGGAAGGTCTAATATGTGGAAAGGTTTTCAGAAACCAAAGCGGTTGGCGGCCGAGCCGGAGTCGCTCACCGATAAGTTCGGAAGATTTTCGGCGCAGCCATTTGAACGAGGATGGGGCACCACGGTCGGTAACGCCCTGCGACGCGCGCTCCTCAGCTCGATCGAAGGCGCGGCCATTACCGCCGTCCGCATCGAAGGTGTGCTGCACGAATTCTCGCCGATTCCTGGTGTGGTCGAGGACGCCACCGACATCATTCTCAATCTCAAGCAGATTCCTCTGAAGCTGAATACCGATCAGCCTAAGACGGTCACGCTCAATGTCGATGTGCCCGGCCCGGTCACCTCCGCGAAAATCGAGGAAGACGCCGACATCGCCGTGCTCGATAAGAATATCTATATCGCCACGGTCAGCGAAGGCGGCAAGCTCGAAATGGAATTGCGCGTCAAGAACGGCCGCGGCTATGTGGCCGCCGACCGCAATTTCGATGAGGATTTGCCCATCGGCTACATCCCCATCGATTCCGTCCACTCGCCGGTTCGCAAGGTGAATTACGCCGTCGAAGCCGCCCGCCTTGGCCAGATGACCGATTACGAAAAACTCACTTTGGAAGTTTGGACCAACGCCGCCATTACTCCGCAGGATTCCATCGGCCTCGCGTCCAAGCTCATCAAAGACCACATGAGCATCTTCATCAATTTCGAGGAGCAGCCGGAGCTTCCCGAAGAGGCTGTCGAGAACTACGCCGATCCGCGGCTGGAATTTCTCGATCGCTCGGTCGAGGAACTCGAACTCTCCGTGCGGTCCTACAATTGCCTAAAGAACGCGAACATCCAGAACCTTCGCGAGCTCGTACAAAAGACCGAATCCGAAATGCTGAAAACCAAGAATTTCGGACGCAAGTCTCTCAACGAGATCAAAGACATTCTGCACAAGATGGGCTTGAGCCTGGGCATGAAATTTGACGAGCACGGCCGCGTCATTTGGCCGCCGCTCCCCAGCCAGACAGCGCCTCCGCCTGCGGAGGAAACCACAGCCCTCTGAGCTTTTTCAGAAGCTGGAAGAAAACATGAGACACCTTAGATCGGGATCGAAACTCGGGAAGCAGCCTGCGCATCGTCGTGCGGTGCTTCGTAATCTGGTCACTAATCTGATCGAGAAGGAGCGTATCCATACCACTCTCCTGCGCGCCAAGACCGCGCGTCCGCTTGCCGAACGCATGATCACGCTCGGCAAGCGCGATTCGCTTCACACCAGGCGCCAGGCTGCCGCATTCCTGATGACTCCCGGTGCCACCAAGAAGCTTTTCGCGGATTTGGCGCCGCGCTTCGCCGATCGCCCCGGAGGCTACACCAGAATCGTCCGTACGGGATGGCGAATCGGCGACGGTGCCGAGCTGGCTATCCTCGAATTCATCGGCTCTGAGCTAAAGAAAAAAGAAAAGAAGGGCAAAAGGGCCGCCGCCAAAGAAGAACCCGAAGAAAAAGAGGAAGCCGCCGCCGAAAAGTAAATTCCCAAAGTAAAATACGTCACGCATAGTCAAATCCAAAAGGCCCGCGCCGCCGCCACCGCGCGGCCTTTTGTTTTTGGATGCCGATACTGGCGCGATGTGTCCTATCTGCTTTTTAGTCCGCGCGGTGTGTGCGCGGCGCGGGACGCAGTCGAAGGCCCCTCTTGGATGTCCCATGTGCGAGGGCGTAAATCGCAGGTCGTTGTTCAGCCCCTATTGGTTGAAAACCACCACCTCGCTTGAGAACCACCGGCCTAACGGATTGTACCGATTCTACCTCCCTTGGGACCTTTGCTAAGCCCATGTTCCTACAGCACTTACAATGCGATTGGAATGGCCGGTTTGGAACGCGGCCTGCATACTCGTCACCGGAATCATACCTGTGGCGTGCTACAGGGAGAGGGGCCCATGAAAAAATATCTCGCAAGTCTGGCCGTGATTCTGATGTTGGTCGCGGTTGTGCCTGCGCTTGCGCAGGATCAAGCGCCGCCACCGCCGAGCGACCAGCAGGGCCAGGCACCGCCACCGCCTGACGACCAGGAATATGGACGGTGGTCGGCACCCCAATCGCCGCAAGCACAACCCGGTCCTGGTCCAGCGCAAGCCGGTCCAGCTCAGCCTGACCAAGGCCAACCCGACCAGAACCAGCCGGGAATGGCGCGCCTCAGCTATCTTCACGGCGACGTCTCATCCCAGCGCGGCGACAATGGAGACTGGGTCGCGGCAACTGTAAACACTCCGATCGCTGTAAACGATCGCGTCTCTACTGGCAATGATGGTCGCGCCGAAATCCAGCTCGATTACGCAGACGTCCTGCGCATGTCCGGCAGCGCCACCGCGAAAATCGCGAATCTTACTCGCACCGGCATCACCGTCCAGATCGGACAGGGGCTGGTCACCTATTCCGTGCTGAAAGGCGGCGAAGCGAATTCGGAAATCGATACGCCAAACTCCGCGATTCATCCAAGCGGTCCCGGCGAATACCGCATCCTCGTGAATTCCGATGCGGAAACGGAAATAATTATCCGCCGCGGCTCAGCCGATATCTCCACCCCTCAGGGAAGCACGCATGTCAATGAAGGGCAAATGATCACGGTTGCGGGCACTGACAATCCTGAATACAAAACTGCGGCTGCCCCCGGGCGCGACGATTGGGATTCTTGGAACGCCGATCGCGACCGCACCATCGAATCCGCCAAAAGCTGGAGCCATACGGATCGTTACTACACTGGTTCGCAGGATCTCGATCCCTACGGCGTCTGGTCCGAAGTTCCCGATTACGGCCCGGTGTGGATTCCCCAGCAGGGACCTGATTGGGCTCCCTATCGCGACGGACGATGGGTTTACGAACCATATTATGGCTGGACGTGGGTTTCCTATGAGCCGTGGGGTTGGGCTCCGTATCACTACGGCCGCTGGTTCATGTACAACGATAGCTGGGCTTGGTGGCCTGGTCCCGTATACGGAGACCCGGGATACTATCCGATATGGTCGCCGGCCTATGTCTCCTTCTTTGGGTTCGGCGGAGGCTGGGGCGTCGGGTTTGGATTCGGGTTTGGCGGATTCGGCAGCTGGGGCTGGTTGCCTTGCGGTCCAGGTGATTGGTATCACCCGTGGTGGGGACGATGGGGAGGCCGCTACGGTGCCGTGGGTTTTGCCGGGTTCCGTGATCGCGACGGTTTTCGTCCGCTAGTAGGCGAAGGATTCCGCGGACGCCAATTCTCGAATGTGGACATGGCGCTGAGGAACGACCGCGTTCGCAATGGCATCTCCTCGATGCAGGGCGATCGCTTCGGTCGCGCCGCCGTGTCTGCGCACCAGGAGCGGATCAGTGCCGCGTCGTTCCAGCGGGCCAGCCTGATGACCGGCAAGATGCCGGTGTCTCCGGCACGCGATAGTTTTAGCCCATCGGGCCGCGCGGCAAATCCAGCCTCGTTCCGCAACGCTCCTTCGGCCTCTCAGCATTTCTTCAACGGTGGCACTCGGACGAATGCCGTCATCGGCAGCAGGCAATCGGCGTCATTCGCAAACGGCCGTGGAGGATCGTCCTTCGGCGCTAGAGGGAATGCATCCGTTCAATCGAGCCGGCCGGGATGGCGGACATTCACCCCGCCTTCAGGCAGCTCGGCGAATCGCGGCTCGGCAGTCAACTCTGCGCGTGGCGGCTTTGAGCAGTCCGGTTCACGCCAAGCTGAGAGTCGAGGTTCGTGGCAGCACTACACCCCGCCCTCGGGTCAGTCGCAGGCGTACGGCCGAGGCTATGCGCAGCCCAACAGCTCCGGAGGAGCCTATTCCAACTCCGGTTCCCGCCCTCCGCTTAATATGAGGCAGCCCATCGTGACGCCGCGAAGCAATGATTCTCGCGGCGGATATTCCGGCGGCCGCGCTTACAGTGCTCCGCGCCCTGGCTATAGCGCCCCGCGCGGGTATTCCGGTGGAGGATACAGCGCGCCGCGCCCAAGCTACAGCGCCCCGCGCGGCTATTCCGGTGGAGGATACAGCGCGCGTCCCAGCTACAGTGCGCCCCGCGGTGGGAACTCTGGCGGAGGCGGTGGCTACCGAGGCGGTGGAAGTGGAGGCGGCTATCGTGGTGGCGGCGGTGGATCCCGTGGCGGCGGCTCCCATGGTGGTGGCGGAGGTCACTCCGGCGGACACGGGCGATAACAGGGAAATCCCAGCGCCAGCGCTCTTGAGATTTTGTAGGCGGCAACGCACCTAAGAAAACGGCCCTGTGGAGACGGTCTTTGGCTATGATGTGGCACACCCGCACCAGAGGAGCACACCATGCGAAAGATAGGCAAGCTGCTCACACTGACGCTCTTCGGCGCTTTAACGTTTGCTATTTCTCCGCATTCCGCCGCCGCGCAAGATGATCCACCCGACCGCGTAGCGCGCCTGAACTACATCCAGGGTTCCGTTTCGTACCAGGTTTCAGGCGATCAGGACTGGGTGCAAGCCGATCCCAATCGCCCGCTTACTACCGGCGATAACCTGTGGGCCGACAAGGATTCGCGCGGTGAAGTGCATATCGGTAGCACCGCGATCCGTCTTTCGAGCGAAACGGGCATTTCTTTTCTGACGTTGGATGACCGGACCGTGCAGCTCCAGCTCGCGCAGGGGACCATCGAAGTTCATCTTCGAAATCAGTCGCCCGATGACGCATTCGAAATCGACACTCCGAATTTGGCATTCACCATCACCCAATCCGGCGAATACCGAATCCAGACCGACCCCAATGGAAGCTCTACAATCATCGTGGTGCGCGAAGGAATGGGTCAAGTAACCGGCGGCGGAGGGGATTCCTGGGATCTACGGCCGGGGCAGCAATATATATTTAACGGAACCGATCAGATTTCTTACGACGCCGTCGCCGCCCCGCCCTTCGACGATTTCGAGGATTGGTGTCAATCCCGCGACCAGCGCGAAAATGCCGCGGTTTCGGCTCGCTACGTTTCGCGCGATGTTGATGGCTATTACGATCTCGATGAATACGGGAACTGGCAGGCCGATTCTGATTACGGAGAAGTGTGGACTCCCAGGGATGTGCCTGCTGGTTGGGCTCCTTACCAAGATGGCCACTGGGTATACGTGGAACCGTGGGGCTGGACGTGGGTTGATGACGAGCCTTGGGGTTTCGCGCCCTTTCATTACGGGCGCTGGGCGCTGGTAGGCGGCGGCTGGGCCTGGGTTCCCGGCCCAATTGTCGTGCGACCCGTGTACGCGCCCGCGCTCGTTGCTTTCGTGGGCGGAGGCGGCGCCAGTTTGAGCGTCTCATTCGGCGGAGGATTCTCTGGCGTGGCGTGGTTCCCGTTGGGGCCGCGTGACGTCTACGTTCCGGGCTATCGCTGCAGCCCGCGCTATGTGGAGAACATCAACGTGACGAACACGCGCGTGGTGAATGTCACGCAGGTCACTCGGGTGTACAACACGGTTTACGTGCAGCACGATACCCGCATCGTGAACAACTACACTTACGCGCACAACAATGTCGCGGTGACTGCCGTCTCCCGGGATACGTTCGTGAATGCCCGACCCGTTTCTCGCGCGTCCGTTCGCGTCACCCAGGACCAAATTCAGCGAGCGCGAGTCGTCGAATCCACTCCCGTGGCGCCTGTGCGAACGAGCTACATAGGCGCGAACGCAAAGATTTCGACTGCGCGTCCAGCCACAGGTTTTGCGCAGCGTCCGGTGGTTGCACGAATGACGCCCGCGGTTTCGCGTCCCACTCCAGCCTATACGAATCAGGGCCGTTTCAATGGCGCACAGCCGGCTACGCGACAAAACAATTCACCGCAGCCATCGCGGGAGGGTTTCCGGCCATTTCAGCCGCCCGCTGGTCGCGGCACGAACGTTCAGCCTAACAACCAACAGCAGCGAGAGCCTGCGCAACAGCCACAATCGGAAGTGCGGCCGCAGCAACAACAGCTTCAGCAACGCCAGCAACAGCAGCAGCTTCAGCAAGAGCGACAAGTACAACAGCAGCAATTGCAACAGCAGCGCCAGTACCGCTACACGCAGCCGCAAAAGGCGCGCGATGGGATGTACGACGTGCATCCTCCCCTGAACCAGAGGCAAGAACAAACTGCCAGGCCGCAGCAAGTGCAGCCGCCGCGGCAGCAGGCACAACCGAAGCAGGAAGAACGGCGCCAGAACAACAAGCAGGACAGCAAGCAGGACAGCAAGCAAGACAAACAGCACTAGAATTGCTTCTAGTTTGGCGCATAAAAGCATCTAGTTTGAAGCGCGGAATCTTCTAACTGGAAACAGTAACGGGTCGGAAGCGGTCGCTTTCGGCCATCGTCAAGGCGTTTCGCGGAGCAAAAAAGAACGCGGACTTCGGCAGTTCAGGACACGGCGGAAGCGGACGCGGCCGGCTGAAAACTGGACCATGGAGTAGCGGCTTTGAGCCGGTTGTTGACGTTTTCGATGTTTTTTACACCCTGGTCAGCGAGCCAGTCCTCGAGCGCCTTTACTCCCTGCTTGGCGTAAATCGGAATGGCATCTTTCCAGGTGGCCCGGCCGCAGAGAACCCCAGAGAATTTCACGCCTGACTCGGCAGCCAACTCCAGCGTTTCCGTGAAAACGTCGTTGCTCACACCGGCTGAAAGATAGATGAAGGGTTTCTTGGCTGCGGCCGCAGCGCGAAGGAAATGTTCCTTGGCCTGGTCGCGAGTATAGGCGGCGTCGCCTTTGCAAGGCTTGGCGCCGGCCACGAAAGCCATATTAACGGGAACCTCGACCTTCAAGATGTCCACGCCATACTGTGGCTTTGAAAACTCCTGCATGCTCTGGGTAACGACATCGGGTTTCTTTCGCGCGTAGCCAATGCCTTTTTCGTCGGCGCCTTCTTCGTAACCTACTAATTCCAAAAAGAATGGGACGTCGGCCGCCGCGCATTCAGCACCGATGCGCTCCGTCCATGCGTGCTTGATCTCATTGATGTCGGGCGGATCGAAAGGCGTGTAGTAGAGAAGAATCTTGATGCAATCCGCGCCCGCGGCCACGAGACGCCGCACGGACCAAATGTCGAGAAGGTCGGGAAGGCGTCCGGGACGGGTATTGTCATAGCCGCTATTTTCGTAGGCCAGCAGGAGTCCAGCGTTCTTCGCACGGGCCATGGCTGCGGGCAGGCCGTACTCGGGGTCAAGGAGGATCGCGCTAGCGTGCGGCGTGAGGACACGCACCACGGCGGTTTTGAACTCTTCGAGCATGCGAGGAGGAACGGCGTTCTTGTCCACGCCTTTCTCTTTGGCGATCGCGCTTTTCAAAGAACCGCGCTGGTCCATGGCAGCGGCGGCGATCACTCCGCGCGAATTCGATACAGCATCGAGGCCCTTTTGCTTGCCTGGCGTAATTTTCATGGCGATCCAATCTCCCGCGCAAAAGTCGCAAATTCAAGGCATTCTAGCATAGGCTGCGGTGGCGAAGGCGCGGGCAGCGCGGGGTGTGTGTGCTGCTTCGGAGGCAAGGCTGCCGGGTGGAAAAAACTCAACGACCCGCCGCTACAACGGCAGAAGAAAAGGCCTTGCCCCTTTGCGCGAGGCGGATGGCAGAGATCACGCCAAGGATGTTTGCCGGGCACAGCATGCTGTGCCTACGGACAACCGGCACGCGAAAGAAGAGGCCAAAAAGCAGATGAAGTTGCGGCGGGATCGTGAATAGCTCTGTGTTCATGTGGGTTGTTTTCGGCGTGACGGTGGTGGCCGCGTTGGTGGTGGATATCGGTATTTTTCATCGCAAGACCACGCCGATAACGGCGAAAAACGCGCTTGCCGAAACGTTCGCATGGATCGGTCTGTCGCTTGTTTTCGCCGTGTGGGTTTATTTCGTGCGCGGGCGACAAGCGGGACTGGAATTTGTGACCGGCTATGTGATCGAGAAGTCGCTGAGCATCGACAATATTCTGGTGTTCCTGCTGATATTTCAGGCTTTGCGCGTGCCGGGTGAACTGCAACACCGCGTGCTTTATAGCGGCGTGATTGGCGCTTTGGTGATGCGCGCGGTGTTCGTTTTTGCTGGGGTTGCGCTGCTGCGCCATTTTCGGCTCGTGGTGTTCGTGTTTGGGGCGATTTTACTTGTGGCCGGAGCGAGGATGCTGGTTTCAGCAGCGAGAAAAGTTCAGCCGGAAGAGAGCCGGATTGTGCGGGCGCTCGGGCGGATGCTTCACGTGTCCGATGAATTTCACGGGAGGAAATTCTGGGTGAAGGAGCAGGCGAGATGGACGGCTACGCCGCTGTTTCTGGCGTTGATTGCGGTGGAAGTGATGGACGTAGTTTTCGCGGTCGACTCGGTGCCTGCCGTGCTCGCGGTGACGCGCGATAGCTTTATCGCATACACATCGAATGCGTTTGCGATCCTGGGGCTGCGCGCCATGTATTTCGCGCTGGCCGGTCTGTTGCCGAAACTCCGGTTTCTCGAAGCTGGGCTGGCCGCTCTGCTGATATTCGTGGGTGTAAAGATGGTTTTGCCGGAGCGAATCGAGATTCCTACTGGGATTTCGTTGACGATCATTGCGGCGATCATGGCCGTTGCGCTGGGAGCGTCGCTGTTACGTCCCAAAGAGGGAACCTTTCAGCAAGGGCAATGATCCGTTGAACCAGCAACATGCCCACACGTCGAAGACAAGATGCCGCCCTAGAGGGGTCTCGTTACATGATCTCGGTCGTGCGCTACTCGCGGGCCTGAAGGCCCGTGCTTCCACCCGCGCCGCTCTGGCGGACGAGAAAGGCCTGCGGTTCCACCGCGGCATGAATGCGCCGCGGCGTCACTCTTCCCGCTGCCCCCGCGCAACACCTGGCGTGCTGCCCTAACTCTGGTTAAAAGAAATTAATGAAGGATTCAGCAGCGTCCTTGTCGCGTTTGCGTACAATCCCGTCGTTTTCAGGCAGCAGGGGGGAATTTCGAGGAGCGCGGCAAACAGTCGGTATACAGACTCCATTGAAGCGTCCGTGTGGGCGAGGCCGAGGGGTTCCCGAGGCCTGACGCGCTTGATCGGAAGACATCCCTGCTCCTAAGTCAGCGAGGGGGGAACAATGTACGATCCGCGCGAAAGCAAAATACATGACCACGTAGAGATACCAAATCGGGTGCGAGCGCTCAGGAGCATGTTGTTAGGCGCGACGTTAGTGACGCTGTTGATTTGCCCTCCGGCATTTTCGCAAATCAATTTTGGACGAGTTTTGGGCAACGTCACCGATCCATCAGGCGCCATCGTAGCGGGAGCCACGGTCACCGTCACAAACACGCAAACCAACGTTTCCCGAACGCTTACCACGGACAGCTCCGGAGCGTACGTTGCCGCGGCGCTAAATCCTGGAACCTATACGGTTCGCGTGGAGGCACCCGGGTTCAAGGTCGTTACGCACCAGGGCGTGGTTGTTCAGGTGGGCCTCGACGCACGGTCTGACGTACAGTTACAACTCGGGGCGAACACGCAGAGCGTCACCATAACCGAAGCGGCGCCGCTGGTGGATACCACCAGCGCCACGGTTGGCGGGACGCTGACCGACACGCAGATCAACGATTTACCCCTCAATGGTAGGAACTTCCAAAATCTTGTTCAGCTCCGGCCGGGCGTAGTCATTTATCCGGGCGGCGGACCCTGGCAGCAGAGCTCGAATGGGCAGCGGCCCCAAAACACCGCCTACTACGTGGACGGTTTGATGGACATCGATTACAGCTTCGGTTGGACCGTGCTGAACACGGGAACGCCCATCACCGACGCAGGCTCGGTGCTACCGCTTGACGCCATCGCGGAATTCAACCTGGAGCAGAATCCGAAGGCAGAATACGGCTGGCTTTCGGGCGAAGTGATCAATGTGGGAATCAAGACGGGCACGAATAGCCTGCATGGCAGTGCCTACGCCTTCGGGCGCGATGGCGCCTGGGACGCGCGCGACTTTTTCAATCCCAAGCCGCAGCCAATGCCAAGTGTCTCGTTAGAGAACTGGGGAGCTAGCGTGGGAGGTCCCATCATGAAGAATAAGCTCTTCTTTTTTGGGGCCTTCGAAGAACGTCGCGATCTGATTGCAAACTCGTTCGGCGAGGGCATCCCGGAGACCATTTCGCAGGCGACATCCGCGAATCCTGGGGGGGATCCCACCAACAGCATCCCGGATGCGGAAGCGGTCCTCACGGCTATGGGTATTCCGATCAGCCCAGTCAGCGTGAAGCTGTTGAGTCTTTATCCCGCAAACGCCACGAATTCGGCGTTCAAGACATTTGGATTTCCCAACACCGATCTCACCGACAACGGTATTGGGAAGATCACCTATGCTATCAATGAGCACAACACCCTCAATGGCACGTTCTTCCACAGCGAGTACCTGGGGGTCGGGGAGGACCACCCGTACGTAAGTGATATTTTTAACGTGCACATCCCGATGTCCGTTTGGGTGAACACGGAGAGCTGGACTTGGACACCGAGTTCCACCCTTGTGAACCAGCTCACGTTCGGTATGAACCGCCTGACGCAGACTCGCCACGCCGACCAAGTGCCCGCCACGCACTACGGCCTCAACACGGGCGTAACAAGCGTAGGTGGGTTGCCGACGATCAATATTGCGGGCTTTAACTCGCTGGGAACCAGCATTATCAGCCCAATAGGCGACGGCCCGGACCCTGTATATGACGGTCTGGACACCGTGACCTACATTCGCGGCAATCACACGTTCAAGTTTGGCTATGAAATGTCACATATTTCCGTGGACTCATGCTGTCAATTTTTTAACCGCGGTGATATTACCTTCGGTGGTGGGGGCGCATTTCCCACATCCACGCCCTTGGAGGACTTTCTCTCCGGAAACGCCTCTTTCCCTGCCTTGATCGGTGTAGGAAACGGGGTTCGCCATTTAAAGACGTGGTACTACGCCGGCTTCTTTCAGGACGACTGGCGTATTACGAAGCGATTGACCGTGAACCTGGGACTGCGCTACGAGTATTTCTCAGCTCCGAGTGAAACCAACAACTTGCTCGGGGGGTTCAGCCCGACTACCGGATTGCAACAAGTCGGCAGCAAGGGGTTCAGCAGACTTTACAATCCGGATAAGGCTGATTTTTCACCCAGATTCGGCCTGGCATGGGATCCCACGGGTAATCGGACGACCGCGATCCGCACGGGCGCAGCGCTGATCTGGGACCACCCGAACTTAGCGACCCTAAATGGGGCCAATTCGGTCCCAACGGGATTCCTCCTGAACGGAGTACCAGGTGGCGGCACGATCAATAATGGTCTCTTAGCCACCTTCGTTACGCCGGCCGACTGGAACAATGTGGTATTCCCGTCTCTCAGCGCCCTGCCGTCATGCTCAAGTTTTGTACAATGCAACATCACGTTCGTGGATCCGAATTTAAAGTACCCGTACATTGTCAATTGGAACTTTGGGATCCAACACCGCTTCACGAATTCGTTGGGGCTGGACGTCACTTATGTTGGAAACTATGGGGCAAATCTTTGGGCGACGAAAGACATCAACGCGCCCGTTGACCCGCTGAGTGGAAACTTAACCGGTCCTTTCGCCGCTCAGTTTCCCTATCTGGACCACATCAACGAAGACGTAAGTGCGCCCACTTCGCACTACAATGCCTTGCAAGTACAGCTACAACAGTACACTTCCCATGGCTTGTCGTTTCTTGGGTCTTACACCTATTCGCACGGTACTGACGACGTTGCTTCGCCAGCCGATGGTTATCACTTCTCGTTAATGAAAGGGAACACCGATTTTGACGTTCGGCACCGTTTCACGCTGACCGCGACTTATGACATCCCGGGGAGGAAAGGGCTTCTCCAACTGCTCGAGGGCTGGGAGCTCAATTCCATTGTGACTCTTCAGACCGGCCTGCCGTGGGGAGTCGTCAGCTCCGGTGCCAACAGCGAGCCGAACGGCGACATCAGTGAGACCGGTGAATTGATCGATCCCTGGGATTTCTTCGGGAGTACCTCCGCTTTCACTTCGGCGTTCAATGCGATTCCGTTTTGCAGCGGGACATTTGACAATGTCAGCGACATTTCGTGTGCGTCCTTCCAAAACGTCACGGGCAGCTCAACTCCTTTGTCAGCAGCTGAAACGCAGGCGGCCTTTGCAGCTTGCACGGCCCACGCTCCGTCGATAGACACGCTGAATAGCTTTGGCTGCTACGTCAAGAACGGGGCGGTGATGGTTCCTCCTGCTCTTGGGACGATTGGCACGATGAAGCGGAACCTATTTCGTGATTCAGGCTTCCACAATTGGGATCTCTCGGTTTTCAAGAACTGGAAGTTTGGGGAACGATTCACAGGACAGTTCCGCGCAGAATTTTTCAATGTGCTGAACCATCCGGAGTTTGCAAATCCGTTCGGAGTGAATAGCGGCAATGGCGGCACGTTTGAGGACCCCGGAAACCACGGTCTTTTTGGTTCCGGGGGCGCCACTCCGGACGTCGCGGCCGGCAACCCTATTGTGGGGTCGGGAGGCCCCCGAGCGATTCAGTTGGGGTTTGAACTGAAGTTCTAGAAACTTAAACACAAGAGCTGGACGCAAGCCTAAGTCCCGATAAACGGCGCTACCGGAGAAGTGGAGCACAACTTCAAACGGACGATTAGCCGACTTATCTGGACTTAGGCCGATTGAACTTCCCGGAAGCGGACAATTAAGCGTCCTGCGTCGCTTTTAGGCGCTCGCAACGGATAATTTCCTTTTGCCCGTCGTTTGACTGTGTCCGAAGAAGCCACGATCGCTCGGCGGGATGGGATTGCCGGGCAAAAAGTAC
>DATDIT010000141.1:0-7831 GCA_036520875.1 Candidatus Acidiferrales bacterium
AATTCGAAATGTGCGTGCTGATAAACGGTGTGGTGCCCGCCGAAATACGTGCCCGCACCAATGGTCACACGCTGCTTTTCCGTTATTTCTTCGGGACCGATCAGCCGCGGCGAATAGCACGTGCGCGCCGCAGCCATCGCCGAATCAAAGGGATGCGCGAAAGAATTCCGCAGCGTTACACGCGGAGCCGATGTTTCAATCGGCGATCCCGTGGAACCCTGCGAATAATCTGGTGCGGAAGACAATCGCGTGGCCATCTTCACCACATTGTACACCCGGCGCTGCATTCACTCCGTAGAGAACCCGGTGCTCTCAGAAAATGGTTCGAGTTTGCAGCAATGTGATTCGAGTTTGATGCAACTGATCCGTCTAACTGGAAACAGTTAGCTGCCTTAAACGGTCGCCGGACGCCCGGAAAGGGCCGGTAGCGCGCTACTTTTTTGCCATCGAGGCGGCCTTGTCCGCGTACTTTTTCTGGAAGCGCTCCACGCGCCCGGCCGTGTCCACCAACTTCTGTTTCCCGGTGAAAAACGGGTGGCAGCTCGAGCAAATTTCCACGCGAATCATCTGTCCCTTGATCGTCGAGCGAGTTTCAAAGGTGCTGCCGCAAGCGCAATGGACTGTAACTGCATGATAATCAGGATGAATGCCTTCTTTCATGGAAAACTCCTGTCTGCCGGCCGTTCTGCGCGAAGTGGAACAAGTTGCGCCGTTCGCGTCGCTAGGCTGGCGGGGAATCTCCATTATACCGGAGAGTCGCCTCCGGACCTAATCGAGCGTAAAGCCTTAGAAATTCAGGAGTTCGCGGACATTACGAGCCACTGAAAAAGAGCGGCGAGCCGAGTTTCGAAGCATAATTCGGCCGGTAACGCTCGGTGTTGTACAGCGCGGGCACATTCACCTTGCGCGCGCCGAGCGCCGAATCCGGCAGTGGCACGTGGGCGTAGTGGCCGCTTTGTATGCCGATCATGCGGCCGCTGACGCCTTCGCGGATGAGCTCGACAGCGATGTTGGCGAAAGTGGTGGCAACAATCTGGTCGATGGAGTCGGGCTCGCCGCTCCGTAGGTCGTAGGTTAAATCGCTGACCATGGTTTCCTGGCCAGTTCGTTTCCGGACTTCTTCCGCGAGAGCGGCGCCGATATCGGCTTTCTTGCGGTGGCCGTAGGCGTCGGCCTCGCCATATTCTTTTACTTGGCCCTGGATCCAGATAGCGCCTTCGGAAACGACTACAAGCGCGTAATTGCTGGGATTATTTTTTTTGTCTTCCATCAGCAGGCTGCAGATGCGTTCGAGGTCGAATGGATGCTCGGGGATCAGGCAACGTGTGGAGGTGACATAGGAGGTGTAAAGGGCGCTGAAGCCTGCATCGCGGCCGAAGATCCGGAAGATGCCGATGCGTTCGTGGGAGCCGACGGTGGTGCGCTGGCGGGTGATGGACTGCTTGGCGCGCGTGACGGCGGTAGAGAATCCGATGCAGTACTCGGTTCCCTGAACGTCATTATCCATCGTTTTGGGAATCGCAATTACCGGGAATCCGGCGGCGGAGAGAATCGAAGCGAAGCTCAGCGTATCGTCGCCACCAATGGCGACCAGGCATCCGACATCGAGCCGTTCAAGGTTGCGAAGAACGACCGGGGTGAGATCGTAATTCTTCCCATCGAATTTGAGTTTTTGCAATTCGCCCGCGGGAAGGTTTTTCGGCAGCTTGGATTCGGGGATGTGCCGCGGATTGGTGCGTGAGGTGTGCAGCACGGTGCCTCCGCTGCGGTCGATGGTGCGGGTGTTATCGCGATCGAGCTCGCGGATGTAGAGGGGATCGTCCGGGCCGTTCATCTGGACGAGGCCCTCCCAGCCCTTGCGGATTCCGATTACCTGGCGTCCAATTTCTCCTCCGCCATAGACGACGGACTTGATTACGGGGTTCAACCCGGGAACGTCGCCGCCGCCGGTAAGGATTCCAATCTTCTTGCTGTGAGTCACGTGAGTCCTCCGCCGCTCCGTCCGCGGCCGCCGCAATTCCCTCGGTGATAATTTTGCTCACCTTAGGCTTCCACGCGCAACGCAATTCGCGCGGGTGACGGCGAACCGCGCTGCCGGTGTTCCGATCCCGTGTGGATGCCTTCCAACCCTCGTGACGCCAGAAATAAAGAATCCATAAGGATTTTATTCCTGAATACTTCGCATCAATTCTATGAGTTGGACCATTGCCGCGAGCGCCTGTAGCGTGTCCCCACCGATTTTTAGTCCAGGACAAGTACATAGGCCGCGAACTCACAAGGGAAGGATGTGGGCGCGGCAGGGAGGGAGAGGAACCACATGAATAGCACCACGAAACATTTATCCAAGTGGGCTACGGCCATGCTAGTTGTTGGTGTCGCGTTTGCGTGCGCTCCAATATCGAGGGCCGGCGACCAACCGTCGGACAAGGCGGCATCGCAGCCAGCCGCAGGTTCACAGCCATCGGCGGCCGCGCAGCCCGCAGCAGCACCCGCTGCCGGAGCACAGCCCGCGGCAACACAGCCGGCGACTGAGTTGCAGCAGAAGTTGGAGGATCTGCAAAAGCAAATGAATTTGCTTCAGGAGGAAATCGCGGCGTTGAAGACGGAGAGCACGCCTGCAATGAAAACAGCCGCGCTAACGCAGCCGGCTTCGGAGCCGGTTGGCTTGACCAACCCGCCTGCCGACGCGGACGGTGCGCCGAAAATCAGCATAGCGAGCCTGCTCGGACCGGTTACGTTGAGCGGGTTCGGCGATGTGTATTATGGATATGACGCGAACCATCCCGGCAACAATCAAAGCGGCCTGCGATTCTTCGAGGCGCCGACGAATGGTTTCTCATTCAATATGGCGGAATTGATCCTCGACAAGCCGCCGGACGCAAGTTCACCCGACAGCAGGCTGGGATATCACGTGGCGGCTGGGTACGGACAAGCGGCAAAAATCATAAACGGGTCCGACGCGCCGTTTTCAGACGGGAGCAACTTCTTTCTCAAGGAGGCGTACCTTTCCTATCTGGCTCCTGTGGGCAAGGGATTGACCATCACGGTGGGCAAATTCGTCACCAACGCCGGCGACGAAGTGATTGAGTCCAACGCCAACTGGAACTACTCGCGGAGCATTCTTTTCTACTACGCGATTCCGTTCTTCCATTTCGGGGCCAAGGCGTCCTATACGTTCAATCCGAAGTGGACCGTGAACGCTTCCTTGGTGAACGGATGGAACAACACGGTTATCAGCCATGCCTCCGGGCCGAACGGCTTCAACAGCTCCGGTCTGACCTATGGCGGAAGCGTTACTTACACTCCGAACATGAAGTGGTCCGTGGCCGAGAATTATTATGGCGGGCCGGTGATCATCGGCGCGAATGCTGACGGCACGTTAACCAACAACGCGTGGCGGCATCTATCCGATACCGTGATCAGCTACACGATGAACCCGAAGTGGGCGTTTGCGTTGAACGGCGACGCTGGCGCGTTGATTCTAACGCCGAAGAACGATACGTGGTGGGGTGTGGCCGGGTACGCGAAGTACACGTTCAACCCGAAGAGCAACTTCGCCTTGCGGTACGAGTATTACGATGATCCCCAGGGCTACACCGGTGTCCTGCTCGGTGCACCCGGCGCCGCACAGGAGTTCACGGGAACGTACTCGTACAACCTGACGAGCGGATTGCTGGTACGCGGGGAATATAGGTATGACTTCGGGCAACAGCCTATCTTCCAAAGTGGTCCGACCAATTTTGTAAAGCAACAGAACACGGTGTATGTCAGCTTCGTGTACTCGTTCAGTAGCGCGAATCTGAAGTAACGCCACAACCGGTCCCCGAATCACGGGCCGCATCTTTGCGAAAGACGAACGGCCGCCGGAGAGCATCTCGGCGGCCGTTTTTGCTTTCGAGGTCTGGAGCAGGAAAAGACCTGCGGATTGAGAGAGGCTCGCAACACGAAAAGCGACAACAAGAGAAAAGCCCCACGCTCACAAAAACCCGAGCATGGGCACCCTCAAAGTCAAATTCGAATGCCTGGGCCACCCGGCCTGAATTACATGCATTTCAATCCGCTGAAGCGAGGACTCGCGAGACATCCCAAGGAGTGGTTGTGGAGTAGCTACGGGTTTTATTGGAGAGGGATAGCGAATGGGTGTCCGCCGAATCCGGATTGGAAGCTGGACAGCGAGGTCGGAGGACAACAGAAAAGAAAGACGCACCCTTCTGCGAAGCGAAGAGTGCGGCACCCACTGAGTTTATTTGAGGCTTGAAGGAAAATCGGGTGTGACTGCGCATGCGGAGATGAATTGGGAAAGATGCGGCACCCGCCGTGCTGTGCCCCTACGGTAATGCAGGCAAAGCTCCTTGCGAGACCTCTGAGATAGTTGCGAATAGTGGCGAATGCTCGGGCTTCATGTTTATCGATGCTTTCCCGAGAATGGACGGAGTCTTATAAACATGGCGATCCCAACCGGGTGTGAGCCGTAGATTGGCTGCAAAATGCCTGGCACGCCGTAGGTGGTGACTTGCGCGCCGAGGGCGGACTCGAGGTCGGGAATCAGATCGAAGTCGCGGTCGTAGCCGAAGGTATACGCCTGCACGTGACCGATCGGCTTTTCCAGGAAACCTGGTGGTAGCGGATTTTCACCGATGATGAGCTCATTCGTGCGGTCGGCATTTTCGATTCGTGTCCAGGCATAGTTGCGGGTTTTGAAGCGCACAAGAGACTCGAAGAGGTAGCTGTTTAGAATTGCATTGTCCTGCAAGGATCGCGTACGACCCCAGACGGCGGTGTTTGACCAATTTCCGTTTTGAAACGGGCGGTTATACATGATGGATGCAGTCATGCGCTCCTGATTTTCATCGGGAAACAGGGCTTCCGGACTGGCGATGCGGGCGTAGGAGTATTGACCACTCCAATTTTTCCCCGGTTGAATCGTGAGGCGCGTGGCCCATGAATCGATTTTTCCCTGGTCGATATCCCAGCGAAATTCGTCAGGCTCGCGCCCGTGAAAGCCGGAGGCTTCGATGCGCGCGATGCCATACGTAATCCCGACTGTGGCGACATCGTCCGCAACATGCGTTGAATCCTCTTGATGATGGCCGAGCGCGCCGACCGGGTCTTCGGAGGCGGACTCGCGATGGGGATAGGCGGTAGGACCGATGGCCGGATCGCCGACAGGCGCGAAATAAAAAGAGAGGAGTCCCTTCTCGCCTAGCTTGAGGTCGTAGAGGACTTCCAAAGCCATGATGAAGTCGTGCGGATGTTGGCCATCGGCGATGGGAAGACCGTAGGCAGTTTCTCCCTGCTGAAAAAGCAGCGGGTAGCGCCGATCAGTGATGGTGGCGGGCTCCAGCGTGAGCATCGAGCGTATGGTGAACACGCCCGGTCCAAAATTGTGCTGGGCCATGCCCATGAACCAGTTCGTGGAAAAGAATTTGTCGCCACCGCGCGGACCGGACTGCTGCTCGTCGAGCACGAATACGTTAGCGTGGAACATCAGCGTCCACGAATGCGCGACCTTCATAAGCATTGGTGCGGGAGTAGAGTCCGGCTCGGCGCTGGTGCCCGACGTATCGTGAGCGAGGATTTCCTGTACGAAAGTTTCCGGCTGCATGTTCATTCCGCTCTGCGCCATTTTCATGCCGGGCATCTGGCTCATATCCATGCCTTCGGTTTCGGCAGTGGAGGCTAGGTCCGTCTGCTGAGCACGGGAGGCTGCGGAGAGAAAAAGAAGCAACAAGACCGCAATCAAAGGTTTCATGTACCGATCCTCAATAAGTATTGCGAACGACTGGTGCTGCCCGTCGCTAGAACGTCGAAATCACAACGGGACGAAACGTTTCTTTATGGGTGAACGGCCTGACAGGAAATGGAGGAGAGGCTAAATCCTGAGGCTTTGCAGGAGGGGATCGACAGCAATGACTCCAGGAGGGGTTGCCCCAAGAGCAATTCGAACCGTGGCCGAAGACGGCTTTGATGTCGCCGGGATGGCAACAGCGATAGGCAGTCGATCGGTAGAGCGCGCCTCATTTCTGACTTGGATGGCGAATATTCCGGTGGATTCCTGGTCTTGTTGCTGAAGCGCGCATCCGCAGGAAGAATAACATTGGCTGGATGCCACGACCCTTGGCGATTTTGGCGGCGCAATTGAATTGGTCTTGCAGCAGGGACAGCGCCGCGCGGGCGCACAAGGGATGGTCCCAACAGATGCCCAGGTTGAGACCGAGAGCATCAATACGGTGAGCAGGGCCGCCGCTAACCTTCTCGCACGCACGCCGGCATTATATCTCTAACCAACGGCAAAGGCGGGACCGTTCATAAGAGGCGGAGGCGGCGATAATACAAGAGGGAGGCGCCCGCCTGAAAAGCAAGGCGGCTGCTACGAAAGCAAATGCACAAATGAAAACGGCCGCCCGGAGGAGAGCCGGGCGGCCGTTTTTTGGTTTCAAGACGAGGAGAGTGCCAGGGTGAATCTCTCTCCTCACTGCCTGATGACGATGGGATCTCCGTTCGCAGCCTGCACTACAGTAACTTTCGCATGGGGCTTGGGCAAAATGCTCGAGGCCGCGGCCGCTTCGGCGGGGGTTTTCTTTTCCGCGTCGAGAAGGGCTTGGCCCTCGGCCACCGCGCTTTCAAACGGAAGGTAGCCTGAGGGAATGAAGCTGGCGTCCGAACCGCTAACCGCGCTCATTTTGAAATGCGCGGGAGCAGAGGCGGGAAGCATGGTACCTGCGGTGCCGCCGCCGAATCCGCCACCGCCGAATCCGCCGCCCCCTCCGCCTCCGCCATTCGATGCTGGTTGAGCCGAAGGGTTACCACCGCCTCTTTGAGCGTGAGCGGGGATCGCGAAGAATAGGATGAAAGCTGCAATGCCTATCGCTTTTTTCATCGGGGTCACTATACCTTTCAGATACCTTTCAGCGCGATTAGCTATCGTTCGACGGATACGGGGGCAATCGCAGCACCAGAAGCCATTGGGAACTATATTCAACAAAACAAGAGGTATACGTCGTAATGGAAGGATTTAAAGATTCGCGCGGCTTGCGCTTTGTGGAAGAGTTCGGCACCGGCGTGAGCAAATTCGCCGAGTCCCAGTGCTTCGGTACTGGAACTTCTAGACGCGTCTCACTTTAAGATGTGAGGCTCATTCGTTTCCGTGCGGCGCGGCCCCAGATGCCACCCAGAAGGGATGGCGTTACACGTGAAGGGGCGGATTGGCGCGATAGCGCCTCCAGACGTAGAGCCACAGAAGCGCGATCGCCGGGTACATCGGGAAGCTGGCTTCGGTGCCGAGCACACCGCCGGTCTGCATGCCGCCCAGCAATCGTCCCGAGGGCGACGGCGCCCGCCATGATGACACCGGTAGCCGCATAAGAGAAAGTAAAAGCCGGCTGGCGCGGCATCAGTGATCTTCGGCGGGGGGTGGGGATTTGCGCTGATCGGATACGACCACGCCGCCTTTGATGACCAGCCGGGTATTCAGCAAATTCCAGTAGCCGTCCAGGGGATTGCCATCGACGATGACGATGTCGGCGAGCTTGCCTGTTTCGAGCGTGCCGAGTTGATCGCTCATTTGGATAAAAGCCGCTGTGTTTGGCCCCATCAGCTTGATGAGATCTTGCGGCGAGAACATCAGGTTCAGCGAGCGCAATTCATGGGACAGTCCGGCTTTGGGCAAATAGTCGGTGTCCGTGCCGTAGCCGTAGACGACGCCGGCATCCCAGAGCGTGCGCGCATTCACGGCTTTGTAACCCGCTTCGCGTCCCTGGCCTTCGCCGCCGATAATTCCTGAGGGCCACGGCTTTCCGTCACGGAAGCGAGGCAAATTATCATTCGCAAA
>DATDIT010000142.1:0-8982 GCA_036520875.1 Candidatus Acidiferrales bacterium
TTCTTGAGGTCTAGATCGCCGCGCTGCACGGCAATCAGGGACGAGCCATCGGATTCGATGACGGCGACGGATTTCATCCCAGCGGCGCGTGCTGCCTCTACAGTCTTGTTTCCTGCGATCACACGGTCGCAGCGGTCGAGACCGACCGAGCGACCAGCGCCGTACTTTTCAAGAGACTCGCCCAGAAGCTCGCGTCCACGCTTCGTGCCCTTGTTCGCGTTCTTCTCATCGAGAATCAATTGTCCGATTGGAACGATGCGCATCTTCGGCTTCACGGCATCGCTCCAATCTCAGTCGCCGGAGACTGTAGTGACTTTTGTAGTGACCCTACGATCAAATGGCGACATCCGGGCGCACCCGGACACATTCCCGCCGACGAGCTAAGCCTTAGGTTTTCCATCGAGTGTTTGAAAAGAAATTGCTTAGCAGAAGCAAGGAGCCTGGCTACGAACCAGAAGGTCGGGAGTTCGACTCTCTCCGGGCGCGCCATATTTTTCAAGGGCTTACCTCCGCAGGCCTCGGTCTTGCATGCTTAAGGGTGCAAAGCCCATGCTGCCATTGCTGCGCTTTTGGAGGCGCCAAGTTAAAACACCCGGTGAAAACTTGAAAAGTCGCTCACAAAAACTCTACGTTGGGACGGCAGCCGCCCGACAAATTCTCATCTTGCCAGAGACGACCCGAGAGTCCCGTTTGACCACAGTGTGCCCATGTGCAGCCTCGAACTCGATTTGGGTTGTCCGTTGAGCAAAACGTCTAAAGCAAATTGTGTTTCAGTCGCATCTCCCACCAGCGATGCGGCGCTTCGCAGCTTCCGTGGTCCCGCGTGACGCGATCGCTGGCTTCAACATGAATATGAAGGAACCCGGGATAACGGCTACGAATGCCGCGCCGGCTACAAGAAAATTGTCGCTATTATGCTGTTTTCTCCGTATGCAACCGGCGTCACCATCGCATAGACTGGGACGTGCGTGCCTATGTAAATTCGCGTGACTGTGGGCCGTGTTAAAGCGCATCTGGCACCGATTGCAACTGGACAACTGTTTCGACCTCGCTGCACAAACGTCATTTTACTTTCTACTTTCTTTTTTCCCTTTTTGTCTCGTTCTGGCCGTCATGGTGAGCTGGCTACCGTATAGCGCCCTATGGAAATCATTTGTGACGTGGGTTGTCACCTATCTTCCCCGGGATTCGCAGGAACTGGTGTTTTCCACCATTCTGGGTTTGGTCAATTACTCCGCTGGCTTTCTTTCGTTCGGCTTGGTGACGACAGTGTGGAGCGCTTCGGAGGGAATTGTCAGCCTGATGGAATCGCTCAGCATCGCGTACGGCGTTCGGGATTCTCGCTCCTACTGGAGCAAGCGCGCCATTGCAACCGTGGTGACAATCCTCGCTGCGGTATTTGCCTTGGGCGCCTTTGGCCTTATGGCTTTTGGACATTGGGGGTCGAGAGTACTTTCCGCCGACATAGGGTCCTCAAGCATACCGCATACTGTGTGGGAAATCGGGCGGTGGATTGTCACTCTTGTGCTTATGTTCTTGGTGATCGATTTGCTTAACTTCCTCTTACCCGATGTCCGGCGCCCATGGCACTGGCTCACGCCGGGGACACTCTTTGCGGTTCTTACGCTCATGACTTTATCGGCGGGATTCAATATCTATTTCCGACATTTCTCGATGTATCCGCGCCTGTATGGAGCTCTGGGCGGTTTTATAATTTTGATGCTATGGATTTATGCCGCCTGTTTGATTGTTCTGGTTGGCGCGGAGACCGATCACGAGCTGGAGAAAGGTCAGACCGAAGCGGGGAGCTGGTGAAGAAGCTTCCGACCGACGCCTTACAGCGGCGTCACCGTCGCCAAGTTCCCAGTGCGATCGTTTGGCTCTGCGCCACTCTCCACTTTCTCGCAGGCTATTTGCTTTTTGCCCAGCAGACCCAGCCAACCAGTTATGTAGGCTTCGATGGCCAAACCGTGTCCACGGTGGAGATCTCGGCCCGCCCGGACGTGGATTTAGCAGCGATGCGCGAGCGGATTGAACTGCAACCCGGGAAGCCTTTTTCGGCTCGTGAGCTGACCGCGAGCGTGGCAGCCCTACAGCAAACGCGTCTTTTCTCCGAGGTGCAAGTAAGCCTCGAACCCGAGCAAGCGGGACTGCGAGTTCTATTTATCCTGCAGCCTACTGATTATGTAGGAATGATCGACTTTCGGGGCACTGGTACCAACTTTCCTTACACCGCTCTTCTGCAAGCGGTCGATATCCCCGGCCAGTCGGCATACTTCCCGGGCCTCGGGGCCAAGGGCCAACAAGGCTTACTCGATTACCTTCACAAGGAAGGATACTTCTCCGCCGTGGTCCAAGTGGAAACGACCCGCGATGAGGCCCATCGGATCGTGAATGTAATTTTCGACTGCGACTTAAAGAAACAGGCACGCATCCGCAAAATCGAGTTCGCCGGAATCAGCGAGCAGCAAAGCGAGCAGTTAAGAGCTGCCCTGAGGGGCATCTGGGCGAAACTCAAACGGGTAACTCTGAAGCCTGGCCAAAGATATTCCGAACCGCGTATCGCCAAGTCAATCAACTTTATCCGCGACCGGCTGAGGACTCAGAATCGGCTCGCCCCCTCGGTTCACCTGGCTTCCTCGACCTACGACTCTGATTCGAATCGCGTGGACTTGAGACTCGATGTGGTCCCGGGCCCGGAAGTATCCGTTCGTGTCACCGGCGCGCGCGTGTCCTCAAAAACTCTCCGCCGTTTGATCCCGATTTACGAAGAAGGCGCTGCGGATGAAGACTTGATCGACGAGGGACAGCGCAATCTGAGAGCCTATTTTCAGACCAAAGGCTATTTCGACGCCAAGGTTGAGGCGCACAAGAATAAAACCAGTGAAAAACTCGAGGTCGTTTATGAAGTTGAACGCGGCCAGAAGCATCGGGAAGCAGGTGTCAATTTTGACGGGAACCGCTATTTCTCCGACGGTCAGCTCAAATCGCACGTTTACATCAAGAAGGGGTTCCTTTTCTTGCATGGAAATTACAGCGAACAACTATTGAGCAAGAGTGTGAATTCGCTCGCTCAGCTTTACAAAGATCGGGGATTCGAAGACGTTTCGATCCGGCCGAAGGTGGAGGATTTCGAGCCTCAGGTTTACGTCACCTTTGAAATCAGCGAAGGACCGCAAGACAAGGTGGGTGCCCTCAACCTCTTCGGTAACAAGACAGAATCTTTGTCTGCACTCGCGCGAAAATATCCTATGCAACTGCGGCCTGGGCGGCCTTTTTCACGAAAGCTGATGGAGGCGGACCGCACCCGGTTGCTCGCGGCCTATCTCGATCTTGGATATTTAAACGCCACGGTTCGATCAGCCGCCTCGGTTGTGCCGGGCCAGCCTCACACGGTCGACGTAACCTACACCATCGAAGAAGGTCCCCAGGCGCACATCAGCGATGTCCTTTTTCTTGGCGCGCACCATACCAGGGCTTCGTTCATCAAAGGAATCACCTCCGCGCAATTGAAACCGGGACAGCCGTTAAGTGAAGGCCATTTCCTGCAATCGGAAAGCGATTTGTACGATCTCGGAGTTTTCGACTGGGCAAGCGTCGAGCCATTGCGGCCCGTGGTTGACCAAACCCAGGAGGAAGTGTTGGTTAAGATTCACGAGTCGCCGCTCAATTCGATGGATATTGGTGGCGGAATCGAAATCATCCCCCGCTCCGGAAATATTCCCGTCAATTCCGTCGCGGTCCCGGGAATCCCGCCCATCAGCCTCGGAAATAAGTTTACGGTCAGCCAGAAGAGTTACGTGGGACCGCGCTTTAGCTTCGATTTTGCGCGTCACAACCTGCGAGGCAAGGCGGAGACCGCAACGATTGGCACCGTCCTCTCGCGGTTAGACCAGCGCGGCTTTTTCAATTACGCCGATCCGCATTTGCATGGATCCTCTTGGAGTTCACTATTCAGCATCTCGGGCGAACGAAGCACGCAGAACCCAATCTATACCGCGGAACTTGGTCAAGCCTCGTTTCAAGTCGAAAGAGCTCTGGATAAAAAACGCACAAAAAATGCGATCCTTCGCTACAGCTTTGACCGCACCAACCTCTATAACATTCTCATTCCGGGCTTGGTGTTGCCGCAAGACCGTCATGTCCGCCTCTCGACGTTTGACGGCGAATACATCGTAGATACTCGCGACAAGCCACTTGACGCTCACCATGGCGTCTATCAGACCTTCGATTTCGGCGTAACTTCAAAGTCGCTGGGAGCGAGCGCGGACTTTGTGCGGTTCCTCGGGCAAAGCGCATTTTATGTGCCCGTTAAGCCCTCGCTTGTGTGGGCTACCAACATCCGTCTGGGATTGGCTGCGCCTTTTTCTGGAAGCGACGTTCCTCTCAGCGAACGATTCTTTACCGGAGGGGCCGATTCGCTGCGCGGCTTTCCGATCAATGGTGCAGGACCGCAGCGGCCCGTACCTGTTTGCAGCAACCCATCGAATCCGGCCACCTGCACTCTGATCAGTGTTCCCGTGGGCGGCAATATGCTTTTCATTATCAACACTGAGGCTCGTTTTCCACTGCCGATCAAGCAGGGGCTTGGAGGGGTCTTCTTCTATGATGGCGGCAACGTGTACAGCAACATCAGTCTTTCTCAGTTCGTTAACGACTTCACTCACTCGGTAGGCGTCGGCCTTCGCTACCAAACGCCGGTTGGCCCGGTTAGGTTCGACTTCGGATATCGCATCACATCGGTTCCGGGCATCAAAGCGACTCAATATTTCGTAACATTGGGGCAATCATTCTGATGCAACTGCAACGAAACCCTGGGGGAGTGCGGTGAATAAGAGGCACATCGCTCGCAAACTCCTGATCGTAATTCCAGCCGTTTTGCTGGGCGTCTCGCTCCTCTGCGTGATCGTCCTCAATTCGAGCGCGTTCCGGAATTTCGTGCAGTCGGAGATCCGAAAACAGGCCTTCGAGCATGCTGGGGTGCGCGTCGAGATTGGCGCGCTAAAGTTGCACTGGAGTCGCCTGGGCCTGGAGGCGGATGGCATTGTGATTCACGGCACCGAAGATACGGTCACGCATCAGCTCCCACTTTTTGAGGCCAAGCGCGTCGATGTCAGTGTGCGATTGCTTCCACTTCTACATGGCAAGGTCCAACTCGGTGAATTCGTTCTCGACGAACCGGTGCTGCGCGTAAAAGTCGACTCGCAAGGCCGAAGCAATCTGCCGTCGCCTCGGCAATCGAGTAACAAGAATGTCCCGGATACAATTTTCGATCTCAACGTGCAGAACTGCGTCATCCATTCGGGAGAAATCTATTACAACGACGCGCGAGTTCCGCTGGAAGCGGATCTCCACGATCTGCAGTTCGAATCTTGGTCGAGGCCTTTCACCGGCGAATACGCGGGATCGCTTTCATACGATAAAGGCCGCTTGATAGCGCGGCGGTCGTACAACATTACCCACGCCGCGCAATTGGAGTTCGTAGCCAACCGCTCGGGATTGCGCGTGAATCACCTTTTGATTTCCAGCGGCGCCTCCCATCTGACCTTCAACGGCAATTTGACAAATTACGCGAGCCCCAACATTGAAGGAGCCTACGAAGGCGAGGTCTTCACAAATGAGCTGGCAAAGGCAATCCATTCGGCTTCCCTACCCGCTGGAGACGTGGCGCTCGACGGCAAATTTGCTTATCGCCCCAGTGGGCAGCAGCCACTATTGGCAGCGCTAGAAGTGCAGGGCCGCATGCGGAGCCGCACATTATCGTTTCAAACGAATAATGGCTCGCTCGCCGCGAACGCAATCAGCGCCAACTACGAATTGAAAAACGCAAACTTGCGGGTCCTCGATCTCGCCGCGGATATTCTGGGAGGCCATGCCCAAGCAAATTGGGAGATGCTGCATCTGGATGCGCCTACCATTTTGTCGCGCCTCGATGCGTCGGTGAAAGGTGTCTCACTCAAGCGTGCGAGCGATGAGCTTTCGGCACGCGCCACTCAGAAGATTCCTTTGACCGGCACAGTGAATCTGAACACTCGAGCGTCATGGTCCGGCTCCGTCGAAAATGCAGTCGCCCGCGTGCAGCTCGCTATATCGAATCCTCCGGGCGCCTCCACGACTACTACGGGCATTGCCGTCACTGGCCTGGTTAATGCTTACTATGACGGTCCGCGCCGCACTGTCTCTTTCGGGCAATCCTATTTGCAGACGCGCGCCACAAGAATCAGCCTATCCGGAACTCTCGGCTCGCGGCGCGGCGCCAACTCGAATCTCACCTTGCTGGCCACAGCGGGCGACCTGAGGGAGGTTCGTTCCCTTATTGCCCTGATCCAAAACGCGATGCCTTCCACAGGAGGCACAACTGCAATTCCCGCTCTCGAAGGCAACGCCACATTCAATGCCAGCATCAACGGGTCTGCAAAGGATCCCCACATCCGAGGTCAGCTAACATCGCAGAATTTGACTGTCGACCGAAGCCACTGGCATTCACTTGCCCTGAATCTCACGGCAAGCTCCTCTCAGATAGCGATCCGAAATGGCATCCTGGTAGCAGGTCCGCGCCAACAGATCTCTTTCAGTGGCGGCAGCGCTTTACAAAACTGGTCAATTCCTCCGAGCGCGCCCGTGCAGTTGCAACTCGCGGTGCAGAATCTAGCTATTGCCGACATGGCGGACGCGGCCCAACTCCACTACCCGGTTACCGGAACGGTTTCGGCTCACGTTTCTATCAAAGGGACGAGGCAGGATCCCGAAGGCAACGCGGCCATCACGGTTACACGCGGATCCGCATGGAGCGAAGCGATCAATAGCCTTGCGCTCAAGGCGGACTTCCATCAGGGGACGATTAAATCGAACATCAATCTACAAATCCCGGCCGGCACAATTTCAGCGGACGCCGCGTTTACCCTCAAGACGCGAGCGTATGAATTGAGCCTGCACGGCGGAGGAATCCAACTCGATAAGATATCAGCAATCCAGCGTAGCGTTCCTCTTGAGGGGGCGGCGGACCTTTCCGTGAGCGGGCGCGGCACCATTGACAATCCTCAACTTCAAGCAAACCTCACGTCTCCCCAGTTCCAAGTTCGGACCCAAGTCATTTCCGGCATAGCCGCTCAGATTTCTGTCGAGCATCAACACGCAAACGTCACGCTTCATTCGGTCATCGACCAGGGCTCCGTTGACGCCCAGGGAGGAATCGATCTGACGGGAAACCGTTACGCCGTTGCCTCGGTTGACGTCCGCGCTCTTCCCGTAGCGGCCGTTTTAGCCAACGTGATTACAGCGCAAAGCGCAAAAGTGGGCGGCGAAATAGCTGCTCATGTAGATTTAAAGGGTCCGCTAGAAATACCCGAACAAATCCAAGCGCACCTCGAGATTCCCGCGTTTAACATGACCTACGGAAGTGCCCATCTGGAATTGGTTCGTCCGTTGCGAGCCGATCTTCACAAGGGCGAGCTGACCGTGACGCCAACCCAAATTCGCGGCACAGGTGCAAATCTCACTTTTGCGGGCAGAATGCCAATCCGCGGTGCGGCAACAGGATATTCCCTGTCCGCCAATGGATCGCTGGATGTAGCTACCCTGCAAACTCTCGTGCCCGGCGTCCGCTCGTCTGGCCAGATCAACCTTCACCTGAACGGCCAAGGAACCTCTTCTCAACCCAACATGCGCGGGCAGCTTCAATTCAAAAATGTGGCTCTTTCGACGGAAGCAAGCCCAATTGGGATCGAGGACCTAAATGGCCAAGTCAATGTCTCCGGCAATCGTGCGGACATCGCTAATCTATCGGGTACAGCGGGCGGTGGCAAAATCTCGGCAACCGGATTTGTCTCCTACGGCCACCAAACGGCCTTCAATCTCGGTTTGAACGCCCAATCTGTCCGCATTCGTTATCCGGAAGGGCTCCGCTCGATTCTTAGCGGGCAAATCAACATCCGGGGAAATACCGGTGATTCGAACTTGACGGGACGCGTTTTGGTGGACCGCCTTTCTTTCACGCAAGCCTTCGACTTGGCCAATTTCGCAGGCTACTTCTCTGAAGATTCCACAGCGAGCCCTTCTTCTCGGTTCGAACGCCACATGAAATTGAGCGTTGCTGTCCAGTCCGCGCAGCAACTTGAATTGACGAGCAGCAAGGTCAGCATGGCAGGCTCGGCGAATCTCAATGTCAGGGGAACGCTGGCCGACCCTGTGGTGCTGGGACGAATTGCGTTGACGGGCGGCGAAATCTTTTTCCTGGGTAAACGCTTCGAGGTTCAGAACGGCACGATAGACTTTGGAAATCCTGCTCGCACAGAACCTGTTTTGAGGCTATATATCGGCACAACCATCGAGCAATACAAGATCACACTCAATTTGTCGGGACCGGTTGATCGCTTGAGAACGAACTACACCTCTGAGCCATCGTTACCCCCAGCAGATATCGTTCACTTGCTGGCGTTCGGCAACACATCCGAGGAAGCGGCTTCAGCACCAACGCAGTCAGCAGCGATGGGCGCCGAATCCGTGGTGGCGCAAGGCGTCAGCAGCCAGGTCGCGGGAAAACTGGAAAATTTGACCGGTATCTCGCAATTGTCAATCGATCCGCTGGCCGTCAATAGCCAAGGAAACCCAGGTGCCCAAGTCGCAATTCAGGAGCGAGTAACTGGCAGTCTTCTTCTGACCTTCAGCACCGACGTCACAAACACCCAAAGCCAAACCGTCGAACTGAAGTATGACCTGGACAAGCGCACATCCGTAACCGTCCTCCGTGATCAAAACGGAGGCTATGGCATCGAGCTGCGCTTACACAAGGTCTTCTGACCACCTACCATCTCGGAGACTCTTCAACCGGGAGAATCGCTAGATATTCAGAGGCTCGAATTGCGGGTTCCGCACCGCCAGAATTGCCCACGCCTCGCGCTCGCTGCGAACCACCTGAAGGCCAGGTCGCGTCGCCTCTCCTTCCATCTCGAACATCCGCATCATTCCGTAAATTCCAGGGGA
>DATDIT010000143.1:0-16185 GCA_036520875.1 Candidatus Acidiferrales bacterium
ACTGACGAAGGAAGAGGGCGGGAGACACACGCCATTCTTCACGGGATACCGGCCGCAGTTTTATTTTCGGACCACGGACGTGACGGGAGACGTGAAGCTGCCGACGGGAGTGGAGATGGTGATGCCGGGAGACAACGTGAGCGCGGAGATCACGTTGATCACGCCGGTGGCGCTGGAGAAGGGATTGCGATTCGCGATTCGCGAAGGCGGCCACACGGTGGGCGCCGGCGCGGTTGCCGAGATCGTCGAGTAAAGGGCTATGCGAGAAATCATCACGTTGCAGTGCAACGATTGCAAAAACCGAAACTATACGACCACCAAGAACCGCAAGAAACACACCGAGCGGCTGGAAACGCAGAAGTTTTGCAATACGTGCCGAAAGCATACGGGGCATAAGGAAGTGAAGTAAATCCGCGGAAAGCGGATTTACCCTGAGGCCCGATGGTGTCGGTCTGAAGGGTCTGGCGCTCGATGGCCGGAAGCGAACAGGCTTGGTTCTGCTACATGCTGCGATGCAGCGACGGATCTCTGTACGTCGGAGCAGCGAAAGATCCGATGCAAAGAGTAAAGCGGCACAATCAGGGGTTGGGCGCGAAACATACGGCGATGCGGCGACCCGTGATTTTGGTTTGGCAGGAAGAGCACACGAGTGAACGGTCTGCGCGCGGGCGTGAAGCGGAATTGAAGGGCTGGCGGAGAGAGAAGAAATTGGACCTTATATCCAAGGATCCGAACTCAAATCACCCTTCGCCCTGAACTGCGGGCTCAGGGTGATTTTTCGAGCCGGTGGCTCGAAAAATCAGGGGAGTAGGTTCAACGGTAGACCATCGGTCTCCAAAACCGAGAGTGGGGGTTCGAATCCCTCCTCCCCTGCCAGTATTTGAGGGGCGAGAAACTGGCGGGTAGTTTTAAGCGAGGGAGAGCACAGGCGAGCAGATGGCAGACGCAGCACGGACAAACCGGGACGAGGAAAGCCATCGCGTAAGCGGGTTTTCGCTGATGGAGCCGGCGCAGAAGTTGGGCGGTTATCCCAAACGCCTACGAAGCTTTTTGCATGACGTGCGCGTGGAGATGAAGCAGGTGAACTGGCCGTCGCGCTCCGACGTCTGGTCCACGACGGTTGTGGTGACGATCACCGTGGCTTTCTTTGGCGTGTATTTCTGGATCACCGACGGGATTTTCGGCCGTTTGTACATTCTGGTGAACAATTATTTTCACCATCACTGAGATGAACGTAATGTCAAAGCAGTGGTACATCGTCCATACCTATTCGGGTTTCGAGAAGAAAGTGAAGGAAAGCCTCGAAGGCCGCGTACAGGCGTTCGGCTTGACGGACAAGATCGGCCAAGTCGTTATCCCGACCGAGTCGGTGGTGGAAGTGCGCGGCGGGAAGAAAGTGGTTTCGCCGCGGATGTGTTATCCGGGCTATGTGCTGGTCGAGATGGATATGGACGACTACACATGGCACGTGGTGCGTTCGACGCCGAAGGTAACGGGCTTCGTGGGCTCGGGACAAATGCCTTCGCCGCTCACCGAAGAAGAAGTGCAGAACATTTTGAATCGCGCAACGACGACGGCGGAGAAGCCCAAGCCGAAGCTGTCATTCGAGCGCGGCGAGAAAATTCGCATCGCGGATGGCGCGTTCGCGAATTTCAACGGCGTGGTCGAGGAAGTGAATACAGATCGCAGCACGCTGAAGGTTTCGGTGACGATCTTTGGGCGATCGACGCCCGTTGAGTTGGATTTCGCGCAGGTGGAGAAAGTCGCGTAGCGGAGAGAGATACCTCGCTTCGCTCGACTGAAGCGCAGAAACGAGTAAGAGAGATGGCGAAGAAAGTTCAAGCAATGGTGAAGCTGCAATTGCCGGCGGCGAAAGCGACACCGGCGCCGCCCGTGGGCACAGCGCTTGGTCCGCACGGCGTGAACATCATGGATTTCTGCAAACAGTTCAACGCCAAGACCTCGAAAGAGCCGGACGGGATGATTTTCCCGGTGCTGGTGACGATCTACAGCGATCGCACCTTCACTTTCATTTTGAAGACGCCTCCCGCGTCCGTGCTTCTGAAACGCGCGGCGGGCATTGTGAAGGGTTCGCCGGAGCCAAACCGGAATAAGGTTGGCAAAGTGACGCGCAAGCAAGTGGAAGAAATTGCCAAGACCAAGATGCCCGACCTGAACACGGCGGATATCGAAGCCGCGATGCGGTCAGTAATGGGCACAGCGCGCAACATGGGCATTGAAGTCAGCGAATAAGAGAGGGAAACGATGGGCCGCGGCGCAAAGGTAGGCGGAAAGAATATCGATCGTGCGAGGAAGCTGGTGGAAGCTCGTGCCTATAAGCTCGAAGAGGCCGCGGAACTTCTTCGCAAGGCGCACTTCGTCAAATTCGACGAGACGGTCGAGCTGGTATTGAACCTGGGCGTGGATCCGAAGCAATCGGATCAGATGGTGCGCGGCACGGTGGTTCTGCCACACGGACTTGGCAAATCGAAGCGCGTGCTGGTCATCGCAAGCGGCGAAAAGGTGCGCGAGGCGGAAGAGGCTGGGGCGGACTTCGTCGGCGGCGAGGATATGGTTCAGAAAATCACCGAAGGATGGACGGATTACGAGGCGGTGATCGCCACGCCGGACATGATGAAGTCGGCAGGCCGCCTGGGCAAGGTGCTCGGCCCGCGCGGTTTGATGCCGAACCCGAAGACGGGCACCGTGACGTTTGAGGTGGCCAAGGCCGTGAAGGAAATCAAGGCGGGCAAAGTGGAATTTCGTCTGGATAAGACGGGACTGATCCATTCTCCGGTAGGCAAGATCAGTTTTCCGGCCAAGAATTTGGCGGAAAATGCGCAGGCGTTGCTCGGCGCGGTGGTGAAGGCCAAGCCGTCGGCGGCAAAAGGGAAGTACATCAAAAAGATCACTCTGACCTCGACGATGGGCCCGGGAGTTTCAATCGATCATGCCGAGGCGGAATCCGCGACGGCAGTGGCAGCGTAACAAGATAGGGAAGCGAGGGAGTTCGGCAATATGAAGAAGAAGGCCGAAAAGAAAGTGCAAAGTGAAGAGCTTCGCGCACAGCTCGCGACTGTTTCAACCGTGATTCTTTCCACGTTTCAGGGAATCACCGTGGAGCAGGATACAAAGCTGCGGCGCTCGGTGGAAGCTGCCGGAGGCCACTACGAAGTGGTGAAGAACACCGTGGCCGAGCGCGCCGCCGCTGGTACACCCGCGGAAGGACTGCTCAAAGATCTAAAGGGAACGAATTCGATTTGCTATACGCAGACCGATCCGGTGACGCTGGCCAAGATTTTGACGAAAGTGGCCAAAGACGTTCCGGCATTCAAGTTCCGTGCCGGGTGGGTTGAAGGACGCGTAATTTCGATTCAGGAAATCGGCCAGCTCGCGCAACTTCCGAGTAAGGACGAACTGATCAGCAAGATCATGTTCATGTTGAACGCTCCCGCGCAGCGAGTGGCGACGGCGCTTGCCGCGCTTCCGAGAAATCTGGCGGTGGTCGTGAGCGAGGCGGTGAAGGCGAACAAGTTTGGAGGCGGCCCAGCGCCCGAGACAGCAGCCGCGACCGAGGCGGTAACGGAGCCCGAAAAAGCCTAGAGATATTTTCGTCCAATTCGAATTTCTAATTTCTAAGGAGGATACACAAGGCAATGGCTAGCAAAGTGGAAGGAATTTTGGAAGAAATCAAAGGCCTGACGCTGCTGGAGGCTTCCGATTTGGTTAAGAAAATGGAAGAAGCCTTCGGAGTCTCGGCTGCGGCGGCTGCTCCCATGGTAATGGCGGGCGGCGCTGGCGCGGGCGCGGCGGCTGGTCCGGCGGAGGAGAAGACCGAATTCACCGTGGTTCTCACCGAAGTCGGCGCAAACAAGATCAATGTGATTAAGGCTGTCCGCGAAGTCACCAGCCTGGGCCTGAAAGAAGCCAAGGACCTGGTGGATGGCGCTCCGAAGACGGTGAAAGAGGGCATAAACAAGGACGAAGCCGCCACAATCAAAAAGAAATTCGAAGAGGCCGGAGCGAAGGTCGAAATTAAGTAGTGGCAGCCTGCCAACGGCCTTGTGCCGGGCTGCAAAGGAATTCGCGTACGCACGCGCTCCTTCGGTATTCAGAACATAGAACCTCAAAATACGTCCTTCCCGGGCTGACGGGGCGGGTGTCCACCCGCGTTGTCGTCCCGGCACTAGTCTTGAAGAGGATGGCCCATGAGCAATCGTAACGGTAATCGAGTGATGCGGGAGCGGGAACGCTTGGACTTCGCCAAGATTCAAACGGCGGTCCAGATACCGAACCTTATCGATGTGCAGAAAAAATCCTACCAGCGATTTTTGCAGATGGATTTGCTGCCGAGTGAGAGGGAAGACACGGGATTGCAATCAGTATTCGCGTCCGTTTTCCCGATTCAGGATTTTCGCGGCCTCTCGCAGCTGGATTTCGTCGACTACGCGATCGGCAACTGGGAGTGCAAATGCGGCCATTTGCGCGGCCTGCACCATTTGCGCGCCACTTGTCGGAATTGTGGAGCTTCGGTCGTCACCAACCCGTATAAGACGGGCGACGTCATCTGCGCGAAGTGCGGCACGTTCAACAAGAACACGCCTACGTTCTGCAACAAGTGCGGCGATCCCGTCACGCTGCAGTTGAAGTACGACGTGAACGAATGCCAGGAACGCGGAATGACGTATTCCGCTCCGTTGAAGGTGACCATCCGGCTCACCATTTACGACAAGGATCCGGACACCGGCGCGAAATCGATTCGCGATATCAAGGAGCAGGAAGTCTTTTTCGGGGATATTCCGCTGATGACGGAGAATGGCACGTTCGTCATCAACGGCACCGAGCGCGTGATCGTCAGCCAGTTGCACCGTTCGCCCGGCGTGTTTTTCGAGACGGCGAACAATCGGAGCTACTTCCTCGGAAAGATCATTCCGTATCGCGGATCGTGGGTCGAGTTCGAGTACGACACTAAGAATATTCTCTACGTGCGGATTGACCGCAAGCGCAAATTCCTAGGTTCGATTTTCATGCGCGCACTGGGAATGAAATCGAATGAAGATATTCTCCGGACCTTCTTCCAGGTGGAGCGGGTTTCGGTTCGCAACGGAGATCTTTTTTTGAATGTGTCCGAAGGCCTGATCGACCGCAAACTGTCGCGGGAAATCAAGCACCCGAAGTCCGGTGACGTAATTGTCGGCTCGCACAAGCGTATTTCCGAACCGCTTTACCAGGAATTGATGAAGGCGCGCGTGGTTCAGGCGGAAGTCACGCCTGTAGATCTCGAGGGCGCCGTAACGGTGAGCGAGTTGGTAAACCGCCAGACCGGCGAAGTGCTGCTCGAAGCCAATAAGCCGGTGACTGCGGAAATGTGGACGGCGATCGGCGAGGCCGGCGTCACGGAAGTGGACGTCTGTTTCCCAGACAAGGACGATGTTGGCATCATCATCAGCCGTACGCTCGAAAAGGATACGATCCACACTCCCAAGGAAGCGCTGATTGAAATCTACCGAAAGCTGCGTCCAGGCGATCCACCGACGCTTGAAACCGCCACAGCGCTTTTCAATGGAATGTTTTTCGACGCCCGCAAGTACGACTTCAGCAAGGTAGGCCGGCTGAAGTTCAATATCAAGCTAGGGCTGGAGACACCGCTCGATAAACGGACGCTCGATCCTTCCGATTTCGTTGCGGCAATTAAGTATCTGCTGAAGCTGCGCAAGAATATCGGCACGGTAGACGACATCGATCATCTCGGAAACCGGCGCGTCCGCGCGGTGGGTGAGTTGCTGGAGAACCAGTTCCGCATCGGCCTCGTGCGCATGGAACGCGCCATAAAGGAAAAGATGTCCGTCTACCAGGAAATGTCCACGGCGATGCCCCACGACCTGGTGAACGCAAAACCGGTAATGGCCGCGATCCGCGAATTTTTCGGCAGCTCGCAGCTTTCACAATTCATGGATCAGACCAACCCGCTGAGCGAAATTACGCACAAGCGGCGCCTTTCGGCGCTGGGACCCGGCGGCCTTTCTCGCGAGCGGGCGGGATTCGAAGTGCGCGACGTCCATCCCACGCACTATGGGCGCATCTGCCCGATTGAGACGCCGGAAGGTCCGAACATCGGCTTGATCAGCTCGCTTTCATCCTATGCGCGAATCAATGAATTCGGATTCATCGAGTCACCGTACCGCAAAGTAAAAGGTGGACGCGTGATCGACTTCGTGCAGATCGTGAATTCGGGCGATAGCGAATTCAAAGCCGGGGAAATAGTCGAAAAGGAAAAGGTGGAGGAGACAAACGAAGAATTGAAGCGGCGGCGAATTGTGGTCGAGCCGCACTGCTTCTATCTTTCGGCATGGGAAGAAGACCGCTACGTGGTTGCGCAAGCTAACGCTTCCCTGGACGACAAGCTGCGAATCACCACGGAACTCGTGAACTGCCGCCAGGCCGGAAATTTCGTGCTGAAGAGCCGTGAAGAAGTCGATTACATTGACGTTTCGCCGAAGCAACTGGTATCGGTGGCCGCGAGTTTGATTCCGTTTCTGGAGAACGACGACGCGAATCGCGCCTTGATGGGATCGAACATGCAGCGGCAAGCAGTCCCGCTGATCAAGGGCGAGGCGCCACTCATTGGCACGGGCATGGAGCGAGTGACGGCGCGCGACTCCGGCGCCGTGATCGTGTGCCGCCGAGACGGAATCGTCGATCAGGTGGATTCCGAGCGTGTGATTGTGCGCGTCGAGTCGGATCAGTCCGGCGTGCTCAGTCGAGAAGTGGGTTCGGACATTTACCTACTGACGAAATTCAAGCGGTCGAACCAGAACACCTGCATCAGCCAGAAGCCTCTGGTCCGCGCGGGAGATCGCGTGAAGCAAGGGCAAGTTTTGGCCGACGGGCCGTGCACAGACCGCGGCGAACTGGCTCTGGGGCGCAATGTGCTCGTGGCGTTCGTGCCCTGGCGCGGCTACAACTTCGAGGATGCGATCCTCGTGAGCGAAAAGCTCGTGAAGGAGGATTACTACACTTCGATTCACATCGAGGAGTACGAGATTGAAGCGCGAGATACGAAGCTTGGCCCCGAGGAAATCACGCGCGACATTCCCAACATCAACGAGAGTTTTCTGCGCAACCTGGATGAAAGCGGTGTGATTCGAATCGGCGCAACCGTGAAGCCGGGAGATATTCTTGTCGGCAAGGTGACGCCAAAAGGTGAGACCACGCTCACTCCCGAAGAAAAGCTGCTGCGCGCGATTTTCGGCGAGAAGGCCGGAGACGTTCGCGACGCTTCGCTCTATTGCCCCCCGGGCATCGAGGGCACGATCGTGGACGTGAAAATCTTCTGCCGCAAGGGTGCGGAAAAGGACGAGCGTCACAAGGCCATCGAAGCGGCGCACGTCGCGAAACTCGAGAAGAATCTTTCCGACGAAATCCGCATTCTCACCGACGAGCGCCTGAAGCGCCTCAACGATCTATTGGGCGGTCAGAAGTTGATGGCCGACCTCCACGATGAGCGCACCAACAAGCGCCTCCTCACCAAGGGTGCCGAACTGACGCGCGACATCCTGGAAAAAATCTCGACGCGCAATTTGAAACGCTTGCGGCTGAATGACAAAGACCCGCTTCTCATCGAGAAAATCGACGAGATCGAGGAGATGACTTCGCGCCAGATCGATGTCTTGCGAAAAATCACCGACGAGCGCATCGCCAAGCTTAAGAAGGGCGATGAATTGCCGCCCGGCGTCATCAAGTTGGTAAAAGTCTACATCGCCATGAAACGCAAGCTTTCGGTTGGCGACAAAATGGCTGGACGCCACGGCAACAAGGGCGTGATCGCTCGGATCATTCCACAAGAAGACATGCCCTACATGCCGGACGGCACGCCGGTGGAAATCGTTCTGAATCCTCTAGGCGTTCCTTCGCGTATGAACGTCGGTCAAATCTTGGAAACGCATCTCGGCTGGGCTTCGAAGGAACTCGGCGCGCGTATCGGGCAAATGTTGGATGACGGGGGGCGTGTGGAAGCGGTGCGCAAATGGTTCAAGGAGGCTTTCGGGCCCACCTCGGTCTGGAAAACCATCGCCGATTTGGATGACGATGCTCTCATGGACCTCGCGCACAGTTTCCGCGAAGGCGTGCCGTTCGCCACGCCGGTATTTGACGGCGCTCGCGAGGCGGACATCCGTCACTTGCTCGGGTTTACCGAATTGCCGGAAACGGGCAAGATTACGCTCACTGATGGCATGACGGGCGATCTATTCGCGCAAAACGTAACCGTCGGGTACATCTACATGCTCAAGCTATCGCACTTGGTTGACGACAAAATCCACGCTCGCTCGATCGGCCCGTACTCGCTCATCACGCAACAGCCGCTCGGCGGCAAGGCGCAGTTCGGCGGCCAGCGCTTCGGGGAAATGGAAGTGTGGGCTCTCGAAGCGTATGGCGCGGCGCACATTCTGCAGGAGCTGCTGACCGCGAAGTCCGACGACGTCTACGGCCGCGCGAAAATCTACGAGGCCATAGTGAAAGGCGAGCCGGGAATCGAGCCTGGTGTACCCGAATCGTTCAACGTCCTGGTGCGAGAGTTGCAGTCGCTCTGCTTGGACGTTGAGCTCATGAAGCGCCAGAAGCCGCAACTGGAAGCAGCGGAAGCGGCCGACTAGCCCGCGCGCTCCGGATTTTCAGAGCGCGCCCAAAGAGATTTTGGAAGCGGTTTTTATTGTCCCGGTTTTCCCGGGACGGGAGGATTGCCCCTTGTATCGATCAAGCCCTTATGACCGTGCTAGCCAGATCGCGGATTTCGATTCGATTCGCATCAGCCTTGCGAGTCCGGAAAAAATCCGTTCGTGGTCCCACGGAGAAGTGACCAAGCCGGAAACCATCAACTACCGCACTTTCAAGCCGGAGCGCGACGGTCTCTTTTGCGCCAAGATTTTCGGTCCTGTCACCGACTGGGAGTGCCTCTGCGGAAAATACAAGCGGATGAAGCACCGCGGCGTGATCTGCGATAAGTGCGGTGTGGAAGTAACGCTCAGTAAAGTTCGCCGCGAGCGCCTCGGGCACATAGAGCTGGCCTCACCCTGCTCGCATGTGTGGTTCTTCAAGGGATTGCCGAGCCGCATCGGCTATCTGCTCGACATCACCATGCGCGATCTCGAGCACATTCTTTACTTTGAGACCTTTGTCTGCGTCGATCCCGGCGATGTTCCCGAGCTCAGGGAAAAGGATATTGTTCCCGAGGAGAAATTCCGCGAGCTGCAGCGCGACTATCCGGGAAAATTTGACATTCGCATGGGGGCTGAGGCAATCAAGGAGCTTCTGCGCCGCGTTGATGTCGATAAACTCTCGGGCGAGCTCCGCGAAAAAATGAAGATTGATCCGAGCCTGCAAAAGCGGATCAAGTTCGCGAAGCGTCTGAAAGTCCTCGAGGCGTTCCGGAAGAGCGGCAACAAGCCTGAATGGATGATCCTCGACGTGATTCCGGTCCTCCCGCCCGAGCTTCGCCCCTTGGTGCCTCTCGACGGCGGCCGTTTTGCTACATCCGACCTAAACGACCTCTACCGCCGCGTGATCAATCGCAATAACCGCCTGAAAAAGCTCATGGAGCTTCACGCTCCGGACGTGATCGTTCGCAACGAGAAGCGCATGTTGCAAGAAGCCGTGGACGCGCTATTCGACAACGGACGGCGTGGCCGTGTTCTCCGCGGCACCAACAACCGCCCTCTCAAATCACTTTCCGACACGTTGAAGGGGAAACAGGGCCGCTTCCGCCAGAACCTTCTTGGCAAGCGCGTGGACTACTCGGGCCGCTCGGTCATTGTCGTCGGACCCGAGCTGAAGCTTCACCAGTGCGGCCTTCCGAAGAAGATGGCCCTCGAGCTCTTTAAGCCGTTCATCTATCACCGGCTGGAGGCTGCAGGACATTGCACCACAATCAAGCAAGCCAAGGAACTTGTCGAGGCGCAGGAAGCCACCGTATGGGACATTCTCGAAGATGTGATTCGCGAGCATCCCGTGCTCCTGAATCGCGCTCCGACGCTTCACCGCCTCGGTATCCAGGCCTTTGAGCCCACGCTCGTCGAGGGCAAGGCCATTCGCATCCATCCGCTTGTCTGTACCGCATTCAATGCGGACTTCGACGGCGACCAGATGGCCGTGCACATTCCCCTTTCGCCAGAGGCCCAAGTCGAAGCTTCGGTGCTGATGCTCAGCTCGCACAACATTCTCTCACCGGCCAACGGTTACCCACTCGCCGTGCCGACGCAAGATATGGTGCTCGGTATTTATTACATGACGAAGGCAAAGCCCAAGGCTAAGGGCGAAGGTCGCGCGTTTGGCTCAAGCGAAGAAGTAATCATGGCCCTCGAAGCTGGCGAGGTTGAACTGCTCACTCCGATCCGGATGCGCTATACGGGCGAGGTGATCGATCTCACCAACGCGTATGACGATCAGGACGTGTCGCACACCGAGCCGATCAATTTGCACAAGCAGTTCTTGCAAACCACCGTGGGCCGCGTGATCTTCAACGATCATCTCCCTTCGGATATGCCCTTCATCAATGGCTTGCTTAAGAAGAAGGGTGTGCAGGCACTGGTGCTGTATGCCTATCTCCGCTTCGGTTTGGAAAAGACCGTCGTGATGCTTGACCGGCTTAAGGAACTTGGCTTCCTCTACGCCACGAAGTCTGGCATTTCAATCGGCATCAGCGACATGGTCATTCCCGGCGTCAAGTTCAAGCTGGTGGATGCCGCCGAGCATGAAGTCGTGAAAGTGCAGCAGCAGTATCTCGATGGAGCTATCACCAACGGGGAACGCTACAACAAAGTGATCGCCATCTGGAGCGACATCACCGAGAAAGTTGCCGACGAGATGTTCAAGGCCCTGGAAGAGCAGGATAAGCAGGGCGCGATCAACCCGGTCTATGTCATGGCCGATTCCGGCGCGCGCGGATCGAAGCAGCAGATCCGGCAGCTTTCCGGAATGCGCGGATTGATGGCCAAGCCGTCGGGCGAGGTTATCGAGACGCCCATCACCTCGAATTTCCGCGAGGGTCTCACCGTGTTGCAATACTTCATCTCCACGCACGGCGCCCGAAAAGGTCTCGCCGATACGGCGCTAAAGACAGCCGATTCCGGCTATCTCACGCGGCGTCTCGTTGATGTGGCGCAAGACGTGATCATCAACGAATTCGACTGCGGCACAGCGGACGGTATTTACGTGGAGCCGATTCTCGAGGCTGGCGTCGAAGTCGAACCTCTCCGCGACCGCGTCATCGGCCGCGTCTCCCTCGAGAAGATTAAGGATTACGAGGGCAACGTGATCGTCGATGTGAACCAGGAGATCACGGAGGAGCTGGCCAACACGATTCAGGCTGCGGGCATCGAGCGCGTGAACATCCGTTCCGTGCTTACCTGCGAATCACGCCGTGGAGTGTGCGCGCGCTGCTACGGCCGCAACCTCGCCACCGGCCGCTTCGTCGAGATGGGTGAAGCCGTCGGCGTCATCGCGGCCCAATCCATTGGCGAACCGGGTACCCAGCTTACCATGCGCACCTTCCACATCGGCGGCACGGCCACCCGCGTTACCGAACAGTCCAAGGTGGAGGCTCGCAACAGCGGCTTCGTCAAATTTATCGACCTGAAGGTGGTCGAGGGCCGTGCCAAGGCGCTCATCGCCATGAACCGGTCTGGCTTGATCGCTGTCGTCGACGAAAAGAACCGTGAAAAGGAACGCCACCACGTGGTTTATGGCGCGCGCCTGCGCGTCGAAGATGGCCAACCTGTCACGCTGGGGCAGATCATGTGCGAATGGGATCCCTACACCTTTTCCATTCTCACGGAAACAGGTGGCACGATCGAGTTCAAGGATCTGCAGCCAGGCGTGACCATCGAAGAACAAGTGGACGAGGTCACGGGCCTTTCGCAGCTCGTCGTCACGCTCCCCCCGGGTGACGAAAAGCACCAGCCCGCGATTTTGGTCCGCGATTCTGCTGGCCGCGCCAAGAAAAAGTACCTTATGCCGTCTCGCGCCCACCTGATGGTCGCCGATGGCGACGAGGTGCAGCCCGGCGATGTGCTCGCGAAAATTCCTCGCGAAACCACCAAGACCAAAGACATCACCGGCGGTCTGCCGCGCGTTGTCGAGTTGTTCGAAACACGAAAGCCTCGCGATCCCGCGGTTATTAGCGAAATCGACGGCATCGTGAAATACGGCGAAATCGCCAAGGGTCAGCGCAAGATTTACGTCGAGAGCGAAGATGGCCGCACCGTGAAGGAATATTCGATCCCCCGCGGTGTGCACATCAACGTCCAGGAAGGCGAGCACGTCCGGGCTGGCGAGCCTCTGATCGACGGGCCTCTCAATCCTCACGACCTTCTGGCGGTCCTCGGCGAAAAGTACACGCAGGCTTACTTGGTTAATTCCGTTCAGGAGGTTTATCGTCTCCAGGGTGTCAACATCAACGATAAGCACATTGAAACCATCGTCCGGCAGATGATGCGCTGGGTAAAAGTCGAAGACGTGGGCGATACGACCTTCCTTCTCGAGGAGCAGATTGACAAGTTCCGCTTCCGCGAAGAAAACGATCGCGTCATTCGCGACGGCGGCAGGCCGGCCACCGGTCGCCCCTTGCTTTTGGGCATTACCAAGGCTTCGCTTTCGACGGATTCCTTCATCTCCGCCGCAAGCTTCCAGGAGACAACCCGCGTTCTCACCGAGGCCGCTATCTCTGGGAAAGTGGATTATCTCCGCGGCCTGAAGGAAAACGTTATCATGGGTCGGCTGATTCCCGCAGGCACCGGACTAGAGCGCTATCGCAACATTCAGCTCCTCACTGAGATTCCGAAAGATGAGCCGGAAGCGATGGAGCCTGAACTCACGCCCGAGGAAGCGGCAGCGCTCGATTTCCTTCGCAAGGATGCCGACGCCGTGGCCGAAAGTTAGAAATGTGCGCCTGAACTCCGGGAAGGGCTTGCCCGGTCGGCTCCATGCCGGGCAAGCCAACCCTCTTCTTTGCCCAACTCCCTATTGAGCATTTCGCATATGCTGCCTTTTTCTTTCCTGGTTTCGTGCCGCCACTCTGTAAGATTCATATGGAGCCTATTCGCACCCTTCTAAGTGCTACTCGGATGGCTCGGAACGATGTCCAAAGACGCGTTGCAAAACCAGGCGGAGCAGGCTGCCTCATTGCCTGACTCGAAGCGGCAATTCGAAGAGCTGGCTCAGACGATTTTCCGCTCCCAGCAGAATTACCGTGACCTCATAGACAGCCTCGACCAGGCGCTTTTCACGCTTTCACTTCAAGGTGAAATCCGCGTCGCTAATCTGCGAATGTCAGACATTCTGGGGGCCCCTTTTCAGGAAATCATCGGCCATCCTCTCTCTGATTTCCTCTTGGCTCCCACACCGGAGCAGTTGCTGCAATCGTTGCCTGCTCTGCTCAAAAAGGGCAAATGGACCGGCATCTTACCTGTAACGCTCAAGAAAAATAGGGAGCTCCGGCATTTTTCCTGCTGGTTTCAGACGCTCGTCGAGCGCGGTGAAGTGGTAGCCCTCACCGGATGGGCGCGCGATGTCACCGAGCAATTCGAAATCGAAAAGCGTCTCCATCAGGAGCAGGAATTCAACCGCCGCCTGATCGCAAACTTTCCGGATCTGATAGCCGTTCTGGACCTCCAGGGCCGATTCACTTATATCAGCGATCAGGTTCGGAATATTCTGGGCCGCCCTCCCCAAGAATATTTGGGAGGGGAATTTGGCGTCAGGGCCAGCCCGGAGGACAAAGTCAACATTGACGAGATGTTCCAGCGGGTAATCAAGGGCGAGGTCCCTCGCGCGAAGATCGAATTCCGCGCTCCACACATCGATGGTACTTGGCGGGTTCTTCTGCTAACCGCTGGTCCGCTGTTTGATGAAAATGGCAAGATCAGCGGAGTGGTAACATCAGCTCGCGATGTTACCGATCAGCATGAAATCGAAAGGACCCTCCACCAAGAGCGCGAGTTTGTCCGGCGTCTGATTGAATGCTTCCCCGATCTGATTGTTGTTCTCGATTCCGAGGGTCGGTTCAAATTCGTCAGCGAACGCCTAAAGGATATCCTCGGTGTCTCGCCCGACGAGTACGTTGGCAAGAAGGTTGGCCTGCGAATGGGTTCGGAGGACCGGGCGAAGCTCTCCGAGATGCTCCAAAACACCATCTCCGGTCGAAAGGCCGAGGAGCAGATCGAAATCCGAGCCCAGCACATCGATGGCGCTTGGAAAACCCTGCGAATCACAGCCAGGCCGCTTTTCGACGAGAAGGGCAACATCACTGGCATGGTCTCTTCGGGCCGCGACGTTACCGAATCGAAGCAATTCGAGCAACAGCTTGCTCAAAGCGAAAAGTTCGCCGCTATGGGCCAAATGATGGCCGGGGCGGCCCATGAACTCAATAATCCGCTCACTGCCATTCTGGGGATTAGCGATCTGCTCCGCGAGCGCGCAACGGATGAAACTACTCGGCGCCAGGTCGATACGATATTGCAACAAGCACGGCGCGCCGCTGGTATTGTCCTCAACCTGCTCGCTTTTTCGCGGCCCTCTGCCCACGGCAACGCTAGCATCGATCTTAAGGGGGTCGTTCGGGAGGCGCTGCAAGTCGAAGGCGCGCTCCTTGCTCAAAAACACATCCAAGTGAAGTTCGAGTCTCCCGAAGGACTTCCCCTCGTGGAAGGAAACCGACGGCTGATCGCGCAGGTTTTCTCAAACCTCATTGCCAATGCAGAACAATCGATTTCCGCGGCGCGTGGTGGAGGCCGCTTGGATATTTCCATCTCCTGCGTGGACGGCCGGGTCCGCGTTACCTTTGCCGATGACGGTGCGGGCATAGCCCCTGAAATTATCGACAAAATTTTCGACCCGTTCTTCACCACCAAACGGCCGGGCGGAGGCAGCGGACTCGGTCTTACAATTGCCCTGGCCGTTATCAAGGAGCACGGCGGCACTATCGAAGTCCAGTCCACCCCTGGATTAGGCGCTGCGTTCCATGTGTTCTTGACGCCCTGCGCGCCGGCGCCCTCGGCTGCGGCATCTTCGTCGTCACCCAGTCTTGCGTGGCCGCCTCGGCCCGCAGAGATCCTCAAGGACCACAGCATTCTCATCGTCGACGATGAGGAAAGCATTCGCGAAATTATGGCTGAAGACCTTTCAAGGCGCGGCATGAAGGTCCATACCCTGGAAAGTTCGGAGGCGGCGCTCGCCTACCTCTCAACAAACAAATGCGAGATAGTTCTTTGCGATTTCAACCTTCCCGGTATCAGCGGCGAAGCTCTTTTCGAGAAGTTGCTCGCGAACGCGAGCGGGCCTCGCCCGCGCTTCGTCTTTATGACGGGAGATTTCGTCGATGCTGCCCTCGTAAGCAAATATCGCGAAAAAGGCGCCCGCATCCTGCAGAAGCCGTTCTCCGTCTCTGTGCTGGCTGCCCTCCTGGCGGAGTTTTTGCAGGGAGAGGCGCGTTCTTCTGGTTAGCCAGCTCTCCTACTTGGCGACGTGGTTCGCTCCCGCGTCCACGCCGAAATCCCAAACGTAAAGGCTCGTTCCTTCTTCGCCGACCATTTCCGCCAGTGCGTATTCCCCTGGCGGAAGTGGTTTGCTGAGAGTGAAGCGATACACCCCGTGCGCAATCTCCCAGCGCTGCATCGAAATCGTATCTCCCGCCGAGCGTTGCTGTCCGAAAAGCTCATCCACTTTTTCGATCTGCCGGTTTTCGCCGTGCGCCTTTGCTCGGATCAGCTGCATTTCGGGTGTTCGAGCGTCCGCCGTGCGCATGTAAAACTCCGGCTGATCCGTTTGAAGTCGAAGTTTTGCGTGCAGTCCGTGGATTGACACGTCATGCCTGGTGGGAATTATGGGAACCGGAACCATCACTTGTTCAACGAAATGTCCCTTGGATAGTTTTGACGTCGTTTCGGCTTCGGGAACGGAGAGAACAGCCTTCCCGTCGAAGGCGAAAAGCCCGACGCCGGGAGGAAGGAAAATTTTGGGAGCCACCTCTAGGCTCGCGTCGATATCGAGAGGCGACGCAAGGCGTCCAGCCTCCTGATTGTGCACTTTCGCAACAATAGCCGCATCCCGCTGCTGCTCTTGCGTCGCGGCTTTTCCCGTGGCGTCCCAATCCACCAGGTCCGAAGGGATTTCCTCCCACTGCGAGCGGTCGAG